>DAOUJD010000107.1:0-6920 GCA_034423115.1 Dehalococcoidia bacterium | reverse complement strand
AGGATATTTTGATTTGGGAGTTTTGGGGTTATGGGCTGGCTTCGGGGACTTTGAGGCAACGAGGTGTGTGGACATTATCACCAAACGGAATGTAATGCAGGCACCGGCATCGTCTGTTTTGAAGACGCGATTGCCCTGTTTCACCAGACGGTACTAACCCGGTGGGTGTTCCGATGAATTACAATCGGCGCGTGATTTGCCGCTTACACCTGATGTCCCCGCCGTGTGAATCCGCACGCCGGTCAGAGACTCCGTTTTGGTAGACCAGCAAGCCGACGGGCGTGGGGTCGCAGGCTACGTGCGGCGGGCCGTGGGTCCGTGGCGTTCTTCCAACTTCCGGTGGTACTGGACGAGTTCGGCCACCCAGGCCTTCGCGCAGGGGATGCAGTTCCTGGTGCTGGGTTGGCTGGTGCTGGAGGTCACCGGTTCCAAGACGCAGTTCGGGCTGGTGCTGTTCCTGTATGGAGTGCCCAACGTGGGCCTGCTGATGGTGGGCGGCGTGATTGCCGACGCCATCGACCGGAAGCGGCTGTTGATGTCGATCCAGTTCCTGGTTGGCACAGTCATCTCGGTGCTGGCGACGCTTTCGCTGACGGGCATGGTGACGGTCTGGCACATCTATCTGGCTGCGGTAGTGCTGGGTTCGCTGCAAGCGTTGAATCAACCGGCGCGGGTGGCGATGGTCGCCGACCTGGTGGACCAACGCGAGTTGCTGGACGCGGTGGCGCAATTCAACGCGGCGGTGCACATCGGTAGGATCGTCGGGCCGCCGCTGGTTGGGCTTGCGATTGACCACTGGAGCATCAGCGCGGCGCTGTTCGTCAATGGATCGTGCTACCTGGCGAGCGTTTTTTCGGTGTACTGGATCAGGGTTACGCATCAGAGGCCAAGGTCCGCATCCGAGCCGGTGCTGCGCAATTTCACCGACGGGCTGGTCCAAATCTGGCGTTCGCCGGTGCTGCTCACTGTGATCGTGCTGGCATGCTCGTGGGGCGGGCTGGGCATGAGCCACCTGGCGGCGCTGCCGGCGTTCGCGCAAGAGCACCTGGGCGCCGACGCCTACCGGGCCGGACTGCTTCTGTTGGCCAACGGGGTTGGCTCGTTGGTGGGCAATCTGAGCATCACGTTCATGGGGCGGCGCTGGTTGTACCGTTGGCTGCTGGTATGTCTCGCACTGTTCTGCGGCTGCCTGACGCTGTTCGCGTGGTCGTCGAGTTTCTGGGCGTCGTGGGCATTGTTCTTGTTGGTGGGGGCGTTGAGCCTGGGCACCGTGTGGCCGCTTGCGACGACGATCCTGCAACTGTCCGCGCCGGCCGAGATCCGGGGCCGCGTGATGGGGATTCTGCACTTCACGCCCGGCTTTCACCACCTGGGGGCATTGCCGCTGGCCGCGGCCGCCGGTTGGGTGGGTTGGTCAACGTCAATCAGCGTCGCCGCCGGCTTGTGCCTGCTGACGGCTATCTGGTTTGGGTTGGGGCGCGCTTCGGGGCGGCAGTTGGCCGCTACGCCGGCGGGGTAAGGAGGTGAGGCGGATTGGCGGGGATGAGCGAGGGAAATCGGTAGGGGCGAGGCATGCCTCGCCCCTACGCTCCAGTCAAAGAAATGGTCTGGCGTTCCAAAAGGGTTCCACCCTCACCCTAACCCTCTCCCATCGAGGGAGAGGGGACCAGTCGTGATTTAAAGGGCCAAGGCGTAGCAGGCGCGGCGGGGATCGGCACCGGTGCTGAGGGAGCGGGTCTTGGGGTCTCGGGCCGAGACGGTTGCGCCCAGGCCACAGTTGGCGGTGCGGTGAATGCGGTGGCCGAAGGCGCGCAGTGCGTCGGCGGTGCGCTCGGGGATGCCGTCCTCCAGGTCAAGTTGGCCGGGGTAGTACACGTGCGGATAGAAGGAGTTGACGTTGCTGGCGGTGGCGAATCGCGGCGATTCGACGGCCTGCTGGGGGTCCATGCCGAACACCAAGGAGTTCAGGATGAGCTGGAGGTTGCCCTGCACCTGGTTGTCTCCACCGGGGCAGCCTACGGTCATCACAGGCTGGCCGTCTTTGGCGACGATGTAGTTGACCAGCGTGGTGCGCGGACGCTTGCCGGGTTCCACGACGTTGGGATGGCCCGGTTCGCAGTTGAACATCTCGATGCGGGTGCTGGGGCAGGCTCCGAGTTCGGGGAAGAAGACAGACTTGGAGAAGGAGCCACCGCTGATGGTGCCGCAGACTAGGTTGCCTTGCTTGTCCAGGACGGAGACGTGGGTGGTGCCGTCGTCGCCTGATGAATCAGGACCGGAGTAGATGGGCTCGGACATCACCTGGGGTGCGGTCTTGCCGCTGATCCGGGAGTACTTCCACGGGTCGCCGGGGCCACGTTGGGCGGGATACGCGCCTTCGGGATCGATGGACTGGGCGCGCTCGGCGGCGTACTCCTTGGAGAGCAGGCCATCGATGGGGACGGTGGCAAAGTCGGGGTCGCCGTAGAATGCCTCGCGGTCGCCGAAGCAGAGTTTCAGGGTTTCCGCAACGGTGTGGATATAGGCCGGAGTGTTGTGGCCCATGGCGCGGAGGTCGAAGTTCTCCAAGATGTTCAGGGCCTGCATCAGCATGGGCCCCTGGGTCCAGGTGTCCTGCCCCCAGACCTGGTGTCCGTTGAAGGTGGTGGTGACGGGTTCGGCAAACTTGCTGTGGTAGTTGGCGAGATCGTCCATGGTGAAGATGCCGCCGATCGCCTTGGTAGAATCAACGAACCGTTCGGCGATGGGGCCGCAGTAGAAGGCATCTCGGGCGGCCTGAAGGCTGGATTTGCGTGATCCGGTTTCGGCCAGGGACGCGTCGCGCATGGTCTTGAGGGTGTTGGCGAGGCCGGGTTGGACCATGAGCGCGCCGGGTTCGGGCACCTGGCGGTCGTGGTAGAACACCTCCCAACCGCCGGGCGGGAAGTTGTCGAACTGCTCCTGACCTGTCTCAGACTTCAGGCGTTCCAGCATGTATTCGTAGTGGGGAATGCCGTCCTCGGCGTAGCTGATGGCGGGCGCGACGACCTCGGCGAAAGAAAGGGAGCCATAGCGCTCCAGCATGGCGATAAACGCATCCACGATGCCCGGCTGGGTGAAGGACAGGGGGGCGTCCATGCCCGGGCCGGTGGGGATGCGCTCGTGTCCGCGGGAACGGTAGAAATCGGGATTGGCCGCGCCGGGCGCGCCGCCCTGCCCGTTGAGGGAGGTAAGGTCTCCGCTGCCCGAGTCGTAGAGCATGAACACGCCCTCGGCGAGGAGCGAGTAGGACGCGATGGGTTCCACGACGGCGGCGGCAAGGCTGGCCGCGACCATGGCGTCGAAAGCGTTGCCGCCGGCCATGAGCATCCGCATACCGGCCATGGACGTGAGGTAGTGGCCCGACGAGATGACGCCCTCGTTGGAGCGGACGACGGGACGGCCGGTGTCGGGGAGGGCCGCATCGCCCTGTTCGAGGTTGTGGACGGTCTGCTGGATTACCATGTCTGCTCCTGGTTTGGCGGATGGTGTGTCGTGCGGGGAAATGCCGGTCGCCTGTCGACTTTCTTCGCGAGGCGACTTTTTGTGCGGTCAGTATCGCAGGAGGTGCGTGGGGATGAGGCGGCCGGCTACCGGGTCGACGGCGAGGGCGGCCTGTTCGAGAGTGACCACGCCTAACAAACTAGGCTCGTGCATTTCAGCGAATATTACCGGTGTGTGGAATTGTATTCCCTCAAGTCTGATGGTGGTTTCGCCGACATCGACCGGAACCATCCTGCCGTCGGCGGTCTCTGATGGCAGTGAACGTTGAACTGGAACTCCGAGGCGTTCAAGGATTGCGCGTGGCAGTGCGGTGAAGGTCGAGCCGGTGTCGACGACGATGTCGAGTTCCTCGAATTGGTCGCCCTGATGGTCGCCTACCTGAATTGTGACGGTGATGGTTCCCAAGGATGTGCCTCCGGTGGCGGATCGCTTACGTTGAATACGGGCCGTGGTGTGGTTGAGACGCTCTTGGGGCCTATGCTGATCCGGTCAGAGCCAAGCGTCCGAAGTCCTGGCCGGCGAAGTCCATGGTCAGGGTGTCGCGATGGGCGGCGGCGTGGGCGTCGCGGTGGTAGCGTTGCAGCGCGGCCGAATCGAACAGGGCGTGTCCACCGCTAACGTCGAAGAGGCGGTTGACAGCCTGAAGGCACAGCTGGACCGCGTAGGCTTTGTCGCGGCGGTAGCGGGCACGGTCCAGAGATGGATAGCCTTCGCCAGCTTCGGCGCGGTCGATTATCTCGCGAACGTCCTGACGCACCAGGGCACGGGCGGCGTCCACTTCGGCGGATGCCTGGGAGAGACGCAGGTGGATCGCCGGCGATTCGGCGGAGCGGGTGGGGCCGGTGGTACCGGTCAGTCGGGCGATGAATTCGTCGATCATTCCCTGCGCTATGCCCAGCAGGGGAGTGACCAGATCCCAACCCAGCAGCACGGTTATCGGCGCGCGGTACCGGGACTGGCGGTGCGCATCCCAGCCGCTGTAGTCGCCGTCGCCGGCGGTGGGCACGTCGAGGACACGGTGGGACGGCACGAAAGCATCTGTGACGACAACGTCCTTGCTGCCGCTGCCGCGCAGACCGGAGACGAACCAAGTGTCCACGATTTCGAAATCGCTTTTGGGCACGAGAACCCAGTTGCGTTCGCCGATGCCGGACACGCCAAGCATCAGCCAGGTGGCGAAGTCGCAGCCGCTGGAGAACTCCCACCGACCGGATACGCGATAGCCCCCAGCGACGGGCGTGCAGGTGGACTTCCCGGTGTTGAGCGAACTGGAGCAGAGAGCGTCGGGGTCGGCCCCGAAGACCTCTTCCTGGGCCGGAAGAGGCCAGTATCCAATCAACCACGCGTGGGCGGCCCAGAGGCCATAACACCAGCCGGTGGCGGGACAGCCCCGGGCCAGTTCCTCAGCGACGTCCAGGGCAAGGGCGTAGTCCGCGTCGAGGCCGCCAAAACGTTGGGGGACTGCGATGCGGTACAGTCCGGAGGCCATCAGGGCATCGACAGACTCGTCGGGCAGGCGGCGCAACTGCTCGGCATCGGCGGCGCGTTGCTTGAGGAAGGGAATCAGTGCCGAAGCGCGCCGCAATAGATCGCTCGGCGCGACGGATTCCGCTCGTATTTCGACCTTGGTGGACAACTGATGGCACCGCGCTAATGCGACGCAATGGTACCACCTTTGGGTGGCTGCCGGCGGGGTGTCGGCGTGCGGTTGGAGATCATGCAGTCTGCGTTCCGGCTACCATCATCACAGCAGGAATTTTCTGGACTCCGGCGTTCGCCGGAGTGACGCTTTGGGGGCAAGACGGCCGCCTGCGGCCATGGATGGTTGGAGTGCCAGACGGCTGCCTGAGGCCGTACGACAGTTGGGTGCGAGATGGTCGGCTCAGGCCGGGGTGGGTTCGGCGGCGTCTGGCCGGCGGTAGGCCTCAACCGCGCGCCAGACCAGGGGCGTCCAGATGATCACCGGGAGCATGAACAGGATGCCGATGCCAGCGTTGAAGCCAATGGCGATGGAAATGCTGAACGCCTGGGCGATGGCCCCGACCTCGACGCCGCCGACCACGTGTCCCACGCCGTTGACCAGCCCCTGGGACCCCATGACGCGACCGCGCATGTCGGGCGGAGAGCAGAGCAGCAGTATGGAACTCTGCATCACGCTGAACCCCGACTGGCCCATTCCGGCGCACAGCAGCACCAGGAAGGACACCACGAACCAGGGCGACCACGCGATAATCACTACGCCGACGCCGACGATGAGGGCGCCAATGATGAAGTAACGCCCGTGGTACGTGAACCTGGTGCGGCCGGCGAGCACGATGGCTCCAAGGAACGAGCCGATGCCCTCAGCAGCGGCCAGTATGCCGCCAAGGGCGGGGCCCACTTTCAACACGTCGGTGGCCACCACGGGGATGAAGTACTGGAGGGGAAACACCATGCCGTTCATGATTAACGATACGGACAGCACGCCCAGCACAAACTTGTTGGAGAACGAGTGGCCGATCCCCGATTTGATCCCCTGGAAGAAAGCGGTGTCCCGCACCATACGGGCTGAGCCGTCGGGCAGGCGCATTTTGAAAATGAGGAAAGCCGCCAGGATATCGAGAACCACGAGAACCGCGAACGCGCCGGTAAACCCGTAGAACTGCACCATGAAGCCGCCGATGATCGGACCGATGATCTTGCCGCCATTGTTGGTGAGCATCTCCAGAGACATGGCGTGGGTGATGCGGTCCTGACCCGCGATGTCGAACAGGGCAGCGCGCCGGGTCGGGTCGTCGAGCACCTTGGCGGTGCCCTGCAACAGGATGGCGAAAAAGACGTGCCAAGGCTCAACTAGCTGGTAGATCAGCAGCCCGAGCAGGCAGGCGGCGATGAACAGGTAAACGATGTGGGTGCCCACCATGATGCGCCAGCGGTCCAGGCGGTCGGCAAGCATTCCTGCTACGAGGGACAGCGGCGGACGGGGGCCGTTGAGGAAGACCGAGATCAAGCCCACCGCGAACGCCGAGCCGGTGAGTTCCAGGATGAGGTAGCCCAGGACGATAAGTTCCATGCGCCGGGAGATCTCGTGGATCCACCGGGCCGCCCACAGGAACTGAAAGTTCCGGTCCTGCAGGATCACCAGCACCGGAACGTTGCGCATTCGCATCAAGGGAGGCCGCCTCATCGGACGCCGGGAAACCGTTTCGGCACTATCGCCGCCACCAGTTTGCCGGTCAGTTACACGCCCGAAAACGCACGATACGCCGGCGGACGGCGGCAAGTCAAACGACGTTGAGCCCGGAGCAGGGCAATCGCATTTGGAATTCAGACGCCCGTCACTCCGGCGCAAGTCGAAGATGCGCCTGCGGCGTGCCGGAGTCTAGAGGCCGCCGAATGAAGCGAGCGACCGCGAAACT
>DAOUJD010000106.1:0-16344 GCA_034423115.1 Dehalococcoidia bacterium | reverse complement strand
TGTGAGGAAACGGCGCGGCGACCCAGCTACGATTCGGTTTGTAGAACCCGGGGGCGAAACGGTCTGCCGCGCCTGATCGCCTGATGGTTCTCTCCAATATACAAGGGGCGAATCCGCCTGAGATGGATTCGCCCCGCTTTGTCGTTATAGTTCCGCCGTATCTGTGATCCAGGTTCTCCTACTCCACGCTCTCATCCCCGACCCGGCGGCTCTGACGGCGCTGGGCCCGTGGCTGGGACTGGCGGCCTTGGGCGCGTTCCACGGGTTGAACCCGGGGATGGGCTGGCTGTTCGCGGTGGCCCTGGCTCTCCAGCGGCAACGGCCGGCGCAACTCTACACCGCCACGGGGTACATCGCCGTGGGGCACCTGGTATCGGTGGCGGTGGTGCTGGTCGCCCTGGTATTGCTGGGGGCGTTCTTGCCGCTGAGATGGGTGCGGATTGCCGCCGGCGCGGCCTTGTTGGCGTTCGGGCTATTCCGACTCGCGCTCTACTACCGGCATCCCCGGTGGGTCGGGATGAACGTGGGCGGCAGGGACCTGATCGCGTGGTCCTTCCTGATGGCAACGGCCCACGGGGCCGGGCTGATGCTGGCGCCGGTGGTGCTGGCGCTCACGGGCCCCGACGCTCCCGCCGGACTCGCCGGCGATCTGGGCGAGCACGGTGGATTCCTGTCCCTTTCGGACGCGCCGGTCTGGTGGCTGGTCGGCCTGCTGATGCACACGGTGGTGATGCTGGCAACGATGCTGGCGGCGGCGGCCATCGTGTACTACCGAGTCGGGTTGGCGTTCCTCCGCAGAGGTTGGATCAACCTCGACCTACTGTGGGCCGGATCCCTAGTGCTGGCCGGAGTAATCACGCTGGCCTGGGCAGTGGTGAGCTAGACAGGGCACGACCAAGGCTGATGCAGCACCGCCGTAGGCATCCATTTGGGCCTTTGGTAGTGTCTCACTTTGAATTTGTGTTCGCGCGAGGTCAGTATGGACCGCCTTGCCGAGCTCGGCCGTGGATGCGTTCACCAACTCTACCAACGCAGTATGAAATAATCTGCGCCCATCCAGATCGGATGTCTACATCTGAGGAAGGCAGGCAATCGAAAGGGTTGCAGCACAGTGCAATCCTTTGCGCGATCTCGAACCAACGCCGATTATTCGGTGTCTCCCAAATGGTCCCTCAGTTGCCGTATTTGTGCTGGTGTGTAGTGCTCTTTTAGTCGCTCCGCCACTCGTTCGACCTTGTTGCTGAGAGTCACTGTTTTGCGAGGCTTTACCGTTTGTATGCCGGCCTCCCGCGCCGCCTCTGCCATGCTCTGGAACTCACCCTTTCTCATACGCTCAAGGATGTCAGGTCGGTCGCGGGCGATGCGAGCGACGAGATAGTCGGACTTGTTGCGGTGCCCGCCCCACGGCCGCATCGCCCTAGCCGCGATTGCTTGGCACGCTGTGCGGTTCTTAGCGGCGGTGTCGTCGCCGATCTCTAATTGTCGGAGCATCTCGTCCTTGCTGCCGAACGGGTTATCGTAAGGAACCTTCTCCCATACCTCGTGCTCTTCCGCTTCCGCCCAAGCCGTCATGTACGACTCGAAATCCAAGTTGAGACTGACCCACAATGATTGAAGCCGGCTGATGGTCTGCCAGCACCACTGAGGGTCGCCCGGGGTTTTCAATGCCCGCAGGCCCGAGCCCCCGGCAATCGTTTGTTCTTCCAGAAAGTCAGCACCATTCATCGTCCCAGCTCCCGCAGGATATTAGCGTGCAATTTCTGTAAGGTTTCCACTTCGTCGATGTCCTCCAAGCGGACAGAAGCACGGATGCCGAGTTTACCTTTTTGATCTCCCCAGAAATCGATCCCAATCTGCCGGTATGCCTCAGGGGATTTGTGCCAATCGGGAGTACCCATGGTTACTCTGTACCGATGATTGATCGCTTTCTTTCCGTCTTCGCTGCATCGCTCTCGCCACAAGTTCAGGTCTGCTGTTATATCTTGAACACGACTCTCCTGCACTTGATTGAGAGTCGGAGATATCTTTCGACTTTCCAACCAATTCGCCAAAGATGCCTTGTCGACGGTTTGTGAAGCCTAGGGGAAATTCGCGTTAAAATCGTCTGCCAGATCGACGTATACCGCAGGAGCTTGCACGCCGGAGTAATTGACCAACGTACCCGATAACTCGGACCCGTCAGCGATGAATACGGTTCCTCTGGGCGGAAGTGGAGGATTATCCGAAGGTTCTCTTGGCGGCACATCAACGGGGCCATCAGGGATATCAGGCGAGGGTGCAATCGGCACTGGGCCTTCCTCTTTCCTGATGTCTTCGATTATTTGTTCCAGCAAGGGTTCGTCCGGCCCGATGTAAACCGCCGTTTGAACGGGATTGTCAGGGTAGTCGGGATGCTCCCACTTGGTGCCTACCCGCATCATCCTTTGGAAGACAGCCGAATAGGTCCGTGTGTTGGAAAGGTCTAACGCTACCTTGAGACGGTCAACATCCAGTCCTACGCTGGCCATCTGCTTTACCACCAGGATGTCGATGTCACCGGCCATGAATCGGGCCAAAACCTCTTGGGACTCAGGGTCGTCAGCGGATGCTGTGCGGATCACAAGCGTCCGGCCCTCTTCTCGAAGGACGCGTTCAACTTTCTTGGCTTGTTCTTCCGCGCCGGCATCGAGCGTCTCGTCCCGATTATCCACAAACACGATCCCTGCGGCATTTTGTTGCCGTACGTCACTGCGTCGGTTTCCCAGTTCTGTGAGAAAATACCGACAACCTGCCCGTATTACCTGTTCGCTCCGTATGGCACGACGGAGTTCTGGCCTCAAATCGGTTTGGTCCAACTCTCGGATATTCCCGCGAAAAACTTGCCCTGAGCCAACATCCTCCAACAATCCAGTGATCCCGAACGGTTGATACGCCACTTGACAGATCGGTGGTACGGGTTCAGCAAGAGCATCTTGTAACGACGTTCGCCAGTGTGGACGCACTTGGTAAATGCGCCGACCAAACTCGTCTGGGCCCATTGGGTCATATTTAAATCCCGGTAGGAACTGATGTCAGAGCGATACGGAGTAGCGGTCATCAACACCACATGAGCGCCGGCATCCGCCAAGCGGGTGGCTGCCTCGCCCCAAGTGTTATCCTCGCTTTGCATATGGGCCTCATCCATCACAACCAAAGGTGTATGCGGATGCTCACCATTCACACACGATTCCACCCACCGTTCCAGGGTGCCGATATGCCTGGTAGCCATTTGCGCCGTCATTGCCGACAGCAATGCGGTTTTTAAACGAGTGGGGCGCGGCGGGCCTTCGACACGATACGTCCTAATGGAATTCTCTACCTCCGGCGGAACTTGGTAACGGCTCAGGCAAGCATGAAACTTGCCAAGATCGAGGGACTGCTCGACCAATACCCTGCTGGGAACGATGAGCAAGCCGCTTTTTGTAAAACCGTCCCTCCATAGTCGGAGGGTTGCCATGCGGGCGACATCGGTCTTACCGTAGCGAGTGGTCAATACGATGGCCGAAAACTTTTCCCCTGCCGCGAAGCGCTCTATGATCATGTTATATGCGCCTCGCTGCCCTTCTCTGAATTTGCTTTCGTCGATGGGGAACATCGTCCCGTTACTAGACATACTGTCTCCTTTTCGTAGATTACATGTGGGACACAAAGCCTGCATCTCAAAAACGTTGGTCCGATGAGTTATGGACCAAGGGACGATATGGTCAGCGTGCCAATCGTCGGGGAGCACTGCCCCGCATTTCTGGCACCTCCCGTCGGCGTCGTAATACAACGCTGCTCGTAAGCAGGGATCACTTAAAACGCGCTTGTTCATTGACCGAAGGAGCCTAGCACACCAAACGCCCTGTACAAATTGTCAACGGCGATGGAATCACGAGCATCATCTATTTTTGCACGGAAAGCCGCGGCACACCTTCGGAGGCATGGGCCTCGCTACGGCGTTTGAGAAGTAATAGGGGGCGGGTTTCAAACCCGCCCCCTGCCTGTTGAGTGCCTACGCCTTCAAATGCTCCGCGAAGAACTCCAGCGTGCGCGGCCACGATCGGTCGGCCGCCTCCTTCTGATAGCGCGGGCCGGTGAAGTCCATAAAGGCGTGGTCGGCGTCGCGATACACGTAGAACTGGTGCTGCTTGCCCAGTCGGTTCAACTCCTCGTCGAACTTCCGCATGTCGTCCTGTGAGGGATTTTCGTCAACCTCGCCGAAGTGGAACAGCATTGGGCAGTTGATGTTGGAAGCCAACTCGAAGGGCGGCGTCTCGCCCGCGCCCCACGTCACCAGCAGGTTGCCGCCGTAGTACGGAGCCACCGCGTTGATGTGCGGGTTGCTTGCCGCGCCCAGCCAGGCTACGCGCCCTCCCATGCAGAACCCGGTGATACCGATGCGGTCACTGACAGCGTCGTGGTTCCGCAGCCACTCCACCGTGGCGTTGATGTCGGCGACGATGTCGGGGTCGCTGAGCACGTCCCACGGACGCGGGCGCGGGTCAGCGTTCATCACCTCGTCGGAGTTGCGGTGGTAAAGATTGGGCGCGACGGCGGCGTATCCTTCCTCTGCCAGCCGGTCGCAAATGGTGCGGATGAACTCGTCCACGCCTCCGCCGTGCTGCGAGACGATTACGGCCGGATACGGCGCGGTGAATCCGGCGCTACTGCTGGGCACGCTGGCGTACATATCCATTTCGTTGCCGTCAACCGTGAGCTTTTCCCAAAAACTGGCCATGACGATACCTCCTGTGTCTCGTAGGGAATACAACTGACGTGGGGGCGGATTTCAAACCCGCCCCCACAATACCATCAATACCGCTATGCCTTCAGATGTTGGGCAAAGAACTCCAGCGTGCGCGGCCAGGACGCCACCGCCGCATCTTCGTTGTAGCGTCCGCCTGCAGGGTTCATGAAGGCATGGTCCGCTCCCGGATAGGTGTGGAAGGTGTGTTCCTTGCCCAGCCGGTTCAACTCAGCATCCAGCTTTTTCATGTCTTCCTGCGACGGGTTGGCGTCAATCTCGCCGAAGTGGAACAGCATGGGGCAGTTGATGTTGTCGGCGATGTCGAACGGCGGCGTTTCTCCGGCTCCCCAGGTCGTCATGAGGTTGCCGCCGTAGTAGGGCACCACCGCCTTGTAATTGGAATTGGTGGCCGCAGCCAGCCACGCCACGCGCCCGCCCATGCAGAACCCGGTTACTCCAATGCGATCGCTCTGCACCGCATCATGATTCCGCAGCCACTCCACGGCGCCGTTCATGTCGGCCACGATGTCGGGATCGCTGAGCAACACAGCAGGACTGGGTCGCGCCCCACCATTGGCGGACGCGGCGATGGCCTCGTCGCTGTGACGGTGATACAGGTTCGGCGCGACGGCTGCATAACCCTCGGCCGCCAGTCGGTCGCAGATGTCCTGGATGAATTCATCAACGCCGGTAGCATGCTGCGCCACCACCACCGCGGGGTACGGCGCGGAGAACCCGGCGCTGCTCGACGGCACGCTGGCGTACATATCCATCTCCACGCCATCAACGTCAATCTTTTCCCAAAAACTAGCCATGGTGTACCTCTTAAATTGGTGATTCGTCTCAGGGCATCGGCGCATCCTGGTTCGTTGAGGAACTTCGGTCAGGTCGGGATTCCCAGGCTTGCTTGAACGCCCAATTGAGCATTGAGGACACAGCCAACAGGATCAGAGCGGTTCCCACAGCTATCAGACCAGGTACGTCACCGATTCTTAGCACGTTCTCAAAGACGTACCCGACCACAATCAACAGCAGCCCGGACAAAACCAATATTGTCCAACCGATCCTGAGAGTGCGCACGTCATTGATCCGCAAACAGTTTGATGAACAAAAAGGCCAAGGCGCCCGCGAGCATGCTAGCCATGGTCGCTAAAGCCACGGTCTGCACCCACTGCCACGCGGACGGCGTTTCTACTGCCAATACTCCTGAACTGAGGACCAGCAGAAAAAGCGCAGAACTCGCGCACGCGATGAGGAATCCGTAGCAGAGCTTGCGCATCCAGATAAATCCCCCAGCCAAGTTTGCTCGTGGGCAGGCTCAATGCATCAATTGTATTTGAGCGGAATTCGACGAGTATAACGCTACACCAATCCCTCCGCGCGCACCTCCGCCAGCGTCGCCTCGAATGCTGCCAGCGTCGCGTCGATATCTACCTCGTTATGCGTGGCGGACACCAGGAAGGCGTCCCGCCCCATGATGTCGATGCCGTGGTTCTGCAATCCTCGCTTGATGCCGGTAACCGCCGCAGACCCGGCCGCTGCCTTGATCTGCCGGTTCACCTCGGGCCCGAAGTTGTGGTCAAAGTCGCCGTCGGCCAGCGTGAAGTGGATCATGGATGCAACGCCATACGCGTGCCCGTTGACCTCCATGCGGGTGAAGACCTCGTTCAGGCCCGCCTTGAGCCGCGCGGCCATGGCGTCGGCACGTTCGTTGATGGGCTCGGCAGCGATCATCTCCAGGCAGGTCGCGCCGGCCACCGCCGACAGCGGATTGCCGTTGAATGTGCCGGGATGATAGACGCGCTCGGTGTTGTCCCACTCAGGGTCGCCTCGCTGGGCGATCATGTCCACGATATCGGCCTTGCCGCCCACCGCACCGCCGGGCAGCGCGCCGGCCACGATCTTGGCCATGGTGGTCAGGTCGGGCGTGATCCCGTAGCGCACTTGCGCGCCGCCGGATGAGGCGCGGAACCCCGTCACCACCTCGTCAAAGATCAGCACAACGCCGTGCTGATCGCAAAGCGCCCGCAACCCGGCCAGGTAGGTCGGCACGTCAAAAGGAAGTTGCCCGTAGTGCGCCCCCGTGGGTTCTAGAATGATGGCCGCGATGTCGGAATCGCGCTCCATGGCCTGCTCAACGGCGTTCAGGTCGCCGGCGGGGACAATGACCATGCTGCCCCAGGACTCGGCGGGGATGCCCGGCGCGGGCCGATCAGACCCGGCCATCGCGTAGTCGTGCCAGCCGTGGAAGTGGTCCTGAAGCTTGATGACCTTGTTGCGCCCGGTGTAGGCCCGGGCCAGCCGCATCGCCATCAGCGTGGCCTCGGTGCCGCTGCTGTGGAACCGCACCCGCTCGATGGCCGGCATCAGGTTCATGATCGCCCGTGCCCAGCGCAACTCCTCATCGGTGCACGCGCCCAGGTGCGTGCCGCGTCGGATCTGCTCGGCAACCGCGTCCGCGATGGCCGGGTGCGAGTGCCCCAGGATCAGCGCGCCGTGGCCGGACACGTAATCGATGTATTCATGGCCGTCCACGTCCCACTTGCGCGGCCCCTGCCCATGCGTGATATACAGCGGGAAGGGTTCGGCATAGCGGTTGTCATGGGTCACGCCGCCGGGGAAGATGCCCACGGCCTCCCGGTAACGCTCGGCCGACCCGGGATGCGTGGCGATGTACTGTTCAAGGATGGTGGGCATTTTCAAGCTCCTGTGTGCAGGTTTGGTAGCATGTGAAGGCGTTTCGATCTGCGCGGCAGCCGCCTTTGCCAGCGCGACTTGCTCAACAGCAATCAGCATATGGGCGACTATCTCACACAGCCTGTTTTCGCCGGCCGATACCGGCTCGCCGCGCCAATAGGCTTCGATGATGCCTTGTTCTTCTTCGTCGAGATACTGCGTCGCTTCCAGCCTATCCTCGGGCAGTTCCGCAATAAGTTCGTCCAGAGACAAAGGCCGGCGGCGCGGTGGTATCTGGGGGTTTTCATCGGGCGGCAGACCAAGGGTCTTCCGAGCGGCAGCCATTAATTTGGTCGCTTCACGGGCGTATGCCTCGTCGCTCAAGGGAGACCACTCACCGCGATTGAGCGATTCAATAATTTCTCGCTCCTCGTCATCAAGGTATGGGTATTCAATGTACTCCATCCCTACCCTCTTTCCAATCCATACTTTCTCATGCGCCTGCCGTCCGGATAGACCGTCACAAAATGTCTGGTCTCATCATCAATCTGGTAGTAAGGGACCGAATAAAGATACCCCCGCACTGTCACCAGTAACAGATGCTGCCCCGGGTAGCGCACAGGATTGTGATCGTACTCAATGCCTACAATATCTCGTTGCGATACCTTGATCGCCACATCCTCGAACGCTACGCCTCGGTGCCGTTTCAACAGGTCGTTCTTATCCTGCGACCAAGTGAACATCGGACAAACCGCACCGATCAGCAACCGCCCGGGTGTATTCTAGCACGCGGGCGTTTCGAGCCCCCTCTAATCGTCGGCAGCCGCCGGCGCCTCCGCCATCAACTCCGGCGGGCGTTTGATGAACAGGAAGCACGCCCCCGCCGCGAATGCGCAAATTGCTCCCGGGACGATGGCGTAGTCGTAGTTCCCGAACCGGTCGGCCACCCACCCCGCGTACACCGGCGACGCCACCAGCGCCCAGGCGTAGGCGAAGGTGATGTACCCCCGCAGCGTGGCGAAACGGTCGCGCCCGAAGTACTCGCCCAGCGCCGCCCACACGATGACTCCCGCGCCGTCCATCATACCTTCACAAAGGATGAACCCCAGCACCAGCGTGATGCCGATGGCCGTTTGCCAGTCTCCCAGCCACAGGAACAGGTATCCGACCCCCTCCACGGTGAGACTGAAAAACATGATGCCTTTCTTGGAAACGCGGTCTCCCAGGTATCCCAACGCCAGCCGGGACACGAAGTTGATGAAGGACATGACCCCGATCAGGTTGGCCGCCATCTGCGTGCTCATGCCCTTGTCGTCAACCAGGATGGGGAACAGGCTCACCAGGATGCCCAGCGTGGCCGTCTGGCGCAGGCCGGCCCCAAGCATCAGCAGCCAGTAGGCCTGTGTCCGCAGCGCTTCTCGCGTCGTGTAGTCGCGGGTCTCGCGAGGTGCGGCGGCCCGGCTGCTCCGCGTCGCTGGCGGACGGGTCGCTCCGTCGGGCAGCAGGCCCATATCCTCAGGCTTGTTGCGGAACCAGAAGCAGATTGGCAGCAGGATCAAAGCGTAGAACCCGCCCGACGCGATCAGGCCCCACCGCAGGCTGGACTTGTCGATCAGCAGGTTCATGGTGGGAATCAGCGCCAGCCCGCCCAGGGAAGACACCGCGGCCAGGATCGAAATCGCCAGGGAACGCCGCCGCTGGAACCACTGGTTCAGTCCCGCAAAGCACGCGTGCTGGAACGCCATGCTGTTACCCAGCGACACCAGGCCAAGATAGATGAGTGCAAACCCCCAGAACCCGGGCAGCCAGAAGGCCATGATCGCATAGCCAACCACGGCGATGAGCAACGAGGGCACCAGCACGGCGCGGTTGCCCCACTTGTCGATCATCCAGCCCGCCACCGGACCTTCCAGCCCGCCCTCGGCGCGGGCGATGGAAAAGATCAGGTTGGTCTGCGCCTGCGTTATGCCCAATTGGTCGCGGATGGGAATGACCAGCACGCCAAACCCACGAAAGAAAATCCCGCTGGCAAAGAAGGACATCACCGACGTGATGGCCACCATCCACCAGCCGTAGAAAATCCGCCCGCCTGGAGCCTGTTGACTCGGCGCCGAGGCGGGGTTTTCTGCAACTGCCACTGATCAGACCTGGTTAGACGCGCAATAATTCGACCCGGCCAGTCAATCCGCCCACAGCGAACCGGCCGGGTCATCGCAACGTCAGGGAGTGTAACGGTTGACGTTGCGGAGGGCAAACGTGGACTTGCCCTCATTGACGAAGAGGGAAAGTCCCTAATCTTCCGCGTTCAGAATCGCTTCCAGTTGGACGATCAACAGAGACAACTCATCCTGTACGATTTCCCACAGGATGTCGTCGTCGATCGCGTCGAATTTATGAATCAGGATGTCTCTGAGGCCCACGAAGCCCCGCCAGTCCGTCTCCGGGTACTTCTGCCGGAACTCCAGGGGAACACGTCGGGCCGATTCTCCGACGATTTCCATAAGGCGCGTCAAGCACAGGGAAAACGCGCGGTCGGTGATCAGGGCCGCTTTGGAATACTCCCCGGCCAGTTCCTGGGCTTCCCGGGCATGAGCGAGCATCTGGCGCACTGACCCCAGGGGGCTATGCGCCCACATAGATGTCGTCGGCTTCGTCCAAAACCCGTTGCCGGAATTCGAGGCTGATGAGCTTGGGAGTGCTCAAATCCACGTCGTGGCCCAAGATCTGCGCCAATTCCCGCTGCATGGCGAAAAAAGCCAGGCCGGGAATGTGGTCGGGGTCGAACTCCACCAGCACATTGATTGGGGCTTCCGCACGACCATTATCGAACGGACCCGCATCCCACAACGCCAGGCGGTTAATGTGATAGCGCCGGCAGAAGTCGGCGACACGCTTCTGGGGAATGTCAATGCTGGCGCTCATAACTTGCCTTCCGATGGCTTTCGGCCAGATGGAACCGGCGCGTAAACCGTCCTGCCCTCACAATCAGTATAGCCGTGCGCAATATCTTGGGCAATTCCAGCGCGATGCCTCACCATCGGCTGAAGGAGTCCGTTGGTGTACCTGACCGACGCATAGACGGTAGCGGGATCCGCGAGCCTAAAGGGTTCTGCTTTGCATTTCTTGCAGTTCTCTTTGAACCAGTTGCGAAGGCAATTGATACAAATCAAAACGCTCATAAAGCGGTATTAGGCAAGAGTGTACAACTTCTGCCAAGTTATCTTGCACTTGCTGAACCGTTGCCAAGGCTTTCAGATCAACAGTGTTAGTTTGGCATATGCCATCAGCAAAATAGTCATGGTGTCTAAAATAGAGCTTACGTCCGCTCAACCCGGTAAACCGGCTATGAATAGCTATCTGCTGTACCGCTTCGAATGTTTCAGCAAAGCGGGTGGCAAACAACAATGCCTCTCCCAAACGCCAGATTGGGATGGTAGCGTAAAACACTTGGCCCGGTATAGAGCCGTACAGACTCCCGTCTTCCATGTACCCTCGTATTGAATAGAGCTTTCCATCAGGTGTGATGCGCCAGAAATCGGAATGTTCCGGATGATCGAATATGCGATTGAGCACGGGCCTGCCTACCCACGCCTCTACGAAGTTATCGACCGGGTAAGGCCCCAAGTCGGCGCGGTCCAACGCCAAAAACAGGGGCCACCCTGTAAAACTGACGCTGCTCGCGGTATTTATCTTGCTTCGCAGTTCGCTGAGGCTTCCGATAGGAGTCGCGTCAACCAAGGACAAACCTATCTCCCAATAACCATGTGGGAATCGGGCGGGTGCATCGTCAGACAAGTTTGCCGTTGACACCAGTTCCGACCAGCGGTCGCGGGCAGCAGTGCAGTAATCCCACAATTCATCGAGCGCGTTCAGTGTTGGATTTTGCACTTCAACTCTCCCCGTCATAATAGTGCGGATAGCATCCAACATCTCGTCACGGTTGGCTCGTATGCAGCGATTGAACAATGCCCGCCATTCGGCTTCGGTAGTGGGTTCTTCGCTTCGCGGCCCAGGCTTCCGAATGTAACAGGCATTTTGCCGGAGAGGACTTTGACCTGTCTTGCTCATAACTGGAACGAGTATCTCCCCCGGCACAATTATGATTGGATGTTCCACGCCTGAATTGTAGTGTGGCACGATACGCAAACCGCATTGAAAAGCGGGCTCCGCATATCTACGAACCGCGTCGTTCACGGCATCCTGCGTAATTACGGGAAACTCCGACGGTTGAGGCACCGAGTGAGGACTCTTGTGGTCGTTTTCAGGCATACCAATGATAATGTAACCGCCTCCGCTGTTGGCTAAAGCTATGGCAGCTTTGACCAGAACGGCTCTATCATGGCTTTCGTTCAAATTCAGCCACCCCTTGTATTCACAGTCAAGACGTTCCATAGGTTCATCTACAAGGGGTCTCAGATCTTCCATTGAAGTCATTATATTCACACTCTCATTTGTGAAACAGGCAAAGGTATTTTTCACTACTCCGGCTCAGCCCTACCCGTCCCCATTATATGCCCAGCAAACCACCCACCCATCCGCTCACATCCCCGCAGCTGCGCTCACCGCCGGCGGTCATGGCAGTGAATGACGCATAGGCAAGGGCATCCAGCCGAGCGTGGCTGACACCCGTAGGATGCGCCCACCACCCATCCGGGGTTACAATCGGCATCACAACGCAACCCCATCCGGCGAACCTGTGTGAATCAGATGGTCCGCCACATCATCCACGCCGACCTGGACGCTTTCTACGCCGCCGTGGAGCAGCTCGATAACCCCGAGTTGCGCGGCAAGGCGGTGCTGGTCGGCGGCCGGCCTGAGGGCCGCGGCGTCGTGGCGACCGCGTCCTACGAGGCCCGCAAGTTCGGCGTCCACTCCGCCATGCCCATGGCGACGGCGGTGCGCCAGTGCCCCGAGGGCATCATCGTCCGCCCCCGCTTCGACCGTTACCGCGAGATGTCCGCACGGATCATGGACATCTTTCGCGACGTTACGCCCATCATCCAGCCCGTCTCCCTGGATGAAGCCTACCTGGACATCACCGATGCCGTGGCTGAAAAAGCCCCCATCGCAATCGCTATCGACATCAAGGATCGCGTGCGCCGCGAGGTCGGCCTGACCGTCTCCGTTGGGCTTGGTACCGGCAAGTGCGTCGCCAAGATCGCGTCCGATTTCCAGAAACCCGACGGTTTGGTGGTCGTCCCTCAGGGACAGGAAGCGGAGTTCCTGGCGCCCCTGCCCGTGGGCACGCTCATGGGCGTCGGCCCCAAGTCTGCGGCCCGGTTGCACGACGACGACATTCACACCATCGGCGATCTCGCCGCCATGCCCGACACCTGGTTCGCCCGCCGTTTCGGCAAGCGCGGCGCCAGCATCCGCGACCGTGCCCGCGGCATCGACGACGAGCCCGTGCAGACCTCCCGCGAGGCCAAGTCCATCAGCAGCGAGACCACGTTTCCGCATGACATCAGCACGGTCGAGGAAATCAGGCCGGTGGTGGAACGGTTGTCCACCAGCGTCGCCGGTTCCCTCACTCGCAAAGGCATCTCCGGCCGCACCGTCACCGTCAAAATGCGCCTGTCGGACTTCACCACCTTCACCCGTCAGACCACGCTGCCCCGCGTAACCCACGACGATGAAACTATCCTCGCCACGGCGTGGATGCTGATGCAGCGGGAAATGACTCCCGGCCGCGCGTTCCGATTGCTGGGCGTCGGCGTCTCCGGCTTCGCCGCCGAAACGGAACCCGACGACGACGTGCCACCGTCTCCCGAACTGCAACAACGCCTGCGTTTGTAGCGTCAGAAACTTTGCTCTACAATCGCTAGCCGTCCCGAATTCATTTGCGACGATCCAGGGGAACCGCTATGACCACTCCAAAACCCAAAACGCGACCGGCGGCCCAACACTGGGAGCCTTACCCTGACCTCCCGCCAGAGCCCAGAGATATGGAACAAATGCCAGCCGCGCACTACCTGCGGCAAATGTTGCAATACGTCCTCACGCCAGGAGACCACTACCCCCACCATCCCACCGTGCTCATCGGCGATCAGATTCCCATCTACTACGGGCCCTCAAGACCCGGCGGAGGGCCACCCGCCCATGTGATACCCGATTGCCTGGTGGCATTGGACGTTGACGCCGAAGCCATCTGGAACCGGGTCGGCTACGACCCGATACAGAACGGCAAGCCGCCGGATCTCGTCATCGAAGTCGCATCGCGTTCCACTTATAGGAACGATGCGACCCGCAAGCGTGAGATCTACCGGCAGATCGCCGTCCCCGAATACTGGCGCTTCGACCCCACGGGCGGCGACTTCCACGGCCAGCCCATCATCGGCGAGCATCTGGTCAACGGGCAGTACGAACCGTTCCCCGTTATCCGGTACGACGACGGCAGCGAGGGGGCCACCAGCGCGGTACTGAACCTGAACTTCCGGTGGAGGGAGCAGCGCTTCTGGATTCACAACCCGGCTACCGGCGCGGAGTACGAGCACCCGCAGGAAATGGCCGCCCGGCTGCAAGCAGGGAAAGAACGCTTGCAAGCGGAGATCGCTCGGCTGGAGGAGGAAAACCGCCGATTGCGTGGCGAGGGATAACCCCCGCTTACCGGAACAGATCCTTGTCCGGATCGCGCACGATGGCGCGGCTGTCAGCATCCTCCATGCGCTCGTAGGGATATCCCTTAATCAGCGCCACGGGTACGCCCAGCAGCTTGCCCGTCACCAGTTCCGCCGTCGCTGCCAACTCATCGGCCACCGCGATGGTCGTGGTGTGCAGCTCGTTGCCATGCGGATCGAACTCACCCACGTAGCTGATCACCGGGTTGAACCCGGCCACGCCGATAGACACGTTGATCGCCCCATTCCGCCAGGGCCGCCCGAAAGTGTCGGACACCAGCACCGCGGCATCCACGCCCAGCCGCTCCCTGATGGTGTCGCGGATGCGGCGAGCCGATTCATCCGGGTCAACCGGCAGCAGGCAGATCGAGTTCGAGCCCGGTATGTTGGACGCATCGATCCCCGCGTTGGCGCAGATGTAACCGTGGTAGGTCTCGCTGATGATCACCCCGCGATCCATGCGCACCACGCGCCGGCTCTCGCGCAGGATCATCTCGGTATGGCGCGGATCCCGCCGGTGCCCCTCGGTGATCGCAACGGCCAACGGCGAGGCCTCCACCTCGTCAATGGTCATCACCCTGCCCTCGGCCTTGGACACGATCTTCTGCGTCACCACCACCACGTCGCCATCCTCGATGGGCGTCCCCTGCGCAGCCGCGGCGTCGATGATTTGGGCGGCCAGATCGTCCCCCGCCTGTACTTCCGGGAGTCCTTCGATTCCAACGGCGCGAATTTCCGGCGGCATGGCTCACCTCTGCAATACGATGGGATATAGGAGTGCGTTATCGTAGCTTGCTAACACCAGTTTATCACCCGGCTCGAACCAGCAATAAACCCCCGCCAACCGCTCTCATCCTTACCCGGGCCATCGCTCCTCCTGATAAAATGCAATCTACCTTGGCAGGGCAATGGGGTGGCCGCTCACGAACCGCTTGACCATCTCAGTTGGTGCACCCCAAACAGGGAGACACGATGACAGCAGCAGAAATACTGAACACCAGGGCCGCTCAGAGCGTCGCCCAGATCGTCCGCAAAGACCTGGAGCACATTACCACCGAGGGCATCTCAATCGACGACGTGAGGATCACACCCGGTGAAGACCAGGACGGAGACCCGTACCATCACATCGTAATCGTCTACTCCGGGAACGGAGACCTCTTGGACCCAGCATGGCTAAACGGGTTCAAGAGGCGGAACCGAGACGACCTCGCCAAGTGGGGTGTCCACCTCACGACGGAATCATATGTCGAAGCCACCGAAGACAACGAGTGGTCAGAACTATCAAACGTCCCGCACTACGATGGGTAGCAAAGGATGAACTGGGAGCAGCTGCTCGAGCTGGCCGAGATGCTGGCCGAAGCGCCGATACACGGTGAGGCAAGAGGCAGACCCCAACAGACGCACCTCAGAAAAGCGACCAGCGTCGCGTACTACGCCATGTTCCATGCGCTGGCCAACAGCAATGCAGACACGTTGATCGGGTCAGCGCCGGCCATTCGCAGAAGCGAAGAATGGACCGCCGCCCAACGAGGGCTCAACCACGGAACAGCCAAGAACCAGATGCTCAACGGGAGCCGCATGGCAACCTTCCACTCCGATATACAGGACTTCGCCGAAACTTTCATCGCGCTACAGGTGCAGCGCCACGAGGCTGATTACAACCCCAACCTCAGCGCTCCGTTGACCCGTACGCAGACGGTGCGCAACATCCAGCGCGCCCGCGACGCATCCCAAAGGTTCTTGGCAACGCCGCCGCAAGAACGCAAACGATTCGCCACTTACTTGCTGCTCACACGGAGAAACTGAGCAGCCTGGCCAGGACCCTCGACTCTCGCTGCACTAACCGTAGCGCCCATTGGCGAAGGGAGTAGCGAAATCTCCCCGACCAGTGACACCCGACCGTTGTCCCACATCGCGCCCGCGTTCTATCCTAACCATGTCAGGTTCCCCGCTCGGCTTCGAGAACCGAACGGGGTCGCCGCATCGCATGCAGCAGCGGCAGCCACCAAACTACTGATCATGGCGAGGTGTCAAAAGGTTCGGGTCGCATAACGGCCTGTCGGTTACCCAAAAGCAGAATACGGTTCCCAAGGAGCCTAGAGTCGCTTTTTCCCACGATCAAGCTCCCGGAACCCAGCGGGTGTTACCACCGCCCCGTGCTCGCGCTGCCCCGGTATCATTGGCCGGCTAACCGCGAGGACACGGAAGCCTAGGACGATATCTTTCTGCGCAAGCAAAAACAGTGTTGGCCGTGCAGAGTTCATCCGCCTCAGGCGGAACACGCAACCCGAACCACAACCTGAC
>DAOUJD010000105.1:0-7269 GCA_034423115.1 Dehalococcoidia bacterium | reverse complement strand
ATAAACGGAGTCAACCTGTATTACGAGGAGTATGGCGCCGGCCCCACGGTCATGCTGACGCCGGGCGGACGGGTGGACCACAACGGCCTGCGTCCCATGGCTGCCCTGCTGTCGACCCATTGCCATGTGATCATCCACGACCGCCGCAACTGCGGCAAGTCCGACGTGGTGATCGGCGGCGAGCTTTCCGAGCAGCACCATTGGGCTGAGGAAATGGCGGCGCTGCTGAAATACCTGGGCGTTGTCCCGGCCTACTTGGCCGGGGGATCCGCCGGTTCGCGCACTTCCCTGACGGTGGCGGTTCGCCACCCGGAGGTGGTCAAGGGGGTATTCATCTGGGAAGTCTCCGGCGGGCCGAGGAGCGCGGAGCTGATGTCCCCCGGCTACTACGGACAGTACATCGAGGCTGCCGAGCGGGGCGGGATGGCCGCCGTGGCCGCTACCGAGTTTTTCGAGCAGCGCATCCGGGACAACGCTGACAACCGGGAACGGATCCTTGCCATGGATCCTGAGGAGTTCTGTTCCGTCATGCGCCGCTGGCGCGACCAGTTCTCCCAACCTAACCCGGTGGGAGACCTGACCGAGGAGCAGTTGGCGTCCATCACGTGCCCGGTGCTGGCTTTCGAGGGCAACACGCCGGACGACGTTCACCACAAGTCTGCGGCGGAGAACGTGAAGCGACTGGTACCACACGCGGAGCTGCTCCCATCGGCGTGGACCCACGAGGAATGGGCGGTGATCGGTCAGCACGACAACACCTTCCCGGGCATCGCCGCCACCAACCGCTACCACATGAAGTCCACTTTCTACGCCGCACACCTGCTGGAGTTCATCGCCAGGGTCGAAGCCCGTCAGACTTCAGTCGCGGCCTGACCGTATACCGTACAGACCAATATAGACCAAAACGGAGGAACAGGATGGGAACCTTCAGACTTTACTCTGGCGATGACGGCCAGTCCCACATTGAGACCATCGACCTGGAACAGACGCCCGATTGGAAGAGTGCCCGAGACGTCACCACCATCAGCTTCAGTGAATCGCCGGCCGGCCGCTTCTCCGACTGGCACCCGGCGCCGCGCCGCCAGTTCGTAATCATCCTGTCCGGGCAACTGGAGATCGGCCTGGGCGACGGCTCCAAGCACGTCTTCGGCCCCGGCGACGCCCGCCTGGTGGAGGATACCACCGGCCAGGGCCACACTACCGCCACCCACGGCGACCAGCCCTGCGTCACCTGCACCATCCCCCTGGCCAACCAGTAACCAACGCTGCTCGGGCAGCAGTCCTTAAGGGGGGAACCCCGTCCCGCATGGCATTGGTCGCCGCCACCCGACCCCATTGCTCCGGTTGCTGGGATGGTGGGGAGGCTAATCTACGGAATCGCTGCGGACCCCCGCCGATTGCGCCGGTTTGGTTCCAGGATTGACGTACGCTCCGGAATCGGAACCAGCGAATTGACGGGCAGCTCCATCGGCGGCTGGACTTGGGCCATCCGCAGCCTGAAGGCGGCGCCTCTTACCATGAACTCAGGTTCCGCGGCCCCGACAACTATGTCGTCGGCATCAATGAAACGGGCTGGGTCGGTACCTTCAACATATCTCCTTGCAGGACGCCAAGATCGGGTCCGTTGAGAAAGTCGCTGGAAGTAAGGCGGATCCACCGCGGCGCGGGCTTGAGGTGTTGGGTTCACCGGGTTAGACATCCCAACCGTCGTGACGGCACGCCGAGATCGGGAGTCGCACCGTTCATGGCGTACCCTGCGCTGGCGGCAAGGCCCCGAGCGGGCGCCACCGGGCCGGGCGACCCAACACCGCACCACAATTTTCGCACCAATTTCAGCACCTTGTGGGTGAGCGCCGTCATATTCCCCTCGCAGTCCACCTTCCACAGTCCCCACAACCGGAACTCCTCCCATCCCCACCTGCCCAGACGGGCGAAGATTCCTTTCACAGACGAGCAAATAGCAATGTTCAACATACGCAAATTGATGCTGGGATTGGCGGTCATAGCCACGGTCGCCCTGGTCGCCTGCGGTGGCGACAGCCGAACGGAATTGGCAGGCCTCAATACCGAACTGGACGCCCTGCGGGCGGAAGTCGGGTCCCTGCGCCAGGAACTGGCGAACGTTTCACAGAGCACGCCGGCGCCGACGGATCAGTCCGGTCCATCAGCCGAAGATTTGCAACGGCTGGAAGCTGAACTCAAGGGACTCGCCGAGGCGACGAACAATCGGTTCGCCCCGCTTGAAGCGGACGCCGGTTCCCGCCTGGCGACATCCCAATCCGCACCGCCTCCCGCCGGCCAGTTATTCACCCTGCAGCTTTTGCACGCCGCAGACATGGACAGCGCGGTGGGCGCTCTGGAGAACGTCGAGAACTTTTCCGCCATGCTGGACGGCTTCCGGGCGCAGTTCCCCGACAACACCCTCGTGCTGAGTTCGGGCGACAATTACGTCCCCGGCCCCCGCTATTTCGCCGCCGGCGATGACGCCAACGACGCCCTGCTGGGCGTTTCCGGCAACGGTCGGGCCGACATAGCCTTCCTCAATGCCATGGGTTTTCAAGCGTCCGCCCTCGGCAACCACGAGCTTGACCTGGGCACCGGAGCCTTCGCCAGCGTCATCGGTTCCGAAACCGACGAGGGCGGGATCTATCCTGGAACCCGGTTCCCCTACCTGTCCAGCAACCTGGATTTCACGACAGACGAGAACCTTGAAGGTCTGGTCGTGCCCGACGGGCAGGAAGCGATGCTGGTGGGCGGCAGCCTGGCTCGCAGCGCCGTGATAACCGTCGCCGGAGAACGTATCGGCATCGTCGGAGCAACCACCCCTACCCTGGCATCCATCACCGGAGCCGGCGGCATCACCGTAGTGCCGGACGACATCTTCGACGTAGACGCGCTGGCGGTCGTCATCCAGGACGCAGTGGACGAACTGGTGGACCAGGGTATCAACAAGGTCATCCTGCTGGCCCACATGCAGCGCATCGACATTGAGCAAGCCTTGGCTACCAGACTGGAGGACGTTGACATCATCGTGGCCGGCGGCTCCAACACCCTGCTGGCCGACGCAACCGACCGGCTGCGACACGGAGACACGCCCCAGGACACCTACCCTCTGACCTACCGCGCTCCAGACGGGGCGCCGGTGCTGCTGGTCAACACCGACGGCGACTACAGGTACGTAGGCCGGCTGGTGGTGGGGTTTGACGACAGTGGCCGCGCGCTTCCCGACTCCGTGGACCCGCACCTCAGCGGGGCCTACGCTACCGACCTTCAGGGTGGACAGGCTTTCGCCGGGCGGCCCATCCCTGAGGTGAGTCGCGTCGCCGAATCCCTGCGCCGGATTCTCATCGTGCGCGACGGCAATATCATTGCCCGGACCGACGTGTACCTCGATGGCCGGCGCGGCACCGTGCGCACCCAGGAGAGCAACCTGGGCAACCTGGTGGCGGACGCCTTCCTCTGGATAGCCCGCCAGGTTGACCCCGAGGTGGCGGTGTCCCTCAAAAACAGCGGCGGCATCCGCGACGACATCGGCATCGTGGTTCAGCCGGCCGGCGCCACTGACGCTTCCGACGTGGAGTTTCTGCCACCCCCGGCCAATCCGGTCACCGGCAAACTCCAGGGTGAGGTGTCCCAGTTCGACGTTGAAGGCACGTTGCGCTTCGACAACGGGCTGGTCATCATCCCGCTGACGGCCCGGCAGTTGGTGGCGGTCATCGAGCATACGGTGGGCGCCGACGACGTTGGAGACGTCCCGTCCGGCGGTTTCCCTCAGGTGGGCGGGATGCGCTTCAGCTTTGACCCGACTGTCCCCTCCGGCCAACGCGTCCGCGCTCTCGCGGTGGTCGGCGACAGTGGCGAGGTGATCGACCGGGTGGTTGAAAACGGCGAACTGATGGGACACCCTGAGCGTGTCATCAAGGTAGCCACGCTGAACTTCCTGGCAAACGGCGGCAGCGGCTACCCGTTCCCGGTGCCCCATCCGGGCCGGATTGACCTCAGCGGCGAAGCCGGCCAGTACAATCCGCACGACGCCGATTTCCCCGACGCCAACGGCAACGGGGTTATTGACGAGCCGATAGCGGATGCAGATCCTGGACTGTCCGACGCCTTCGCCGCCGGCAAGGAGCAGGACGCCCTGGCCGAGTACCTGGCGCACTTCCATGACGACACGCCCTTCAGCCGGCCGGAGACGGCGCCCCTCGAAGATCAGCGCATCCAGAACCTGGGTATTCCCGGCAAGACTGATACCGTCTTTGAGTAAGCAGCGCCCTGAAATCGGGCTGTTGGCCAGAAACGGTTGCCGGACCAATAGCGCATACCATCACATACGTCCGAGCACTGCCGGCGCGTGAAATCGCCATGATGCACTTCCTTTTGAATTGGAAGTGGCGGCGTTGAATTGGAAGTGGCGGCGAATTACGCCATCACGTGGCTGTCGCTTCAGCCGCTTTGAGCGCCATGAGACCGGTCGTTCAGGATGCTACCTAAAATGCGCGCGCAGGGCGTAGGGATGGGGCGAGATTGCCAGGCCGAACACCTCAGCCTCGGACAACGGCCTGGCGTCGGGCGTGTCAAAGCGGAGACGGTGCAGCATACGGGTCAGGTGCAGCCACACGGCGGTCTCGGCGAAGCGACGCCCTGGGCAGCGGCGGTGACCGGTGCCGAAGGGTATGAAAGCGTTGCCAGTCAGCACGGCGGCCGGCGTGCCGTCAGGCTGGGGCAGGAACCGCTCCGGCATGAATTCGTCGGGCGAGACCCAGAAGCGCGGGTCGTGGTGGATCGAGTATATGTTGCCCAACACCTGCGCTCCCGACGGCACCAGGTAGCCGCCGACTTCGGTGTCCTGCGTGGCCTGGTGCGGCACTGCCAGGGGACCAATGGTCCGGTAGCGCATGGACTCGGCCAGACAGGCGAAGGTGTAGGGTAGCCGTGTCCGGTCGTCCACCGTCGGCAGGGCGTCGGGGCCGATGACTTCATCCAACTCATCGTGGACTTTGGCCTGCAACTCCGGGCGGTTGGCCAGCAACAGCAGAGTCCAGTTGACGGTTTGCGCCGACGTGTCGGTGCCGGCGATCAGCAGATCCATGCACAGGTCGTTGATCATGTCGCTCTCTATATCGCCGATCTCCTCCTGGGCCAGCATCACCTCCACCAGGCAGGTCGGGGCCGACAGGTCAAGGCCGGGGCGGTTGCGAGCGCCCTCCACCAGGGAATCCATAATCGCCGTGCCGATCTCCGACTGCCGGACGGCTTCCTTGAGAGCATTGTTGGGTAGGAACCTCATCCAGGGGATGTAGTCGGCCAGGTTGGTGGCCGTGGCGTTGGCGAAGATCCAATTGACGTGTTGCAGCAGCGCGCCCCGCAGTTGCACAAACTCCCCAGCGCTGTCTTCGTCCCGTCCAAAAACGGCGCGGAACATCATTTCGGAGTTGCTGCGGGCCACCATCACCGGAGGTGAAACCAACTCGCCGGCTTCTCCCATTGCGGCCATCTCGTCCACCAGCCCGTTGACTATGCCCTCGATGTGACGCTCACGCACATTATCGAGATTGCGCGCGCTGAGCAGTTCGCGGTTGGCGAAACGCTGCATCTGCCGCCACCTGTCTCCGTACGGGGCCAGCACCAGGTCTTTCTGGTCGCTGAGAATATCCATGATCTCGCTGACCCAGCGGTCGGCCAGTTCCGGCCTGCCAAAAGCCTCCTGCAAAAGGTCCGGGTGGCTGATTATCACCGTCGGCACGTTGCCAAAGCGCAACAGGCACACGTCGCCGTAGCGCCGGGCCAGCCGGTCAATGGCCAGATGGGTATCATGGCGTAGTTCCAGCAGGGAGCCGAACACCGGCAGACCTCTCGGCCCTGGCGGCAACTTCGTGGGTAGAGGGGAGATCGCGGTACTCATGGGTCTCACTGATTCGGAGGAAACGGTCAGGTCTTGAAAGGGCGTACGCCCCTTCGCCACTGTACCAGAGATAGCGATGTGGTGTGGGCCGCTTTCGGCTCCGGCAGGTCCCGCCGCCCACTGCCTCGGGGCCAGCTGCCTCCTGGCCGGTCCGGCCTGGCAGTCTCGAGGTCGGACCCAGCAACCGCCGACCCATCGCCTACGCGGCCCTGGCGACCGGCGACGCCATCGGAAGACTCCGCCTTTTGGCACACGGCGGCGAAACAGACGTGGACTGCCGGCCGGCGCCGTCTTCCGGCATCAGATACGATGCAGAACTGGCTGCCAGGCTCTGGGACATGAGCACGTCCCTTACCGCCGTCGGCGATCCACTGACCCACTGAAAGTTTTGGGAAGAGCCGTCGGCATGGCTAACGGCGTCTTTCCGAGCCTGCCGCTATGACCCTTACCACGCGGCCGTACGGGGAAACGAGTCGGACTGCTAGCATTCGAAAGATATCAACCGGCGGTACGGGAAGAAAGAATGGAGCCGCTTTCGGCTATCATGGTTTCGGCATCTCGATGAATGGCATAGCGGACCCGCGAGGATGCAGGAGGAAATATCTTGGGAACATTGAACTCAGCAGAGGTGGATGAATTTCTGTCCCAGCCCCGAACGGCGCAGTTGGTCACCATGTATGCCACGGGCACGCCCCACGTGGCGCCGGTCTGGTTCCTCTGGGATAACGGGCGGGCTTTGGTGATGGCCGACAGAGGGGCGGTCAAGGTGCGGAACATTCGCCGCAATTCCGCCGTGGCCCTGTGCGTCCCCACGCCGGACCACCCCTATTCGTTTGTGACCATCGAGGGCACGGCCGAGGTCGCCGACAGCGGGCTGGATGACATGGTGCGCAGGACTTGCGTCCTCTACGAGGGAGATGAGCGAGGCGCCGAGTTCGCCGCGGAACTCCTGGCAGACGAACGGTTGACCCTGATCGTCATTTCCCCGGGTCGGTTTATATCCTGGAAAGAGGACGACGAATAAGGAGCCATCCCAAACCTGGGGCAGCATCCAATCCTTCCTTTCCCCGTCCCGCTAACCTGGCGACGCGGCTCGGCCTGCCCCCACCACGTTGCACTAGACCCCTCTTACCCGCACCGCGTCAACACACCGATGGGGAAGCTCAGGAAATTTCGATGCCGACGGGGCAGTGATCGGATCCCATCACGTCGGGCAGTATGAAACCATCGGTCAGGTTGGAGGCGAAATCGCTATCGGTGAAGAAGTAGTCGATGCGCCAGCCCACGTTCCGTTCCCGCGCCCGAGTCATCTGGTCCCAATAGCTGTAGTTGTTCGGTTCCTGGTTGAACCGGCGAAAGGTGTCAAC
>DAOUJD010000104.1:0-63269 GCA_034423115.1 Dehalococcoidia bacterium | reverse complement strand
TAGGAGACAGTGCGGCGACCCATGCTTTCGATCGGCCTCCACGGACCAGGGCCCTGCCGGTCTGCCGCACCGTTGTCCACCACGGTACCCTTTCACCGTCAAGATACAAGGCCTTGCCGTCCGAGGGAGGGTGAGTTCTTTACTTTGCCAACGCGCAGCGTAACGGCCCGGATCGCCCGTTGGGATACGGAGCGCGGAGGGCCTATTGACCGTGCCGGCCCTGCGTGTTAGCGTGATTCCGCTTTCATCCATTGCTTGGCGCCCGTTTAGAGTTATCCGCATGAGCAGCATTCTTGGTCTGGAATCGTTATCCGGTCGCCGATCCTGGGAGAAATCTCTCGGCGAATTTCTCGAGATCGTAACCGCTGCTTATCCCGACAAGGCGTTCGTTGAGATCGCCGGTCAGCAGATAACCTACCGTCAGTTCATGGAGCGGTGCCGGCAGGCGGCCGGCATGTTCCGCTCGCTGGGTATCGGCCACGGCGACCGGGTGTGCCTGTTCCTGCCCAACGTGCCGGAAGTCCTTTACTCCTGGTTCGGTCTGTCCTTCATCGGCGGCATAGCCGTGACCATCAACACGGCGTACCGGCGCGACGAGATGGCCTACATCTTGAACAACGCCGAAGCGTCCGCGTTGGTCGCGCACCAGGACTTGGTCGATGTAGCTACCCAGGCCGCCGACATCGCCCCGTGTGTTCGCCACCGCCTGCTCGTGGGCGGAACGCCCCCGGATGGATGGCGGGACTACCGCGCGCTGTTATCCGACGCTACGCCAATGCTGGAACTACCGTCGGTTTCCCCCACCGACATTTCCATGCTGCAATATACGTCGGGCACCACCGGAAACCCCAAGGGAGTGCAGGTTACCCACCAGATGTACGTGTCAGCCGGCCAGGGTTTCGCACTATGGACCCAAGCCACTCCCGATGACCGTTTCTTCACCTGCCTGCCCTACTTCCACGCCAATGCCCAGTACTACAGCACCATGGGCACCCTGGCGTCCGGCGCCACCCTGATTGTGCAGGATCGATTCAGCGCCTCCCGGTTCTGGCAGCAGGTGCGCGAAGCCCGCGCCACCGTCGTCAACTTCATCGGCATGATGATGCCGGTGCTGGCGAAAAACGACCCCCAGCCTGACGACCGCGACAACACCGTAAGGCTCTTCTACGGCTCTCCGGCTTTTTCTCCCGAATTCCTCGCGGATTTTGAGAATCGATTCGGCACCGACATCATCGTCGGGTTCGGCATGACCGAGACCTGCTACGGCACCATCGAGACCATCCGCGGTGAGCGTAGGCCAAACTCGTCAGGCCAGCCACGCCAGCATCCCGACTCGTCCTTCGAGAACGCCGTACGCATCGTGGACGATGCCGGCGACCCGGTGCCCAACGGTACCCCGGGAGAGATCACCATCCGCAATCCCGCCACCATGGCCGGATATTGGCGCAACGAGACTGAAACCCAAGCGTCCTTGCGCGACGGTTGGCTGTTCACCGGCGATTTGGGCTGGCTCGACGACGATAGCTACTTGTACTTCGTTGACCGCAAGAAAGACGTCATCCGCCGCCGCGGCGAAAACATCTCCTCCCAGGAAGTTGAGGACGTCATCAAGCGCCACGAGCGGGTGCTGGACTGCGCAATCATCGCGGTGCCGTCCGAGTTGGGTGAGGACGAAGTCAAGGCATACATCACCCCCCGGCCGGGCGAGACCGTGCGACCCGAAGACGTGGTTTACTGGTGCGCCGACAATCTGGCGTACTTCAAAGTGCCGCGCTACATCGAAGTCCGCGACGAACTGCCCCGCACACCCAGCTTGCGGGTGCGGAAGGACGTGCTGAGGCAAGAACGGGAAGACCTGATCGCCGGTTGTTTTGACCGCGAGGCGGCTGGTATCCAGATTCGCCGGTGATTTAGAATATAGACATAATCACGGCGCTATCAGGAGAAGACTCCAATGATCAAAATTGAAGCCATATTTCGCCCCGAGCGTTTGAATACTGTGAAAGACGCCTTGAGCGACGCCGGCATCGTCGGCCTCACGGTTACTCAAGTCAGCGGGCGCGGCGCTCAGGGTGGGGTTGAAGTCACCGCCGCCAGGGGCTTGGGAACCTACCACATCGACATGCTGCCCAAGGTGAAGCTGGAAGTGGTGGTGAACGACCCCGATGTCGACAAGGCGGTGGACGTGATACGCACCAATGCCATCACCGGCAACCCGGGCGACGGCAAGATTTTCATTTACGACGTCTCCGACGCCATTCGCATCCGCACCGGCGAGCACGGCGCTGACGCCGTTTAGTTCGTCATCCAATTCAGCGGAGTCAGCATCATGCCCGAACCACGTTACTGGCTTTTCAAGTCCGAACCCTCCTCGTACTCTTACGATGATTTGGAGTCAGAGGACGAACAGACCGCGGAGTGGGATGGCGTGCGCAACTACCAGGCCCGCAATTTTATGCGCGACGACATGAAGGTCGGTGACCACGTCCTGTTCTACCACAGCAACGCCAAACCACCCGGAGTCATCGGTACCGCCCGCATCGTCCGGGAGGGCTATCCCGACGATTCCGCCTGGAATCCTGACTCCCGTTACTACGACCCCAAATCCGATTCCGCCAACCCAACCTGGATGATGGTGGACATCAAGGCTGAACGCCGACTCCCACGTTTCATCAGCCTCAACGAACTCAAGGCCAACCCTGCCTTGTCTGAAATGCTGGTCACCAAGCGCGGCCAGCGCCTGTCCATCCAGCCCGTTACCCCTGAGGAATGGGAGGAAGTACTGGCAATGGCGGAGCAGCCCGAGTCCTGATAACTGCGCGGGTTTAAATTGGTGAGGGCGGGTGCGATCCCGCCCTCATTTGTTATATCGACCTATCGCGTTTGAGGCTACAGGGCTCCGCTTATGGAAATGTCCAGCAGCGCCGGTTTCCCGCTCTCAAATGCTCGCTGCACGGCCGGCCCAATATCCGCGGGATCGTCGATGCGTTCCCCGTGGACGCCCATTGCCTGCGCCATCATGGCCAAGTCCAGGCGATTGGCGAAATCCATGCCCACATAGTCGCTGTCCCGCTCGCGGTCGTCCAGCATGTCCCGCAGGTAAACCTCCATGTTCACCTTGAGGATCCGGTAGGCCTGGTTGTTGCAGATCGCATACACCACCGGGATGTTGTATCGGCTGGCCGTCCAAAGCGCCTGCACCGTGTACATTGATGCCCCGTCGCCCACCACCGCCAGCACCGGCCGGTCCGGATGCGCCAACTTCACGCCCAGCGCCCCCGGCATCGCCCAACCCAGCGCGCCGCCACGGATTCCGTAGATGTCGCCGGGCTTCTCGAAGTCAAATGCGCGGTTCACCGCCGGCCGCGACGTCACGGCCTCGTCCGCAATGATGGTGTCGGGCGGCACCGCCGCGGCCAGTTCGTGCATCATCCGCTCGACCGGCATCGGCCGGTTTTCCCAGGTCGGTTTGATGCGTTCCTGGTATCGTTCGCGGTCCCGCTCGCGACCAGCGGCCAAAGTAGCGGCTCGGGTCGCGGCGGCCTCCCGCTGGCCGCCCGTCATGGAGCCATCCAGCGACTCTGCCAGGTCAGCCATGCCGGCCCTTGGATCCGCCAGCATCCCAACCTCGGTGGGATAGCTCTTTTCGATCTCCCAGTAGTTGCTGTCCAGGTGGATCAGTTTCACGTCCGGTTTCAGAAACGGCACATCCACGTACAGGAAGGACGCGAACACATCCGTACCCACCGCCAGCACCACGTCCGCGTTCTCAAACTGGCGGGCCGTCGCTGGGCTGTTCAGGTTCAGCATTCCGCCCCACTGTGGATGCGCTGTGGGGAAATTCACCTCGGAGTATGACGTGGCGACCACCCGCGCGCCGGTCAGTTCCGCAACCTGCGTTACCTGCTCCACCGCTCCGGCCTGCGCCACCCGGTCGCCGACCACGATCACCGGATTCTCCGCCGACGCCAACAACTCAGTCGCCCGAGCCACTGCGTCAACGTCGGGCCGTATGCGGAAGTAGCCCTCGGAAGACGCCACCGCATCGAAATCGATCTCTTCGTCCAGCGTGTTCCACGGGAACGACACGAAAACCGGGCCGGTTGGCGGAGTCTTGGCCTCCTTGAACGCCCGCCGGATCGCCACCGGAATGTCGGACGCATGCCGCACCTCCACGCTCCACTTGGTGTACTGCTCGGTCATCTCGACCAGGTCGCCCGACAGCACCGGTTCGTTGATCAACATGCGGGTGTCGGAGTTGCCTGCCGTCAGAACCAACGGCGTGCCGCCCCGAAAGGCGTTGTACAAACCACTGATGCCATTGGCCAGGCCGCCCGCGATGTGGATGTTGGCGAACGCCGGCTTGCCCGTCGCCCGAGCGTAGCCGTCCGCCATCCCAACCGCCGTGCCCTCCTGTAACGCCTGCACGTACTGCAATTGGGGGTAATCCTGCAGCCCGTCCAGGAAGGGTGTCTCGCTCGTGCCGGGGTTGCCGAATATGTACTCAACGCCCTCCGAGACCAGCATCTCGGCCAGTGCGTGCTTGCCAAGCATCCGTGCCATGTCATCGCTCCAATCGTTGTCGAAATTGACTGCCTACTGGTAAATCATCCATTCCAGCAGATTATTGTCGGGGTCGCGTGCGTACAGACTCACCGCCGGCAAGACACCCCGCTGCCGTGCCCCTTTGCGAGGACCGGGTCCGCGCACCATTTCCACGCCCGCCCCGGCAAGCATCTGCTGGCAGTCCTCCACGGACCCGTTCCACACGAAGCAGATGTCGGTGCAGCCCGGAACCGCCGTAGGCCCGCGATAGTCGGCCAGGTAGCCTTCCGGATGGACGTTGATTTTCGAATCGCCCACCTGTATGGAGAATATGTTGGCAGTGCCGGCCCGCCATTCTTCCTCGTCGTTGATGGCAAAACCCAGTTTCTTGTAGAACGCCATCAGCCTTTCGGCGTCGGCGGTGGGCATCGCGATATGGTCTATTCCGACCGTGGACATGCTGAAACCTCCGTCCCTGTGCTCTATTCGTAAATCATCCACTCCAGCAGGTTGCCGTCGGGGTCCCGCGCGTACAGGCTGAGGGACGGCGCGGCTCCCCGGTCGCGGCCGCCCGGCCGCGGCACCGGCCCCTGGATGACCTCAACGCCTGCCTCGGCCAGCATCTCCTGGCACTCGCCAACGGTACCTTCCCACACGAAGCAGATGTCCGTGCAACCGGGAACGGCAGTCGGCCCGCGAAGGTTCGCCATGAACCGCTCGGGGTGCACGTTGATCTTGGACTGGCCGATCTGGATGGAGTACATCCTGGCGGTCCCTGCCCGCCATTCCTCCTCGTGATTGATTGCGAACCCTAACTTCTTGTAGAAAGCCAGCAACCGCTCTGCGTTGGCGGTTGGCATGGCGATATGGTCTATCGAAACTGTAGGCATCGTAGTTTCTCCCTGCGAAGTGGGGAATTATACACAGCGTCAGGTCAGGTCCGTGCGGTGAGCTTCACCGGGCAGCAACCCCTCGCAACTCGCCCAGGAACGCCAGTACAATCTCCTGGGTGCGCTGCGCCGCATCGTTGGTCATCAGACCGTGCTCCGCGCCCGGGATGATGTGCAACTCCGATTGGGAGATGGCGTCGTGCAGGCTGTGTCCGCACTCCACCGGAATTCGCGAGTCGGCATCACCGTGGATGATGGTCACCGGCATCTTCAACTCGCCCAGCCTTTCCTCCAGCCTGTCGCCGATGTCGATGTACGCCTGATGCGTCGCTGCGATACCGTCCAACCGCCCCAGATTGTCCTGCACAATCCTGGCGAATCTGGCGGGATCATCGGCGGCCATCTGCGGGAATCGGTCAGACAGACCTCGCTCGACCGCCGCCGAACGCCCCTCCGACTCCATCCGCTCCTTCAGTCGCCGCAATTCCTGACGGCGCACCTCGCGCTGCGCCTCCTGCGAATACGACATGGTGTTCACCAGGATCAGCGACTCCGTCATCTCCGGATAGTCCAACGCGAACTGCGTGGCGATGGGCCCGCCGGCCGACGAACCCAGCACATGCGCCCGGTCGATGTCCAGGTGCGACAACAACTCCCTCAAATCCACGGCACAATTCGGAATATCATATCCATCCGCCGGCGCGTCCGACTCGCCGCAGGCCCGCCGGTCGTAAAACACGCACCGGTAGTGGGCGGACAATGCCGACGCTTGCCGGTTGATCGTGTCCTTGCTCCCGTCGCCTCCTCCCAGACCTCCATGTATCAAGGCCAATACCGGAGAGTCTTCGGCTCCAAAGACCGAGTAGTGCATCCGGTATCCATTGATGTCTGCAAACGGCATTTCCGCTACCTCATCTGGTTCAAAACTGCGCCTCAATATAGACGGCTGCGTAAGCCCTGACAATGGCCCGGTCCGCCATGCTCTGGGCCTTTCGATTAACGGTCTAAACCGTGTTGAGGGCATGGCTAGCGCGCCGGGGCGGGCAGGTCCCAGCGGAGGAATGCGCGGTAGCGGTCTTTGCCGGCCCAGGGGAGGAGGTCGAGAACGATTGACTCAGGCTCAGGGACGTTGCCCTGGCGTGTGGTGTCGTCCAGGTAGCGGCGGAGTCGCATGAAGGTGGGGAGGCGGAAGCCGGCTTTGGCGACGCGCGCGATGACGTCGGGGGGGAAATTTTCATGGATGAGCAGGATGTAAAGGATTGGGTATATGGGTGGGATAGCGGCTATTTTGGCGAAATCCCGCTCATTCCCGCTCATTTCTGTTCATTTGAGTAGGACGTTGGGGTGGGTTGTGGGGGCAAATGGAGGCGGCGAGGGCGATTTTGGGGGCGATATTGGCGGTTTTGGCGGGCCGGTGAGAGCATTCGGGAGAGCGTCGTTGGGGATTTTGGATGTGGGCATTGGGACGGCTTGCGGAATGGCGGCGGGACAGATTTGAGGCGCCCGTTTACCATGGTAAAGATGGGTGAAGGTGGAGGCAAATGGGAACTGTCATTGGCAGTGAAAAGGGCGGAGATGGGAGATTTCCTGGGGAATTGAAATGCCCTGCCTGCCATGCTGCCACGGAATTTCACCCTGTCCCACCGGACGATCCTTACCCAAATCCAAGGGATGCGTCAGCGCCGTATGCTAAAATACCGCCCACCCAGAAACGCATGACTACGCAGAATCACATCTATTTCGACCACGCCGGCACCACGCCCATGGATGAGCGCGTGCTGGAGGCCATGCTGCCCTATTTCACTCGGCTGTACGGCAACGCGTCCAGCGTCCACACCGTCGGCCAGGAAGCCCGCTACGCCCTGGACGGGGCCCGCGAGCGGGTAGCCAAGGTGCTCAACTGCCGGAACCGTGAGGTCGTTTTCACCAGCGGAGGCACCGAGTCCGACAACTCCGCCATCCAGGGCGCCGCGTACGCTCTGGAACCAACCGGAAAGCACGTCATCACCGCCGCCGCCGAGCACCACGCCGTCCTCCACGCCTGCGAGGTGTTGGAAGACCGTGGCTGGCACATCACCCGGCTGCCCGTTGACGACTACGGCATGGTGGACCCCCAGCGCGTGTACAACGCCATCACGGATACCACCACTGTGGTATCCATAATGTACGCCAACAACGAGATAGGCACCATCAACCCGATCCCCGAAATCTCGGCGGCCGTCAAACAGCGCTCCCAGGAACTGAACCGCACCATCGTCATGCACACCGACGCAGTGCAGGCTGCGGGTTTCCTGGACCTGGACATTCGCCGCCTGGGTGTGGACATGATGAGCCTGTCGGGCCACAAGTTTTACGGGCCCAAGGGTGTCGGCGTGCTTTTCATCCGCCGAGGCGTGCCCTACCTCCCGTTGATCACCGGCGGCGGCCAGGAACGTGAGCGTCGTTCCGGCACCGAAAACATCGCCGGAATCATCGGCCTAACCGCCGCGCTGGAGCTCGCGCACGCCCACCGCGATGAGGTATCGGCCCAATGTCAGGCGTTGCGCGATCGCATCGTTGACGAAATTTCGAGCCAGATACCCGACTGTGTGCTCAACGGTCATCCCACGGAAAGACTGCCCAACAACGTCAACTTTTCCTTTGAGGGTGTCGAGGGGGAGCCTGTCCTGCTGGGCCTCGATTTGCAGGGCATCGCCGCCAGCAGCGGCAGCGCGTGCAGCAGCGGCTCCTTGGAACCATCCCACGTACTACTCGCTATCGGGCAGACCGCCGATCTGGCCCGTGGCTCCCTGCGCATCACTTTGGGCAAACACAATACCGATGCCGAGGTGGACCGGCTGCTGTCGGTGCTCATCGGATTGATCGGCGAGCTGCGCCAGATGCCCACGCTTACCGGAGCCGCCGATGACTAGCGATCACGCGAGATCGTCGTCCATCCGGTGGGGAGGTGTGGTGGTTTTGGTCGCGTTGGTGCTGGCGATGGCCCTCGCTGCCGCCTGTTCGTCCCAATCGCCCAACATCGGCCGATACTACAAGGGGCGTATCCTGCACATCAGCGTCGTTGATATGGAACGCATCGACGAGTTGCGTTGGACCACTTCCACCCGCGCGCCGCGTCAGGGCGCCACCGACGAGGACTTCTTCCGACTTGTGCCAGAGTCCGCGGAGAACGAACTGGTCCTCCTGCGGGTCAAGGTCGAAAATCATACCGCCACCAGTGCCATCGTGAACGTTGACCACGAGGCCGCGCAACTCCGCGATTTCCTCCAGGGTCGTTACTTCCCGATTGATGTGAGCGAACGCGCGGAACCAACCGCAGTACCGGAAAGCCAGTCGGATCGCTGCAACGTGCCCGTCAATCCGGACGACCACACCGCGTGCGTAAAGTTCCTGTGGAACGTCGTCTACGCGGAGACGCAGGAAGACGGGACCACCCAATATGTACCCCGAGCCCAGGAACTGCCCAAGGGCACTGGGTTGGATGGCTGGTTGGTGTTCGAGGTGCCCGAGGGCACCCAGATACGCTCGTTCAGATGGGCATCCGGCGACACCATAACCATCGACTTCTGACCTCTCTCGTTGACCGCCGGGTCTGCTGAGATCAAGGGCAGACGCGCCTGCGCCCGTCCGCCGCACCTATCGGGTGTCCATCATGCCAGCGTCAACACCCGCGCGACCGTCCGGCCCTCCGCCCCCGCCGCCCGTGGGACGCCGAATTTTCCACCTGGTCGCCGCCTCGTCCACGACCCTCCTGTCCCTGGCGATCCCTCAGCACCCGTACCTGTTCCTGATCGGCGCCGGCGCGCTGTTCGGATTGGCCATGGAGGCCAGCCGGTTCCGTGTGGGCCCGCTCAACCGCCTTTTCATGCTGGTGTTCCGCCCCATCCTGAAGGAGTCTGAGGTCTCCGAAATCTCCGGGGCCACATGGTTCCTGATCGCCGCCTTCTTCACCTTCTTCTTCTACGGTCCGGAGATTGCTGTACCCTGCCTCCTGTTCGTCGCCATCGGTGACCCGGCCGCGGCGTTGGTTGGGGCGCAACTCCCCGGCCCTCGGTTCTGGAGCAAGTCCCCCGGCGGCATCGTGGTGTTCATCGCCGCCGCCCTTGGCGCGTGGGCCATCGTGTGCGCGGCCGGCTTCGGCTCGTGGTCGCTGGCGGTGATCATCACCGCCGTCGTAGCGTCCCTCGTGGAGTTCGCCCCTACCCCGGTGGACGACAACCTCACCGTGCCTCTCATCGGCGGCGCGGTGATGACGCTGGCGCTGAGCCTGGGCCTGTGAGTGTTGGGGTCGGTTTATGCTCCGCCGCCGTCGAACTCGCGGACTTCTGCCCGCTGCCGCTGGAAGTTGAGATAGGCCGCGCGCGACATGGCCGGGCGGAAGGACGACGTCACCTGACGCGCCCGGTTGGCGTTGTCCGACAGCAGATCGATCACCGACATCGCCATGATTTTGGCCGGGTTCACCACCGCTTGCCGGTAATCGGTAATCAGGTAGTCTGAGCTGTGGCCGGCGCCCACCGCGCCCGCCGTGTACGGGTGGATCGCCGGCAAGATGTGGCTCAGGTCGCCCATGTCCGTGGATCCGCCCCGGTTGCGCGACGGAGGCATCACCAGCACCTTGTTTTCGTCTACCAGTCTCACTGCATTCGACCGGAATACATCCATCAGGTTCTGGTCTTGCCGCATCGGCAGGTAGCCCGGGATGTTGGTGATGGACACCTGCGCGCCCACCGCCAGCGCCCCCGCTCGGAAGCATCGGTCCACGATGTCAGAATTGCGCACCACGGCCTCGGGTGATCCCGACCGCACGCGCCACTCCAGACGCACGTCCGACGGCACCGCGCTCACCGCTTCGCCGCCCTTGGTCATGATGCCGTGGATCCGCACGGTGTCCTGGTCTCGGAACACCTCTCGGTTGGAGTTGACGGCCTGCAGCGCAAAGGTGGCGGCGTTCAGCGCGTTGATACCTAGGTGTGGCGCGCTGCCTGCGTGGGCTCCGCGACCGGTGAACCGAACGTACTTCACCACGTGCCCGTTGCTGGTGCCGCCCATGGCAAAGCTGTGCGCGCCCATGTCGCTCGCGGTATGGCACATCATTGCGATGTCAACGTCGTCAAACTCACCCAGCTTGATGAGTTCCTGCTTCCCGCCCATGAACTCGATCTTGCCCTCGCTCCTGAGGTCCAGGCGCCGCGTCACTTCAATGAATTCCTCGGCCGGCACGGCGAACGGAACGATCTCGCCGCTCAACTCGCTCAACACCTCCGGTTGCATCAACCCGGTTACCGCGCCCAGCATCATCCCGATCTGGCAGTGATGCCCGCACGCGTGGGCCGCGCTGGTGTCGCCGGCCGCGTGAGGGTGGTCGTTGACGATCAGGCTGTCCAACTCACCGATGATGGCGACCCGTGGCCCGCTGCCGTTCCCGCCCTTCACCTCTCCCTTCAGGCCGGTCAACGCCAGCCCCGGGCGGAACTTGACCCCCATCTTGGCAAACTGCTCGGCCACCACCCGTGCCGTCCGATACTCGCTGTACCCGGGTTCAGGGTGCACCAGGATGTCCTTCGACACTCCGATGAGTTCTTCCGCGTGTCGGTCAATGGCGGCGCAGGCCGCTCGTTTCAGTTCTTCAACCGTTGCCATATGGGGATACCACCCAGCCCGTGCCGTTTATGCTTCCTTGTACGATTCCTCAGCCGCCAAAGTGCGCATGAAGTTCACGTACTCCCGCGAGGTCATGTCCGCCCTGTGATTCGCCACCACGCGGTTGGCCTCAGTGGCGCCGTCCGCCATCAGGTCAATCACCGTGGCGGTCATCGCCTTCGCGCCCGTGATCACCGCCAGTTCGTAGTCCTGGATCACGTAGTCCGCGCCGTGACCGATCCCAGTGGCGCCGCCCACGTACGGATGCAGCGCTGGCATGATCGTGCTCACGTCGCCCATGTCGGTGCTCCCTGTGCGGTGCGGATTCCACCCCACGTTTTCGGAACCGACCAGCATATCAGCGTTGGCTCGGAAAATCTCCTGCATGGTGGTGTTCTGGTTCATCGGCAGGTATCCGGGGATGGTCTGGATATTCACCGTCGCGCCCACCGCCATCGCGCCCGCCCGCAGCGCCCGGTCCACCTTGCGGTTGGCGTCCATGATGGCGTCCAGGGTCTTGCCCCGCACGAACGTCTCCATCCGCACGTCAGCCGGCACCGCGGACACCGCCTCGCCGCCCTTGGTGATAATCGGATGCACCCGAACCGTGTCGGTGTCCAGGAACGTCTCGCGGTTGAAGTGTATCGCCGTCATCGCCAGCGTCGCCGCGTTCAGCGCGTTGATGCCCAGGTGTGGCGACCCACCAGCGTGCGCGCCTTTGCCCACGAACTGGATCTGCTTCGCCACTGTCCCGTTGTTGGTGCCCGTGGTCGCCAGTTTCTTTTCGATGGGCGTGCTGGTGGTGTGCATCATCATCGCCAGGTGCACGTCGTCGAACTCGCCCAGCCGGATGAACTCGGGCTTGCCACCCAGGAACTCGATCTTGCCTTCGCGCCTGAGCCTGTCCCGGTACTCGATTTCGATGTATTCCTCGGCGGGCACCGCCATCGAAACAATCCTGCCGCTCAAATGGGGCAGAACGTCCTCTTGCATCAGGGCCATCGTCGATCCCAGCATCATCGCGATCTGGCAGTGGTGCCCGCACGCGTGCGCCGCGCCAGTCTCACCGTTGGCGTGAGGATGCTCGTTGACGATCAGGCTGTCCAACTCTCCCATGATCGCCATGGTAGGCCCTTCGCTGCCCCCGATGATCTCGCCCCGCAGGCCCGTCATGCCCAGACCGCTGCGGAATGGCACGCCCATTTCGCCGAACTTGTCGCCCACCAAGGCCGCCGTTTTGAACTCGCGGAAGCCGGGCTCCGGGTTGGCCAGGATCTGTTGGGAAAGTCGCACCAACTCATCCGCCCGGCGGTCAATCTCGGCGAACGCCCGGTCCTTCAGTTCCGCTTTGGTCGGCATCTCAAACACTCCCGTACAGCGATGTTCGGGGGTCAAACCCGCTCGCTCGCCGATACTAACATAACCGTTGACCCGTGCCTATCGGGATGCCGTCGGTGCGTAATTACTGCGTTTTGATGACCCGTCCGCCGGCGTCAGGCGCTGGTGGTCTATAATTGAGTTATGCCTCTCCGCATCGTCATCGCCCCACAGGCTTTCAAACAGAGCATCGGTGCCCGCGCCGCCGCCATCGCCATCCAGAACGGTGTCTTGCAGGCCGTTCCCGATGCTGAAACCATCCTGATTCCGGTGGCCGACGGGGGCGACGGCACCCTAGCCGCCCTCATCGACACCGCCGGCGGCAAGTACTTCACTGAGCAGGTAACCGGGCCGCTGGGAGATACCGTCTCCGCCCAGTGGGGCGTCATGGGCGACGGTCAGACCGCCGTAATTGAGATGGCCTTGGCATCCGGCCTGGCGCTCATCCCCAACGACCGTCGCGACCCACGAACCGCCACCACCCACGGCACGGGCCAGCTCATGCGCGCTGCGCTGGACGCAGGGTACGCCCGCATCATCATCGGACTCGGCGGCAGCGCGACCAACGATGGCGGCACCGGCATGGCGTCGGCATTGGGAGTGCGGTTTCTCGATGAGTCCGGCGACCTACTCCCGCCCGGCGGCGCGGCGCTGTCCGACCTGCGCTCCATCGACACGTCCGGTCTACATCCTGGAATCGCCGATGCCACCTTCATTGGTGCGACCGACGTTACCAACCCGTTGTGCGGCGATACTGGCGCATCGGCCATCTTCGGGCCTCAAAAGGGTGCGACGCCGGAAATGGTCCAGGAACTCGACGGTTGTCTCGCCAACCTGGCCCGGGTCATTGAATCCGAACTTGGCATGAACGTCGCCGATACTCCGGGCGCCGGCGCGGCCGGCGGACTCGGTGCCGGCCTCATCGCGTTCGCCAACTGCGATCTCCGTTCGGGCATCGACATGGTGTGCGACGCTCTGGACTTCGACTCCAACGCCGCCAACGCCGACCTCGTGATCACCGGCGAAGGCCGCGCCGACCGTTCCACCGCTTTCGACAAGGCCCCGGTGGGTATCGCCCGTCGCAGCCGAGCCTTGGGAGTCCCCACGTTGCTCCTCGCCGGCAGCCTTGGCGAAGGCTACGACGCTCTGTACCAACACGGCATCGACGCCATCATCCCCATCGCCGAGGAACCCGCAACTCTTGAATCCAGCTTGGAGAACGGCGCCGAACTCCTGGAGCGCGCCGCCGAGCGCGCCATCCGACTCTATGCCCTAGGTCGCAACCGCTAATGCCCGGTTTCACGCTGGAAACCGCCCAGTGGCTTCCGCGTCAGCCCGAGGATATCTTCCATTTCTACGCCGACGCCTTTCGCCTTGAGGAACTGACGCCGCCCCTGCTGCGCTTCCGCGTCGTGACACCACCGCCCATAGAGATGCGGGCTGGCGTGGAAATCGATTACCGCCTGCGACTGCACGGTTTGCCCCTCAAGTGGCGCAGCCGCATCACCGAGTGGGACCCTCCCCATCGCTTCGTCGACGAGCAGGTCAGGGGCCCATACCGCCGGTGGTTCCACCAGCACCGTTTCATCCCGCAGGACGGCGGAACCCTGGTAACCGATTACGTCGAATATGACATGCTCGGCGGCTGGCTGGCCGACCGCCTGCTGGTGCGAAACGACCTGCGCCGCATATTCGCCTTTCGGCAGGAGCGCTTGGCCGAGATATTCGGCTGACTCCGGTCAGTTGACCCTTTCGCCCACGAACCGTACCACGATACCCGCAAGTTCAATCGCCCGCTCGGCGTCAATGTCGTCGAACGCCTCTGCCGGAATTCCGCTCGGCAGATACTGCGGGTAGCGCGTGATGTCGTAGTACTTGTCCAACTGCCGCGCCTCCGCCTTGATGGTGTCGAAGAACATCTCGAAAATCTTGGCGTCCTCGCAGAGGTCAATCAGCGAACTTCCCCACACGTCCTCCGCCCCCCGACGGTACAGGTACGCTTTCACCGCCTTTTCAGCGGCCTGCTGGCACAAAAAACACGCCACGTTGTAGCGTTCGCCCTGGCGGTTGAAAACCGCGTCCTCAAGGTCGCGCTCCGCCTGTCTGAACCAGCGTGAGCCCTCCGCAGCGAAATCAGGCATCAAAAACCACCCGTCCTTGTTTGCAGGCCGAGTACAGGGCCGGCAGCGTCTCTTGCAGTTCCTCAAACTCTTCCGGCGTGTACACCTGGAAGGTCATGCCTACCTGGGCGTCCAGGTGGTACGAGAAGAAATCGGCCCGCCTCCCGAACGGCCGGTCCGTGTCATGGACGAAAACAAAATCCAGCGTACTGGATGGCGAGATGTCCCCGCTGACCACGTCCCCCAGCAGGATGGCCTTCTGGATCCCCAGCGTGGGAAACACGTCCATCGTCTCCGCCAACTGCTGCTCCAACATCTGGCGACGGAATTGAATGAACCCAACTCGCATCGGCATAATCGCTACTCCCGCTCATCCTGAGCTTGTCGAAGGATCACCCTCGTCCAGCAGCACCATGTGGACTTCGCCCGGGCCATGCACGCCCACCACGATGGTCTGCTCAATGTCGGCGGTCCGGCTGGGCCCGGTGATGAAATTCAAATAGCTGCCCATGTCGGACGCGCCCCTCTCGCCGTTCCTGTAGGACTCCAGCCGCCGCAGGGCAAACAGGTCGTCCAGCGTACCGATGATGTCCTGCGGTCGCACGATGGCCACATGCACCGGCGGCACCACCGACACCAATCGGCTCAAACCCTGCCTGGGCAGCACGATCACCGATCCGGTCTCGGCGATGGCGTAGTCCGCCCCTGTGATCCCCATTGACGAATCCGCCAGCCGCCTGCGCACACCCTCCCGTGAGTCCGGACCGTCGTAAATCGCCGGCCAGCACAACGCCCCAACTCCGGCCAGCGCGGCATCCACGGGTACGGCCTCGAACACCGTTTGCTCCGACCGGGCCACCGACGTCGCGCCCATTCGCCGCGCCAGCGACACGACATAATCCAGGGTTTCCTCTACGCCCCCGCAACGGGTCACATTCCAGCCCCGCAGGGCTGCCGTCTCCCCCAGCCGGCGCGACAAATCCGGCAACTCGCCGGCTATCCGTTCGCGCACTTCGGCAGCCCTGTTTTCCAACGCAGCCAGGTCATCCGTCAACGGTTCGTACGCGTTAGCGGGCGGCGCATCAGGCCGGCCTAACGCCTCGCGCACCGACGCCAGGAATTCCGCGGATGGGATACCCATATTGGCAGATGTCATTGCGATTGCCTACTTACCTGGGGATACCCATGATGGAATCGTGCGCACTCATCTGCCGTCCTTGGACAGCTCGTCTCGCCACCGATCGCGGAAACTGCGCTCCGCCGGCACCGGCAAATCCCGGGCCTGTGTCCAGCGCGAAATCAGCGGTAGCCGCGTTTGCCCGATTTTCCCCGATCTCGCCAGCGGTTTTGACACCGCCCGTCCTACCGATCTTCCCACCTTGAGCAGCAAGGGGCTGGACATAATGTTGGAGAAACCCCGCGCCAGAATCTTGTCGGTGTCGCTGGACGTTCGCTCGTTTTCGTCGTTGCTCTCCGCCTGCTTGTGCCTCAGGTGCAGCAGCATCCGCGGTATGTTGATCTGCACCGGGCAGGCGTCCCGGCACGCCCCGCACAGCGTCGACGCGTTGGGCAAATCTTTCGCCTCCGCGACCCCCACCAACCCCGGCGTCACAATCGAACCGATCGGTCCCGGATACACCCAACCGTAGGCGTGTCCCCCAACTCGCTGGTAGATCGGGCACACGTTCAGGCACGCGCCGCAACGGATGCAGTACAGCGATTCACGCAGCGCCGGATCCCGCAGCAGCCGACTGCGCCCGTTGTCCACGATGATCAGGTGAAATTCCTCCGGCCCGTCCTCGTCCTCAGCCCGTCTCGGACCCGTCACCATGCTCACGTACGACGAGATGCGCTGGCCGGTGGCGGAGCGCGGCAGCAGTCGCAGAAACACCGCCAGGTCTTGCAGCGACGGGATCACCTTCTCCATCCCCGCCAGCCCCACGTGGATGCGCGGCGCCGATGTGCACAGCCGCCCGTTCCCCTCGTTGGTGATGATCACCAGCGACCCGGTCTCGGCCACCAGGAAGTTCGCCCCGCTGACGCCCATGTCGGCTTCCAGGAATTTCTGGCGCAGCGCGACCCGAGCCACCCGTGCCATCTCCTCGATGTCTTCCGAGTACGGCACACCCAGTTGCTCGGCGAACAGTTGCGCTACCTGACCGCGAGTCTTGTGCAGCGCCGGGGCGACCAGGTGAGACGGCGTTTCCTCGGCCAGTTGTATGATGTATTCGCCCAGGTCGGTCTCGAACACGTCGACGCCCTGGGCCTCCAGGACGTGGTTCAGACCCAGTTCCTCCGAGACCATCGACTTGCTCTTGGTGACCGTTTTCACCCCGTTGAGCCGCGCGATCTCCGACACGATGGCATTAGCCTGGTTGGCATCCCCGGCGAAATGCACCTGCCCGCCGGCCGCGTTCACATTCCGTTCCAGCATCGCCAGGTAGTAATCGAGGTGTCCAATCGTGTGTTCTTTGATTTTTCGGGCCTGCTCGCGCCAACTCTCCCAGACCTCCTCGGACACCTCTGCGATGGCTTCCCGCCGCGTGCCGTCAAAGCCGCTGCCGGCCCGCCGCAACGCCTGGCGCAACTGCGCGTCCTTCACCGCCGCCTGCGATGCCGGCACGAACTGGCGAGTTACAACCTCCGCCATCGCCTACACCTGCCCGCCGTCGAGAATTTGCGCGATATGCCGCACCGAGACCGGCAAATTCTGACGGCTGACGGCCCCGCCAATGTGCATCAGGCAACCCATGTCGCACGCCGTGATGGTGTCCGCGCCGCTCTGCTGGATCGACGCCAGTTTGTCCGCCAGCATCTCCTCGGAGATGTGCGGGTACTTGACGGCGAACGTCCCGCCAAACCCGCAACACTGCTCGGCGTCCGGCAGGTCAACAAGTTCCACCCCCTGGCAACTCGAAAGCAACCTTCTGGGACTCTCCCTCACCCTCATCTCTCGCAGCAGGTGGCACGAAGGATGGTAGGCAACCTTCGGCGCTCCCGCTGCCTCGCTATCGTGTGTCGTCTCCACTCCCACCACGTCGGTCAGGAATTCCGTGAATTCGTAAACGCGCCCGCCCAGGTTCTCCGCCCGTTCCAGCATTTCCGGATCGTCAGCGAACAGGTCCTCGTAGAAAACCCGCATCATCGCCCCGCACGAGCCGGAAGGCACCACCACGTAATCGGAGCCGTCCATAGCATCCAGCGTGCGCACGGCGAGCTTCTTCGCTTCCTGCGTGAACCCCGAGTTGTATAGGGGCTGCCCGCAGCACGTCTGCCCTTCTGGGAAGTCAACTTCCACCCCATGCCGCCGCAGCACTCGAACCACGCTCACGCCTACCTCAGGGTACAGCTGATCGATGATGCACGTGACGAAAAGGGATGCCCGCACGGGCGGCGGCTGGCTCAAATCAGTCTCCAAGTTGAACGCGCGGCAAGGTTAGCAGAGCCACCCTATCCTGTCCATCCGCCCGAAATTCGCGCTATCATATGCCCGCAATCCTGCCGAAGTGAGAACAAGCATGGCCCAAGAACTCACCAGGATCACACGCCCCGCCACCGGCAACTACCAGGGCAAGCGCAAACTTTTGCTCGCCCCCGTGATCCACGTCCCCGTCCCGCCCGATGCCATGCCACCGGAGGGCGTGGAGATCATGGCGCGGTACTGGGAACAGGTCGACGTCCAGGTGCGCGCCGTGCAGAACGCCCTCGGCACCATCACCCACGTCTATCACGAGAATACTCCCGAGGGCGGCGAGGATGGCTTGGGCTACCTGGAAGCAAGCGGACAGGCCAGCCACGCCCTGGTCAAGAGCCTGACCGAAACGGACGCGACCCTGGAGCCGGTGGAGTCCATGGAGATCATGGCCGAGACGCTCGATCTGCAACGCTGCCTCATGCAGCCGCTGATGAGCCAGTCGGTTGCCATCCGCCTACAGGAATGGTTCGCCGACGCCAACCGCCGCCGCTACGATTTCATCGCCGAGACCATAGACTCCACGCTGGCCGAGGACGAGACCGGCCTGCTCCTCATCAACGAGCGCCACCAGGTGCAGTTCCCGGGCGACATCGAGGTCATTTACGTTGCGCCGCCGGCCCTCGACGAGTTCCGCCGCTGGTTCCAGAACTGGACGGAGCAGTTGCAGCGCGAGATGGCCGCCCAGTCCAGCCCACAGCCCGAAACCCAACCGGACGAGACTGACCCCACCGTGTGATTCGCCTCTGACGCGCCATGTGGACTGTTACCGAAGAAGATCTGCCCCACATTGCCATCGGCGCCGGCATCCTCGGCACCGGCGGCGGTGGCAATCCCTACGTTGGCCAACTCCGCGCGCGGCAGGCCATGCGCCAGTGGGGCCCTGTCAACGTGCTGTCCCCCGAGGAACTGCCCGACGACGCCCGTGTCATCTGCGTCGGCGGCATCGGCGCGCCCACCGTCGGAATCGAAAAGGTCCGCGACCTCCAGTCGTACCACGCCCTCCGCGCCATCGAGGACTTCGTTGGCGAACGAGCCACCGCACTGATCTCCAACGAAATCGGCGGCAGCAACTCCGTGGAGCCCCTCATCGCCGCCGCCAAGGCCGGGTTGCCCGTCGTTGACGCCGACGGCATGGGCCGTGCGTTCCCCGAGTTCCAGATGAAAACGTTCTTCGTTTACGGCGTCCCCTGCTGCCCCATGGCCGTCGCCGACGAAAAGGGCAACTCTATCGTCGTCCGCGAAACCATCAGCCCGGTTTGGGCCGAGAAACTCGCCCGCGCCGCCACCATACAGATGGGCTGCGTCGCCTGCTACGCCGTCGCCCCCATGTCCAGAGACCAGGTGATCCGCACCGCCGTGCCCAACTCGCTGACCCTGGCCCGCGATCTCGGCCACGCGGTGCAACGCGCCCGCGACTCCGGTAGCGACCCGTTGGCTGCCATCCTGAAAACCTGTCCCGGTCGCGTCCTGTTCACCGGCAAAGTCGTCGACGTAGACCGCCGCACCACTTCCGGGTTCGCCCGCGGCGCCCTAACTATCGAGGGCATCGACGCCTACCACGACCATAACATGGTGATCGATTTCCAAAACGAAAACCTCGTCGCCCGTGTGGACGGCGAGATCGTCTGCACCGTCCCCGACCTCATCTGCGCAGTGGCCACCGATACGGGCGAACCCGTAACCACCGAGTTGATGCGCTACGGCCTCCGCGTCGCGATTCTGGGATTCCCGGCTCCGGAATTATGGTCCACGCCCGAGGGCCTTGCCGTCGCCTGCCCGCGTGCGTTCGGCTACGACACCGAATACGTCCCTCTGACGGTGTAGGGGAAGCAACGTGTTCCTCGGCGTGGACGTGGGAGGCACCAACACCGACGCCGTCCTCATGGACGGTCGCCAACTCATCGGCGCTGCCAAAGTTCCCACCACCGGAGATGTTACCTCCGGCATCGCTAACGCAATGTCCGAACTCCTCGCCCAGACCGGCCAGCGCGACGCCGTCGATGCCGTGGTCGTCGGCACCACCCATTTCACCAACGCCCTGCTTGAGCGGTCGAATCTCGCACCAACTGCGGTGATGCGGTTGTCGCTACCCGCCACCGAACTGCTGCCGCCCCTGATCGAATGGCCCGACGCCCTCAAAGACGCCATCGGAGACCACTCCTACATGGTCGGCGGTGGCAACGAGTTCGACGGCCGCGAAATCTCCCCGTTGGACCGCCAGGCCATCCGCGACGCCGTTCAGGACATGCGCAGCCGGGGAATCCGCGCCGTCGCGGTCAGCGGCGTGTTCTCCCCGGTGGACCCGTCCCACGAGGAACAGGCGGCGGGAGTGATCCGCGAGGCCGCCCCCGACCTGCGCGTGTGCCTGTCTCACGAAAATGGCCGGATAGGCCTGCTGGAGCGCGAAAACGCCGCCGCCCTCAACGCCTGCCTCGGCGAGGTCGCCAATTCCACCATCCAAGGAATCGAACGCGCACTTGAATCGCTGGGACTCAACGTGCCGCTGTTCATGAGCCAGAACGACGGCACCCTGATGGATACATCCTTCGCCCGTCAGTTCCCGGTGTTGACCATATCATCCGGCCCCACCAACAGCATGCGCGGCGCAGCGTACCTCACGGGCGTTACCGACGGCATCGTCGTCGACATCGGCGGCACCTCCACCGACGTGGGCGCCCTTGTCCGCGGATTCCCCCGGGAGTCCGCCGTCGCCGTGGAACTCGCCGGCGTGCGCACCAACTTCCGCATCCCCGACGTCGAATCCATCGCCCTGGGCGGCGGCAGTATCGTCTCACCGGAGCCGTGGAGCATCGGCCCCGAAAGCGTCGGATACCGCCTCACCTCTGATGCTTTCGTTTTCGACGGCAGCGTCCTGACGACCACCGATTGCGCCGTTGCATCCGGCAGTGCTCGCCTCGGCGACCCGGACCGCGTCTCCCACCTCGCCCCGGAATTGGTGTCCAAAGCCATAACCTACATTCGCGAACGTGTCGAAACCCAGGTGGACCGCATGAAACTCAGCCGCGAGGATGTTCCGGTCGTCCTGGTGGGCGGTGGTAGCATCCTGCTCGGCGATTCGTTATCCGGCGCCAGCGAGGTGATGAGACCAGAACACGCCGACGTCGCCAACGCCATCGGCGCGGCCATCGCCCAGGTTAGTGGGCAGGTTGAGCGCGTCTATTCCCTGGAATCCGGCAGCCGCGACGAGGCCATCGCAGATTGCACTGCCTCCGCCATCGCCCGCGCCACCGATGCCGGCGCCGACCCCGCAACGGTCGAGGTAGTTGACGTTGAAGAGGTCCCGCTAACCTACGTTCCCAGCAACGCCACCCGCGTCCGCGTCAAGGCCGTCGGCGACATCGCGCCGTCCGCCCTGCGTCGCCCTTAATAGTAGCGACCGGCGACCCATCAAACGCAGCCACCCCAACGCCGATCAATCATCCGCTCGATGCTCGGTGCCGTCCCCGCCTTGCTCACCGATCAGTGAGTCGATATGTGCCCGATTTCTGCGAGAGCAGGTAAAGTTCCCCGTCGTTATCCTGTGCGAACGACATGATGCTCACGTCCGTACCTGCGAGCCGTTTGTGTTCCACTACCCCACCGTCCCGGTAGCGCAACCCGAACACCTCGCCCGAGCAGAAATCCCCGTAAACGTATGCCCCCTGCAACCACCCAATAGCATCGCCACGGTAAACATAACCACCGATCACCGAGCAAGGCCGGCCATCCAGCGAATATTCCCATACCGGCGGAATCTTTCCGGTTGCGTCGCAGTTATCGCTTGGTCGGAAGCAGTGGTTCCCCTCCAGCACGTTCCACCCGTAGTTGCCGCCGCGGTCGATCAGGTCAATCTCCTCCCAGCGGTTCTGTCCAACGTCGCCGGCCCACAGTTCGCCCGTCTCGCGGTCAAAGCTGAACCGCCACGGGTTCCGCAAACCGTATGCCCAGATCTCGCTCCGCCCCTCGCCGCCAACCAACGGATTGTCCGCCGGAACCGAGTACGGATGCGTCGTTGATGAACCGGAAACATCAATCCGCAATATCGACCCCAGCAGAGTCGTCGTATCCTGCCCGCTGCCCAGCGGGTCTCCCGCGCCGCCACCGTCACCTAACCCGACGTAAAGGTAGCCATCCGGCCCAAACGCAATCTGCCCGCCGTTGTGATTCGCGAAAGGCTGCCCCACCTCCAGGATCACCAACTCGCTGTCCGGATCAACGTTAGAACCGTTTGCCGCGACGATGAACCGCGACACCACCGACCGCCGCGGGTCGGACGCCGAGTAGTAAACATACAGATGCCGTTCGTTGCTCGGCTCAAATGCCATGCCCAGCAGACCCTCTTCGGTCCGCTGCGTGCTCACTCGGTCGGTAATATCCAAAGCCAACGCGACGTTGCCGTTACCACGATCGGCCACATCGAACACCCAAACTCGCCCGTCCTGCTCCGACACCCAAAATTTGCCATCGCCCGCCTGCACCATGTTGGTCGGAGCACGGAATTCTCGGTCGGTCGCCACCGGTTCGACCCGCAGGCTCTCCAGCCGTTCGGCCGTTGGCGCAGGTGGCGGAGTTGGCTCCCTATCCCGAGTTCGGATCCGGTCGCTGGTGGGTGTCGCCGCCGGCCGCGAATCTGGCGTCAGCCTAACCGGAGACGGGCGCAAGGTCGCCGTCACAGCGGCAACCGATCTAGTTGGCCCGCTCACTGGAGTCGTCGCCATCGCCCGCGTTACCGATGGTCGTTCGGCAGTGGCCGGCGGGATTGGTGTCGCCGTAGGTTGGATTGGTGCGATACCCCCACAACCCAAAGAGAGCAACAACAACGTCACAAATATTTTCGCCACATATTCCACGTTTCCAAGTTACTACACTTGCAACCCATTCCGACCGCGAACGTCGAGTCAACGCGCACGAGCAGGCCAACCCCCAACGGGCTCCAGAGTCTTCGGCGTAATTCCCCGACCACAGCGAACCCGCAACAAGGTTAGAATGTGTGCGTCTTACGGCAGCCCAATCTCCCCGGTCATCGAAACCGAATACACCAACGGAGAACACCAACATGAGCGCGATCGAAATCTGGGGCGAAATGGTGCGCGTCGAGCACGCCCAATCCGACCGCATGCGGGGCCCACGGCCCACCGACCACTGGAGCCGCGATGCGCCGTCGTTCAAGGCGGACCCCAATCGCCAAGGGGATCCACTGGTCGAAAATCTCCGTTCCCGCCTGGTGCCCGGCGAGACCCTGCTCGACATCGGAGCGGGAGGCGGGCGTTTGGCGCTGCCTCTGGCCCTCACCTGTTCCTCGGTTTTGGCAGTCGAACCGTCGCCCAGCATGTGCGCCGTGCTCCGCGAAACCGCCCTCGAGCACGACATTCAGAACGTGTCCATAGTGGAGGCGGGTTGGCCGGAAGCATCCGTGGAAACCGCGGACGTAACGCTGTGCAGCCACGTTGTTTACGTCGTCGAGGACATCGAGCCTTTCGTTCGCAAATTGGACAGCCACGCTCGCCGTCTCGCCCTGGCCGTCGTGTTCCAGTTTCCTCCCCAATCGCAAATGTACGCGCTATGGGAGCAGGTTCACGGCGAAAAGCGCCACGCGCTCCCCAGCCTGCCCCAATTCCTGCCCGTCCTGGAGGAGTTGGGTATCCATCCCGATATAACCGAACTCGATGCCCAGCCCGCGGTCGGTTTCCCAAGCTACGACGACGCCCGCGACGCCATCGCACGCCGAATCTACGTGCAACCCGACACCGACGCGATGGACCGCCTCAACCGAGCGTTGGAACAATCTGTCCACGAGCAGGACGGCGTCTGGCGCATCGATGGCGCGCAGCCCTTGAGGCCGTGCGTCGTATCCTGGAAGACCTCTGCGCGTTAGGCGAACGCATCAGGTTCGCGCCGCCCAACGCTGGAATCCTTCGAAAAAAGCGCGGCAAATGCCAGGGTCAGCACGTCGGCCCCGCCAGGCTCTCTGATACCGGGGTCTGCGCCATCGCTGCCACGTGCGCCGGCGTCAAACCGGGAATTGCCATGTCCCGGGGCCGGCGAGGTGATGTCGATTCGCCACCGAAACCAGACCCGGGTACCGGAGCAATTCCCTGGCGGTAACCCTGATCACATGTCCTTCGATGGTTACTTCCTGGTAGAAGGTATCGTTGCCGTCCGCCGCTTCCAGAGCGATTGCTCGAATCAGGCTTTCCGAGATCTCTGGTCGGCTCTTTACGTACTCATCGACGGCTGCTGTCATGTCTCGCATCAGGGTCGCGCTGTTGAAACGCGCCGCATTCCGCTTGCCCATCCATCGCGCCGTGAATTCCTGCCCAACTGTTGGCTGTCCGGTTCCCTGGCTCATGCTTGCTTCACCTCGTATTGGTCAGTTCCCTCCTCCTCTCGATTCATTTCCGTGTACTTGGCGCCGTCCCGGAACCAGGCCTTACGGATTGCGGCTCTGGTGTGTTCGTGGTTCACGTCCGACAACGGACCTCTCACTCCGGTTCGCGTGCGACCCATTGGGACAGTGCCGTTGTTCCGTTGCGTGGGACCTCGTTCGACTTACTACCCTGTCTGCATCCTCACCTCCTTGGTGCTGTGTGGTACCAACCCAGCCGCCGCCCATATCTCCACAACTGCCGGTTGTACACATTTTGTTGATAATAATCCACCCTCATTATCGGCCTGCCTGATTTTTGGCATGGTCGGCAGGTCATAACCCCCGCAAGCCGTGGTAAAACTCAATTGACGCAATGCCGTCGCTAGAGGGGTAATCTTCCAACCCCAGCGCGTTCCAAGACCTGCGGTCGCCCCAAGCAGACCCGGCACACTGCCCCACCGACACGAAAAAGCCCCGGCGCAACTTCGCCGGGGCCTCGAAAACGGAAAAAGCGAATCAGATTGCAGTTCGTTCAATTGGCGGGAGCGCGAGGGAGTCGAACCCACCTACCCCGCTCGTCACGAGGCATAACGGATTTGAAGTCCGCAAGAGCCACCGGGCCCCATCCACTCCCGCAAAGATGCGTTTAACTGCCCAGCACCGCGTCAATCTTGCGCTTCAACGCCGGCTTCGGCTGCGCTCCCACCACCTGGTCCACCGGCTGACCGTCCTTGAAGAAGATCAGCGCCGGGATGCTGCGGATTCCGTAGCGAGCCGCGATGTCGGGGTCGCTGTCAACGTCCAACTTGCCAACGTTCAGCTTGCCTTCATATTCCAGGGCCAGATCGTGCACTGCCGGCGCGATCATCTTGCAAGGGCCGCACCATTCCGCCCAGAAGTCCACCATCACGGGTAGGTCTGAGTCGATCACGCTGCTCTGCCAGTTTTCGCCGTTTACGTCCATCGGTTCGGGCATTTCGATTCCTCCAAATTGTGCTCTGTCGCCCTACAGATGGACCGTCTCCTGCTAGTCATCTCCGGGGCTCTCGTATCAGCAATATTATACCCCGCCCTGTAGCCGGTCAACAAAACGACCGTCACCCGGCGCGTCGCCAACTGTGCCCCAAGACCCGGTTCCGCCTGGGATGGTAGTATGTTTTGCATGACCACGCCCGCCGCCGAAACCACCGCGCCGCCCCTGCAACGGGGCGACATCCTCGAACTCGACCTCCTCAGTTGGGGAAGGTTGGGTGAGGCCATGGCAACCCACGACGGACGCGACGTGTTCGTGTTCGGCGGCATCCCCGGTGAGCGTGTAGTGGCCGAGGTCACCGCCATCCGCCGCAAGTACGTCGCCGCCCAGGTCATCAGCGTCCTGACGCCGTCAGACGACCGTGTGGAACCACCGTGTTCGTATTTCGGTCAGTGCACCGGATGCCAGTGGCAGCACCTCTCCTATGAATCGCAACTCGCCGCTAAATCCGCCATCGTGGTCGATGCCCTGCAGCGTATCGGCAATTTCCACTTGCCGCCGGTTCTGGACACAATCCCTTCTCCAAAGCCCTTCGGTTATCGCAACCACGCTCGGTTCAACATCTGGCGTTCCACCGGAACCCTGGGGTTCACCCACCGCGAACGCCGCCGCTTCGTCCGCATCGACCGTTGCATGCTCATGAACGACCGCACCAACGAACTGTTGGCTCAACTCCAGGATCGCTGCGCCGAGACTACTGCCCTCTCCATCCGCGCCTCCGACGCCACCGGCGACTACCTGGTCCAACCGACACTGAAAAATCCCGAAGTGCCAATCACCACCGGCCAGAAACGGTACCGCGAAAGCGTCAACGGCCGCGAGTTTTGGGTCGCCTCCCCATCGTTCTTCCAGGTCAACGTCGAACAGGCTGGAAAGTTGGCTGAGTTGGCAATCAACTCCCTAGGTCTGAAAGGGAACGAGACCGTCGTCGATGCCTACGCCGGTGTGGGCGCATTCTCGGTCCTCCTCGCGCCCCACGCGGCGTGCGTTATCGGAATCGAAGAGTCAACCGCTGCCGTGGCTGACGCGCGGGAAAACGCCGCCGAACCGCCCAACGTGGAGTTTATTGCCGGCAAGGTCGAGGACATCCTGCCATCCCTCGACGTGGTCCCTGATGCAGTCGTCCTCGACCCATCCCGCACCGGCTGCCAACCAACCGTCCTCGAAACCCTGCTGGAACTCGCTCCGCCGCGCATCGCCTACGTATCCTGCAATCCGCAGACTCTGGCCCGCGACCTCGCCGCCCTATCCCGACGCTACCGCATCGAGTCAGTCCAGCCCGTCGACATGTTTCCTCAGACCCACCACGTGGAGTGCATCGCTTCCATGACCCTCAAAACCGCCGACGCCGAGATCGTGCTGGCGTCCGCCTCACCCCGGCGGCGCGCCCTGCTCTCCGACCTCGGCATCGAGTTCCGCATCGCTCCGTCCAACATCGACGAGGACCCTGAGCCCCACGAAACGCCCGAGCAGATGGTGCGCCGATTGTCCCGCGAGAAGGCTCTCGCCGTCGCCGAAAACGAAGCCGCAGAAACCGGTTACTACGTCGCCGCCGACAGCACCGTCGTGCTCGACGGCGAGTCCATCGCCAAGCCCGCCGACGAGGATGATGCCCGCGAAATGCTCATCCGCCTGCGCGGCACCGCTCACCAGGTCACCACCGGAATCACCGTGTTCGACGCCGCCACCCGCCGCTGCGTCACCGAGTCCCAAACCGCCGACGTCCTGATGCGCGATTTCACCGACGCCGAGATGGAGCAGTCCATCGCCAGCGGCACCCCCATGGATAAGGCCGGCGCCTACGCCATCCAGGACGACGAATTCCGCCCGGCGTCCCTGCAACACGGCTGCTACTCCAACGTCATGGGTCTGCCCGCGTGCCGCGTGGTGGAGATCCTGGCCGACATGGCCTGCCCTCTGCCCGATTACTCTGGAATGGTCGTCCCGCCGGGCTGCACCATCCCCTGCCCTCTCAGCCATACACAGCCCCTAACCGCTCATGGTGAGCCTGTCGAACCACATCTCGTCTCCCCAACCGTCATTCCCGCGAAAGTCGCAGATGCGTCCGTGACGTGCGGGAATCCTGAAACCCCCTGATTCGGACATCTCGCTGTGAACGTTTTCGGTATCGGCGGCCTTGAATTGGTGGTGATCCTGCTGGTGGCGTTCGTCGCCCTCGGCCCGGGCAAGACGATCGAGGTCGCCCGCACCATCGGCCGCGTGGTACGCGAAGCACGCAGCACTTTCGCCGACATCATGGACGCGGCGTCCCTATCCGACGACGATGTTGCCAGCAGACGCAATCAGGCGAGCCCCCGCAGCGATGCCGGCGCCCCCGCGCAGCCACCGTCCGAGCCCATCCCCATGCCGTCGCATCTCCGCGAGCCCGCCGACCAGTCCGCGACGCAAGCGGACGACCCCGACCCTACGGCACCCTCCGCGCGACAATGATTACGGACCTGGTGTCCCGCTGGGAGGACCTCGGCGACTGGCGCGTGGCCGCCCTCGCCGGATTCCTCGCTCTGCTGGTGCTCATCGCCGCTGCGTCCTACTTGGTCTCCCGCCGCCGCGCCCAAACCGAGCCCGGGAGCAACGCCTCCGACCCTCTACCCTTACGGGAACATTTTCGCGAACTGCGCTCCCGCGTCATGATTTCGATGGTCGCTTTGCTCATCGGCTCGGCTATCTGTTTCTATTTCTACGAGGAGATCCTGACCCTGCTGATTGCGCCGGCCCGCAAGGTGGCTGGCGACGACGTTTCCATAATCTACACTGAGGTCACCGAACTCCTCAGCACTACGGTCAAGGTGTCCCTGCTCGGCGGCTTGGTCCTCGCGCTGCCGGTCATCCTATACCACGTCGTCCGGTTCGTCGCGCCCGGCCTCACTCCCAAGGAACGGCGCATCCTGTTCTCGTTCCTGCCCGCCGCCCTGCTGGCATTCGTCGGCGGTATGGCCTTCGGCTACTTCGTGATGATCCCGCCGGCTCTCAAGTTCCTGCTCACCTTCGGCGGCGATGTCGCGGAACCCCTCATCCGCATCAGCAACATCGTCAACATAATGATCCGGCTGCTGTTCTGGTTAGGCATCGCGTTCGAGACCCCGTTGGTGATGTACGTCCTGGCCACCCTGGGCATCGTCAACGCGCGCGGATTTAGTCGATTCCGCCGCCTGTGGCTGGTGGTGTCGTTCATCATCGCCGCCGCCATCACGCCCACCATCGACCCTCTGAACCAGGCCATCGTCGCCGGCCCGCTGATCGTCCTCTACGAACTCGGCGTGCTGCTAGCCAGATTTGCTGGACGCCGCTCCGCCACCGCCCTCAACGCGGAACCCGCCAGCGAATAGGTTTAGGTAAAACGACCGAGGGCTCCCGGTTCCGGCTCACCCTTGTGGCACGGTAAACACCGTGTTGCCGTCAGTGTCGTGTCGATGATTCGCCAGTCCGACCAGGATCCTATTGGTCTGCTGTACGTCAACCCGCAATTCGTGGAGCACGGTTTCGATGCCATCAAGTCGGTTCTCTACTTGAGCAACCCGCTGCGTCAGCCTCCCGAATCCTACCGCGGCCCCGATCGCCGCCAAAAACATGGCGAAACCAACCCCGGCTACCGTGCCGAGCGTTGCCAATTCAGCAACCGTCATGGATTTCTGCGCTAGGAGTGATTCAATGCCAGACGACTGAACAGCGTCAAGACCGCCGCTCTTCCGTGCTGGATTCAGTCGAACCCGACTCTCGCCTTGCCACGTCGTCCTCACCCGTCACCGATGTCTTGAACGACCTTATACCCTTGCCCAGCGCGGAACCGACGCCCGGCAGCCGCGACGCGCCGAAAATCAGCAGCACCACCACCAGGATCAGCAGCAGTTCGGTCATCCCCAACGGGCCAATGCGCATCGTTCCACGTACTCCAATTCAGGTGTGCCCATTTTACCAGACCCCGCACAAATCCACCAAGACACGCCCGGTGCCCATCATGGTCACTGCAACGTTTGCCCGCTCCGAATGACCCTCAACCGGGCTTACGACCAGCGCGTCAGAAAAACACGCTCAGGTTCTTGGCCAGGATGACGTTGGAGTCCAGCACTATGGTCCGGCGCGCTATGTTCCAGGAGCCGCCCGCCGGCCGCAGGATATCCTCCCGGTAGCCCGCGAACAAGTTCTCCTCAGTCTCGTGGTGCGAACAGTACAGGATGAACGCCGTTTTCGCCCACACCTCGCCCTCGGCCTGCGGCTCCACCACCAAATTGCCCACCAGGTGCCGGGTGCGGGACGGCGGGTCCTCGCCCCACGCCATCCCCGTCTCCAGCCGTTCGACCCGCATGGTCAGGTAGGTCTTGTCGTCCTCAAATATCGCCAGATCGCCCACCGCCGTGAGTTCGAGATCGGTCTCATGCCGGTGCACGTTCAACCGGCGGGGCATGAAATAGAACACGTCCTCGGTGAAAAGGTCCAGCCACTCGCGGAACCGCCGCTCGTCCAGCAGCCACGCTTCGCGAATGTAGAACTGCATCAGCTCATGCCAGAGTTCCATTCGGGAGGCGCTGGTGAATGGTACGTCGGTAGCCATGCTCCACCCGCCTATCCGCGCAGGCCGGCGGTCCCCTCGTATTCCATGGTCCTGAGATCGAGAGGAATATCCTCCCAATTCTCGGCGTTCATGAACTGCTCCCAGCGCCGGTAGAACAAGCGCTGGTTGCTCTCCGACGTGTACCGCTCCGCAACAAGCCCCGGATAGTCAGGATGCCTCCGGTCGTGGCCCACGCCCATGGAAAGGTCCTGGGTGTATTTGCGCCCCATGGCTGTCAGCGCCGAATTGGTAACCCCGCGCCAGTTGTCCATGTCGTCCTGCTCGAAAATCCCGTTCACGCCGTTATAGTTCGCGCTGCCCCGACGCAGGGCCGTTTTCAGCTCGTCGGGCATGTCCTTTTCCAGCACTACGAAATGCCAGAACTCGGTCTGCAGCGGGCCGCGAGGGTGAGCCAGCCGCAGGCCCAGCACCCCGTTGGGGAACAGGCTGTGATTGCCCAGATGCACTTGGCGGGCGCGCATGGGACCCAGCCGTCGCTCGGCCTCGGCCAGCGTCTGCCGGTAGTAGTCCTCGAATGCCTCGCGATTTTCGGCAGTTACGCCGTGGGTCTGCCGCGCCTGATCGGGCCGCTCCAGGAAACGCATGGTTAGAGAGTGCCCATTCACAAACAGATGCTTGTTCTCCGACTGGAACTGCTGCTCGTGGGTCAGCCTCGGTATCCCCCGATGCCTTCCCTGCACGATGATTGTCGACAGATGCGTGGTGGGCACGTGGTAGTTGTCGGAGCAGTTGTCCACCGCCGTTTTCCAGTTGAGCGGCTCCATCCACTTGATGGGGCCCAAAGCCTCGGTGCCGTTGTCCAGCCGGTTGAACGAGACGTCCAGCAGCCAGCGCGCATCGCCCAGGTAGTCGTCCAGGCTGGGCGCGCCAAAGTCCCACGTGGCGAACACGATGCCGGCGTAGGTATCGACCCGCGCCTCCACCAGGTTGAGCCGCTCCCGCTCCAACGCCCCGTAGTAGGCCTCCTCCTCGCCGGGCAGGTATTCCAACTCGCCTTGGTTCGAGAACGTCCAGCCGTGGTACGCGCACACGAAGTTTTGAGCGTTGCCTATGTCGGTGCGAACGATGCGGTTGCCCCGGTGGCGGCACATGTTGAGAAACGCCCTCAGGTTGCCCCGCCCGTCGCGGCATAGAATCACCGGCTCCTCGCCCATGTAGGTGTGAAAATAGTCGTTGGTTTTGGGCACCAGCGACTCGTGGCCGATCATCAGCCAAGCCCGACCGAACACCTTCTCCTGCTCCTCGGCGTAGATGTCCGGATCGACGAAAATCCTCCGGTCCAACTGCCCGGTCTCGAGGTCGATTATCTGGTATTTGCGGCCAACCGAAACCATCCGCCACCCCCGGGATTTGTCGGGTCAAGGGATTGTCAACAGTATCAATCATCCCGTGCGCCCTGTCCATCCATGCACCAAGACGTAACTGTTCAGTTTCGAGGTGGACCTCACAAACCAAAACCGTCATACCGGCGAAAGTCGGAGATGCGCCTACGGCGTGCCGGTATCCAGGAAGCCTGCTCATCGGCAATCGTGAGGAGGGCAAAGATTTTCTGGATTCCGGATCAAAGCCTGCCCCGTACCTGATACGGGGTCCGGAATGACATGTTGAACACGCAAATGACTCAGCGAATCTGGACAGTTACATCAAAAACGGCCAAGTTTGTGCAAAATTCGTCCACCCGTTCATGGTGAGCTGCCGCAGGCCCGCCTCTGGCGGGTCGAACCAAGACTCCGGCAACGGCGGCATCTTCCGACCGGCTCAGTATGAGCGGATAACAAATAGGCCGATTAATGTACACACGCCTTGCTAAAACGGGCGCGGTGGTTCAATTGTCATCGAGTGTCGGACGTCAAGCAGTTATCAGGACCCAAACTTGATGGCCGTGTGAAGCAGTAATTGAGCCATCCGTCATTTGACGAAAATCGATGTCAAAGATAGGCTATAGTTAATAATTATCGTTTCCATACTATACAAACATACCCTGAATACAAACAAAGGAGTTATAACGGAGATGTTTAGATTTCCCATAAAATCCCGCTTGCTGCTCTCCCTTGCCACTTTCGCGCTGGTCGGTCTGGTCGTTCTCTCCGAATTGGCCTTCGCTCCCGATGCGGACACCCCGAGCCACAGCCGGATCTATATCTCCGAGTGTCCCGACGCCGTCACCGAGGAAGGACCCAGCGAACCGGAGATCGCCACTGTCACCACCACGGCTGACGAGGACGGTCTGTTCTATTATCTGGATATGGTGAACGGCACTGCCGACCACTCCGACTTCGGCTATCGATCGGGGGGTGTCGTCACCTCCAACCCCCACCACCTGAAAACAGTCATCATAGACGATGATTATTTGGACGACGGCGAGACTTTCATCGTAACCGTCGGTTCCAGACAGAACAACGTCGGACGAAACGCCGACCAGCGGTGCACAGTAACCATCAGGGACAACGACCCGCCCCGTGTGCGTCATATGCGCTTGGTTTCCGAGCCGGAGGATGGAGATACCTACCGCAGAGGCGAGAAGATCGAAATCGAAGTGGCCTTCGACAACAAAGTCCGCGTTGTCGGAAACCCCGCAGTGCGCCTGTGGCTCACCACGCCATGGGGACGCCCGGTGTGGTCTTACCCGTCCGATCCGGCCGATATCAAGAAAGCGACCTATGCCAGCGGCAACGAGACCAAGGTGTTGACCTTCGCTTATGAGGTCCGCGCCGGAGATCGGGACGGCGACGGGCTGGTCGTCCCATCCCTGAACCACACCAGCCTTGGCAAGGGCAAGATCAAGTGGGCCTTTGGCGATCGGGATGCAGACCACTTTACCGACGACAAGTACCACGCCCATAAGGTTGATGGCAGAGAGAGCGCTGGGGGAACCAACTGAGTACAACTGCGGTCACGACGCTCTCTCAGCATACTGACGCGCCGCAGCGTTGACAGAGATCTTGACGGCGTGATTGTAGTTCCGGTGCTGTCCTCTCGGCAGCCCCGGAGCGCAGGTTACCCCGGACTCTGTTGCTTCGCATTCCTCGGCGATGACGTCGGGTAACCGAAAGACTCTGGTAAAGTACGGGCGGGCACCGCCAAGTCAGGAAACGTGAGGGAGGAATGACCACCGCCTCGTTTACCGAAGAATCCACCAGCCGCACCATCATGGTGGGCGACATGCCCGTGCACTACCACGACGTAGGAGAGGGCGAACCGGTGGTGATGCTCCACTCCTACGGCATTGGCACCACCGGATGGATAACCTTCCACAAGGTGCTGCCGGCATTCGCCGAGCGTTACCGCTGCATCGTGATGGACCTGCCCAACTTCGGGCGCACCGGCCCGGTGGTGTATCACGAACCGCTGCATAACCTCCAGGCCCGCACCGCCCTGGGGCTGATGGATGCGCTGGGCATCGAAAAGGCCCACTTGGTCGGCAACTCGCAGGGCGGGCAGTCGGCCATGGTGCTGGCGATGAAGGAACCCGACCGGGTGGACAAGTTAGTCTTCGGCGCGTGCCACATCCGCACCGGCGGCGACCTGTACCTCATGGGCAACCGCCCGTCAGAAGGTAGCATCGTAACCAGCGAGACCCGCATCAACCCCACCCGCGAAAACGTCCGCCGCTACCTGATGACCCACATCGACGACAACGCCCTGGTCACCGACGACCTGGTGGACTACATCCACGGCCACTACACCGGCAACCCCGACCACATCGAGGCCGATGCGAAATCAGTCAGTGTCCCCTACGATCACGGCGTCGATCTGCCCAACATCGCCGCGCCCAGCCTGATCATCTGGGGCCGCTATGACCGGATGTGCGTCTTTGAGATCGGCATCGCCGCCCTGAACAACCTGGCCGACTCCCGCCTGGTGGTACTGAACAACTGCGGCCACTGGGTCCCCTTTGAAAAGCCGGCAGAATACACCGCTCACGTGTTGAATTTCCTGAGGGGTTGGTGAAGCGACCGGTGCGGCCCGCGCAACAGGCGCAACCGTTACCTACCCTGTCCACGGACTCCCAAACTTGCCGCTCGGTAACCCTACCGCTATAATGCGCCAATAAGCGCAGCCCCAATCTTGTCATCGGCTTTGGCAGTTGGCGGGTTGCGCCAAACTAGTGGGCTGGTCAGTTTGATGGCAACCGATTCAGGGTATGACGTAGCAGTAATCGGAGGCGGGCCGGGTGGCTATGTGGCCGCCATTCGAGCCGGTCAGTTGGGCCTCAAAGCCTGCGTCATCGAACGAGAAGCCCTCGGCGGCGTTTGCCTCAACTGGGGTTGCATCCCCTCCAAAGCCCTCCTCAAGAACGCTGAGATCGTCTCCTACGTGCAGCGTGCCGACCAGTTCGGCCTGTCCTTCGACAATTTCCATGCCGACTACTCGGTGGCCATGAAGCGCAGCCGCCAGGTCGTTGACCGCATGACCCGCGGCGTAGGGTTCCTGCTCCGCAAGAACAACGTTGACCACATCGAGGGCAACGCCCGCATCGTTTCCGCCCGCGCCATTGACGTAACCGGACCGGATGGGCAGGTCACCCGCGTATCCACCCGCAACATCGTCGTCGCCACCGGCGCCCGCCCGCGCAGTATCCCTCCTCTCCCGGTGGACGGCGAGAAGATCATCACCAGCCGCGAGAGCATCGTCGCTGAGGACGTGCCCGGTTCCATCGCCATCATCGGCGGCGGCGCGATTGGCGTCGAATTCGCGTATATCTACCGCATGTACGGCGCGGACGTCACTGTAATCGAACTCCTGCCGCGCATCGTACCCAACGAGGACGAGGAAATCAGCCAGCAACTCGAGCGCGCCTTCAACCGCCACGGCATCAAGATGCAGACCGGCGCCGGCGTCACCAACGCCCAGGCCGACGCTTCCGGCGTAACCCTCACCATCGACAAGGACGGCGTCGCCGAGACGGCCCGCTTTGACAAGGTCCTCGTCGCCATCGGCGTCCTTCCCAACACCGAAGATCTGGGACTCGATGATGTCGGCGTCGCCACCGACCGCGGCTACATCAACATCGACGACAACATGGCTACCAACGTCCCCGGCATCTACGCCGTCGGCGACGTAACCGGCAAGCTCGCCCTCGCCCACGTCGCATCCGCACAGGGCGTCATCGCCGTGGAGAACATCGCCGGCGAGGAGACCCAGCCTCTCGACTACACATACCTGCCCAAAGCCACCTACTGCCATCCGCAGGTCGCCTCTTTCGGCCTCACCGAAGCCCAGGCCCGCGAACAGGGCTACGACGTCAAGGTCGGCCGTTTCAACGTCCAGGCCAGCGGCAAGGCCGCCGCCATGGGCGAAAACGACGGCATCGTCAAGTTGGTCATCGACGCCAACTACGGCGAACTCCTGGGAGGCCACATGTGCGGCCCCGAGGTCACCGAACTCCTGGCCGAACTTCAGATGACCCACCTGCTGGAGGGCACCACCATCGAACTCGGTTGGGCTGTCCACGCCCACCCCAGCGTTGCCGAAATGGTCCACGAGGCCGCCTTGGACGCCGAGGGCCGCGCCCTGCATATGTAGCCGAGCCCCGCGAATCACGGCCCGTTCACCCAATCACAAACTGCCTGCGAGGAAGGGATATGCTCAAAGCGGCGGATGTTCCCGATCTGACCAAAGACGACTTGCTGGGCTTTTACCGGCAGATGAAGCTCATCCGCGAGTTTGAGCGAGAGTCGGAACGGCAGTACACTCGAGGCAACATCAAGGGCTTTCTCCACGTTTACAACGGCGAAGAAGCCATCGCCGTCGGCGCAATCAACACCCTCCGCGAGGACGACTACATCGTCACCCACTATCGCGACCACGGTCAGGCTCTGGCCCGTGGTATGGGCAGCAAGGAAGTCATGGCCGAACTGATGGGCAAGGCCACCGGCTGCAGCAACGGCAAGGGTGGCTCCATGCACCTGTTCAGCGACGAGCTGAATTTCATGGGCGGTTACGCCATCGTCGGCGGGCAGTTGTGCATCGCCGCCGGCATCGCCCTCGCCGTCCAGTATCGCGGCGACGATCAGGTCGTCCTGTGCTTCTTCGGCGACGGCGCAGTCAACGAGGGCGAGTTCCACGAGGCCATGAACCTGGCCGCCATCTGGAGCCTCCCGGTCATCTTCTTCTGCGAGCACAACCTCTACGGCATGGGCGCTTCCTCCAAGGAAACCCTCGTCATGTGGGACTCCCTGCACGAGATGGCCGCCGCCTACGGCATGGATCGCTACGAAGTCGACGGCAACGACGTTCTCGAAGTCCGCGATCTCATGCAAAAAATCAACGCTGACGTCCGCGCCGGCAAGGGCCCGGCCTTCGTCGTCGCCCGCACCTACCGCCTCCGCGGACACTCCGTCGCGGATCCCGCCAACTATCGGCCCGACGATGAGGTCCAGTATTGGGAAGCCCAGGACCCCATCCCGCGTTACCGAGAATGGCTCACCGACGAGGGCATCGCCACCATCGAAGATTTCGACGAGATCGACTCCAGCGTGGATGAGGAAATCGTCATCGCCGCCGAGTTCGGCGAGACCTCGCCGTGGCCCGAACCCGAAGCGCTCTACGACGGCGTGTACACCGACCGACCGACTGAGGGAATTCCCACCTAGAGCATATTGCCCACCCGGGAGGAATCATCATGTCGGTTATGACCTATCGCGACGCCGTATCGTCCGTTCTCCGCGAAGCCCTCGATGAGGACGAGCGCGTATTCCTCATGGGCGAGGACATCGGCCCCTATGGCGGCGCATTCGCCGTAACCAAGGGATTCACCGAACGCTACGGCAAGAAGCGCATCAAGGACTCCCCGCTGGCCGAATCCGTCATTGTGGGCGCCGGCGTGGGCGCGGCCATGGCCGGCCTGAGGCCCGTGGTTGAGTTGATGACCATCAACTTCAGCCTCCTGGCCATGGACCAGATCGTCAACCACGCCGCCAAGATCCGCTACATGTCGGGCGGCCAGTTCTCCATCCCTCTGATCATCCGCACCGTCACCGGGGCCGGCGCGTCCGTGGGCGCGACCCACTCCCAGTCCTTTGAGGGCATGTACGCATCCATCCCCGGGCTCACCGTCGTCACGCCGGCCACTCCCAGCGACGTGATCGGCCTGTTCCGCTCCTGCCGCGAACTCAACGATCCGGTCATGTTCGTCGAGCACATCTTGCTCTACGGCACCCGAGGCGATGCCCCCACCGTCGGGGACTATCGCGTGCCCATCGGCAAGGCCGACCTCCGCCGCACCGGGAAGGACATAACACTCTGCGGATACTCCCGCATGGCCAACGTCGCCGAACAAGCCGCCGGCATCCTCGCCCAGGAGGGCATCGAGGCCGACGTCATCGACCTCCGAACCCTCCGGCCCCTGGACTCCGAAACCCTCGTCAACTCGGTTAAAAAGACCCACCGGGCCCTCATGGTAGAGGAAACCACCCGCATCGGCGGTTTTGCCGGCGAACTGGTCTCCCAGATTCAGGAAGAGGCGTTCGACTACTTGGATGCCCCCGTCGCCCGCGTCGCCGGCGCCGAGGTGCCCATGCCATACTCGTACCCCCTCGAGATGGCCGCCATCCCCAGCGTCGATTCCGTGGTCGCCGCGGCCCGAAAACTCGTCAACGGTTCTTGAAATCCTGCGGCCCAAAACGTGGCCGCCCCAACCTAGCAACGCGTCAGCACAGGAGGACACCGTGGCAACCAACGTCGTCATGCCACAGATGGGATACGATATGCGGGAAGGCACCGTCGTCCGCTGGTACAAGCAGGAAGGCGAAACGGTGGACCGCGGCGAGGTCATCGCCGACATCGAAACCGATAAGGCCACCGTCGAGTTCGAGGCCTATACCGGCGGCGTCCTCGGACGCATCGTCGCCCAGGAGGGCATCGCCGTACCCGTCGGCAATCTCATCGCCATAATCACCGAGCCCGGCGAAGCCGTCCCTGAGGCGGCCGCTGCCCCGGCCGCCCCACCGCCAGCGCCCGCTGCTCCTGCTGCGCCAGCCCCGGCTCCGGCTCCAGAACCTGCACCCGCGGCTGCACCCGCTCCGGCCTCAGCCGATGGACAGGTGCGCGCGTCCCCCATAGCCCGCCGTCTAGCCCGTGAACGTGGCATCGACATCTCTCTGGTTGCCGGAACCGGACCCAACGGCCGCATCACCGAGCGCGACATCGAGAACTACCAGCCCGCAGCCGCTGAACCTGCACCGGCCCCGGCAGCAACGCCCGCACCTGCACCGGCTGCGGCTGCTGCACCCGCCGCCGCGCCCTCCGACTCTCGTATCGAACTGAGCCGGATGCGCCAGACCATCGCCCGCGTAACCTCCGACAGCAAGGCCAACGCGCCCCATTTCTACGTCACCGCCGAGATCGACATGGCGGCAGCCATGGCCCTCCGTCGCGATGTCAACGACGCCTCCGACCCCGAGAACCGCGTCAGCGTCAACGACCTCATGGTCAAGGCCTGCGCCCTTGCTCTCCGGAACCATCCCAAGTTCAATTCCTTCTACCGCGGCGACCACTTGGAAGTCCACGGCGCGATGAACATCGGCATCGCCATCGCTCTCGAATCCGGACTCATACTCCCCGGTGTCAGCAACTGCGAGAGCAAGTCCCTGCTCCAGATCGCCGCCGCCACCAAGGACCTCATCAGCCGCGCCAACAGCGGCACCCTCCGCAACGAGGAATACAGCTCCACCACGTTCAGCATCAGCAACATGGGCATGTTCGACGTGGAGAGTTTCACCGCCATCATCTACCCGCCCCACGCCGCGATCCTCGCCGTCGGCAGCGTCAAGCAGGTCCCCGTCGTGCGCGACGGCGAACTCACCGTCGGCACCATGATGAAGGCCACCCTCTCCACCGACCACCGCGTCGCCGACGGCGCAGAGGCCGCCCAGTTCCTCATGGAAATCAAGCGCGTCCTCGAAAACCCCGTCAACCTCCTCCTCTGACCGCACGAGTTATCGTTGGACGACCTACGCGTGATCGCGACGTCCGTCAGTCTGGCCCAACTGTCCCCTCTCCCTTGATGGGAGAGGGTGAGGGTGAAAAGCCGCATTTCCCCGTTTACTCAATTTCATCAATCTCGCAGGAGCCCCACCATGCCACAAATGACCGGCGGCCAGGCAGTGGTCGCATCCTTGCAGGCTCAGGGTGTCGACACCGTTTTCGGCATCATATCCGTCCACACCCTCGACCTGTTTGACGCCCTGTTCGAAAGCCAGGACGACGTCCGGTTCATCGGCGGCCGCCTCGAACTAGGCTGCGGCTACATGGCCGACGGTTACTCCCGCGCCACCGGCAAGCCCGGCGTCCTGCTCACGAGCACCGGCCCCGGCGCCGCCGACTCCGTCGGAGCCATGGGCGAGGCTTATTTCTCCGCCTCGTCCATCCTCCAGGTGACCACCAACGTCGAAACCGAGTTCATCGGCACCGGCAAGATGGCGACCCACGAGACCAAGGATCAGCTTGGCATGTTCGCCGCCGTCACCGACTGGAACGCCCAGATCGGTCAGATCGAATCCATCCCTGACCATTTCGTCGAGGCATTCGTCCGGTTCCGCGAGCGTCGCCCCCGGCCCATCGAGCTTGAGGTTCCCACCGACCTCCTGGGTCAGCAGGCCGACGTCGAAGTCCTGCGACCCCGCGAGCCCGACGTTCCCCAAGGCGACCCCGTCCAGGTGGAACGCGCCTGGAATCTGCTCCGCAACGCCAAGCGCCCCGTCATCTTCCTCGGAGAAGAGATTCACACCACTGGCGGCGCGGATGACATAATCCAACTCGCCGAACGTCTCGGCGCCCCCGTAGTAACCGGCGACGGCGCAAAAGGGACCTTCCCCGAAAACCATCCGCTTTCCCTCGGCATGGCCCTCGGCAACCGCATCTGGGGCCAGAACCCCGTGCTCGATTGGCTCGGGGACTGCGACGTTGCCCTGGTCTTGGGCAGCAACCTGCCCTATCGCTCCACCTCCGGCGTGGGCCTCAAACTCCCCGAAAAAATCGTGCACGTCATGCTCGACGGCGACTACATCGGCCGCAACTACGACACCGAGGTTGGCATCCCCGCCAACAGCGGCGCGGTCGTCCGCCAGTTCCTTAGCGCCGCCGGCAGCGCCGACATCGGTTCCGGCGATGCCTACCGCAACGAAATCGCCACCCTCAAGGATCAGATCTATTCCGGCCTCCAGGAACAATGGGGCCCCGAACTCAAGGCGTGGGAGTCCGTTCGTTCCGTCATACCCGACGACACCATTTTCGCCCTCGACGCCACCGTGCCCGCCAACCGCGCCGTTCGCTGCCTACAGATGAATCAGCCTCGTAGCTACATGTACCCCCACGGTTGGGCCGGCCTCGGCTTCGCTTACCCCGCGTCCATGGGCGCAAAGGTCGGTCGACCCAACAGCCCGGTAATCTGCGTCTCCGGCGATGGCGGCTTCCAGTACAACGCCCAGGAACTCGGCACCGCCGTCCAGTACGGCATCAACCCCATCGTCATGATCTTCAACGATTCGGCGTGGGGCGTCCTCAAGGGTTACCAGCGCGACCGCGGCAGCCAGCTCATGGCAACCGATCTAGTCAACCCCGACTTCATCAAGCTGTTCGATTCCTACGGCATCGGCGGCACCCGCGTCCACAACGTCTCCGAAATGACCCGCGCCGTCCAGGACGCCGTCTCCGCCGACAAAATCCACCTCATCGAGGTCGTAATGCCCGACGGCTTCCCCGCCTTCTGTCGCAACTCAGCCGTATAGATTGACGATTGGAACGTCCCGCACCCGCTCATGGTGAGCCTGTCGAACCGTGGAGCCCTGGAATACACAAAATTATTCCTGAGACCGCTTAATCGCTCCCTCTCCCCGCGTGGGAGAGGGTTGGGGTGAGGGGGATACAAGCCCTCCAACCCCACCAACTGGTGCGACGCCGGTTGCTCCCTAATCACGCCCGGCTTGGGCGATGTAACCCTTTGGCGCAAATGCCCGCTCCAACCGACAATGCTCCGGCCCACCGTCGCCGCATCTACCCCCTCTCCCCGCGTGATCTCACCGAGGAGCAGATCGCCGTAACCTTCGCGATGACCTCCCGGTCGCCGGAGGCTTTCGACGAAATTGCCCAGCGCGTCACCGCAGAAAGCGCCGCCAGTTTCAACGAACGCTGGGTCGTTGGCTACGGCCATGCCTCCGTCGCCGAGCACGCCATCGTCCACCTCGCCGTCGAAAACATCTCCCGCCTCGCCTGCGACACCCTCGAGGACAACCGCCTCGCCTCGTACACCGAGAAATCCTCGCGCTACCAGATCATCGACCGGGACAGCTTCCATGTCCCCCGGGAACTGGATTCCAAACCCGCGTTGCGCGAAACATACGTCACAGCCTGCCGGAACCTGTTCGCCACCTATCACCAGCTGCTCGAAGGCACCATGGACCATCTCCGCCAGGCGCTGCCCCAACGCGAAAAAGAGCGCGATTCCGCCTACGGGCTCCGCCTCCGTCGTCTCGCCACCGACGCCTGCCGCGCCATCCTGCCCGCCGCGACCCTCACCAACGTCGGATTGACCGCCAACGCCCGCACCCTGGAACACGCCATCAGCAAATTGATGTCCTCGGCGTTGGAAGAGGAACGCGCCATCGGCCTGGAAATCAGGGAGCAGGGCCGTACCATCACCCCCACCCTCGTCAAATACGCCTACCACAACCCCTACCTGGCCGAATTGCGCTCCGTCGAATCGACCGTACCACCAGACGACCCGCCGTCAAACAACGTGCGCGTATCCCTGTTGGACCACGACGCGAACCCGTTCGCAAAACTCGCCGCCGCCCTGCTCTACCGCAACGGCGGCTCCTACACCGATGCGCTGGCGAAATCGTCAACTCTATCCCATGATGAACAACTCGACATAATCGACGCTGCCGTGCAATCCATCGGCCCCCACGACTCAGCGCCCCGCGAATTCGAACTCGTCAGTTACACCTTCGAGTTCACCTTCGACTACGGGGCCTTACGCGAATTCCGACGCCACCGCATACAGACCTACCTCGGCCAGCCGCTCACCGTCGCCAACGGTTGCGACATTCCCGATTTGGTGTGCGAAGCCGGACTCGAGGGTATCTTCGTTGACGCAATACAGGGCGCAGAATCAGCATTCCACGGCCTGTCAAATCACTCTCCTGCGGTCGCGCAATACCTGGTAACCCACGCCCACCGCCAGCGCATCCTGTCCCGCCTGAGCCTGAGGGAGTGCTACCACCTCTTCAAACTGAGGGCATCACTCCAGGCCCACGAGTCAATCCGCCTGCCCGTCATCGAAGCCATGCGCCTCGCCGTCGATGTCCATCCCGACCTCTTCCGTCACCTGCCCCTGCGCAACGCTCCAGACTGGTGGCCCTTTCAGTAAGCCGCGCTCACCGCTCATCAAACCACCACCCGCCCAAACCCGCTACCGGCTCTCCCGCTGACTGTGCAAAAAAAGCCCTCTCCCCTTGCGGGAGAGGGTTGGGTGAGGGGTGCCGCCCCAGAGGCATGTCACGGGTCCGAGCAATCTCGCGTGAACCCGCAGTTGCGGCAGGTGATCTTGCAACTGCGCTCGTGCATCCGCGCCCCGCAGATCTCGCAATCCAACCCGTCATCCCGTCGTGGGTTGGCTGGAGGTGTAGGTTTCGGCGTGTCCACTCCGGTTTCAACCATTCAACCATACCTCCCGTGCGTTTTACCGCGGCGGCATCGGAGGCCCCTGCAGGATCAGCGCCGTCAGGAACCGCTCGCCCGGCGGACTGGTCGGCCCGTGCCGCTCGTCCGGTAGCAGCGCAACCTGCTCAAACTGGAAAATCGACTCGTCCATCTCGATTGGTTGCACCCCGGTGCCGTCATCGTCGTTCACCACCACCCGGTCCACCAGCACCTGGTGCCCGTCCCTCATCAGCCAGATCTGGTAGGAGTCCGCTGGCATCCCGGACACCATCAGCACGCCCTTCCTGCCGTTTGGCTGGACCATCAACACCCCTTTCGCCTCCGGCTCCGTCCCCATCGGCGATTTCATCGGCACCTTTTCGGTCTCCGGTTGCGCCGAAAGCACGGTGGCCTCAACGACGTCGGCCATCTCCTCTTTCATCTTGTCGACTTCTTCGGCGTTGGCAATGGTCATGTCGTCCGGTTTGGACACCACGCCACCGTCGTTGTCATGCGCACCGACGTGGTCCGCCGACACTTGAACGGAAGGTTGCGCCGATGCGGCCAAAATCCTGCCCTCCGTTCCTTGTACCGCGTGCTCTTGCGACCCGGCGGAGTCCAGAGCCCTATGTGCCTGCCCGGTATCCAGGGCCGCCGCAACTTGGCGGTCTGCCAACGCGGCGGACATGTTCGCCACCAGCTCACGCTCGGATTCCACCGCCGCTGTTAGCTCGTTGATCTCCTGGCCTTGCCATGCGATCACGCCGATCGAGAGAGCCAACAGCAAGCTCAGCGTCCCCACTGCGGCCGGACCCAACCACCGCCGCAATCGTCGCATCGACCACCGCGGGTCGGCCTGCGGCAATCCTGTCTGAGTCGCCTCCTCCCGTCCTGTCGCCGAGTTCAGCACCCGGCCTTTCAATCCTGGCGGCAACGGGGCCTCGGGTGCCGCGCCGGTCAAACGCGCCGACGTCTCCTGGAACCCCAGCAGCACTTCCTGGCAGTGCGGGCACTGGATGACATGGTTGAACACCGCCTGGAATTCGGCATCATCCAGCGCGTTCAGCGCGAACGCTGCTAATTCCCCTTCCGGGTGCTCGCCGCCCCCAGGGGGGTTGCTGTAATTCTCAGGCCACATATTCCTCTAGCGCCGCCTTGAGTTTTTGCATCCCCAATCGCATCCGCGTCTTCACTGTCCCCAACGGTATGTCCAGCATCTTCGCGATCTCAGATTGGCTGTAGCCGTGCCACGCCGACAGATATAACGGCTGACTCTGTTCTTCCGGCAATTCCAATAACGCCGCCCTCACCAACCTGGCGTTGAAACTCCTCTCCACCTGCTGCTCGACGCTTAGTTTCTGGTCGGGCACCCGCATCAGCGTCTCCATTTCTGGCTGCGCTGTGTGGTCGGTGGTGCGACGCCGCGAACGGTAAAAGTCAACGATCTTGTGATGCGCCACCGACATGATCCATGTCCCCGGCGCCGACATCTCCGGCCGATAGCTGGACGCCTTTTGCCAGATGTTGGAGAACACCTCCTGTACGGCGTCCTCCGCTAACCCCTCATCCTTCAATACAGACATCGCCAGGGAGTAAATTCTATGGGCGTAGCGGTCGTACACGGCCTCCAATGCCCTTTCGTCGCCGCTGCCTATGTCCAGTATTAGTTGGACATCTTCACTGTGCTTCGGGTCTGACACGACGCCCCCAGATGTACCAAGGTCTATCCGACCTCTCAGTTGCTTATACGATTCTCCGACCCGGATGGATTCAAGCCCGGCGGTCCGACTCCCCGTCCCTCTTACACCACCAGGCTGTCAAAAATGTCCCGCAGGTTGGGCAGGTTCTCTAACGACCAGATCAGTTCCAGCGCCTGCTCGCATTGCTGCTCCGTCACGGTAGGGCACGCCAACCTCCGGAATTTGGCGTCCACCTCCGCGTCGCTCAGCGGATTCATGCCATGCCCTTTCGGATAGCTGGTAGACGCGACCTCCGTCTGGCCATTGTGCTTGATCACTTCCATGTGGCAGTTATATTGCTCCGGATACCGCTCGGTAAACTCGGGATTCTCATCAATGCGCATCTTGTTGATGATCGTCCGCAGCCCGGCGTCGGCGATTCGGTCCGCCGCAAACGTCGCCGGCGTCACGGCTCCGTCCCGCAATCCCACCGCCGCCAGGAATGGGATGCTGTGGTCCGCCGTCTCGCGAGTCTTGGGGTCCCACTTCTCCGGTTCCGTGGACGCGCTGCTCACCGCCGACTTGTACGACTGTATCTTGATCGAGGCGATGTCCTCCGTCGCAACCCGTTCGTGCAGTTGAATCGCCAGGTCTATCGGTGCCTGCGTGTGAATCTGCGACGGGTAGAACTTGAAAATGGTGTCCACGATCCTGAACGGCTCATCGTCCCCGCCCAGCGCTTCAATCTCCACCGGGTATCCAATCGCTTTGTCCCACAACCCGAGACGCCCTTCAAACGGCTCGAACGGCCCGGTCATGCCCTCTGCCGCCAACTGCGCCGCGAAAATCCCCGACCGCGTGGCCGCCGCCGCCGCGCACCCTTTCCACATCGACAGCTCGCCCATGCGCGTAACTCGCAGCGGCACGTTGGGCACCGCCGCCAGCGCGATGGCGTGTCCCATCTGCTCCTCGTCCAAGCCGAGCACCTTGCCCGCGCCGCACGCCGCCCCGATCACGCTCAGGATCCCCTGATCCCACTGGTTGTCCGGCACCTGGTCCGCGATCCGGCAGAACACCTCGTACGCCAGCGCGATCGCGGTGATCAGCGTCTGGCCGTCCGCCCCCACGCTGTCCGCCACGGCCAACGGGGCCGCAATCATATCCGAGGGATGCCCGCCGCCCGGCGAGAAGTACGAATCGTTGCAGTCAAGGTAGCGGACCATCACGCCGTTCGCGAACCCCGCCATGTCCAGCGACGTATAGTCGTTCGTCCCCAGGATGCGCGACGGCGTGCCGCTGGAGATATCCCCCGCCAGCTTACGGGCGATCTTCGCCGGTTCGCTCAGGTACCCGCCCATCGCGCAGCCCAGCGTGTCGGCCACCGTGCGTTTTACCTGGTGAATCACCTCCGGCGGCAGATCCTCGTATGACAGGTTGCAGGCGTACGAACTCAGCAGTTCAGTGGTGCGGTCCATGAGTCTCAGTGTCCTTTCATCCAATCTCGCGACCGGGCTTTTCTATATTGTACCCCGCACGACTATAAACAGTCGCGCACCAATTCAAGGCGCGCGACCTTCAAAAAATCCCCTCACCCGAAATGGGCGGGACGTCCGCCTCCGGTGGAAGAGGGTCAGGGTGCGGAACGTCCGCCTCTGGCGGGAGGGTGGCACCGATCCGAAACGCAGGATTACCGAATCACTGCCTCCGCAATCCGCTCCATCTGCGCCTGCATCTCGTCCTCGGTCTCGCAATGTTCCGGGCGCACAACGACCCGATCCGCGCCAGCGTTCAGGAAATCCTGCACCAACTGCCCGTCCGGAGCCTGTCCGTACACCGAGATGCTCAACGATTTCGGATCTCGTCCCCGAGCCGTCGCCAGTTCGTCCAACCGTTTGCGGCTGTCCTCAACCTCCTGCGGCGTGATCCGGTTCGGCAGCCATCCGTCGCCCCACGTCGCCACTCGATGCAGCACGCGGCGCGCCAACCCGCCGAGGATCACCGGCGGATGCGGCTGCGTGATCGGCTTGGGATTGCATTTCACCGCCGGAAAGTCGTAGTAGGTGCCGTGGAACTCCGCCTCGTCCTTCGTCCAAAGCTCCTTCATCACATCCACCGCTTCGCGCGTCTGTGTCCACCGGTGATCGAAGTCGCCGCCGAATATCTCCGTCTCCTCGCGGTTCCAGCCCGCGCCGATCCCGAACATGAACCGCCCGCCGCTGATCCGGTCCAGCGTGGCGATCTCCTTGGCCAGCATCAGCGGGTTGCGTTCGGGAACCAGCGTGATCCCCGTCCCCAGCTTGATGGTGCTGGTCGCACCCGATGCTCGCGCCAGCGCGATGTACGGGTCGGCAAAGTGCGCGTACGTCCACGGAATCTCGCCGCCCGACGGAAACTGGCTCGCGCTCTGCACCGGCAGAATCGGGTGCTCCGCGTACCAGATCGATTCAAACCCCATCGATTCCGCCGTCCGTGCCATGAACGCCGGATCCAGCGTGTAAGCCGGCAACGGTATCGAAGTTCCAACTGACATAACGTTTGCTCCTTTTCGCAGTCAACACAATTTTAATCGTCATTCCGTGCTAATCGCCGAATAACTCCCGGCGCACTGCGGCCGGAGTCATGCCTAAATATTCGGCTACGTCGTTGATTATTCCGTTCAAAGTTCCAATACTCACTTGGCGATGGCGCGGGACGGTTATACGGTGGTCCATGCCACGCACAGTACTTGCCAGACGCATATGGCTGCTTCGTTGTCGAATCTGTTGGTAACCGTAGCGGCGGCGCAACAAGGTCGCCAGCCCGTCCCCGGAAATATCCTGAGGCGAGCTCATACGGCTATTACTTCATCCTTCACCACGCGTAGCCGGATCGTATTGGGCGCATGATCGTCGTCAAAATGACAGAGCACAGCGTCTTGCACCATCGCTTTCAGATCATCCCAATCGTGACCCAGGGTAAAAATACTGTATCCCAACGCCCTCGCATCATAGCCGCCTTCAACCGCTTCGGTCACTTCAAACACGATTTCGCTCGGTATCATGATGACCTCTTTCCATCCGTGTCAGTCATCCGCCGCAACCGCCGCCGGCATCCTAACGATGGCATCGTACACCTCGCCTCCCTGCGCCACCAGCACGTCCACGTCCTCGGCCAGCACGTATCCCGATGCGACCAGCGACTCGGCGCACGCCCGCACCCGCTCCAGGTATTCGTCCCTCGACGCATACCGTTCCTCAATCGAAGCCCTGGGATCCCCGGATGCCAAACGCTCCTCCCGAGTAACCGCAAACGGAATCGCTGCTCCAACCACCGTTCCACCCGGCGCCATCGTCTGACCCGTCCCGCCGATGTCGGGATGCCGCACGTTCCAGCCGGTGTACGTCGCCAGCGGTGCCTCAATCGCCGGCAGCCCGATCCCTCCAACCTCATTCCCATCCGCGTCGATTGCGGACACAACCGACGGATACCGTTCGCCCACCGCCGGCGGTATCACCGTCGGCACCGCCCGGTCCGGCCCGAAGTCCAGCCGCCGCATGATTTTCTGGTGCGCGGGAAACTCAACGCCCGGCACTCCATTGAACCAATCCGCCAGATCATCCGCGTTCACCGCGGTGCCATCAGCATGATTGGGATACCCATTGGCCGGTGGCAACTCGTTATGGGTAACCCACCGGTCCAGGTGATACAGCGCGGCCCGCATCAACGGGCGATAGTCCACGTAGTTCAACGCCTGTGTCCCACGCGCTCCGGTATCTGGATTCGTGTCCGAAATCGGCAGGTTCGCCGGGCCGTGTTGCGTTCCGCAGAACAGCCACGACCGCACGTTGTCCGGCAATTCCACGTCCGCCTCGCCGTCCGGCGTCATGTGAGCCAGCGCGCCGTGCCCGCCCCAGTACTCCGACGACGTGTTCGTGTAGATCACCTTGGGCGCGATCCCACGCCGCGCGCACTCCGCTAGTATCCCGTCGCCATCGGGATCCCTATCCAAAAACGGCGGCAGGTTGTTCACGCTGCGGTTGGACAGGCTCGACGGCTGCCCGAACCGTACGTTGAACTCACCCATCTTTCCGCCCGCCACGTTGGGCAGCATCCCGTCGAAAACGATCTGTCCCGACTCGTCCCGGTTCAGGCCCAGATGCAACATTTGCCGCAGGAACCGCCCGCTCTGGCTGCGCCCGTAGGCGTACGCCCGTCCGATCGCGCCGGCCAGCGGATTCGCCGTGCCCGCCCCATCAACCTTGCCGTACCGCAGCCACGCCGCAATGTCTCGCGTCGCCAGCATGCCCAGCCCCACCAGCGGCGCGTGCGATGTCTCATAGACCACCCGGTACACCTTGCCGGCCTCAAATCCGCCGTCCATGGTGATGTGCGCCGCGTCCGCCACTCGCCGGCCGTCCACCAGTCGTGCGAACGCCCACCGTTCCCGTGGAATCACCGTCTCTTCGCCATCCTCGTGCGCCTGCACCGTCAGCACCGAATCCCAGCTTTCCAGGTGGTTCGTTGGGTACGGCTGGTGCTCCCGGTCCGAGAGAAACTGCGTATCCACCCGCGTCATCGGTTGGAACGCGATCACGATCTTGCCCGACACCGGCGAACCGTCGGCGTGCTGAGCATTCGGCACGTTGCAGCGGAACAGACCCGGAGCCGATGGAACGTCGTGCTGCCACCCGCACCACACCAGGCTGTACCCGTGTCGCATCATGAAACCGTTGCCCGGGTGCGGGTCGGCATCTGGCGGGCCATCGGGCGCGCTGTTGATGTTCTTCAGCGCCAATTCCTTGCCCCGGTTCACCACGTCCAGCAGCAGCCGACCGTTGCCGTGGTCGTTGTCCACCGGCTTCACGATCCGAAAATCGGCGGAGAACTCCACCAGCCCGTCGCCGTTTCGTGGCGCAAGGCCGATGTCGGCGATCACCGCGTTGTCGGGATGGTTCGGGTCAACGGCAAAATGCGCCAGCCCGTCGATCTGCTCGTACCGTCCCACGTCGCCAAACGTCTCACCGTCGGCAAACGGCTTCCGCGTCCTGATTTCAAACTTGGTCAACGCCATCTCAACTCACCTCATACTAAGCGGGCCATCGAATCGCTCTCGTCGCCTGTCCCCTCTCCCTTGACGGGAGAGGGTTAGGGTGAGGCTGAGAGCCCACGCCGAACCCATTTAATCCTTCATATCTTGTTCATCCATGAAGAAAGCGGAACTCACAAAATCTCGCTCGCATCCACGTCCAGGTCCTCCGGCGCCTCCGCTCCCGTGTTGTCCCGCCACCACTGCTGGAAGTCGTCCTCACCCATCGAGTCGCGCAACCGCGCCAGGTGCGCCTTCACCTGCACCAGCATCGGCAACTGGTATTGGACCACCAGTTGGTACGTGCGAGCCACCCACTCCAGCGCGTCCGATAGGTTCCCACGTTCCTCTTCCACCATCCCCAACTGGCCGTACGTCCTTGCGGCCCGCAACACGTCCCTGGCGTTCTCGAAAGCCTGCCGAGCCTCGTCATACCAGTGGTACGCCTTGTCCAGGTCGCCAACCTCGTGAAATACGACCCCCAGTTGCCGCGCCTCCACACCCACGCCGCGCGTATCTCCCATGCGCTCCCGGTATTCCATCGCTACGGTTAGCCATTCCTCCGCCTCGTCCGGTATGCCCCGCGCCTGCGCCAGCGTGCCCAGGTGGTGAAACTCAACGATCATCTGCTCCGTCATGCCCATCCGGTCGCACAGCCCCAGCGCCTGCTGATACCACGACTGCGCTTCCTCAAACAGGTACTCCGAATGGTCCACCGTTCCCAGGGCATGGAAAATGTAGATCGCCGTTTCTTCGTCCCGGTTCTCCTCCACCATCTCCCGCGCTCGGTTGTACCAGTTTCGCGCCTCGTCGTACTCAAAGCGCATGTGGCACGCCGACCCCAACGCCCGGAAGTCGTTCACCATCTCCTCGTAGTCCGGCAGACGCTGGTGGATGTCCAGCGCTCTCATGTACCACTCTTTCGCCGCGCTGTACTGTCGCTGGTGGTGGCGCACCTGCCCGATGGCGAAACAGGCGTCCGCTATGGATTCCTGATCTTCGCCGCCGTCGATGATCTCCAGCCCCCTTTCCAGCCACTCCGTCGCGACGTCATATTGACCGCGCCGCGTGGCGATCAAACCATTCTGGTGATACACGGCGGCAGTGCGCTCGTCGGTGTCGCCGCCCGGCTGTTCCAGCAGGTAGGCCAGCAACTGCTCATTGAAGCCCTCCGCCCGCTCCAGGTCCATGATCTCCACCGACTCCATGGAATCGGTGCCCAGCAGGTATTGCCAGAACTCGATCGCCCCGTTGGACTCCGCCTGCGCCGCGGTGTGCCCGATTGTGTCCAGCAGTTGCGCCCGCAGCCGTCGCAGTTCGGGGAACCGCTTCTGCATCCGGTACACCTGCGCTATCGGCTGGATCAACAGTTGCGCGTTGTCCCACTGCCGGTATTCCAGCGACAACCCCAGCGCTTGCGTGAGATTACCCTCCTCCGCCAGCACTGCCGTCGTGCCCGTGTCCTGGTTCTCGTAAAGGCTTTCCATAAAGTAGTCAGCGGTGTCGGCATACACCCGCACGAATTCCTGCTCCAGTTGCTGAATCCCGTTGCCGGCCACCTGACCGCCCAGCTTGCGCCCCAGGAACCACGGCATCGCCGGATTGATCTGGTACACGCTGGGCGAAATGGGCTCCAGGAATCCGGCCGACTGCGCCTGCCTCAGCAGCGTGCGGCAATTGGCGTACGACCGCCCGGTCGATTGCATCCCTCCCTCCGGCGTCAGCAGCGACCGCGACGCCCCGGCCGCCATGTCGTCCCCCATCACCTGCCCGTACGCCCGCTCCTCGGTAATGTGTGAAAGCACGTCCAGCATCACCCGCCGCTGGAACAACGCCAGGAACGGCAGGTGTGTCCGGTTACGTCTCGACATCCGCGAGAATGAATACTCCATCGCGGCGGTCAATACTGGGCTACGTCCCTGCTCGCCTCCGTCCGCGTGTTCCTCCATCAACCTACGCAGCTCTCCGGTCACCACCGAGGCCGGCACCTCTTTTACCGGCGGAATCGCGATCTGCATCGCCAGCGGATGCCCGTCCAACGTTTCCAGCAGTTCCCCAAAGTCCGCGCTGGCCCGATTCGCCGGCACCTCCGCCTGGTCCATCACGGCCGCCGCCAGTCCCAACCGGTCCGGCTGCGTCAGCCCCTCCAGCGTCAGCGACGCATACGGCATCGTCAACCAGGACTCAGAATCCCTGCGACTCAACAGCAGCGCGCTGGTGCCCACGGGCCCGGTCGTCGCCTCTCCCAGGAACGTGCCTAGTGCCGGCAACTCGCTTTCTTCCGTCAACCCCGCGTTCCCGTCCGGGAATCCCGCCACGTTCTCCACGTTGTCCCAAACCAGCAGGCAAGAGTTCTGCTGCAAATACTGCAATACCCAACCCCGTTGTTGCGCGGCCGGCATGTCCGCGAAATCCAGCCCCGCCACCGACGTCCCGATCTCGTGCACCACCCGCTCTATCCCGGCCGGCTGCGATGCTTCGAAAACCGTGTAGAACACGCCGCCCGGGTAGGCCACCCGCGCCGGCTTCAGGAACCACCGGCACAAACCCAGTGCCAACTCCGTCTTGCCCACGCCTGTACTGCCCGACAGCAGCGCCACCGAGTGGGTTTCCAGCACTCTTTCCAGTTGCCTCAGTTCCGCTTGTCGCCCCACCAGGCCGTACTGCCCCTGCGCCGGTATCTGCAGCTCATCCGTCGGCGCTTCCTCAGGATGAATCACCGGCGGTGCCGCCGGGTCCGGCTCGTGCTGCGCGATGATGGGCGGCACGTATTGTTTCGATTGGTACACCGCCGGTAGCTGCCAGTCCCAGAACACCCGCTTGCCGTACACGGAAACCCGCTCCGGCTGGTCCATCAACCCCCGTCGGATCGACGATACCGCAGTTGCTACCGCGTTCCCCTGTGCCAGCCGCGTGTAGAACGCCCGCATCGAGGTTTCCGCCGCGTCCCGATGCAAAGGCGCCGGCAGCACCGCCACCTGCGCCACCCCCGCCGCCGCGATCCGTTGTCCAACATCAGACCACAGGCTCATGGGCACGTTTTGTCCCTGCGCCCCGGCGGTCACCAACGCAACCTCCACTCCCCCGCCGGCCAGCGTCTCACCCAGCCGCGCCGCAGAGATGGCATCCACGCCGCCGCGCGCATCTTCAAAAAGCAGGTTGCCCTCGCCATCCAGCGTGGCCCCGTCGATGTGCGCGATGTGGTAGTGGTTAGGGCGTCGCTCCAGTAGGGTTTGCAGGGCCGCCAGCGTGGCCGGTCGCGGGTTGTCCAGCGATGCCTCCGTATTCAGCCCCTCCAACGCCGTGACGGTGGCCGATGCCAGGTGCGCGCCTGCCACCGAGTCGCGATCCACCAGCGGCCCTTGGGAGGGCGTCTCCCCCGCCACGGGCGACGCAGACAGCATCAACACGTGCAAAGCCCCATCCACCCGCTCCTCCGTCTCCCCCACCGGAAGGTCCGCAACGGACTGCCGCAGCACTCCCGCCAACCCGTTGATGAAGTACCCCAACTCAGGGTCGTTCATCAGCTCCCACGGCAGCGACAGGAACTCCGGCCGCTCCGATACGATTACCAGCTCTCCCCGGTCCTCCCGCGCCATCACCTCGTCCAGGAATCCCCGGCCTTGGCTCCCGGAACCGAACGCGGTCTCAAACAGCAACCGTCCCAGGTTGCGCATCACCGCCTCCACCGCTTCGACGCGAGCCAACGACCCGATGGTCGGGCTCACGTGCTCTTGGTGGTATCGGTCCAGCGTGGCCCGTTCCTCGTCGGTCAGCGCCAGCCCGAACTCCACAGGCGGCGCATCCCGGCGCCCGCTGCCGGATTCGGCGAGGCTGACCCTCAGTTGGCCGGTGTCGGGTAGGTCATGGATTTCTAGCAGAGCGGCGGTCACTTCAACTCCTCTTGTCTTTCCTGGCGTATTTCGGGACGGTGTCGGGTGCGCCATCCCGAGGCCGAGCGTCAATCACAATTTCGATTCACACGGTGCCGTCGATCAGATGCCCGTGTGGTTTCACATTACATCGCTACGTGGGAAGCGCCATCCACCGAGACCGCATCCCTCTCCGTTCGCCTGCCCCTTGGGGACTCCACGCCACAGGACAACGCCGTTGCGTGAATCGCTAGACGTAACTGAAAGAAGACAGAGCGGTGGCATGAGGTCGGCACGGTGGTGGCCCCATCACGTTTTCCAGCGTCGATAATTGCCAAAGCAACGGGATTGGGCTAAAATCCCCGGACATTTTCCCCTCATCGACGCTGTACAGGCCGCCGGCATTATATCGCATCAAACTGCGGGATGCCGGCCCTTCTAACTGACTTCTCATCAGACACCGACCCATGCCAGCGAACGACAAGATCAGACGCTCCTGGCTGCTGGCGCCCATGTCCCACCCGGCTCGCATCGCAGCGGCCCACCAGGCCGGCGCCGATGTCGTGGTCTTGGACCTTGTGGAGTTCGTCGCCGAGGCCGACAAACCCGCCGCCCGCGAAGTGGTGGTCGACGCCTTGAACCCCGTCAAAGCCGGCGGCGCAGAGGTTTTCGTCCAGATCGAACCCGACCTGATGCTGGCTGACCTGCGTGCCGCCGTGTGGCCCGGTCTCACCGGCATCGTAGTCAGCCGCGCCGAATCCGCCGACCAGGTCGCCCGGATCGACGCCATAATCTCCGCCCTGGAAAGCGAACGCGGCCTGCTCCCCGGCAGCGTCGAAATCGTCGCATCACTGGAAACCGCCCCCGGCAACCACAGCGGATATGAGATCGCCACCGCCAGCCCACGCATCTGGGGCCTCACCCTCGGCCGCGCCGACCTCATCATGGACCTCCGACCCGAACCCTCCGGCGAAATCCACCTGATGCAATACCTCATGCAGCGCCTGGTCACCATCGCCGCCGCTGCCGGCAAAACGCCCCTGGGCGCATGGTGGCGTCATCCCGACCGCGGCCTGCTCGCCACGCCGGACAACACCCGCGCGGCAGCCCAACGTGGCCGCGCCATCGGATTCAAAGGATCGTTCTGCGTCCTGGACAACCAGGTCGGCCCCCTCAACCAGGGATTCACCCCCTCCGAATCCGAGGTCGCCGCCGCCCGCTCCATCCAGCAGGCCTACGCCGACGCCACCGAATCCGGCGTCATCGCCACCGTAACCCACGAGGACCGGTTCCTCACGCCCGACATCGCCCGCCAGTACGCCAACGTGCTGGCGCTCGCCGACGCCTGCGCTACCCGCGACATGTTCAAGGCTGCCGCCGTCGAAGGCCGCCCTGTTCCCGTGCCATAGGAGGTCGCAAGATGCACGAACATCCTCGCCGCCTCAAACGCTCCGGCCTGACCATGCCCATCGTCACGGAGCGTTTTATAAACAACGCCTGGCATCGCGGCTGCGACTACATCAACATGGACCTCGAGGACTCCGTCCCGCCCAACCTTAAGGACGTCGCCCGCAACCTCGTCAAGCAAAGCATCCCCGTCGTCAACAAGGGCGGCGCGGACGCGGTCTGCCGCATCAACCACGACCTCATGGAGGCCGACCTCAACGCCGCCATTTGGCCCGGCCTCATGATGGTCAACTACCCCAAAACCGAGCACGCCCACGAAATCCGCCGCATGGACGAGATCATCACCCGCCTGGAGGCCGAACGCGGCATCCGCCCCGGCACCATCGAGATCGGCGCAAACATCGAGACCGCCATCGGCGTCGCCAACTGCTACGAGATCGTCTCGGCCAGCGCCCGCATCCGCGATTTCGGCGGCGCGTCCGGATACGACATGTCCCGCGATCTCGGCGTCGAGATGTTCGTGGCATTCGACCAGTTCGTCTACGGCAAGGGCGAGGTCGAGCTCACCGCCCGCGCCTTGGGCGTAACACCCCGCGCCACCCCGTTCACGCCCAACATAACCGGCAGCGTCAGCGACCCTGACCGCGCCTTCGCCGAGGCCGACGCCGCCCGAAAGTGCGGGTTCCGCATCGGCGGCGGCCTGCACCCCAACGTCGTCGAACCCCAGAACCGCGGTTTCACGCCCACCGACGATGAAGTCGCCGACGCCCATTGGGTCCTTGATCAATACCGCCGGTTGTCTCATTCCAGCGAAACCTGGTTGCAGACCGAAGATGCGTCCGGCCAACTCCGGGTCATCGACCGCTACGAAGCCGCCCGCGCTGAGGAACTGCTTGAGTGGCAATCCCAATGCGAAGAACGCGACCGCGAGAAGAACGAGGCCATCGCCCGCGTCCGCTCCGCCGAGGAGAGTGGCTGAAAACTCCTTCTCCCCTCGTGGGAGAGGGTTGGGGTGAGGGGGAACTACGTAACCCGGAGTCACTGACATGTCCATCCTAGTCCGCCGCTCCAACCTCATTATGCCGGCCACCCAAAGCCGCATGATCCGCTGGGCTTGGAACCTCAGCGCCGACGCCATCAGCCTGGACCTACAGGATGGCATCCCGGCCGCCGAATCGGAAAATGCCCGCGTAAACCTCAAATCCGCGGTTACGCTGGTAGCCAAGGGTGGCGCAGAGGTTTTCGTCCGCGTCAACGCCCAGTCCATCTACGCGGACGCTGCTGCGGCAATATGCACCGACCTAACCGGCATAGCCGTGCCGGGACCCGAATCCGCGAGCGACATTATTGAAGCGCACGAAGTATTGAACGAATTGGAACGCAACGCCGGCGTCGGCATCGGCAGCACCGAAATCGTTCCCTCCATCGAAACCGCCGCCGGCGTGTGGCACATCCGCGAAGTCATCACGGCATCCCCGCGCATCCGCCAGGTCATCATAGACGAGGCGGAACTCGCCGCCTCCCTGGGCATCGTTCAGAGTTCCGACCCCGATCCCTTCGTGTACGCCCGCGGCCGCCTTTGCATCGAAGCCACCGCGGCCGGCGTACAGCCCATCGCCGTCGCCGATCCTATGGGTCTCGGCATCGCAAACGTCGGGCACGAGGCCCTGGTGCAAACCGCCACCGACGCCCGCAACCTGGGTTTCAAGGGTATGGTCTGCAGCCATCCCGTCTGGGTCAGCGCTATCAACGAGGCGTACACACCCACCGAGTCCCTCATCGATTACTACACTCAGGTTCGCGAGGTGTTCGCCCAGGCCCTGGCCGCCGGCACCGCCGCTGCGCCCTTCGCCGGCCGCATGATCGATGTGCCGGTGGACGAATGGGCCAAGGACGTCCTCGCCATGAGCGCCGCCTGCGCCGCCCGAGATGCCGAAAAGCAGGCCGCCCTCGAAAAAGCCCGCGTCTGGCAGGCAACCTTCGGCCCCCAGTAACGTCGCGCCACTCAACCACCGCATAATCATATGTAGGGGCGACGCTCGCGTCGCCCTCGCCTATATCTGAACCCGACGCGAAGCGGTACCCCCAATTGGTATGCCAACCAATAAAATCCGCCCATTCAATCCTCGCCAATCCTGTGTATCCTGTACATCAATGAAAAAATGACCCCACCATCCCGTTCAACACCGACCCGCAAAGATCGGCCAATCGGAGTAAGCAACATGATTCACATCGACGACGAAATGCGCCGCCGCATCGACAACGCCCTCGAAGACCGTTGCCCCATGTTCATCGCCACCGTATCCGCCGACGGCGAACCGCAGATCAGCATGCGGGGCAGCGTCCTGGTGTACGACCGCGAGACCCTCGCTTTCTGGGAGCGCGGTTGGCGCAATTCCGCAGCCAACATCGAGAACGGCTCCAAGATCGTCCTTTTCTACCGACACCCCACGGATCGCGTTAACCTGCGTTTCTACGGCACGGCGACCATGCATCGCTCGGGCGCAATCCGCGACAACGTCATGTCCCGCACCGTCCAGGGCGAACTCGACCGCGACCCCGACCGCACCGGCGCCGCCGTCCTCGTCCACCTCTACCGCATCAACCAACTCTCCGGCGAAGTCCTCCAGGAACGCTAGCACTTTCGTGTCATGGTGATATACTGATCCCGTGAATCGACGCGCATATGTCATCCACTGTGGGTTATCCAAGTGACGCTTATTAGCTCAATTGTCGGCGGGATATTGTTGGGAGCGATGCTCTCATTTCTGGTCCTGATGATCGCCCGAATACCGGGTTTGGGCGTGGTATCCGGTGCGGCTCTGCCCACGTTTTATGCAGCTGCCTTGCTCGCGTCTATTATCATTGCCGTTAATTCAGAACGACGCTGAGCATGATCCGTGTTGGGCAAACTTTGCGTATGCCGATCGGGACGGCCGTGTGGGCGTTTATCGGCACCGCGCTTTGGATGTTTCTCCTCAGCCCTTATTGGGTATCTACTTTCGGTTGTTGGAATGCCTCGCCTCAACCCGGCGAGACGTCTATCGCCTGCCTGAAATTGGTCGCAAACGAACTTCGGGGTAATTCCAACATCGCGACCTACGTTACCGCCACCGTGGCCGCTGCGATCGCGTTGCAGTTGGCTAATCGTACCCGGGATGACCACGAGCGAACGCCGTCGGAAGAGTGAACAGTGCGCCGTCCCCCTAAACCGCCAGCGTAGCCTCCCGCACCAAAAGCGATATGCTCCCCGCGACCGTCACCGCCACCACGACGTAGCGAAACGTCCGCAGGCTGATCCGCCGCGCCACCACGGCCGCAACCCCTGAACCCACCAACACGGCCACGGCAAGCAACCCAATGTTCTGCGCTACCCCGACGTTGACCAGGCCCGTAACTGCGAACAGGACCATCCCCAACGCCGCCGCCATCAAGAAGTACAAGGCCAACGTCGCCCGGATGGTGTCCCGGGACCAGTCCTGCTCAATCGAGTAGAGAGCCGCCAACGGCGCACCCACGCCAAACGTGGTTACCATAAGCGTCGTCGCCGACCCCACCACCGGCGCCATCAACCGCCGGCGCGCCCCCGGCAACCGAACGCTGAACAGGCTCATCACCCCCACCGTCAGCACCACCACCGCGATGATCACGCGCAGCGCCGTGGGGTTGAACTCGTGCAGCAGGAACACCCCCAACGGCACCGGCGGCAATCCGGCCAAAAGAAACGGCCACGTCTCCCGCAGCCGCAGATGTCGCCAGGTCTGCACCACGGTCAACCCCGTGGTCAAAATGATCATGGCGGTCGCTATCACCACCGCATCTCGCGGCATCAGGACCAGCAGCAGGAACGGCATCGCCACCGTCCCCAACCCGAAGCTGATGGTCCCCAGCACAACCGCCCCAAAGAACATCGCCACCAACCCCAGCGCCAACTCCCACCCCATCAACAACGGTTTACGCCTCGGGATCGCCCCAACATGGCACCTGCGGAAGATGCACTACCGAATTGCTCGGGCTCATGCGTAGGAGCGGGTTTGAAACCCGCCCCATGCTTGAAAATGCAGTATAGGATACCCTTGCAACAGTATCCCTTCCTACTCAAATCGCCCATTTCCACCAAAGAAACTCGCAATTTTGCTCATCCCGTCGCGCTAAAGCCTTTGAACCCCCGGCAAGGATGACATTCTTCGGTCTAGCGTCAAAGTTTCCATCCCTTCTCTGGAATATCCGTCGGCAATCAGTCTGTCAAACAATCCCGCACCTTGCCGCTCTTCCAACATCGAAATTATTCCATGGCCATTCGATGGCGCGACCAATCCGCTGGTCAGCACGGCGATCAATCCCTCTCTCGTCTCAGCGTCAGACACCCCGTAGTGGTGTTGTATTGTTACATACGCTTCGCCAACCACTTGGTTGGATGCGAAAAGCTCCCCGCCGTGGTCTTCGACGATAAGTCGTAGGGCTTCGAGACAACTCCGAAAATCTGGCTCTGGTCGTCCCGTAACCAATCTCACCAGGACCGATGTATCAATCCCGAAGCGTGGTGTCATAAGGGCGGTCACGGAATTCGCGGATGTCAAACGGAGGATGGTCTGAGGAGATCTTGTCCCTCAACGTTCCCAACCGGTCGTAATTGATGCGCCGAGGTCGGATCAGGTATCCATCCGGACTCTCGGTAAGCTCTAGTTGATCCCCCGGTTTGACACCCATCGCGTCCAGAACATGGGCCGGAAAAGTAACCTGGCGCTTGGATGTGATCTTGACTATCATCTTGCCTCCTTACTCAAACCTATCTATGGTAAGGAACGAAGTCAATCGGGAGTCAACTGAACTCCCCGCTGGGTTTACACCGCAATCTCTCGTCACTCGAAACGTTGTTTGACGGCACGACGCACTGAGACCTTGATGCAAGTCGCCCTGTGGTTGTTTCACCCATGTCCCACCGCCAGCGCGTCCGCCGCCTTCACGCCCTGCCCTGCCGGCAGCACCATCAGCGGGTTGAGGTCCAACTCACCCAGCGATCCCTCCAGTCGCGTCGCCATCTTCGACACCGACACCAGCGTATCCGCCAGCGCGTCCACGTCCGCCGCCGGCGACCCGCGGAACCCCCGCAGCAGCCGCGCCCCCTTCACCTCGTCGATCATCTCCAGCGCGTCCTCCTTGGTGATGGGACACCTCCGCAATGCCACGTCGTTGTAAACCTCCACCATCACGCCGCCCGTGCCAAACAGCAGGAACGGCCCCAACTGGTCGTCATACGACACGCCCACAATCGTTTCCACGCCGCCTGTCACCATCTCCTGCACCACCACGCCTTCAATCCGCGCGTTCGGATCGTAGGCGCGCGCGTTCGCCGTCACTTGGTCAAACCCGGCCCGTACTGCGGCCTCGTCCGTCAGTCCCAGCCAGATCGCGTCGGCCTCGGTCTTGTGAAGTATGTCCGGCGAGTTCACCTTCACCGCCACCGGATACCCGATGTGTTCGGCCGCGGCCACCGCAGCATCCGCGTCCTGCGCCACCTCGTCCCGCGTCGTCTGCACTCCGAACGCCGACACCAGCGCCTTGCTATCGAATTCCGTCAGCGCGCCGCCAACGGATAACGACCCTGCCGCAGAACTCTGCTCCGCTGACAAATCGCCGGCGTCCGCAAACCCTCGCGCCAACTGCCGCTCCCTCCAGTCGTGGTAGTCGTTCAGATAGCGCACGCCCGCCGCCAACTTGTCCGGCACGTAGAACACCGGTATCCCCGCCTGTCGCAGCATCGGCAAACCCGACTGCGCGCCCCGCGTTCCCGTCCACAGGAATGCCACCGGCTTGTCACTGCCGTCCCGCTGCGCAATCACCTGCGTCGCCTGCGGGTCCGCGCCCGCCGACGCCACCACCAGCGTGCCCACGTTCTCGTCATCGGCCATGAATGACATGATCGCCGGGAAGTCGTCGCTGTTGGCGAAGCCAGTGACGTCCGACGGGTTGGCCGCCCACCCGAATCCCTTCAAAATATCGTTGATGCCGTCCCGCGCCCGGTCCGACAGCGGCGGCAGATCCAATCCCGCTTGACCGAACATATCCGCCGTCAGGCTGCTGATCCCGCCCGAGTGCGACACCACGGCAACCCCACGACTCGGCGGCCGCTGGCACCGCGCCATCAGGTTCGACACCTGCAGCAGGTCGTCGTAGTCCTGCACCCTTATCACTCCGTACTGATCGAACACCGCGTCATACCGCGCGTCAACGCCCGTCAGCGCCGCCGTGTGCGACCCGGCCGCCCGCGTGCCCAACTCCGACCTCCCAATCTTGATCAATACGATGGGCTTGCCCCGTTCCGCCGCCAGTCGCGCCACCTCCACGAACTTACGCCCGTCCTTGAACCCCTCGACGAATCCCGCGATCACCTTGGTGTCATCGTCATCTAGCAGGTATCGCGCGAAGTCGCAGAAATCCAAATCCGCTTCGTTCCCGGTGGACACGATGTACGTGAACCCGATGCCCTCGTCCACCGCACGGTTCAAAAACGGCCCGAACGCCGATGCACCGCTCTGGCACACCAGCCCGACCGGCCCGCTCAATCCCGACGCGCCTCGCGATGCCGCGCTCGCCCAGATGTCATCCTTCAGGTTCGCCAGGCCCAGGCAGTTCGGCCCGCTCACCCGCATCCCCGACTCCTCAGCAAACCGCCCCATCTCGCCCTGCAGATCTCGCCGGTCGTCCACCCCGCGCTCGGCGAACCCTGCGGAGATCACAATCGCCGACTTCGCCCCCTTTTCGTGCGATTCCCGCAGCGTGTCCAGCACCGCGTGGTACGGCACCACGATCCCCACCACGTCCGGCGCCTCCGGCAGCGCAGACACCGACGGGTACGCCTGTAACCCCTGCACCTCCTCGTACCTCGGATTCACCGGATACACGTTGACCCCGCGCTCCATCGATCCCATCGCCGCCGCCAGGAACCGCCCGCCGTATTGCATCCTCGGCGTCGCTCCCACCACCGCAATCGACCGCGGATTCAGCATCCGGTCAATCGAAGCCAACTGTGCATCACTCCAAAATTCCATTGTTTTTCTCCAAACGCATTGTGAGTTCAGTCGTTCGCACGCTCAGTCACCCGTCAAGGCTTCACGGTTCTGAAGCCGCGCCAAAGTTTCCCGATAGTTGGCCTCTAGGCCCATCCAGAATCCGGCCCTGATGCCCATCACCGTTTCCAGTCCGCAGGCCGTTTCGTCGGTTATTGGACGCTCGCCACGGATAATTTCAGCCAAAAATTCCTCAGACACACCCAGCACACTGGCAAGTTCCCGAGCCGTCATCCCTCTGGCTTCCAATTCCTCCGCCAGGTTTTCACCGGGAGGTATCGGTAAGTCCGACAAAAGGCGCGGATTGCTAGTCGTCATAGTGGTTGCTGACCTCTTCGACGGTTACGGTTCGCTCGTCGGCGCCCCTGGTTACAATTAAACGCCAGCGCCCGGTGAGGTAAATGGACAACTGGCCAGTCCGCGACCCGCGCAGACTGTGCAACCGCAACGAGGCGATACTGTAAGCCTCCTGAAAGTCCTCGATTTGGTAAAGCTGGTTGATGCGGTCAATGTACCTACGGCCTACGACCGGGCCCCACTCCTGAATCGCTCTCTCGGATTCTACGTAACATCTCGCCAGTTGGTTCGTGCGGAAAATTACATCCATCCCGTTTCGATACGTCAAGATCAGGTAAGCGATGACCGCCGAAAGCCGATCCCCCGACCCCGATACTCTACCACCAAATCGAAGGGGCGAATAATCATTCGCCCTACGCTCCTATTCGATCCCGTCATCGAGCGCAACTAAGCCCTTCCAATCATGATTCGGTGCCTTGGCGCCTAGCTTCGTCCGCCACCAGGTACTCCCGTACCGACTCCAGTTTGAACTCATACCCCAAATGAGGCAGATGTCCGTGCTCAAGCGCGAGACGAAACGCCTCATTCCTCATGTCCACCACATACTCATCGTCAAAATTCCACGATGAATTGAACTTGTCCAGCCGCATCACCAGCGCGATGCAGGTGCAGTAAAACTCGAACACATGCCAGCCCATCCCGCCGCCGCCAAGCCGGTCCGCCCCAAACGCCCGCATCGATAGATACTCGTGCACCGGATTGTCCTCGCGGCCTGCACGTAACCGTTTCTGGCTCAGGTGGAACTCCAATCCCGCCGCAACACTGCATGATGCGCACTCGCATCCCAAAAGCGCCAGCCGCTCATTCCGCTTGGCCGTCCCTACCCGAAGCTTATGCCTCCTCTCCCTCTCCTCTGCGCGTCTCAGCTTTTCGTGGTACGCATCCACAGACTTCTGCCTCGCCGCCATAAACTCTTCGTGCGAGATGTAATCGCTCCGGTTAACCAAATCGTTCCCTTCTAAAGTGTAGCAACTGTATTGGGTGTCAAGGTGAGGGTTGAGGAGTGTCCTGCCAGGGTTGGCGGTCCCGGGCGATGGCGTTGAGCATGGTAAGGAGTTTGCGCATACACGCGGTGAGGGCGACCTTGCCGGGTTTACCGGCGTCGCGGAGACGTCGGTAGAAGGTCTTGATGGCGG
>DAOUJD010000103.1:0-58954 GCA_034423115.1 Dehalococcoidia bacterium | reverse complement strand
GACAGCAGGGCAGCCATGGGACGCAGGCCGTTGTGGTCCACCCGTCCGCCCGGCGTCAGCATGACCGTGGGGCCGGCGCCATACTCCTCGTAATACAGGTTGACTCCGTTTATGTTGGCGTAAGGCACTGCTCACTCCTTATCTGTTCTGTTTGAATACCGCGGCACAGGTTGGGCCAGGACCATGATACCGGCAGTTTAGCACCTTGGAACGGCCCCGGCGTGGCCTCGGAGGAAGTCGTCGCAATCCGGGCGCCGTGACCCAAAGATGAACGATAGCATGACGCCGCGCCGTCGCTCTCTGTGCCCGGCCGGGCAGAGTGATAAAATCAAAGCAGGGAGCGGAGCAGAACCATGACGATGAGCCAACAGGATAAAGAACGCCTGCTCCTGACGCTGCAGGACGATCCCGTATTCCTCGCCCAAGTCCGCAGCCTCATCCTCCCCGCAGAGCTGGTGCAGTTGCCGGAACGTTTCGCCCAATTCGCCACCTATGTGACGGGGTTCATCGAGCGCCAGGAAGAGTTCAACGCCCGGCAGGAAGAGTTCAACGCGCGCACGGACGCATCCATCGCACGCCTGGAAGAATTCGCCGTACGGCAGGAAGACTTCAACACGCGGCAGGCGGAGACCAACGCCAGTGTGGAGGTTCGCCTGCAACGCATCACCGACGATCTGGGCGATCTCAAGGGCCATGTGGCCGGCCGCATCGCCCGCGAGATGGCCGACGATATCGCCGAGCAACTGGGCTACGAAATCACCTGGCAGCTCAACGGTAACGACCTGCGAAATATGCTGCGCGGGTCCACGGCCAATGACATTCCCGCCGGCGTCCGGCGCAGCTTTTACGTGGCCGACCTGGTAGCGCAGGTTCAGGACCAGGACGGCAACCAACTGTTCATGGCCGTCGAGGCATCCTACACCGCCGACGAACGCGACACCCGGCGGGCTGTCCGGAACGCCGAACTCATCGGCCGTTTCACGGGCATGACCGCCGTGCCCGTAGTTGCCAGCCTCGAGAACGACCACGCCGTACAGCAACTGGTAGACGACGGACACGTCCGGTGGTTCCAGTTCCAGTCGCGGGATCTGCAGCCGCAGTAACTCCGGGGAGACCTGACGGCACGATAGCCGTCGCCTTCCTGCCCGCTCAGGCGCCAACCAGCGGGCCTTCTTGACCGCTAACGACGGGCAATGGCCGGAGGGCTCAGGCGTCATCCACACTACAGGTCGAGCCTGGGGGTCGCATCAGTGGGGCGGGAGACCGATTGATCCGGCTGGGAAGGTCGGTTCTCTATTGCGGGCGCGTCTTCAGCGGGTTAAGTCCAGACCTAACCTTTCAGAGCGCTGGTGGGTCGCCAGTAGCAGTAAGGGACGCGCTCATATCCCACAGCCTGGCAGCCAGCTCTGCATCGTAGCTGATGCTGGCAGACGGCGCCGGCCGGCAGTCCACGAAATACCTGCCGGTCACACCTTCCACTTCGGGCGACGCCGCCAGGTACACTGGCGTCTCCGTTCCCTTGTCCGGCGTGATGCCGCGAACTCCAATGAAGAAATTGACCACGCGACCCAGCAAACCATTGTTGCGGGCGATGTTGGTCCGCACCAGGCCGGGGTGCAGGGCATTTACGGTGACACTCTCGCCCTCCAGGCGCCGCGCCAGCTCGTAGGTGAACAGGATGTTGCAGAGCTTGGAGCGTTTGTAGGCTCCATATCCCCGATTGCCTGAAGGCTTGGGCAGGTCTTCCAGCCGGAACTTGCCCGGTGATTCATGCGCACAGGAGGATACGTTGACAATCCGGGCCCGTGGCACTTTGCGCAGATGTTCGAGCAGCAGGTTGGTCAGCAGGAAGTAGCTCAGGTGGTTCAGCGCGAAGGTCATTTCGATGCCATCAATGCTGCGTCGGTCGGACAGGAATATGGCCCCGGCGTTGTTCAGCAGCACATCCAGATGGGGCAACAGGTCCATCGCTTCGGCGGCGACGCGACGCACCTCGCGTTGGGACGAAAGATCGGCCAACAGGTACTCAACCGCATGGTTATCCGTATCGGCGATGATCTGCCGCACGGCGGCTTCGGTCTTGGCGGCGTTGCGGCCTACGATGACCACCCTGGCTCCCAGACGCGCCAGTTCACGGGAGGCAGCGTAGCCGATGCCGTCGCTGCCTCCGGTTATGAGACAGATTTTACCGTGCATCCGATTATTCATAGAACAACCTTGCCGACCCGGCCGGTCGCATCATCGCCGCCACCGCCATGAACGGACACGAGCTGGTCACCGCCGACCGCCGCATCCTGGACTGGTCCGGCGGCTTACGATGCACGGACGCCGCCCGATGAGGCCCGCTCAGAAATCCCGCGTATCGCCAGAGACGTGTCCATGGGTGAAGAACCGGCGCGTCATTGGGACAGCAACTCGTAGAGACGACGGTTGCGCTCCAAACTGGTTCGGAAACGGACTATCGCGTCGGGCTGCACCTCATCGCCAGTCTTGCGTTCGACGTCCAGTCGCATCGCATCTTCCTGCGCTGCCTCGAAATCGCGACCTTCTGCGCGGGCTATCTCCCGTATCAACGCCAGCAGTTCAGGGGATGCCTGTCCCATGAACCGCTCCTTTGCCGTAATCATCAATTCTCTCCCGATTCAGCGTGGTTCCATTGTGGCGGCGACCACGAAATTGGGTCAAGGCTTGCTGAACAGCGCGATGTATGGGGCGTCCCATGGTGAAGGCAGATCAATGACGGTGCGTGCCAAACAGTGTCATCCAGCTCACGCATACCCACTTGCATGTTGCGGTAGCGCTGCAGATGGGCCAATTCGTAGGGCAGGCGAGAGGGGAGCGTCGGGTACACGCTTTGCGCAACCTGCCACTGCGAGCGCCCACGTCCCCCAATTCAGGTAGCACAGTCACTCCTGTCGGCGCCAAAACGCCCAACTTTTTGTGCCTCACTTGCCTTTTTTGGCACAAAGACGTGCCATCTCCGCCCATCATCACCCAGTTACCCCAAAAACCCCCACTTCCGACACCCCCGCTCGGCGACACTTCCCCCTTGCTCTAACCCTTCCCCCATCCGTGCCATGTTACCCAGCGCCCAAACCTAACCCGCCACCCGGGCCCGCGAGGGCAGACCCAATGCCCACTGCCCAACACCGTGAACCTCGCTCCCCCAAATCCGCTCACCTGCCAGCCAATACCACCGCCAAAACCCTTCCATCCGCCCTCGATTCAGCCCCACGACCCGCCCAATGCCCTACTGGAACTAGCGGAAATGAGAGGAAATGAGCGGGAAATCGTCCTTTCACCACGCTACTACAAGTGGGTACGCGTGGTCCGATATATCGCCCTGACGTTAGGAAAGGCGACGGCGCTATGACTGGAATTTGTTATACTGCTGTTGTATCCGCCCGTATTTACGGCTCGTTTGGAAAATATGATGAGTACTCCCGAACAGGATCAGGACTTCATTAGGATGAGGCACCTGGCCCAACAAAGCGAACATAACGCGCGGAGCATGGGCCTGAACCATCCGGCTGGTTCACCCGAAGATGCGGCATCAGAGTTTGCGATCAACCAGGCCGAGCTCAACCAGATTATGGTCAGGACGTTCACCACCATCAACGGGCGGTTGGAAGTAATGTCGGACCAGATTGGGGACCTAAATGACCAGCAACAGGCCATGAGCGACCAACTAAAAGCCATGAGCGACCGGCAACAGGCCATGAGCGACGAGCAAAAGGCCATGAGCGACCAGCAGGAAGCTATTCTTGACGACATCGCAACTATCAAACGCCGTCAAGACACCATGTCCAATGACATCAGCCAAGTGAAAGGCGGTCATGCCCGAGCGGAAGTGGCGCAAGAAGCCGGCGTCATCGCTCTCGATATGGGGTTGGAATACGTCGACAACGTACCGAAACTCCAATTGGCCAGGTGGGCCCAAGAGAACTCTAACAGTGGGATTGATCCATCAACTCTGAGGAGTTTTCGCGAAGCTGACCTGGTGGTGGGGGCAACCGATGGTCCTGACACCGTATATATCGCGGTAGAAGTATCGTTCACTGCGAACCATAGAGATGTTGACCGAGCCCAGCGGAATGCGGAATTTTTGGAGCGATTCACAGGCCGCCGGGCACGAGCCGCTATCGCCAGCGTCAAGAACGACGATTACGTTGACGAACAGGTTGATAAGAATCTGGTGCACTGGCACAGAATTGAGCGGCGCTCTTTGGAACCCGATTAGACGGTACAGGTCCGTAAGGTTATCGTCTCGCGGCTTACTCAAGCGGCTCTCGTGCGAGGGCCGCTTGGGATTTAGGAACGGTCTCGAGATAACGCTCCGGTTGCTATAATGCGGCGATTATGATCGCTCGTCGCCCGGTACTTGCCGCCGCTGTCATCGTAATGCTCGCGCTTTTCGCCTGCGCGCCCGCGTCCGCAGGCTCCAGCGACGCGGAAACGACGCTTACGGTGTTCGCCGCAGCATCCCTGTCGGAGTCTTTCCGAGCCCTGGCAACCGCGTATGAGGCCGATCATCCTGAAACCACAGTGGTGTTCAACTTCGCCGGCAGCCAGACCCTGCGCACCCAGATTGAACACGGCGCGGAGGCCGACGTATTCGCCTCCGCCAACTGGGAGCACATGGCAACGGTGCGAGAGGCCGGCCTGCTCGGCAACGTGCCCGAATATTTCGCCGCCAACCGCCTGGCGGTGATTACACCCGCCGATGCCCACGCCATCCAGACCCTGGACGACCTGGCAACGCCCGGGGTCAGCATCGCCATCGCCTCTGAGCAAGTTCCGGCCGGGAACTACGCCCGCGAATCCCTGTCCAAGATGTCCACGGACGACGCTTACCATCCCGACTTCGCGACCGCAGTGCTGTCCAACGTGGTTACCAACGAGACCAGCGTGCGCGGCGTGGCGCAAAAGGTTGCCCTCGGCGAGGTGGACGCCGGCATCGTGTACGAGACCGACGCGACCGCCCGCCAGTACGCCGATAACATCCGAGTGCTGGAGATCCCGCTGCATTACAATCCCGCGGCCCAATACCCCATTGCCGCTCTGTCCACCACTGATCAACTCGAGGCCGCTCTGGATTTCATTCAGTTCGTCCAGGGTGATTCCGGCCAAGCCATCCTGCGCGAGTTCGGGTTCGTCCCGCCGGCCAACATAGCCTGCCCCTGCCACGCCGGATCATCCTCCTGACCTCCGTAGTCTGACCCTGCCAACACAATGACGTTCCTATCGGTGGGCAATGGCAACCGTGGAGCCGCGCTCGGCGCTCTGGCCCCGGCTGGGGTGGCCGCCACCGTCGTCTACGTACTGTTCATCGGCTTGCCCATCATCGCGCTGCTGGTCCGCGCCGGCCAGCAGGAAGGATTCCTGGCCGGTCTGACCGGCCCACTGGTGTTGCAGGCGTTGCAACTCACGGTGGTTACCAGCGTTATCAGTCTCGCCATCGTGGTGGTCGTCGGGACGCCGTTCGCGCTGCTGCTGGCCCGCAACGGCCCGACCAGTCGGCTCTTGCGCATCATCGACACCTTCGTGGAACTGCCCATCGTCCTGCCGCCGGTCGTCGCCGGCGTTGCCATGCTGATGGCGTTCGGTCGCAACGGCCTCTTGGGTCCGGCCCTGGATTCGGTCGGCATCGCGCTGCCGTTCACCACCGTGGCCGTCATATTCGCCCAGATCTTTGTGGCTGCGCCGTTCTACATCCGCGCGGCCCGCATCGGGTTCGCCGGCGTGGACCCCGCGTTCGAGGAGGTCTCGCAAACCCTGGGAGTCTCGCCCTGGCAGACTTTCTGGCGGCTGACCCTGCCCATGGCGCGGCCATCCCTGCTCACCGGGGCGACGCTGGCATGGGCGCGCGCCGTATCCGAGTTCGGCGCAACCATCATGTTCGCCGGCAATCTCACCGGGCGCACCCAGACCATGCCGCTGGCAATCATGACCACCATGGAGTCCAGCCTGGGCGCAGCGTTGGCGTTGGCCGCGCTGATGCTGGCAATGTCAGCGTTGTCCCTGGCCCTGCTGAGTTTCCTGGTCCGTCGCCGGGCGGAGTCGTCCCTGTGAACGTGGCCGCTGCCGGCGGGCAATTCACCGTCGCCATCGGCGGGTTCCGCCTCTCGCTGGATTTTTTCGTTGAGGCCGGTCAGGTGCTGGTGCTCTTCGGTCCGTCCGGTGCCGGCAAGACCACCGCCCTCAGGACCATCGCCGGCTTGGCTCGGCCGGAATCCGGACGCATCGATATCGCCGGTCGCACCGTGTTCTCCGACCACGATGGCGAGCCGGCGACCTGGGTGCCGCCCCATCTGCGACGCATCGGCTACGTGACCCAGCAGAACCACCTGTTTCCCCACCTGACTGTTTCGCAGAACATCGCCTACGGACTGACCGAACGTGGCGGGGCCGTCGCCCGCCAACGAGTTGCGGGCCTGATTGACCGTCTCCAGCTGGCCGGACTCGAGGATCGCCGGGTCTCGCAACTGTCGGGCGGGCAGCAGCAGCGCACGGCGTTGGCCCGCGCCCTGGCGCCGTCCCCGGACCTGCTGCTCCTGGACGAGCCGTTCAGTTCGCTGGACATGGAACTGCGCCGTTCGCTGGGCGCCGAGTTGCGGGCAACCATCCGCGACCTCAATATCCCGGTGGTGCTGGTCACCCACAGCCGCGAGGAGGCGCTGGCCCTCGGCGACACCGTGCAGGTTATCGGCGCCGGCGAAACCGTGGCGCAGGGCCCTCCGCTGTCGGTTCTGGAGCAGCCGGGGCAGGGCCAGGTCGCTCGTCTGGTGGGCGTGGAAAACCTGCTCCCGATGCGGGTGGCCGCCCGAGTGCCCCAGGATGGCACCATGGTGTGCGAGGCCGGTGAACGCTCGCTGGAAACGCCGTTGGCGGATGGCTATGCCGTCGGCGACGCCGTTACCGTGGGCGTCCGCGCTTCCGACATCATCCTTGCCACCGGGCCGCTGCCGCAGTCGTCCGCCCGAAACACCTGGTCGGGGGTGGTGTCCACCGTCGATCTGCGACCCCCTGGCTACGAGGTTGCCCTGGACTGCGAGGGGACAATTCTGCGCTGCCACATCACCGGCGCGTCGCTGGAAGCCATGAGCATCGCCACCGGTCAACCGTTGTGGGCGATCTTCAAGGCGTCGTCCTGTTTCCTGCTCAGCGAGTGACCCGCCAAAGCATCTAGCCTTGCCACGCCGCCAAAACCGTGGCAATCTCCTTACTCGGCACCTTTAGAGCAACCTCAGGAGGATCATCACGGATGGCCGGATACAAAGGCATTTTGTTCGATATGGACGGCGTGCTGGTGGACAGTGAGCCCCTTTTCCACAAGGCGGTCAACATTATGGTCGAGCGTTGCGGCGCCGCGCCCATAACCGAGGAAGAGAACAATCGATATCTGCTGGGCACCACCGTCGAGGAGACCTGGGTGCGCGTCAAGGAACTGCGCGACGTGCCCCAAACGCCGGCGGAACTGCTGGCCGGCTACAACGAGGTGGTGAAGGATGTGCTGCGGTCCGACCTGGTCCCCCGCCCCGGCGTCCGCGATCTGATTGCCGAGGCCCAGCGGCGCGGTTTGCCCATCGCCGTTGCCTCGTCGTCGCTGCGCGAGTGGGTCGACCTAAAACTGTCTGTGATCGGCCTCACCGACGCGTTCAACGTCAAGCTCGGCGGCGACGATATCGAAAACGGCAAACCCGCCCCCGACATCTACATCAAGGCGGCCCGCCTCATCGGTCTGGAGGCCACCGACTGCATCGCCATTGAGGACTCGCCCATCGGCCTCGCTGCGGCCTCATCCTCCGGCGCGTACACCATCTGCACGCTCACCGATTCGACCCGCCACCTGGACCTGTCGGCGGCCCACGTGATCATAGAAAACCTGGAGGAATTCGACTACAGTCTGCTCGCGGAGGGCAACTAAGAAACTCCCTCTCCCCTGGTGGGAGAGGGTTGGGGTGAGGAGGCTTCTTCTAACCCCGTCGCCGCCGGCGCAGCCCTGGTATCCCGGGGAACACGCCATCCTGCAATACCCATTGCAGTCGCTGCATCAGCGCCCGCGCCTCCTCGGCATCCAGCAGCGTCAGCAGTTCCGCCACATCACCGGTGGGCGATAGCATTTCTCCGCAGAGCCGGCGCAACGGTTCCAGGAGATGGTCGGGTATCGGTTCCTCTCCGAAGTCCCAGATCACGGTGCGGATCTTGGTATCGGCATGGAACGTGAGGCCTTGGTCGATGCCCCACAGCTTGCCATCATAGCCGCGCAGCACGTGGTTTGCCTTGCGGTCGGTGTTGTTGGCGACCAGGTCGAAGCAGCACATCATGCGGAGCTGGTCGGCGTCTGATTCCTCAAGGCTGTCCCGGGAAATGGTGTAGTAGTTCTCCTTGGGGTCGTGGTCGACAAAAAGCTGCGCCGACCCGATCCCGTGCGGCCCGTCGCGAATCACCGTCAGGGGAATGAAATCCCAGCCCAGTATCCGGCTCAGCAGGTACGCGGCGCATTCGCGCTTGAAAAGAGTCCCGCTGGGGAAGTCCCAGAGGGGGATTTCGCCCTTGCGCGGTTTGTAGATCGCTTGCCCGTATCGGCCGTCCAGTTCCAGTTCCGCCAGGAACGTGTAGTTGGAACCGTGGGGCGTCAGTTCCCAGCTCAGGAACTCGCCGCGCGACAACAGGTCAAGGTCGGAAGGATCAACTTCAGACACGAGCAAATTGGGCCGGCAATGCGGCTAACCTGTTTCGAATACCGCGTGACCATTCGCGCGGGTGCACTGGTGCCCGTCCGGGTCTATCGGAGCGCCACACAGGAAACACGGTGGGCGACCGGCCGCGCAGATACGCAGCGCCTCGTTGGCCAGCGCGGTGCATTGCGCCATCGTCATCCAGAAACTCACCGAGGTCTGCGCTCCGGCGTCCGGATCGTCCTCGTCCCCTTCGAAAGCGAGCAGCACGAAACAGTTGGCGTCCTGGTCATACTGCAACTGCATCTGACGAGCGTGGAAATCCTGTTCCAGGGGGTCGCCGCGCCACGGGTCTTCACCCGGCGTACTGGTCTTGGATTGTGCCGATTCCCCCAATTGCTTGACCGCCTGCTGCAGGTATAGTCCCAGCTGCAGCAATTGCTCTTTCTCAAGCCAGATGAAAGACTGCGCCCGCCCTGCCTCTGCCACCAGCCGGAATGTCCGGCGGCCGGGACGACCGAAGGTCTCCGCCGTCACCGCCTGGGCCGCACCCATCTTGTACCTTACCTCGCGCTCTGCCATGGCGTAATGATAGTCTGCAACCAACCGACTGGCAAGGGCCGCCGCCTTGGGCAGGCTGATGCAGGATGGCTGGGCATGATGCATCGCCGCTTACAAATGTTCGGATCAATACGGTCGCCGTGCCAGTCCAATGACGAAGTAAGTCTTTCGCTTCCCTTGACGGTCTTGGTGTTCTATAAGACCGGCCACCAATTCGGTGCGCAGTCTTCGGCCGTGACCTGCCGTCGGATGTAAAGGTGATGCCTCCGAACCGGAGAAATCAGGGTGGGGTTCCTGAAAAGATTCACCCCGCGCCGTGGCTGCGACCCTCCGCTGATTCCACGCATCCCAAGCGGCATCGACTTCAGCTTTGCCCGCAGCGAATCCTCGCTGGTAATTCTCCCAGTACGCTGAGTGCCAGTTTAGTCGTCGGAACCACCTATAGAGTTTCATGGGCCGGACTCCAGCAGAAGGGGTTCCCGATCGCGACGTCTACGCCACATTCAACCGGAGTTGCGGTTGTGCTCGGCTTCAACATCTGGCGGGGACTCCGTGAAAGGCTCGCCGTTGGCCTCCGCCTCCATACGTCGGCGGTTCCACTCGCGCCAAAGGGCGTTCGCTTCCCGCCGCGCTTCCTGTCGCTTTTTCTCCACGTACAGCCAGCCGAAAACCATAACCACTCCTTCCACCAGTATGGGACTCGCCAACACCCAGAAAGCGGCAGCCCGCGTCGTGATGTGGCTATCAGCCTAACTGCTAGACGAACCGTTGCGCTCGCTGGGTGGCGGCTCCGTGAACGCTTCTCCGTTGGCCTCGGCTTCCATTCGCCGCCGGTTCCATGCGTCCCAAAGAGCGTCCCTCTCTGCGATCGCCTTTTCCCGGTTTTCCTGTCGCTTTTCTCCACGTACAACCAGCCGAAAACCATAACCACTCCTTCCACCAGTATGGGACTCGCCAACACCCAGAATGCGGCGGCCCGTGTTGTATCTGCTATTACCAGCGATGGCGCTTGATGCCAGGTGGGACTGTCCGCATCAATGACGTGGACAAAAATGTAATACAACAATGTTGCGACAAAGCAGACGCTGAACGTCCAGAAATGTGGTCGAACCCGTTCCAGCGGTACTCCCAGAAAGGGCACCCACAGACGTGTTTCGTTGCTCCTATCCCGTTGATTCATATGCTATCTATCCCGGTGGTTTGCCGCAAGCCGCCGCGCTACGTGTTTGTTCAGCTCAACCCGCGGGCGCGGTACTGCAACGCCTCTGCCAGATGCGCCGGCTCGATCTTCTCCGCGCCGGCCAGGTCCGCTATCGTCTGCGCCACCTTGACCACCCGATGCAAAGCGCGTGCCGACAGGTCCAGCGTCTGAGCCGCCCGCTGCAACAGCGCTTCCGTGTCATCCTGCAATGTGCAGTACTCCCAGATCTTTGACCCTGCCATCTCCGCGTTGGATAGCGACGCGGGCCCGGCATCGGTGGCGAATCGTCGGTCCTGGATCTCCCGCGCGGCAGCGACCCGCTCTCGCACCGCCTCCGACGGTTCGGCCGTCGCCTGCGCCAAGAGGTTGTCGTATTCCACCGGTGGCACCTCCACGAATATGTCGATGCGTTCCAGCAACGGCCCGCTGATCCGACGTTGGTAGCGCGACAACGCCGACGGACTGCACACGCACTGCTTCCTCGGATGCGTGGCGTACCCGCACGGGCAGGGATTCATCGCCGCCACCAGCATGAAACTTGCCGGATACGTAACCGTGCCGCTCACCCTCGTGATGGTGACCGTCTTGTCTTCCAGGGGCTGCCTCAGTGATTCCAGCAGCGCGTGTCCGAACTCCGGCAACTCGTCCAGGAACAGCACGCCGCGATGGCTCAGCGTGATTTCACCCGGCCGCAGCATCCGGCCGCCGCCAACCAGACCGGCGTTTGAAATGGTGTAATGCGGTGCCCGGAAAGGCCGTTGTGCTATCAACGGGCTGTCCGGTGGCAAATTCCCGCTCACGCTGTAGATCTTGGTTACCTCCAGCGCCTCGTTGGGCGTCAGGTGCGGCAGAATCCCCGGCAACGCACGCGCCAACAGGGTTTTTCCCGACCCGGGCGGGCCGCTGAACAGGATGTTGTGGAATCCCGCCGCCGCTACTTCCAACGCCCGTTTGGCATGGTCCTGTCCGCGTATGTGACACAGGTCGGTGTTGTCGGGCGGGTTGCGGTTGCCGTTGAGGTACACCCCGCTGTGCGGATACGGTTCGATCTCCGTTTCTCCCTGGAGATGCGTCAGTAATTGCGCCAACGTCGATACCGGGAATACGCGTATCCCGTCCACCAACGCTGCCTCCGGTGCGTCCACCGCCGGCACGTACACCGTGCGGATTCCCTGCTCCCTCGCCACCCAAACCATGGGCAGAATGCCTGCGGTGTGCCGCAGCCCGCCGTCCAGCGAAAGTTCGCCCAGGAAGATCGCCGGCTCGCTGGGTGGCGGCGCTTGTCCCGTGCTGAACAGGATCCCTGCTGCGATGGGCAGGTCGTAAGCGGGCCCCGCCTTTTTGAGGTCTGCCGGCGCCAGGTTCACCGTGATCCGACGCATGGGAAACTCGCAGCCGCTGTTGCGCAGCGCGGCGCGGACCCGTTCCTTGGCTTCCTGTACTGCCGTGTCCGGTAGGCCCACGATGTGAAACGCGGGCAGACCCGGCGAAATGTCCGTCTCCGCCTGTATGATTTGCCCGTCTAATCCTATAACCGCGCAGGTTTGAGCTGTTGCTAACATTTCGACTCCTAATGGACTGTGGCTCCAAAATCATAATGGAACTTATTTTCGGAATATTATATCCAAAATAAACTGAGTCGCAATAGTTTGCCGACACCGAAAACGTCCCACCTTTTATCTGCGGCTAATTCGAGCGTTGGCTGGTTTGGGCAGCCAACCGACCATCCCCGCAGGGCCATTCCAAAGTTACGTAATCTTCTTGCATCCGCTCGTCCTGAGCTGCCGTAGGTCCGCCTGTGGCGGGTCGAAGGACGCGCTTGTGGTTCGCAGGCTCACCATGAGCGGGACGCATGGAGACTTTGAAAAGGCCCTGCCATCCCTGGCTGCGCGGTAGCACGACCATACCTCAACGGTTATGATGTCCAAATTCGGGGTGACTGAATTCGTGCGGTTCTTGAACTTGTTCACGGACGATCACGGAAATGCAGCGCGTCTGACGCGCAGGTCGGGTCGATCAGGGAGGATGGATGACGCAAATAAATCACCAGGCTGATGAGTATCCGTCGGACCTGAAATCTCTGGGCTTTGCCGAAGCCGACCGAGACGCGGTGTATCGGGCCATATTCCAACGCCGCGATGTCCGCAACTTTAGGCCCGATCCCATCCCTGATGACAAGCTGGCCCGCATCGTCAGGGCGGCGCACCACGGCCCTTCGGTGGGGTTCATGCAGCCCTGGGATTTCATCCTGGTGCAGGACGTGGAAAAACGCCGCCAGGTCAAGGAGTTGTTCGACCGCGAACGCGCCGCAGCAGCCTGCTTTTTCGATGAGCCACGCCGTTCGGCGTACCTGTCATTGAAACTGGAGGGAATCCTCGACTGCCCGGTCAACCTGTGTGTCACCTGCGATCCGACGCGCGCCGACGTGGTCCTCGGGCGCAACTCCATGCCGGAAACCGACGTCTATTCCACCTGCTGCGCCGTGCAGAATCTGTGGCTGGCCGCCCGCAGCGAGGGGATCGGCGTGGGCTGGGTCAGCATCCTCAAACTGCCCCAACTGCGCGGCATCCTCGGAATCCCTCCGCACATCATCCCGGTCGCGTATCTCTGCCTGGGCTATCCCACGGAGTTCGCCGATGAGCCTGGATTGCAGACCGCCGGTTGGCGTCGCCGCCTGCCCATCAAGCAACTGGTCCACCTGGATGGTTGGGACAATGCCGCTCCGGATCAGGACTGGCAGGGATTCCGGGACGCCCTCGATACCGAGATCCCTCCGGCTCCGTAGAATTGCAACCGCCACCGCGCTTTGCCATCGCCCCAAACCTAATCTATACTCAATTCATGGACATACAGTTTGAGATCGGAGATCCCTCCCGCCCCCGGGGACACGCATTGCTCTACTTTCGCGTGGATACCGAGCCGGACAATGTGTACGGCACCTACATCGTAACCCTCCCAATCACCGCCGATCTCACCAAGTACGTCCCGCCCTTCCTGGCCGCTCATCTCGGCAGCGGCGATTCGGGTCCGTTGACCAACTTCGCGGCCTTCGCCATGCCCCCCATGTCCGAGCTGGTTGAGGGTGGCTACGACCGCCTGGTTCAACTTGCCAACCTGCGCAGCGACGATCTCGTCTACGGCGGCAACATGTTCTCCTACGACCTGGCCCGGATGATGGAGTCCGTGGCCTCCGCCGTGCAGGAATACTCCGACGCGTGGAACCAGGCCGCCGGCACGTCGGGCGCCGCCGCCGCTTCCATCCCCGCCGATGACGCGGCGATCCCACTGGGCGGCTCCGGTCCATCCTCCGCCATCGCTGAGCCTGACGAAAGCGACACCCAGGGTCTCGGCGTCAACGAGGTCCTCTGGAGTTTCATGAGCGAGGGCGACCGCCTGGCCGAGATGGGTCGCCTCCTGGGCCGCCTGCGTTTCGCCCAGGAAGGCAACGACACTGCGGCCATCGCCGACATCACCTCTGAGATGACTGCCCTCGGCCGCCACCTGCCTGACGAGTTCAGCATAGCCACGCTGGTCGCCAACGCCTCCGACACCGGACCCGTTGCCGCGCAACTCGCCCAGCTGTACATGGACCGCTGCTACCGCCTGTCCTCCGGCGACGCCGAGCAGGTGCGCCGCATCGATGAGGCCATCCGCAACCTGGAACGCCGCAGTCGGTAACGTATTCAACTGCGTTTAGCGATTCATTTCGCGAAGACCAGGAGTGGGTTTTTGACCCACTCTTGGTTTAAGTCTGAACACATGACCAAATCACATGATTCACAGTTCAGACAGCGTCACATATTGAGGCCAAGACCATGCTCAACGCCGACACCGAACGACGCATCGACAGATTCTCGTGCCGCCTCTACCAACTCAGCAGGACATCGTAGCCGAGATTGAAGCGCAACACGCGCTCGTATCCGCCAACCGCAAACTGGTAGAGCGTATAGTGGGGCGCATTATCGCGGCCATCGGTTTGGTGCGGCAAGGCAGTTGAGATATTGCGAACAGGAGTTCATTTGCTACAATCGCCCAAAGCGTGGTAATAATCGTCGTTCCATTCAGCCGGCAGCTTGATGTCTCCCAACTTCATACAGGAGCAGTTGTCCTTGTCCTACGTGCGGTCTGTAATATTCCGCACGGGCCTCCGTCTATCCATCCCGGAAGTTGATGACCACGGCATCGACGGTACGATCATTAACCCCGAACATAGGGGGGTAAACCGCGTCGATTTTCAACTCAAAGCCACCACAAGGTATGGAATCGGGCCAACTGCCATCTCCTATGACCTGCGTGTAGAGGATTGCAATCGGTTGACCTTAGATGACGATGTTCCTAGAGTTTTGATATTATTTATCATGCCAGACGATGAAGAGCAATGGCTGGCTCAAAGTGAGGACGAACTTTGCCTGCGTAAATGCGCATACTGGGTTCCTCTAATGGGCTTGTCGGTCTCATCCAACTCGTCGACCGTCCGAGTTTCGGTTCCTTTGACAAACTTGTTTGACCAAAACGGGTTGCATGAGATGTTCCGACAGTTGATTGGGTAACGGAGTGTTGCGATGGACGTACAAATCAGGGATGCGGCAGCATTGCGGCGGGTGTCCCCCGATAGGTTGCGCGCTTACCTCCAAGCTCACGATTGGGTCCAGGGGGATATCTGGCGTGACCGGATTATGGTGTGGTCTAGTGCCTGGGGCGAGCAAGTCCACGAGATTTTAATACCGTTGCGCGAGCAGTCCGACGCTTATGCCGTGCGGATTTCTGAGGCAGTGGCGCTCCTCTCAAAGATTGAGGAGCGTTCCCAGTTGGGGGTCTATTACGACTTAGTTGGGGCCGGCGCCGACGTCATCCGGTTGCGGCCTTTGAACGGTGTTGGGCAATCTGGCTGGACTCTCGGCGACAGTGTGGAATTTCTCACTAGGGCGCGCGACCTGGTGGCGGCGGCAGCGCGTTATGCTGAGCATCCGGGACAGGCAGTGTATCGCGGGCGGGCTAGCGGCCAGGTAACCGACTACGTGCGGAGCGTGCGGCCACTGCCCGGATATGAAGCCGGTCCGGAGCTGACCCTGCATTCGTACGTACCGACCGGGTACGGCGTGCAAGAGGACATGGGCGACGCCTTTCGCGCCCCTTTCCCTCGACAGGCCACTATCGCGCTGAACAACGGATTGCGTGAAGCGGACCGAACGGCGACTGCGGTGATTGGCGGGAAAGACATAGTGGACGTATTCGAGGCGGTTCCGTCGCAAGGGGTCAGTGCCAATTTTTGCGACGCAGTAGCGGACTTGGCTCGCCAAGGCCATGGTATTGGAGTCAGCCTTTCATGGGCAGCAGTACGCCCTGCAGATGCTCACCATGGAGAATTCCAATTTGCTGAGAGTACAGCGGATGTTTTCACACAAGGGGCGCAGTTGCTGCGCCAAAACAGCCCATTTACCGATGCCCATGTCGTCGGCGAGATTGTTGGATTGGACCGCCAACGTCGGGAGGAGTTCGATGGCCATTCCGTAGTAGTATGCGAACTGGACGATCGCCCGGTAGCATTACAAGTGCAGTTCCAAAGTACGGATTATGATGAGGTATGGAGAGCTTTTCGGGATGGAATCCAAATCAGCATAGACGGCGACATTTACCGCGAAGGCCGAAGATACACATTACGAAATCCCCGCAACTTTGCCGTCGCTTCTCCAATTCAGTGACCTTCCTCTCCAACTCCCTCAGTATGCCGTCCTTGGCCGAACACGTCCCCAGCGCGGGTAGTGCCTCAGAGATTGCAGCCGTCCCAATTCTTGACACTCTCGCCTTGTCCTCAATACACTCTCGCCATCAGAACTTAAAGCAACCTTCAGGAGGTCATCCGCGATGACTGAAGCTCGCCTCACGCACCCCCACGCCAAAGTGGCCGCCGCCATGGTGGACTCCGCCCGTCGCTGGGTCGCCAGCCTCGATCGCTCGCAGCGCGATAAGGGTACCTATCACTATCTCGACGGCGAGCGCATTTTCTGGTACTACCCGCCGCTGAACCGCCACGGCCTGCCCCTGCGCGACATGACCGAGCAACAGCGCACTCTGGCCCTGGAACTGCTCGCCACCGGCCTCACCGATGAGACCAATCGCCAGGCCAACCTCATCATCGAGCATGAGCTCGTCCTCGGGCCCCTGGAAAAGGAATGGGACCAGGTCACATTCGTCCGAGACCCTGAGCTCTACTACTGGACCGTCTTCGGCGACCCGGGCCGTCCCGACCCCTGGGGCTGGCGCGTCGAGGGACACCACCTGTCCGTCCACTACAGCGTGTGGGGCGACCAGGTAATCGCCGTCACGCCGCTCTTCTTGGGAGCCAACCCCGCCGAGGTGCGCAAGGGACCCAAGGAGGGTCTCCGCATTCTGGGCCGTCGCGAGGATTTGGCCGTTGAGCTAATGGCATCCCTGGACGCCGGCCAGCGCGGCAAGGCCGTCATCCACGACAAGGCGCCCTGGGACATCCTCGGCTACAACACCAGCAAGCAGCCCGTCCACAACGACGAGGGCCTGGCCGCACGCGAGATGAACGGCGCCCAGCAGGAAATTCTGATGACCCTCATCGCCGAGTACGTCAACGGCGTGCCCGCGCCCATCGCCGAGCAGCGGATGGCGGCCATCCGCGAGTCCGGCATCGACGACTTCCACCTGGTATGGGCCGGCGGACTCGACCGTGGCCGCGACCACTACTACCGGATCCACGGCGGGCACTTCATCGTCGAGTTCGACAACATCCAGAACGAGGCCAACCACATCCACTCCGTGTGGCGCGACGTCGAGAACGACTTCGCCGCGGATGTGCTGCGTGACCACCGCCTCATGTACCACGTCCTTTAGCCAGCCAGACGAAACCCAACCGAGCGTAGGGGCGGGTTTGGAACCCGCCCTTTGCTTGCTACGGCGCTGCGGAACCTCTACCCCACGCAAGGGTGCGACCCACGGCAATACGCCCCGCACCTGCCCTTGCCAACCATGGTGAGGTAGGGTAAAGAGGGAGTCGAAATACAATTGTCACGCATCCGACGACCAAGGGCACAATCTGTTGCAAGCGGCAGATGACAAAGGCCCCGGCGGGCGCGAAAAATTTGGAGAAAGCATCATGCCCAAGTATCTACTCCAGGCAAACTACACCGCAGCGGGAATGCAGGGCCTGCTCCGCGAGGGCGGCACCTCCCGCCGGCAGGTCTTTGAAGGCATCGCAAGCGAACAGGGCGGAACCCTGGAGTCCTTCTACTATGCGTTCGGTGGATCGGACCTGTACATGGTCTTCGACCTGCCCGACGCGACCACGGCGGCGGCCATCTCGCTGGTGATCACCGCCGGCGGCGCCCTCAGCATCAGCACCGTCCAGTTGATCACCCCCGAGGAAATCGACGCCGCAGTCGCCAAAACCGTCAACTACCGCCTGCCGGGAGCATAGCCGGCCGTATCGCACACTACCCATCGCGCGTAGGGGCGGGTTTCAAACCCGCCCTTGTTCGTGCAATCGGACGCTTGGTAGGGGCGAATAATCATTCGCCCCTACATCACGTATGGCGGTCAATGCTCTCCACCCCTCAAAATGACACCTCTCGCCCCGTGTGCTATCGTAGGTTGCCCCATAACCTCCCTCTCCCCTGGTGGGAGAGGGTTGGGGTGCGGAACGTCCGCCCCTGGCGGGAGGGGCGAATCCAGACCACAGAAAACCTAACCCAAGAAGGTGTTGTTATGCCCACGATGACCGGCGGCCAGGCCCTGATGCGTTCGTTGTACCATGAAGGCGTGCGCGTGATTTTCGGACTCCCCGGCGTGCAGCTTTACCACGCCCTCGACGCCCTCAACGACGTGCCCGGCATTCGGTTCATCACCACCCGCCACGAGCAGGCCACTACCTACATGGCCGACGGCTACGCCCGCGCCAGCGGCGAGATCGGCACCGCCCTCATGGTCCCCGGACCCGGCCTGCTCAACGCCTCCGCCGGACTCAGCACCGCCTACTCCGCATCGTCGCCCGTCCTCGTCGTCTGCGGCCAGATCGAGCGCGATCTCATCGGCGTGGATCGCGGCATGCTCCACGAGGTCAACGACCAACAGGATGCCATCCGACCCGTCACCAAGTACGTCCGCCGCATCATGGCCACCGAGGAGGCCCCCGAGGCCGTCCACGAGGCCTTCCGACAGCTCAAGACCGGCCGGCCCCGTCCCGTCGAGGTCGAAATGCCGCCGGAGACCATGGCCGACCCCGGCGAGGTAACCCTCATCGAATCCGAGGGATACGCCCGTCCCGCCGCCTCCGACGAACAGGTCGCCCAGGCCGCCAGCATCCTGGCCGGCGCGCAGCGCCCCCTGATCTGGGCCGGCGGCGGCGTCATATCCTCCGAGGGATCCGAGCCCTTGGTGCGTCTCGCCGAGCGGTTGCAGGCTCCCGTCATCACCACCGCCGAGGGCAAGGGCGCCATCGACGACCGGCACCCGCTGGCCCTGGGCTCGCTGCGTCTGCGCAATGACCCCGTCGCCAAGACCGAGCCCAACTTCGACGTCATCCTCGCCGTCGGCACCCGCCTCGCCTTCCCCGCGTGGCTGGGCGGCCAGCGCGTCGTCCAGATCGACATCGACCCCGAGGAACTGGGCCGCAACTACGAGAACACCTACGGAGTGCCGGGCGACGCCCGCACCGTCATGGAGCAGGTGGACGCGAAACTCGCCGAGTCCATCGCGCCGGGATCCCGTCCGTCCATGGCCGACGAGGTGGTGGCCCTGCGCAAGCGCCGCCACGACACCGCGCTGACCCCCGAGCCCCAGGAGTCCCTGCTGGCCGCCGTGCGCTCGGCGTCGCCCGACGACACGATCCTGGTGTCCGGCATGACCCAACTCGGCTACTACGCCCGCGCCTTCTGGCCCACCTACGAGCCGCGCACTTTCATCACGTCCAGCTACTCCGGCAACCTGGGCTACGCCTATCCCACCGCGCTGGGAGCCAAGGTCGCCCAGCCCGACCGGCCGGTGGTGGCCTTGTGCGGCGACGGCGGGTTCCTGTTCAACTCCCAGGAGATGGCCACGGCGGTGCAGCACGGCATCAACGCCATCGCGGTGGTGTTCAACGACAACGCCTACGGCAACGTCCTGCGCGACCAGGTCAACCGCTTCGACGGCCGCGTAGTCGGCGCCGAACTCCACAACCCCGACTTCGTAAAACTCGCCGAAGCCTACGGAGTAAAAGGCATCCGCGCCGAAGGCCCCGAAGCCCTCGAATCAGCCCTCAAAGACGCCATAGCCGCCAACGCCCCCGCCCTGATCGAAGTCCCGGTGAGCATGATGCCCACGCCGTTTGAGGTGTAGTCATCCCCTCTCCCTCGATGGGAGAGGGCTAGGGTGCGGAACGTCCGACTCAGGCGGGAGGGTGATTGCCCGGAGGATTGAGCGATGAAACTGATGGTGACCATCGACCGCGATGAAGATGGTGTCTGGATCGTGGAATGCCCATCCATCCCCGGTTGTGTGAGCCAGGGTGATACCAAGGAAGAGGCCATCACCAACATCCAAGAGGCTATCGAACTCTGCATCGAAGTCCGCGCTGAACAAGGCCTACCGTTGACCATTGAGACGCGCCAGGTGGAAGTCGCTGTGTAATGCCTCCGTTGCCCGTCTCAAGCGGACGGGAAACTGTTCTCAACTTCTTCGAACGCTTCAGATGCAATCTTCCCCAAGCTAACAAATTGGATGGAACAAAGCTTGCTGGAACCCGCCTCCGGCACCCATCGTCGTAATCGTTTGTCCCATCCTGCGATTCGAATCGGGATCGGATTCCCATATCTCCATCAAGCGGATATACCGCTGGCGCCCTCTCAACGTACCTCTAACAGTGACGTGTGAATTCCACATCGGGCGAACAATGTCGTCCATCAGTCCTGCTGGTACCGCTACTTGATAATCGTTGCCGCCGTCGTTAATGAGCTTGATCCGGTTGTTGTTAGAGGGCCCAGCGCTTGCGTCTGCGTAGCGCAAGATACCGCTCCTCTCCACCATTTCGGTGTCTTGAGCGCGTGGTGCTATCGTGTCCAACGCAGGAAATTGAGATGACGGTCTGGTAACGTCGATCGAACGAGTATCGCCTCGATTAACCGAGGTAAAACCGACACGGCTGATCCTGTTTCCATCAGGTGCGATGTTCTTAGCAAGCCCGATGAAATTACGTTGGTATGCAGGTTCACCAACGTGTTGTGCGATGGTATCGGCGTCGGAGGTGTTCGCCAGTTCCATTAGGTCGATGAATTCGCCGACTATCTCACCAGGCCCCACGAACTGGGGAAGAGGAGCTTGCGGCAGCGGGTGTCCCAGCCTCAATGACAAAGCGAAACCGCGGACTTCGGGTACGCGGAGAAATCCACGATAGCTGTTCCTTATATCATTGGGTATCCGGCCGCGGTATGGAAGTCCTAGTTTCCATTGAGCTATGCGGTACACTAACGTTTGGATATGATTGATGCGTGTAATAATGTCGGAAAGAAGCGCTATATCTTCAGCCACGGCTTTTCCGAGCACTGAAAGTTGTATCTCACCTTCGCTCAACTGGATGCCTTCCGATTCGAAATGACGGTGAAAATTCACGTGCTCCAATAAGCCGCGTAATTCGTCGGCGATCTCTGAAGGGGGATCTCCGGCGAGGGCTCTACACGCCAATTGTTCTGCTTTGCGATACTGATGCGAATGGAATGCCATCCAGCCAGCACTACGGTGCAGCACCGAATGAGTAGGCTCTAGCGGTTCACGAAGCTCCGCGATAGCGGCTAGTTCAAGGTCTAACGCTTCCTCGAACAAACTAATGGCACTCTCTGGTCGTTTCCCCATCTGTGCCAACAACCCTTGGCCTGCCAAATCCATTGCTTGGCGGTGGAAATCGTTCATCGCGCTCATCTGCGGTGGACCTCTGCGACTGGACGACCAAATTCAACGACTATCACGTAGGCTGGCGTGTTGGTATTAGCGGATTGCGTGGTTTGGCGTAGCTTTTCTCTAACTCTGGCTGCAATTGTTCCATCGCTAACAATTGCATTATTGTCATGTCGTATGCCTGATATTTCTAACCGTGCCTTGTGCTGGAATGTAACGTCGGATTCATCTCCCAACCAATAGTCAATACCAGTTCCTCGCATTGCTGCCTCGACCACGGTGTATGGAGTCTCTTTTGGTGCCAGCAAAACCGCGATGCCGGCCGCGCCCCATTCGGTGGCTTGGTTGTCTTGCCAAGCGCGATGACCTTGTGCCGTGGCTGGTGTCCAGCGGAGGTTATAGCTGCGGTTGCGGATCCCACGCACAGCCAGTCGTGCATCTGGTTGGTGACCGCTGGAGTCGAGGCAAATGGCTCCGGCTTCTGCCAACGCAACGCCGATAGATGGTGAGACACCCGGTATGTACGCATTGCCCAGATCATTTAGGTCCAGCATCTACAAATCCGTCATAAATTTGGCGGAATTCCCGCGGGGCCCACATTATAGCGTCCCAAGAGTGTGTGCAAATCCAAAAACCACTGACACCCCGCCATTGCCCCCGCCTCCGCAACCCGTCTATCCTAGATTCACCTAGGCAAAACGTACGTTTCATCACATCCCGACAAAGAGAGGCAGGATTCCAGCATCGACGGCCAACCCCGTCAGTTTCAAAATCGCAACCGGCCCACGGGGGCTAACGCCGCTTAAAGACCTGACTCCTCACCGGCGCAGCCCCACTGGTGTCCCCGGGACTGTCCGAGCCCGCGCGCAGGCGCGCACACAGCGCGCCGAGTACACGAAAAAGTAGGCGAAATAGTTGCGTACCCAACCCGGCCGTACGCTGACAACGATGCTAAATCCTGCTTCTCGTCAACCAACCACCCGAAAAACAAGGAGCCAGCCAACCGAAACACCAAAGGAGAAATCCTACCGAACACCAATGACTCCAACCGCTCGTCCTGCGGAACGTCCGCCTCTGGCGGGAGCCCGTCGAAGCACGAACCGCCAATCGGAGGTCGCATGGTCCGACACCTCACCGCGATCATCGAGCGTGAGGACGATATGTACGTCGTCCTCTGCCCCGAACTGGACATCGCGAGCAAAGGTGACAGCATGAGCGAAGTGCGGTACAATCCAAACGAGGCATGGGAGTTGTTTTTTGAGACGGCTTCCAAGGCCGCAATCCAGCGTCAATTGCACAATGAATCTACGATTCTACATTGACCCGGAAACAGGACTGCCGCATATTTACAGGCACAGCGTCGAAAAAAACGAAGTTGAGGATGTTCTGAATGACCCCGGTGAAGTCCGGCGCGGAAGCGACGATTCCCGCATAGCCCATGGGCAAACCGGCGCCGGGCGCTACTTGAAGGTCATCTACGCGCACTCTACGCAATCTGATGACACTCTTTTTATCATTACTGCACGGGAATTGCGTGGCAAGCCTTTGGCCGCCTACCGACGTTACCTGCGCAGGAGAGGAAGATGACCAACACTAATCAATTTCCGCCCGGCTGGGATGATGAGCGTGTTCGGGCTATCATCCAGCACTACGAATCCCAGACGGAAGACGAAGAAGTTACGGAAGACGAAGCCGCTCGCCTTTTACTGTACCGTCGCTCCCGTAGCAGTCGGTTCGCACTCCACCGTCCGTCCAATATAACGCGTTACGCATTGCATCCATCTGAGGAGGTAATCATGGCTGGAAACTACACCATCAGCGTCGGCACCATCGGCGGTGGGCTCTCCGTAAGCCCCGACGGCGGCGAATCCTGGAACCGCATCCGCGACCCGCTGCCCAGCGAGTGCAACATCCGCGCCCTGGCCGTCGACCCCAACCACAAAAACCGCATCTACGCCGGCTCCGACAACGGCCTCTTCCGCTCCACCGACAACGGCTTCACCTGGCAGTACATCGAGTCCCCCATGGACGATCTGCAGATCTGGTCCGTGGGCGTGGACCCCGATGACTCCGATACCGTGTTCGTCGGCACCCGGCCCAACGCCTTCCGCTCCCGCGACGGCGGCGACACCTGGGAAGCCCTGGACCTGGGCGTCCGCATGCCCTGCCCCATCGGCATTCCGCGCACCACCAACATCATCGTTGACCCGCGTGACACCCGCACCGTCTGGGCCGGCATCGAGGTGGACGGCGTGTACCGCAGCCTGGACGGCGGCGACAACTGGACCCGCCTGCCCGACTTGGGGCCCGACCCCTTCCACGGCGACATCCACGGCATGGCCCTCAAGCCCGGCCCCGACGCCGCCATCTACTGCACCACGCCCTTCGGCATCTCCACCAGCAACGACGAGGGCGAGAGCTGGGAGCTCCACGAGTTCCCGCGCTTCCACGAGGAGGACATCCGCTCCTACTGCCGCGGCATGGTCATCAAGCCCGGCGAGTCCAGTACGATGTTCGTCGGCAACGGCGACTCCATCCCCGGCATCACCGGCGCCATCCGCCGCACCCAGGACGCCGGCGGCTCGTGGGACGCGCCCAACATGTCCCAGACCCCCAACTCGGTGGTGTACTGGTTCGCCGCCAGCCCCCACGTGGACGACGTGATGGTGGCCGCCAGCATCTACGGCTACGTGTACGTCAGCACCGACGGCGGCGAGAACTGGAACAAGATCCAGAAGGAGTTCGGCGAAATCCGCTCCCTAGCCCTCACCCCCAACGAGTAACCCCCGCATTAGCCACCCCTTCCCCCTCGATGGGGGAAGGTTGGGATGGGGGTGAAATCTTATCCCCGCTCATCCTGAGCAGCCGAAGGTCCGCCTCTGGCGGGTCGAAGGATGCCCCTCTCCTCAACCGGGGAGAGGGGCTTTTGATGCTAAAATGCCAACATCAGGGAGGCACACCCGGTAGGCTGGTGCAACATGACCACATCGAAGCTCATTACAGCCGACGAATTGTTGATGATGCCCCGAGACGATTATCATTATGAGCTGGTGCGCGGTGTGCTCACGGAACCATTGCCTCCCCACTTTGATCCTCATGGCAAAGCGGTAGCAAGATTCGGTTACATATTGACCCAATACGAATACGATACCGACTATGGTGTTGTAACGGGTCGCGCGGGGTTTCATTTGGAGACAGACCCGGATACGGTACGCGCCCCGGACATCGGCTGGGTAGCCCCCGGACGCATCGCGGAACGTGTGAACGGGTATCCACGCCTTTCGCCGGACTTGGCCGTGGAGATCAAGGAATCCTACGAAACGCAGGAAGATATGGGCAAGAGGGCCGCTATGTGGTTAGGATTTGGTACCCGCATGGTTTGGGTTGGAGATCCTCAAACCACCACCGTCACCCGCTATCGCCCCGGCGCAGAACCCGAAGTCCTGGGCGAAGACGACACCCTGGACGGCGGCGACCTTCTCCCCGGCTTCAGCATTCCCGTCTGGCGACTCTTTCGCCGCCACCGATAGGGAGTCCACAACATGACCACAACCAAACCCATCACCGCCGATGAACTGATGCTGCTCCCCGACAACGGAATGCGGCAGGAGTTGGTGCGAGGAGAGTTGATTGAAATGCCCCCACCGGGGAAAAAGCATGGCCTCGTATCGTCGGGGTTCAACGCCGCCCTTTACAACTACGCCACAGCCAACGACTACGGCTGGGTGGGCGACAACTACGGTTACCGGCTGGAATCCAACCCCGATACGGTCCGCGCTCCCGACGTCGCTTGGTTTGCACCTGGACATCCTGCGGAACTTACCGATGGTTACCCAGAACAGGCGCCCGACCTGGTGGTCGAGATCAAATCACCCAGAGATTCTCCCCGCGCCGTGGCGGAACGAGCACAGATGTGGCTGGACTTCGGCGCTCAAGAGGTCTGGTACGGCGACCCTCAAACCACCACCGTAACCCGCTATCGCCCCGGCCAGGACCCCGAAGTTCTCGGCGAAGACGACACCCTGGACGGCGGCGACCTCCTCCCCTGTTTCAGTATCCCCGTCTGGCGGCTGTTCCGCCGGCACCGGTAGCCTATCTCAACCTCAACAGCATCACCTCTAAATTCCACCCTGGAGCCAATCAATGCCAACCTTCGATTCCGACGGCGTGCAGATCTTTTACCAGTCCACCGGCGAGGGTTTCCCCCTCATCTGGAGCCACGAGTTCGCCGGCTCATACGAGAGCTGGGAGCAGCAGGTGCGCTACTTCAGCCACCGCTACCGCGTCATTACCTACAACGACCGCGGCTACCCGCCCTCCGAGGTCCCCACCGACCCCGAGGCCTATTCCCAGGACATCACCCTCGATGACCTGCGCCGCCTGATGGATCACCTGGACTTGGACCAGGCCTACATCGGCGGCCTGTCCATGGGCGGCAACGTCGCCCTCAACTTCGCCCTGCGCTACCCCGAACGCTGCAAGGCAATCATCGTCGCATCCGCCGGCTCCGGCACCACCCACAACGAGGCGTTCCGCACCGGCGGCGAGGCCATGGCCGCCCGCCTGCTGGCCGAGGGCACGCCGCCGGTCATGAAGGACTACGGCAGCGGCCCAACGCGCGTCCAACTGCAGCGCAAGGACCCGCGCGGCTACGAGGAGTTCATGCGTCTGCTCTTCGGGCACAACGCCCGCGGCTCGGCCTACACGTTCCGCGGCGTCCAGCTCAAGCGCCCCACCATCGACCAGCTCATCCCGCAGATGAACGCCTGCCAGGTGCCGACGCTCATTATGATCGGCGACGAGGACGACCCCTGCGTCGAGCCGTCCATCATGATGAAACGGCACATCCCTAAGAGCGGTCTGGCGGTGCTGCCCCAGTGCGGCCACGCCATCAACCTGGAGGAGCCTGCCCTCTTCAACCAGCTTGTCTCCGACTTCCTGTCGTCGGTCGAGGCCGGCAAGTGGGCCGACCACCCGTTGGGCGATACCCCCTATTCCACGGGATCCCGCTGACGGATTACACCGGCGGCACTATGCCGTGCTCGCGCAGCACGCGTTCCAGTTCGGCGCGGGCGGCCCTCTCGGTCGCCAACGCCTGCTGGTCAGCTATCCTAGCCTCCCGTTCCGCCGCCAGGGCCCGCTCAGATTCCCGTATGTCGCGCCGGTAGCTGCCCTCCACCGGGTCGAAGAACCGGAACCAGTCCCGCTCGGCGTGCAGTTCTAGCCCCAATACTTCGCTCACGCCGCGATAGCGTCCGGGCTGCGCCGTCTCCTCAACCGGAATCGGTTGATACTCCTCGCCAACCAGGCGATGGCCTTGCAGCGGGGGCGACAAGATTCCGGTCGGCGTCGGATCGTACATCCAGTATTCCTTTACACCCAACTGGCGGTAGATCGGAAACTTGGTCACGAGGTCGTTGCGATAATTGCTCTCCGACAGGACTTCCAGGATGAAGTCCGGTATGTGGCCCTCAACCCAGGTCTGGAATATATTGCGCCGTTCCTCTTTGTGCGTTTGCGTTACCACGAACAGGTCCGGCGCGACGACCTTGCTGGGGTCGCCTTCCTCGTAGTAGAGGAACATATCCGATCCTACCCAGGTAGTCGGATCGTCCGAGAACCAGGCGGTCAAAGCCCCGTAGGCGTAAACCAGTGGGAAAAGTTGATGCTCGGATTCGGCCAACGGTTCGTCATCCTCTATCGGGTAAAAGACGGGTTCAGCCTTGGCGACTTCCGACTTGAGACGGGGCACAGTCATGGTGAATCCTCCATCAGACGGATGGCGCACACAGTGTAGCACGGGGGGTTATCGGCCCCAGCCCACGGGAATAACCTCTCGAAACTGGCGCATCGCATCGATGTGCTGGTCCACCGCGCTCAGCGGGCCGCGCCGGGCCTCTGCCATCACGTGCGTGCCGCCTACCGACTGCCACCCCTCGACCTCCGCCAGCCATTCCTCCGGCGACTTGTCGGGCATCCGGATGCGCCCGGCCAGGCCAACGTCCTCGGGCTGACGACCCGCCTCGGCGATGTAGGTCTGCATCTTGTCCAGCACCGCCCGCGCTTCGTCCCCCGGCGGAAAGCTGGGGAACCAGCCGTCGCCCATCCGCGCGATGCGACGCAGCACCACGTCCCTCGGCACCGGGCCCGCCGACCCGCCGGCGCCGAACCACACCGGTATCGGTCGCTGCACCGGCAGCGGCTTGATGCCGGCCGACCGCACCGTATGCCAACGACCCTCGAAGTCCACCACTTCCTGCGTCCACAGCGCGCGCATCAGGTCGATCTGCTCCTCCGAGCGGATGCCCCGGTTGGTGAAATCCTCGCCCAGCGCCTCGAACTCCACGTGGTTCCAACCGACACCGATGCCCAGGGTCAGCCGTCCTCCGCTCAGCACGTCGATCTCCGCGGCCTGCTTGGCCACCAGTGCCGTCTGACGCTGCGGCAGAATCAGTATGCCCGTGATCAGGCGGATCTTGGTGGTGATGGCGGCGATGAACGCCAGCGTCGTCAGCGACTCATGGATCACGCTGTGGTGGGTGTAGTAGGAACCCCGAACGTGCTCGTGATGTTCCGGGTCCGCGCCCAGCACGTGGTCGGCAATGAACAGGTAGTCGAACTCCATCCCCTCCACGGCCTGCACGTAGTCGCGTATGGCTGCTGGGTCAGGCCCGATCTCGGTTTGCGGAAATATTGCGCCAATCTGCATCGATGCCTCCATTATTCCCTCTCCCTTGATGGGAGAGGGCTGGGGTGAGGGTGGAAGTCCTTGCTGCCAACATGATCGCCCTCTCCCTCTCTCGTCAGGAGAGAAGGGACTATTTACTTACCGCCGGTACTCGTCGCCGCAGTCGCCGATGATCCGGTACAGGTCGCGGGCGTTGGCCGACACTTCGTCAATCATCCGGTAATCGTCTGCGTCCAGTTGGAAGCCGAACACCCGAGCGTTTTCGGCGATGTGCTCGGCCACACCCAGGCGTGCGCCGATGATCACGCCGGCTACGGTGTTTTTCTCCAGGATGTAACGCGACGCCACGTTGGCGATGCTGACGCTGTGTTTGTCTGCAATGGCTCTGAGCGCAGTCAGCAGACGTTGAAACAGGTCCCAGCCGCCCCAGGCGTCCACCATCTGCTTGTACTTGCGCAGGCTGGCGGTGTTCAGCGCACCGGCGCCTGGCTCCGGTTGGCCCAAATAGCGGTCAGACAGCAGCCCGCCGCACAGTACGCCGTACGGCAGCAACCACACCCGCTGCTCCTCGCACACCGCCGTCATTTGAACCTCCGGACGCCGGTCGATCAGCGAATACTGCACCTGGTTCGACACCACACGGACGCCATGGTCGGCGATGTCCCGTAGGCGTTGGGTGTCGAAGTTGGTCAACGCCACGCGATGCAACTTGCCCTCGTCCCGCAGCGCCGCCAGATTCTCCAGCGCGTCCAGGTACCGACGGTCGCCGTACTCCCACCAGTGAAATTGCAGCAGGTCGAGCCGCTCCACGCCCATGCGCCGCAGCGATATGTCCACGTTGTTCTCGACGATCTGTCGCGTCATCGGCCCCGGGCGCGGCACCCACTTGGTGAACGCCTGCATATCCTCAAGCGCATCCGCTCCCCGCGCATTCGCAAGTCGCCGACGGAACTCGCCGATGAAATCCTCGGCAGGTCCGTAATGATCCGCCAGGTCCCACGTGGTGAATCCGGCGTCGTGGTACGCCACCATCGCGTCGAGCGCCGCTTCAGGGTCGATACGACCATGCGCCCCCGATACCTGCCACATCCCGTTGAGCACGCGGCAAATGGGCAGGCCGTCAACAAATCGGAGGCTGGCTTCTTGGGGTAGGGTCATGGCTATGAAGTGCTCGGTCGAACAGGGTACGACAGACTATATGATTGGCAGAGTATCAGCCGTGGTAAACCACGGCAACCATGGGCCACGGCATCGGGTACAATGCAGAATCCCAAAGCCCACGATCTGTTCCGCCACGACCAATCTGGAGTCTACTCATGGAGTCCCGTGATTACACCGATAGAATGTGTTCATTGGTGAATCGAACCATTGAAGAAGAAGGTCTGCAACAGTTTAAAACTTATTGGAACTTGGGCTGTGAGTTAGTGGCAGGGCTACCTGTCCAGGCATTCTATCTGGTTTCCGATGAAGGATACGCGAACCTGGCGATCCTTACGGACCTGTCGATTATTGACATTGAAGCTGACGACGATGACCACGATTTAGCATATATTTCCGTTACAACGATCCAGTCTATTGCCAAGGTCCATTTCCGAGCCGGGTCTGTACAGACGGTTCCCAATTCAGAAGACGCACAGTTAACCATAGTGTTGTCAATGATCGGTGCCACTGGAACCGGGCCATACTGGTTCGCGGAAACTGACGATGAGCGCCGGCACCTGACCCGCTTTGGAGTGGCTATCATGAAAGCCATCAACAAACGCTGATTGTGAAGATCGAGTTGAAGTATGGCACAGGAAGCTAAAACCGTTCCGCAGCCCAGGCGAAAGAGGCGTCAAGCCACTGCTATCCCCGTAGTGGACAGAAAACGCCAAAAACCTCTCTTGGGTCTGCACATCCCGCCCGACGCCGAACCGTTGCTCACCCCGTTCCGCGCCCAGGCGTTGCAAACCATCTACGAAATCGCATATCAGGAATTGGGTGAACGCATCAGATCCGCCGTGGTGCTGGTTGAAGCAGACCAAGAAGCACCCGATCAAATGTCGCTCGTTCTGGCCATTTGGACAGATGTGGATGGAACAGAATGGAGTCGCGCTTTCAGGGCGATCAGCGATGCAGTTTTCGATTTGGAAACATCATGGTCCGAGGCTGACCGGGATGATTACATCAACACGATCCAATTTGAACTCTTGCCGCTGAACAAATGAGGCCGCTCGATTTCTACAATCTGGGGCTTAACCTTGCCGGTCAAGCTTCCACCGATGCCGAATACCGCAATGTGATTGGACGATTGTATTACGGCTTGCACCACGAAGCATGCTGCCGTTATTTCAGGGAGCATCCCAGCGCCCCAGCCATCGGCAGCGGTAGCAGGCACCGGCAACTCATCCAAAGGTATAGACGTCTCGGCGACGGCGGAGCGAGACGCGTTCAAAACTTGCTGCGACAGTTGAGCCAGATGCGCAATATATCGGACTACGAACTGACCAACTCGTTTAGATACCGGCGCAGAATGCAATCGCCAGCCAGTTTGATGACAATCGCCGTATCAGTCGCGGCACAACTGTTGGCGGAACTGGAATCTTTCTCCCCCGGCGAAGCTGCAGACGGTTGCCCCTGTATGGTCCAACGTTAGCACGCCCGCCCCTGTGTTACGATGGCGCCACCTGAACACCTACGCCCTCTCCACACAGGAGGCTCCGCCATGACCACTCAGCAGCCCATCAAGATCGGACTCATCGGCGCCAATATCCACCAGGGTTGGTCGCCTCGCGCCCACCTGCCGGCCCTGGCCGCCCACCCCGACTTCGACCTCTCCGCCGTCTGCACCACCCGCCAGGAATCCGCCGACGAGTGCAAGGCCGCCTTCAACGCCGGCAGCGCCTGGGACAACTTCAACCGCATGCTTTCCGACGCCGACATCGATGCCGCCACCATATCCCTGCGCGTGCCCAGCCACTACGAACCGACCATGGCCGCCCTGCGCGCCGGCAAGCACACCTTCACCGAGTGGCCGTTGGGTCGCACCACCGAAGAAGCCATCGAGATGGCCGACCTCGCCCGCGAGCAGGGCGTGAAGACCATCGTCGGGTTGCAGGCCCGCGCCAATCCCGCCATCGCCCACCTCAGCAACCTCATCGCTGACGGCTACGTCGGCCGCGTCATGACCTGCCACGTCCGCCTGATGCGCGAGGGTGTGCTGTCCCGCGACTCCGGACGCACCTGGCAGCGCGACAACGAACTCGGCGCCCACACTCTCACCATTGCATGCGGCCACACCATCGACGCCCTGTGCAGCGTAGTCGGTGAGTTTGCCGACGTGTCCACCGTGGTCAGCACCCAGGCCACCACCTGGCACGAAAGCGACACCGGTGAGGACCTGCCGGTCACCTCCCCCGACAACATCCTGGTCAGCGGCAACCTCCAGAGCGGCGGCGTAGCCTCCGTGCAGATCGGCAGCACGCCGTGGGCCGGCAGCGGCTACCGCATGGAAATCTACGGCGAGGAGGGGACCCTGGTCGCCGTATCCGTGGACTCACCCCAGCTACAGGCGGTCAGCATCAGAGGCGCCCGAGGCGGCAGCAACGAGCTCCAGGACCTCACCCCCGCCGAGGAACTTCACCTTGCGCCGGAGATACCCAGCGGCTCGCCGTACAACGTCGGCCAACTCTATAGCCGCTTTGCCGCGGCCATTCGCGACCAGGCTAACGGCGACGCCCTGCCCGACTTTGACCACGCCGTAACCCTCCACCGCTTCATCGACGCCATCCGCCAGTCCAGCGACGAGGGCCAGCGTGTGAGTGTAGGGTAAAATGTTTGGTGACAGGGCCTTTCCAAAGTCACAACACATCCCGCTCATGGTGAGCCTGTCGAACCACGAGCGCGTCCTTCGACAGGCTCAGGACGAGCGGATAGGCTTCAATCGCACAACTTTGCAAAGGCCCTGGTTTGGTGAGGGTGGGGCTTGACAACCTCTCGCATGGGGATAGAAACCGATGACCACGACCACCGACATCTATAGCGGCATGCGCATGACTCCCGAGGAGTTTCGCAGTCTGCCGGACACTGGGCCACGCGGTGAATTGGTGGAGGGAGTGCTGTACGTAATGCCGGAGCCGGGGTTGGATCATCAATTCTTGGTGCATTTATTGTGGAAATATCTGTTTGATCAACTGACCCTGGCTGGCTTGGCTCATGTCTATGGCCCGATTAACCTTGTGCTGAACGAGGACGATTACTTTTCCCCCGACATCATTGTGGTGGATTCGAGCCGCGCCGATATCTTGGGTCAAGTATGGGTGAACGGCGCTCCAGACATCGTGGTTGAGGTATTGTCCTCAGACCGCAACTACGATCTGGTGACTAAGCGACGGCTCTACCAAGAAGCCGGCGTTCCCGAGTACTGGATTCTGGACGGCGACGCCGACAACATTACCCAACTCGCTCTGGACGATCACGGCGTGTACCAGGAAAGAGCCGTGCTCACCCCGGCAGACACTCTTACCACACCGTTGTTCCCGATCCTCAACCTGCTGCTGGAGCAACTATTCGACCACCCCGCGCGCATCCGCTAGTAGGACTTCCACGAGACACAACGTGATCCCACGCTGGACTTTGGAACTCTCATGACGACCACACCTCACGTCGGAACGGGCACAAGTATGACTCTGGCAAAGTTCCTGGACTTGCCGGAAATGGAGCAACGCTGTGAACTCCTGGACGGTGTTGTGTATATGGCCGCTTTTCCGATTCCAGACCATCAATTCCTTGCGACCTTATTGAGCACACATTTGGTCCTGCAAATCATGGAAACGGGGTTGGGCATCGTGTACCAGGTGGCCGGTGTCGTCGTAGCGGACAACAGCGCGTTGGGCCCGGACATTGTGGTCGTGAGGACGGAGCATGTCGGCATCATTGGGCCAACCGTCATTGATGGTGGCCCGCCCGATATCGTGGTGGAAGTGTTGTCTTCCAACCGTCACGTTGACCTGGTGCGCAAATGGGATTTGTACGCAGCCGCCGGCATTCCGGAGTACTGGATTTTGGACGGCGACGCTGACACCATCACGCGGCTGGAGTTGGACGACGACGGCGCGTATCAAGAGCGGGCTGTACTCACCGCCACCGACACCCTCACCACGCCGCTGTTTCCGAGCCTCAACCTGCCGTTGGAGCAACTATTCGACCACCCGGCGCGTATTCGCGAGTAGGACTTCGACGAAACACAACGCGATCCCAATCCGGACTTCTTGAATTCTCATGACGACCACGTCTGACATCCAAGCTGGTACTCGGATGACCTTGGAGGAGTTTTTCGAGTTGCCCGATACGGAGCAACGCCGTGAACTTCACGAGGGAGTTTTGTACATAGTGCCGCCGCCGATACCCGATCATCAACAACTCACCAAATGGCTCAACAGGTATCTTTCGGATCAATTGGAGGAAACCGGCTTGGCGTACGTTTTCCTGCCAGTCGACGTCGTGCTGTCCGACGATACCAACGTCGAACCGGATATCGTCGTGGTTCGGGTTGAACGGGCGCACATAATTCATAGAGCGCGAATTTATGGTTCACCTGACATTGTTGTGGAGGCCCTGTCATCCAACCGGAATCGCGACCTGATAGAAAAGCGCCGGCTGTATCAGGATGCCGGAGTTCCCGAATACTGGCTACTGGATGGTGATGCGGACACCATCACTCAACTGGAGCTCGGCGACGACGGTGTGTATCGGGAGCGTGCCGTCCTAACCCCCGCCGATGCGCTGACCACGCCGCTCTTTCCCACGTTCAACCTGCCGTTGGAGCAACTATTCGACCACCCGGCCCGCATCCGATCGTAGCGGCCCAAAGAACGTCATTCAAGCATGGGGGCGGCCCGGCGGTCGCCCTTTTCGATCAGAATCTGCGGGTGTTTCGGCATTATGCCGCCCGCTCTTTACGATGCACTGGAGATTAAACCGCTTCCGCCACCGCGTCGTCGCCGCCCACGGGTATTCCGCCGCGTTCTTCAAGAATGTGTTGTCGCCGAGCCAATCGTTCTTCGGCAGTTACATCCCAGTCCTCGCGCAATACTTCCATCAATATGAAGTCGTGCGACATCCTGCGCACGTGCCGCACCGGTTTAAATCCTGATCGTTCGAAACTTTTCTGCGCCCGGTGATTCCACTCCAGCGTATGCAGGTACACCCGCTTGAGGCGCATCTCGTCGAACATATATTGCAGCAGCGTTACCACCGCGTCGTAACCGTATCCGCCGCTCCAATAGTCCTTGTCGCCGATGACGATGCCCAGTTCCGCCGCCTTGGCCAGGCTGTCCAGGTCGTAGTACATGCAGTTGCCGATGTACTTGCCGCCGGCCGCCTCGATACCGAAATGGTGCGACCCGGGCGTCGGCCAACGGATCTGGTCCTGAAATAGCTTGAGGTACCGGTCGTACTTCATCGTCAGGGGATAGGCGGCGTCCAACCTGGCGATCTCGGGGTCGCTGCGCCAGATGTAGTCCTTCTCGGCATCCTCCATCCGCTTGCCCCGCAGCAGCACGCGCACTCCCCGCAGAACCAGGTCTTGCTTGCTCATGCCCCGAGATCCTCCCGGTAGGTGTCGATGAGAGACCGGGCCTCTTCCAGCACGCTGCGTTCGTTGTCGTATTCCAGCAGCTCCAGGGCCTGCTCGTAGCTGCACCACTCCACAACGTCAAACTCGGCGTCGTGGTCGTCCGTGCTGCCGCCGCGCGGCTCCATCAGGTAGAAATAGACCGTCTTGTCGTATCGGACGCCGTCGTCGTGACCTACGAAGAAGTACTGGATGCTGGTTATGGGAGCCAGGACGTTGACGTGCACGCCGGTTTCTTCCTGCACCTCGCGCCGCGCCGTTTCCTCCACCGTTTCCCCGTGTTCCGGCGTCCCCTTGGGCAGACGCCAGGTCAGGGGAGCGTCCTCGCCGTAGTAGCCGGGCCGGGCGCGGGCGCAGAGCAGCGTTTCAATGAGGTTTCCGGATTGCCGAAATACCAGCCCGCCGGCGGAGACCACCTTTACGTTGGAACGGGACCCTGGAGGGTACGAATCTGAACCTGACCCCGCGTCGTTCACAGTCAGCCCAGCCTCGAAATCCGAGCTGAGGATATCAGAGTGGTCATCGGTTGGACGTGCAGGGCTGGACATAATTTATGCAGTAAATCGTCAGGAATGGAATCATTGTAGCCATAGGGCCGGGACGGGTCAAACGGCCGAGTGGCCTCACGCGTACTCACTTACATGTTGCAGTAGGTCTGCGGATGGGCCAATTTGTAGGGCAGGCGAGAGGGCAGCGTCGGGTACCCACTTGTAATTGCGTGGTGAAAGGACGGAAAGGTCGATTTCCCGCTCATTTCCTCTCATTTCCGCTAATTCCAGTAGGGCATGTGGCGGGTCGTGGGGCTGAATGGGCGTCGAGAGCAGGGTTTTGGCGGCGGTTTTAGCGGTATTGGCGGGCAGGTGAGCGGATTTGGGGGAGGGAGGTTAGCGGTTTGGGAAGTGGAAATTGGCACGGCTCTCGCGGGCCTGGGTAGCGGGTTGGAATTGTGGCGCTGGATAATATGGTACGGATGTGGGAAGGGTTAGAGCAAGGCGGAAGTGTCGCCGGGCAGGGGGTGTCTGGACTGGGGTTTTTGGGGGAATTGGGTGATTATGGGTGGAGATGGTACGTCTTTTTGCCACAAGAGGCAGGTGATTGACCAAAAAGTTGGGCGTTTTGGCGCCGACCGGAATGACTGTGCCACCTGAATTGGGGTGGCGGGGGCGCTCGCAGCGACGGGTTGCGCAAAGCGGGTACGCGTGAGGACGAGCGGCACAGTCATGCTAACTGGCCGTTGCCCAACACGCCCATGGCGCCGGACGTAGCCCCGAGTTGAGCCTACGATGGACTCACCCGCCGCCGATGGCCGGCACGAAGTGGATCTCAGAGGTCTCGCCGACGCGCTGCATCAACCCCATGCGGGCCACCTCGCCATCAACGTCCACCGCCAGGTTGCTGCGAATTTCGCCGTCTTCCATCAACCGGCCGGCGATGCCCGGGAACATCTCTTCCAACTGCTCGATGACCTGCCGGACATTGCGCGCTTCCACGTCCACCTGTTTCACGCCGCCGGTGGCGGATTGCAGCATCGTGGGTACAAATACCTTGGGCACAGCACACCTCCTGCACTCGGGATGATACTTACATGATAAGGCAAAAGCATCCGGGTGCGTTAGCAGGCGGCCAGACCCCGCTCATCCACGAAAATGCCGTTGGCCCGCTGCAACTCGCGAACGTAGCAGATGATCCGCTCGACGTCGTCCTCGGCAACGCCGGGCACGGGAGCCATGTTGCCGAACTGCCAGTGGTGCGACATCACGCCGTTCTGCACCGCGTTGCGGAACGAGAAGTCCTGGTGATGGTTCGGCTCGTAAATCTTATGCACCAGCGGCGGCCCCAGGCCGGTGCCGGCCGCGTTGACCCCGTGGCACGCCACACAACTGGTGTTGAATACTGCCTCCCCTGCCTCCGCTTTCTCCGACAACGCAGGCACCGTCACCGCCACCGGAATCTCCGAACCGCTGCTGGCGTCCTGATATTGCGGCGGCTCCTCGGCCGCACAGCCTGCCAGGAGCAGCGCGGCGAGGGCGGTCACGAAGAAAATCGCAATGTAGTGGTACACCCTGCTCATGGTCAGTTGCAATTCAGTCCTGCCGTTCGCGCATCAGGACGTACACCGCGAAGGCGCGGCGCTCACGATCCGGCGCGTCGAGAAAACCGGAAATATGGTCGGCGGCCTCATTGATGGCAGCCAGAACCTCCTGCTGCGCAAAGTTTGTGTTCGGGTCGTAATCGGCCCGGTGGCGAAGTGTCTGCATGTCAACGAAAGATCCGGCCAAGCGTTGAATAGAGGGCGAAAACCTGCCATTGCCCGAGGCTCGTTGACAGCGTTGTTTGGCGTAGCCATGCTCCAGTGCGCGATACGCTTGCCGCCACGCCAGTTGGTCCCGCTGTTGTGGATCGTCCCCAGCCAGGGTATCGGCATTGCTTTGGCACATGGTGTGGAAAAGTGCGTAATAGAGGCTGCTGGTTGCGCGCCTGAGATCCGTCTGTGTCGGGTTGCCTGCAGTAAGGCGCCAGGCAATGTCCAGCAGGTCGTCAGAAATCAAGCCCTTCCGCCTTATGGAACCATCCCCAATCCTCCTTGGGGATGTACCGCGGAAGAATGAATTGGGTCACACCGACGGTCGCAAGGTCCGGCTCGATACGCGAAGTGAGTTTCCAACCCCAGAGGTCGCGCACCAATTCGTAGTCCCCATCCACCACGATGAAAACTTGCAGATACCATTCGCCCGTCACCATGTCGTCCGTTTCCTGGACGCGGATGGGGCCGAAGGTCAATGCGCCCTGGTAGTGGTCGTCCAGCGTTCGCTGAACGATATCGGCGATTTGTTTTTCAAGCGCTTTATCTAGCTGGCCGATTACCATCGGAAGGTCTCCAAACGTGCGAGCCAAGCATCATCATCTGGACATTGAGGGCGTAATGTTGAGTATATCATCGTGGGCGCCCGGTAAAGCCTTCACTGCTCCCGCACCATCGCATACAGCCATTGGTCGATGGTCTGCCCATCCTTGGTGATGCTCTTGCGCAACCGCCCTTCGAATTCGTAACCCGCCTTCTCCAGCACCCGAGCCGACGCCGGATTCCACTCGTAAACGTTTGCGTCTATCCGCACCAAATCGAACTCGCCAAACGCATATTCGGTGAACGCTCGTAGTGCGCCGGTCGCAATCCCCTGACCCCAGTACGGTTCTCCCAGCCAATATCCCACGTTGGCCGAACGCCGGTGAACATCACGGCCCAACTCCAGACCGATGCCACCGATCGCTTCCGTGGCGGAGGCGATGGCAAAGTTTGTCTCCGGAGTCTGGCCGGCGGCGAGATCTATCCAAACCTCGGCATGGCGAACGCTGTACGGATGCGGGAACCGATCCCGCAGGTTGCGCCACACCTTCCGGTTGTTGGCGTGTTTCGCCAGCGCCTCCGCATCCTCCGCCCGAAAGCTCCGTATCCGCCACTCACCGAATTCGATCAGCACGGCACACTTACTCCCGCACGATGGCGTACAGCCACTGGTCCAGTATCTCCCCATCCTTGATGACGCTCTTGCGCAGCAGGCCCTCGTATTGGTAGCCCGCTTTTTCCAGCACTCGGGCCGATGCCGGATTCCACTCAATCACGGTTGCGTACAGCCTGACAAGTTCTAACTTGGTGAAAGCGTACTCGGTCAGGGCTTTCAGTGCTCCCGTGGCAACGCCTCGATTCCAGAAGGGTTCGCCGAGCCAATACCCCACCTCGGCGGAAATCCGCGCCACGTCGTCCTGCGGCAACACGCCGATGCACCCAATGGCCTCGTCTGCTGACGCGATGGCGAAGATCATCTCCGGTTGCTGCTCCAGCGCGAACCGTATCCATTCCTCGGCATCCGCGATGCCAAAGGGATAAGAGTGCCTGTCCCAAAGATTGCGCCAGATAGCCCGGTTGTTGCCGTACTTCGCCAATGCCGGCGCATCGCCCGGTTGGAAGCTCCGTATTTGCCACTCACCAAATTCAATTTGCAATCGCCGCTCCTTTTGGTAAGAGGTTCATCACCATGTGTGGCGGGGAATCGCGGGGGTTGCCTATTTGACAACCTTCTAGCCATTTCGCTACTCTAGTGCTAATCCGCACACTGAGGCGGAGGGGGGCGGATATTATAGCCGCCGGAAAGAGGGGCTTTACGAAGCCTCTTTTTTATGGCTCCAGACGCTTGCTTACGACAATTTCGCCCATTTGTCGGCGTACTTTGCCAGCTCCGGCGCGTCGCCTGACCGAGAACTGCGCTACTGCCGCTCGTCAAAATCAAACCGCATTAGTCAGTCCTGATATGAACGGGGGCGATCATGAATCGCCCCCTCGGGTACCCTTGTTGGGATGCGATGTCGTTAGAAGTTACCCGCCGTTCCACTCCGCTTCCAGCACGCTCCCCGGCGTGATGGGCAGCGCCGTCATCCGCTTGCCCGTCGCCTGCTCCACCGCGTTGGCGATGGCGGCCAGCGGGGGCACAATCGGCACCTCGCCGACGCCGCGCACGCCGTAGGGATGCCCGGGGTTGGCTACCTCGACGATCACCGTGTCGATCATGGGGAGGTCCAGCGACGTGGGCATGCGGTAGTCCAGGAAGCTGGAGTTCATCATCTGGCCGCTGTCGCCGAAGTAGTATTCCTCGTTCAGCGCCCAGCCGATGCCCTGCACGGCGCCACCCTGGATCTGGCCCTCCACGTAGCTGGGATGCACCGCCTTGCCGGCGTCCTGGATGGCCGTGTAGCGCAGGATTTCCGTCTTGCCGGTGTCGGGGTCAACCTCAACGTCCACCACGTGCACGCCGAAGGAGTTGCCCTCGCCCGTGGGGTCCAGGCTCGCCGTGCCGGTGATGCCGCCGCCGGTGGTGTACAGCTGCCGCGCCAGTTCTTTAAAGGTGAAACTCAACTCCTCCGACTTGTGCCGGATGACGCCGGAGTCGTACTCGACCTCCTCGGCAGGTACGTCCCAGATGGACGCCGCCCGTTCCACCATCTGCGTCTTCACGTCCTCGGCGGCTAGGATGGCGGCCCAACCGGTGGCGAAGGTGGTACGGCTGCCGCCGGTGACCATGGTGTAGCCGATGGAGTCGGTGTCAACCACCTGCGGCTTGATCTCGTCGTAGCCGATGCCCAGCGTCTCGGCGGCTTGCTGCGCGATGGACGCCCGCGACCCGCCGATGTCCACCGAGCCTTCGATCAGGTTCACCGTCCCGTCCGGGTTCACCGTCATGTTGACGCTGGAGTGGAATCCACGGTTCATCCAGTATCCGGCGGCGATCCCGCGACCACGGTTGGGGCCTTCCAGCGGCGTCCGGTAGTGATCGTGATTCCGCGCCGCCTCCAGGCACTCCACCAGCCCTACCTTCTGGAATATCGGTCCCTCCACCTTGCGGACGCCTTCCTTGGAGGCGTTGTTCAGGCGGAACTCTACCCCGTCCACGCCCAGTTTCTGGGCAACCTCATCCACCACCTGCTCCACGCCAAAGGCGGCCTGCGGCGAACCGGGGGCGCGGTACGCTGCGGTCTTGGGCTTGTTGACTATCACGTCGTAGCCCGACACCGTCGCGTTGTCCAGGTCGTAGCAGGCGAACGCGCACGTCGCGCCCTGCATCACCGGAGAGCCGGGATACGCTCCGGCCTCGAAGGCCAACTCGATCTCGGCGGCGGTGATCTTGCCGGCGCGGTTGGCGCCCATCTTGACGCGCATCCAACTGCCCGGCGCCGGGCCGCTGCCCTCGAAGACCTCGGTGCGGCTCATCAGCACCTTGACCGGCGCGCCGGACTTCCGCGACAGCAGCGCCGCCACAGGCTCCAGGTAGAACGACACCTTGCCGCCGAACCCGCCCCCGATCTCCATGGGGGTCACCCGCACGTCGGACACGTCAACCTGCAGCGCGTCGGCGGTGTTGGCCCGCACTACGAACGCTCCCTGCGTGCTGCACCAGATGTTGATCTGGCCGTCCGCGCGCCAGTGGGCGGTCGCGTTGTGCGGTTCGATGTAACCCTGGTGCACCGACGCCGTGGTGAACTCGCGCTCCACGATCACGTCGGCCTGGGCAAAACCGCCAGCGGTGTCGCCCTTCTCGAACTTCATGTAGGACGCCACGTTGCTGGGCTTCTCGGAGACCTCGCCCAGCGCCGACGTGTGCACCAGGTCGTCGTGCAGCAGCGGCGCGCCGTCCTGCATGGAGGCCCGCACGTCGATCACGGGCTCGAGCACTTCGTAGTCAACTTCGATCAGCGCCAGCGCGGCTTCCGCGATATGGGCGTTGTCGGCGGCCACCGCCGCGATGGCGTGTCCGCGATACAGCGCCTTGTCGCTGGCCAGGAAATTGTCGCTCAGGAACTTGAAGCGGTTGTAGTCGCCGCCCAGTTCCTCCTTGTTCAGGGACGCAAAGGGTAGGTCGGCGGCGGTCACCACCGCACGCACGCCGGCCAGTGCTTCCGCCTTGCTGGTGTCCACCGACCGGATACGCGCGTGAGCGTGGGGGCTGCGCAACACCCGCCCCTGTAGCAGGCCGGTCAGGTTCAGGTCCGCGCCGTACTGCGCCCGTCCGGTGACCTTGTCCACTCCGTCGGGACGCACCGGTCGCTGGCCGACTACGTCATACTCAACTTCCGATAGCACTTGATTCGCCGTCGTCACTTTGTCTCACCTCATAGCGGTTTTCGTGGCGGGATTATAGCGCAAATAGCGCCGGTGCCAGACATACGGTGAGTTTTGACGGGCCAGATGGCCGCCTGTTAGCATCGGTTTAACTGCGGCCGCGACATCGGAGACCGGACCATGGCCAAATACGATTCCGTCAAAGAGCAGGTGGCGACTATTGTGCGCAGCCACCTGGAGAGCAAGTTTGGTGACCAGCTCGTGTTTGACGAGATCCATGTTACCCCCCGGCTGGATGAGTGGGATGATGAGTACCTCGAAATCAGGGTCGTGTTTGACGGCGATGGTGACTTGCTCGATCCCAATTGGATCAATGGCCTCTACCGACGGATGCGGCCGGAGTTCCTGGACTTGGGAGTGACTACCATTCCATCACAGTCCTACATCGACAGGGCCGAAATCGTTGAGTGGACGGATGAAGAGAGAGCCGCGCTCTTTCGGTAAAATCATGCTATGAATTGGGAGCAACTGATTGCCCTGGCGCGGATGCTGGCGAGCGCACCTGAGCGCGGTGAGCGTCGCGGCCGACCACAGCAAGTCCAACTGCGTAAAGCCATCAGCGCCGCTTATTACGCCATGTTTCACGCTCTGGCTAACAGCAACGCGGACACGCTTATTGGCGCGTCCCAACAGTTTCGTCGCCTGCCTGCTTGGACGTTAACCTACCGTGCTTTGGACCATGGGTATGCCCGTAGTCAAATGAACCGCGGTGTGAACGCCTTTGAGACTGCTACTGAAGATTTCGGACTTGCCTTTGTTGACCTGCAAAACTGGCGTCATCGGGCCGACTACGATCCCAACGCTGAATTCAGCCGTGCCGATGCGGTCAATCTGATCGACCGAGCCGAGGCGGCAATCATCGCGTTTGGGACGGCTGACGCGACAGAGCGAAGAACTTTCGCGGCGCATGTGCTGTTCCGAAACAGGGTGCCGTAGAGTTACAACCGCAGATAAATGAAAAGGGGCAGCCGGAACGGCTGCCCCTTTTCATGCGTTTTTGGCGATGTGATGCGAAACTATCCCGCCCGCATGCGCTCTCCCGCGTCCAGCACGGCGCGCACGATCTTGTCGTAGCCGGTGCAGCGGCACAGGTTGCCGGCCAGCCAGTGGCGAATCCGCGCCTCGTCGGCGTCGGGCTCGGCGTCCAGCAAAGCCTTGGCGGCCACGATGAAACCGGGCGTGCAGATGCCGCACTGCAAAGCGGCGTTCTCGAGGAACGACTGCTGGATCGGGTGCAGGCCCTCGGCGGAGGCCACGCCCTCAATGGTGTTCACTTCGGCGCCTTGGGCCTCAACGCCCAGCACCAGACACGAGCACACTATGCGGCCGTCCATGTTCACCGTGCAGGCTCCGCAGTTGCCGTCGTTGCAGCCCTCTTTCGAGCCGGTCATGCCGACGACATCGCGCAGGCACTCCAGCAGGCTCTGGCGCGGCTCACAGAGAAAGTCGGTCTGGTTGCCGTTGATGGTAGTCGTTACGTGGACAAGTCCGGGCATTGTTATTCCTCCCCTCGGGCGCGCCGGATGGCAATATTCAAGGTGCGGCGGGTCAGCACGTCCACCAGGTGGTGGCGCTGACGGATGGTGCCTCGCATGTCGGTAATCGGAGTGGCCGCTTCGCTAGCCAACCGACCCGCTTCGGCGATGGCGTCATCGGAAATGGCCTTGCCGGCCAAGCTGTCGCCGGCGGCGGAGGCCAGGATCGGCGTCGGGCCGACGGAGGCCAGCGCGATGCGCGCCGACTGGATGGTCTGGCCGGAGGCGTCCAGTTGCACCGTGGAAGAAACGCCCGCCACGGCAATGTCCATCTCGTTGCGCGGGATGAACCGCAGGTAGGCGGTGCCGGAGTTCGCAGCCGGCGCCGGCAACTGAATCGCCACCAGCAATTCGCCGTTTTCCAGCGCGTTCCGACCCGGGCCGGTGCAGAAGTTCTCCGCCGGCAGGGTACGCCAGCCGTTGGGTCCGTTGATGTGCGCCTCACCGCCCAGCGTGATCACCGGCGGGATGGTGTCTCCCGAAGGCGCGGCGTTGCAAAGGTTCCCGCCCACGGTCGCGCGGCCTTGGATCTGGATGCTACCGATCATGCCGGCGGCGTCGATCAGGCCGGGATACGCGGCGGCAACTGCGGAGTCCTGGTAAATCCGGTAACACGGAACGGCGGCTCCGAGCTGCAATCCGTTGTCGCCTAGATTCAGCGCGTTCAGCTCGGGGATCTTCTTCGTGTCCACCACCACGTCGGCCTCGCGACGACCTCCGCGCAACTGCACCAGGACGTCCGTGCCGCCGGCCAGGGGCTGGGCGCGATCACCGTTGGCAGCCATGATGGACACGGCTTCACTCAGGGATGTGGGGGCTTGGTAGTCAATAGCTCGCATGGGCACCTCCTCCGGCGCAGATTATAGCAACCAATAGCGGCCCTGTCAGTAGGACGGCGTTCCGCAGAGGGCCCTCCGAGCGGCTCCAAAACCCGCGCTCACGGCCAGCATCTCAAGGAACGGCGGCTATCATACCCGCATACCGCACCCGGCGCAAACCTGGCGGTTCAACTCTACGGATATTTCGCTATTCGTTCGCCGAGTGGGGAGGTACCAATATCTGGCAGACGGGACCATTCGATCTGCTCAGCCTGCGATCCAATGTGATCAATGGCCGGTTGAGGGTCTCTGCCAGCGCGACGTACCATGCGTCATAGCAGGTCAGGTTATGGCGCAATTCCCAGACCCGTTCGGAGAATCGCGCGAAGGGGAACAGTTCCAAGTCTATGGCGAGAAGGTCCGTGTAGGCGGCCCCAGCTTCCGAAGCCGATATCTCTCCGGATAGCTCCAAGCGCCGCAGGATGTTACCGGCCTCTACAAGTACCAACTCCGGCGCTGCCAGGGTGGTGTCTTCCAAGATGGTTTCCGCCCATTCCCCGGTTGGACCTGAATCGACCAGAGCCGCGACGACAACCGAGGCATCGACCACAGCGCTCATTCGCGGTCGATATCCCTAGCCCTCAATATGCTGGACGGCGAAACCCGGGTTCCTGACGCCATCTTGCGCCGGCGCGCACACGCGAGCCAGGTATCGGCTGCTGGGTGCGATGCAATTCGCGTCAACTCTTTCAGCAGAAAATCCTGCATGGATTGCTGACTAAGCTTAGCCCGCGCGACCAGTGCGTCCCTAACCGATTCAGGAACATCATCAATCGTGATTCGTACAGTCATATTGACATTGTGCCATCAGCATCGTAGGTTGGCAAAACTCATTGCGCGTCGCCCTACAGCCTCATCATCCCCTCCAGCCGCGCCTTCACGTCCGGCCACTCGCTGTCGATGATGCTGAAGTACACGGAGTGGCGGTTCACCCCATCCTTGGCGATGCGGTGATTGCGCAGCACGCCCTCCTGAACGCCGCCGATCCGCCGAATGGCCCGCTGCGACCGCTCGTTGCGGTGGTCCGTCTTCAGGCATACTCGCAGCGCGTCGTGATCCTCAAAGGCGTGGCGCATCAGCAGGTACTTGCACTCCGTGTTGACCGCCGTCCGCCGGTACGGCGCCCCGTACCAGGTCATCCCGATCTCCACCGCCCGGTTGGGCCGGTCGATATCGGAATATCCGGTGGTTCCGATGGCCCGGTCATCGCCCAGGTGAATCACTGAAAACTGCAACCGCGCGCCGGTTTCGTTGCGCCCCATGCACATGTCCACCCACTCCCGCGTGTGCTCCAGGCTGGTGAAAGGTCCTCCGGTCAGGTAGCGCCAGATGTCCTCTTCCTGGCCGAATTCGTACAGGCTTTCCGCGTGCTGCTGCCCAATCGGCTCCAGGCGCACGTGTTGTCCGGTGATGATGATCGGTTGTGGGTCCATCATGGGAATACCTCGGTGTTAGTTGGTTAGGATTGTCCACTTACCGCGCCAGCATCTGCTCCAGGCGTTGTTTCACGTCCGGCCACTCGGTGTCGATGATGCTGTAGAACACGGAGTGCCGGTTGGCGCCGTCCCACGCGATGCGGTGGTTGCGCCAGGTTCCCTCAAAGACTGCGCCGATGCGTTCGATGGCGCGCTGCGACCGCTCGTTGCGGTGGTCGGTCTTTAGGCAAACCCGCAGCGCGCCCAGGTCCTCGAAGGCGTGGCGCAACATCAGGTACTTGCACTCCGTGTTGACCACCGTGCGCTGGTAGCCCACCCCGTACCACGTCATCCCGATTTCCAACGCCCGGTTGGGCCGGTCGATTTCCAGGTAACCCGTGGAGCCGATGGCCCTCTCTTCCTCGCCGTGTATCACCGCAAACTGGATCACAGACGCGTTCGTATCCCGCGCCGCACGACTTTCGATCCAGGCACGCGCGTCGTCAAGGTCCGTGAATGCCGGACGCGGCAAGTACCGCCAGATGGATTCATCCTTGCCAACTTCATAAAGATCGTTGGCGTGCTGTTGGCCGATGGGTTCCAGGCGCACCTTCTGGCCGGTGAGAATGATTGGTTGCGGGTTCACTGTCGGATTACCTCCGTCTCGGCTACCGCTCTGGTCTCCTGTCCGCCGGTGTGTGCGTCCGGATATGGCAGCGGCGGTAGCGGTTCAATGCCGTCCTCGACGCACGATTCCAAGTACATATCAATGGATACCTGAAACTCTTGGTACACGTCGTAACCTTCTGGCAGCTCGAAAATGACAATAGAGTACGGTTCGGTGTTGATGACCGACCCGCAGTAAAGCTCTGCCTTATCGTCGTATTCAAACCCGGCCAGGTATCCTTTGTATTCAACCGTCCTCATGGTTTGGCTCAATTGACCACCGGCGATTGCGTGTTTCCCGAGATGAATGATGTGCACAGACTGGAAGAGTAGCGTGAGTGCCAGAATTCTCCGAGAAGTCTTCCGCTAACCTCCGACAGATCCGATGTAGGCCCCTATAGCTCCGGTAATTACTCCGAACGCCATGCTCCAACCGCCGAAAAATAACAAAGTTGACGGAATGTCCCCTCCCGTCGCGGCGATGACTACCATCACGATGAGAGGAATTCCGAACATGAGACCCGCAATGGTCAGTAGTGTGCCACTCATCGGCCTGGACCTCCATCAACGCCCGCCACTTGGTGCTCTATTGTGTGCGCCTCCCATAACATTTCAATCTGCTGTTTATTGGATTCGATGCTGACGGCGTTTTCGCGGGTGCTTGCCAACATTTCCGGATAGGCCACCAGTATTCCAAAAAGCGTACCTACCGCTGCGCCGATTAGCAGCATCGCGATGTCTCGCGGAATTCTACTGTTCATGGTTTCAGCCTCAGTTGCGACGTCGGCCTTGCGAATATCCGCTCCCATGTCCGCTGATGCCTTGACCGCAGCGTGCCCATGATACCAAACGCCACCCCGCGGCCCGTAACGCACGTTGCCTAATTACCGTCTCCCCCGCTGGGCGCCGGCTGCGGCGCGCCCGTCGTTTCCGTGCCGATCCACCGGCGCTGGGACCTGGCCGGCGGGCTAGGCCGCGTGGCGAACAGGAACGCCACCGCGCTCACCAGGTACAGCGGCGTGAATACCGCCAGCACCCAGTAGTAATTCCCAACCGCGTCCCGGACCAGGCCCGAAACCCATGGTGAGAAGAACATTCCCACGTTCATGAACAGGCTCATGAACCCCATCAGCGTGGCGAACCGTGCCCGCCCGTAGTAGTCGCTCAGCATCAGCCAGTTCACCGACGTTATCCCCTCCACTATCGCGATGCCCACCACGAACAGCAGCATCCCGAAGATTCCGGGACCGATCCAAAGGCCGCCCATGCCGATCGCGCCGATGGCCATGCCGACGGCCAACAACACGTTGCCGCTGAACCTGTCCGACGTAACGCCCAGCACGAACCGCAGCGGGATCCCCAGGAAGAACATCGCCGCAACCCAGGCTGACGCCTCGTTGGCCGAGATGCCGCGCAACTCCATGATGGGGAACACGTGCACCAGCATCCCGTTGGTGACGGATACCCGCAGGATCGCGCCCACCATGATGAACCAATACGTCCGGGTCTTGATGGCCTCCATGAATGTGAAGCCTTCACTCGCCGCGCTGCTCCTCCGTCCGCGGGAACCGCCCGAGGCTGCGTCATCCGGCACGTCTCCGTCCGGCAGTAGTCCCATGTCTTCGGGACGGCTGCGGATGAAAAACGACGCAGGGATGGTCATCGCCAGGATGAACACTCCCGTCCACAGCAGTGTGTCCCGCCATCCCAACTGCTGGATGCCAACGTTCAGCAGCAGCACCACGAACGCGCCGCCGCCGGCAAACGCCGTCATCAACGTGGACATCGCCACCGACCGCCGCCGTATGAACCACTGGTTCACCGCGGCCATGAGAGTCTGCCCGAACCCGGCGCTCTTGCCCATGGACACGATGCCCGAGAACAGCACCAGCAGTTCCCAGTAGCTGTCCGCCCGCGACAGCAGGATGGTGCCGATCCCCACCATCAGGCCGCCGCCCAGCACCATCGGCCGCGCCCCGAAGCGGTCCACCGCCCAGCCAATTAGCGGCCCCCCGGCGCTGCCTTCAGCCCGGGCCAGGCTGAACACCAGCGACATCTGCGCCGACGTCAGCCCCAGGTCGGTCTGGATCGGCGTGAAGAAGCGCGGGAACCCCTGCGAAATCGAGCCGTTCCCGAACATCCCCACAAAAGAGGAAACGACGACAACCCACCATCCGTAGAAGATGCGAGGCCGTCGCCGCGCTGCGTCATCTGTTGTATCTGTCACGTTGAAAGATTATAGGCATCCCGCCCCAAAGCGGTCAAACCGTCAGTGCGCCGGGATGTCGCAGCGGCGCCCGCTTGACATCCAACACTGGCTACACTAACGTTGCGCCAACATTCAAACCCGTTTTCACACATGCGAAGGAGGCATATCATGGCCCGAATTGGTGGACTTGGCCACGTCGGCATCTACGCCACTGACTTGATGAAAATGCGCGATTTCTACACCCGTGTCATGGGCCTGGAAATCGCCGATGAAGACCTGGAACAGCGCCGCATGGTGTTCCTCAGCTCCGACCCCGTGGGCGAGCACCACGAGTTCGTGCTCATGGCCGGGCGAGTGACGTCCGACGATGCGCAGGTCATTCAGCAGATCTCTTTCCACGTCCCCTCCATCCAGGACATGCGGGAATTCAAAGAGCGGATCGATGCCGAGAACCTGGCCATCGACCGCATCGTCAGCCACGGCAACGCCTTCGGCATGTACTTCTTCGACCCCGAGGGCAATCGCATCGAGCTGTATTACAAGACGGGCTTCCCCGTCCCGCAGCCCCACGGCGACCCGCTCGATCTCAGCCGCTCTGATGAAGAGTTGCTGGACGAGGCCAAAGAGTTGCTGTTCACCAAGCGCTAATCCGTTGCCGCTGAACCACGCCGCCGTCGCCGGTCTGATACCGCGGCGGCGGCTTCTCATTTGCCTATACTGTGAATCCGCGCGCGGGCTCTCTACATTCATTCCAGATTTTCCACCGTCGTTCCTGCGAAAGTAGGAATCCAGAGTCGTGCTTGTATGAAACAACCCTGTGTTTACATTCTGTCAAGTAAACGCAAAGGAACCCTGTACGTCGGCGTAACCTCCAACTTGGTTCAACGAGTGTGGCAACACAAGAGCGACCTGATTGAAGGTTTCACCAAACGCTACGGTGTACATACTCTGGTCTGGTACGAACCCCACGAAACCATGAAAAGCGCCATTACCCGCGAGAAGGCCATAAAACGGTGGAAGCGGGACTGGAAAATCAAATTGATCGCAGAAGCCAATCCTTCGTGGCGGGATTGTACGGCGACATTGGTTGATAGTGGATTCCTGCTTTCGCAGGAATGACGGTAATGATTGCCAGCAATAAAAATACGGTATCCGCCCCCGTCGCCTATAACGACCTGCCGCCCCGCTACCACCGGTGGAAGTGGCAGATCCTGATCTCCTTCTGCGCTTTCTACCTATTCGTCTACACTGGTCGGTTCAACTTCTGGCCCACGTCGCCGCTTATCAAGGACGACCTGCTCCTCACCAACATCGAAATCGGCATCATCAACGCCATGCTCCTCTGGGGCTTCATGCTGGGCGACCTGGTGCATGGTCGGATGTCGGAGGCTTACGGCCTGCGCCTCTGGGTGATGCTGGGCGCTATTTTCACCACGGTGTTCAACTGGGCCGCGTCCTTCGGCACATCCGCCGTTACCTTCGCCATCCCCTGGGGCCTGGCCGGTTTCGTCAACGCTGCCTGCTGGTCGCCCGCCATCAGCATGATCAGCCAGTGGTGGCCCCGGCGCGAGCGCGGTATCGCCATGGGCATCCTCGGCACCGTAACCGGCGGCGCGATGCTCCTGATGTGGTGGCTGAGCAGTTGGGTCGCTGCCGAATGGGGCTGGCGCGCCGCCTTCCGCTACCCACCCCTTATGATCGCCGCGCTGGGCATCGCCTTCTACTTCCTGACCCGCGACCGTCCCCGCGACGTCGACCTGCCCGAGTACATCGAGGAGGACGCGATATCCGCCGAACCGGAGTCGGTGAGTGAAGAGCAACTCAGGGGATTCGGCCCCTACAAGCTCCTGTTGACCAACGGTCGCTTCCAACTCGCTTGCCACGTCAAGGGCCTGGAGAACGTCGCCCGCTACGGCCTCACCACCTGGGTGCCCCTCTACTACTTCGAGGCCGGCGGCCTGGACATCACTCAAACCGTCCTCATCACCTTCTTGCTGCCTCTCGGCTACCTGATCGCTCCGCCGGCGTCCGGGTTCATATCCGACAAACTGCTGGGCAGCCGGCGTCGCCCGCTGGTCATCGCATCCTGCTTCCTCTCCGCCGCCGCGCTGGTCGTGATTGCGCTGGCCCCGCCGTCTAACGCGTGGCTGGGCGCGGCCCTGATGCTATGGGGCGGCATCAGCATGGGCGTGTCGCTCATCTCCACCATCTCGGTGGACCTCTCTGGCCGCAAGATGGCCGGCACCGGCGCCGGCGTCCTCGACGCCCACGGCTACCTCTATGCCGGCGCCCAGGCGTTGATATTCAGCGTCCTGCTGGACATGGCGGGCAGCCCCTGGCCCATAGTTTTCCTGGTCATGGCCGCCACCCGCCTCATCTCCGCCGCCATGATCAGCCGCGTCCGCGTCTAACCCTCAAAGCGTTCGCCGCATGAAGACTGTCGCCTCGCCGTACATCCCGCCCGAAAGCGACTCTGGGCTGCGGTGCTCGATGACAGGGCCTTCGCCCATTTTGCTGCGCCACGCTCCGTTGGGCATTTGAACGCTGGCGTGCTGATATTCGCCGTCATCCTCGTAGAGTGCGATCTTTCGGTAGCCGGGTTCGAAGCGACCGTCGTGACATTCCACGAACGCCAGTCCTGCGAATACTTCCTGTAAGCTTTCGATCCGCGCTGACCTGGTTGCCCAGGATGGCCAGTAGCGGCCGGGTGTATGCTCCCACCACTGGCTCGTATCCCCGGCGGCATACGCGATGCAGTTGTACTGTTCCGACAACGGATCCACTACGGTAAATCCTTCGCAGCGAAGGTTGGGGAACGACAGGTTGAGCCAGGTCATCCACCTAGGCGTAGCCATTGCGTTCGCCCCATTGCAGCCAGGAATTCTGCATCGCTGCAATGTTGCCGTGGTCAGCTGGCGATACTGGATCTGCTCCCGTTATCTGTTGTAGCGCTTCAAACCAGTGCCCACCCTGGGAACGCATCCGCTCAAGAATGAGCGGCACCATCGGTGGGCCGATGCTTATGATTTCCTGGAGTGCGGGGTGAGCATTTTTAAGGTCCGATCGGGACAGGAAGAAAGTCTCTTCTTGCCACCGGTCGGCCAATGCCTCAAAGCGTTCGCGGTCGGCCGGTTCGATGTCCATTGAGCCGCCATGCTTGGCATCGACCCGCTCACCGCGCTGCGACGACGCTGACGTTGATTGCGATGATGACGTGCTCATGGCGACAAACCCCCAAGCCAAATTGCCCCTATGCCACATTCTAGCATCTCGCCGCCATGATCATTAGCCGGGTGTCTGTGAAACTCGCCGGCGGACCCTTGCCGCTGAGTCGCGGCCTTGCCATCGCCGACGTCCGCTCGTGGCGGGTGGTAATATCTGGCCACCATGCTGAGTTTCCTGGGACGGTCCACGTATCGCCTTTACATCATCGTCCTGGTGGTTGCAGTGGTTATCGTGGCTGCTTTGGCGCTCTTCCGTCCGCTGACGACTGCGATCCATACCGCAGCTTTTGCTGCCCAGGTGCTGCCTTCGCCCGTCAAGCCCCAACCTTGGCTGGCCAGCCAACCGGTGCACATTGCTGCCGAGTTTGCCCGCGATGACGGCTCCGCCGGCCGCGGCGACATCTACGTCATCCCCGACGGCAAACGCCGTGCTGGCGTAGTGGTATTCCTGGGCGCCAACGCTGCCGGCGCCGACGACCCGGATGTCGTCAACCTGGGCCAAGCCCTCGCCCGGGCCGGGTTCGCCGTCATGTACTACTGGTCGCCCACCATGGGAGAGCGAGCGCAGGTTGACGCCGGCGAAATCCCCAACGTCGTCGCGGCATTCGACCACCTGCGCCGGCAGGACTTCGTCGATCCCGACCGCGTGGGACTGGCCGGATTCTCCGTCGGCGCGTCCTTCGCCCTGGTCGCCGCCGCCGACCCGCGCATCGCCGACGGCATAGCGTTCGTCAACGCATTCGGCGGCTACTACGACACGGCCGACCTCGTGGTGCAAATCGCCGCAGGCCGCGCCATCGACAACGGTAGCGACACTCCCTGGGAGGTCGACCGCCTCACGCGCCAGGTGTTCGACAACATGCTCACGCCTGAGTCCGAATCACCCGCCGCCCGCGCCCTGCTGGAAGGGGTCGATTCCATCGGCGAGGCCCGCGAACGATACCGCGAGCTATCCGAAACATTCCGCGCCGATGTGGACTCGATATCGCCGTCCCATCATATTGACCTGTGGAGTCCCAACACCGTCATGCGCGTCATGCACGACCAGGGGGATCCCCTGATCCCGGTCGGCGAGTCCCGCCGGATGGTACGGGCATTTCAGCAGAAGCGACCCGACGTGCCGGTCTACTACACTGAGACCGACATCTTCCGCCACGTCCGCCCCGACGCCAATACCGACATCAAATCACTGCTCGGCGGCGCGTTCCAACTCTACCGGCACATGTACCACATCGTCGCCGTCGCCCAGAAGCCGTAATGGTTAATCGCCGTTGGGAGGCGTGATCCCATGTTCCCGTAAAATGCTCTCCAGCAAAGCCGCTCGATCCTCGGCGGTTTGGGCCCGTTCCTCAGCGATCCGTCTAGCCTCGATTTCCTCACGGAAATTCCTCAGCCAGGTTTGACTGGCGGGATCATACATGCGCAAAGCGCCATCCTGGGCAAACAGGTCCAGTCCCAGCACGGCGCTGTACCCGGTCAGCGCCCCTTCCGACTCCGACATGGTGATGGGATCGTATTCGCCAGATTCGTTCAGCCTCTCTCCGATAAGCACCCGTCGGAAGATCTGCCCCCGGTTTGGGTCGAATCTCCAGTACTCGGTCACACCCATGGCGGCATAAATGTCGCGCTTTTCGTTGGCGTCTCTATGCCAGGTGCTGGGGGACGCCACTTCAAGCACGAAGTCGGGCGGCTTCCCGTCTCGCCAGACGAAATACGACAGACGCTCACGGTCTTCAACGCCGAAGGATACCAGGACATCCGGCGCCACTTTGCGGTCAGGGTTGTTCATCTCGTAATAGACGAATATATCCGCCGACACATACACGTCCGGCCGGTCGCTGAAGTGTTGGATCAAGGTCTCGCTGATGTCAATCAGGACGCGCCGCTGGTGGTCGTTTTCGGCCATGGGTTCATCATCCGAGTCGGGATAGAAGATGTTGGGGTCTTCTTCCGGGACGAGAGAAATGTCATGGCCCAATCTGAAGGGCTTGGTAACCATGGTTGTTACTCTCCCAAAGGAGTGTCGCGTCAGTTCCGGTTCTTGAGCCGCTCCAACTGCTGCACCGTACCCGGCAGCTTCCAGTCCACGTAGAGCAGCACGTGCTCCTTGATGGCCTCCTCGTGCACGCGACACGAGAAGCACGCTCGGTCGATGCACAGGCCGTGTCGCGGACGCAGCACCTCGCGCATGCTGGACAACTGGTCCGCCAATTCTGCGTCAATCGGCTGGCCGTCCTGCGCCAATGCCAGCAGGTCGTCCATCTGCCCGGCCAGCCGCTCCAGCAGTTCGTTGTACCGCTGCAAACCCTGCTCCACAAAGTTGCGCGGCTCGGTGGCCGTCAGGTACGGAATCATCTGCATATCGGGAACATCGGCCATCATGCACCTGCGCCGTCGCGGGTAAACCGCCAGTCTGTTGTGGTCGTGACTCTACCACACCCGTCGCCATGCAGAGGCAGGTTTCAAACCCGTCCCCATCCCAGGCCGCATACTCCAACTCAGGCCGCGTATCCCTACCCGCTCATCCTGAGCTTGTCGAAGGATGGGCCTGCTGCAAGTCAGCCGCCACCGCCGCCTCCATCGCTGCGATGGCAACCTCGATCTGGTCGGCATCCGGCTGCCGGGTGGTGATCTGCTGCAGCCATAGCCCAGGCGCCGACAGTATCTTGCCGAACCACGCCGTGCGATGCGCCCCGGCGAACCGTATGATCTCGTAGCTCACCGCGGCCACCACCGGGATGGGCACGATGCGCGAAAGCACCCGCCAGCCCAGGCCCGAGTACAGCACCGCGTCCATGATGGCGAAGGCCACCACCGACACTATTGCCACCGTGATCAAAAACGCTGTGCCGCAGCGCGGGTGCGGCGTCGGATGCTGACGCACGTTGTCCACCGTCAGCGCCTGCCCCGCTTCATAGGCATGCACGGCCATGTGTTCGGCGCCGTGGTAGGCGTACACCCGTTTGATGTCGCGCATCAGCGAGATTCCGGCCACGTAGCCCACCAGGATCACCAGCCGGATCACCCCCTCGATGAGGTTGCTCACCAGCAGCGACCCGATGAACGGCTCGATCAAGCGCACCGCCAGCAACGGCAGCACCAGGAAGATCCCGATGCCCAGTACCACCGCGATCAGCATCGTCAATCCCATCGTCCAGTTGCTGACTGCGTCCCCGGAGCCGGACTCGCCTTCTTCCGACGGCTCTTCGGCGGCGATTATCGCCGAACGCTGCAACGACTTCATCCCCAGCCACAGCGTCTCGGCCAGGATCAGCACGCCCCGCAGGAACGGGATGCGACGCATCCGGCCGGACAGACGGGCGCTCACGGGTTCCGTGGTGCAGAAAATATCGCCGTCGGGCCGCCGCACCGCCAGGCTGTAGTGCCGGACGCCACGTATCATTACGCCTTCGATGACCGCCTGCCCTCCGTACAGGGGACGCGGCGATTCAGCATGCTCGGTGTGGGGATGGCTACACACTTACCGTTTCCTAATCCGTACGTAGGGGCGGTTTTCAAACCCGCCCCTACGCGGCCAGCTTGGACCAAGCTTCCCTGAACTCGTCGGCCGAGAATGCTTCCGGCTGGAGCCACAGCGCGCCGCCGAACTCGTCATCCATCCGACCGTCAACGCTAACGTCGGCCCGGGACATCACGTACGTAACGGGGGCTTCCTCCAAGATATACGTGGTGATCACCAGGTACTCCCAGTTCCAGTCCAGCGTGTCGGCGTTGTAGAAACGCACCGCCTGGCTGCTCTCCTGGGAGTGGAACTTGAGTCGCACCTCTACGTTCTGCTCCGGCCGGCCCGCGATCACTTCGTCCTCGTTGGGGCTGCGCCGGGCGATGAAGCATTTCCAACCGTGCTCGCCCAACCGCTGAGCCAGGTGGATGCGCCCGTACTCACGGACCGTCTTGGGAACATATCGCACCATGTTCAGGCCCCCTGTCACCCATCGCGTCCGTTCGGGTTCATTGCAATGCGTAAGGGCGACCCATGGGCCGCCCCCTCTCGCGGTTGTCGGTGTGAACGAATCTACCCGTCCAGGTTGAACCGGCGGCTGAATCGCTCAATGCGCCCCTGCGTGTCGACGATGCGCTGCTCGCCCGTATAGAAGGGATGGCAGCGGCCGCAAACTTCCACGCGCATGGCCGGCCTGGTGGCCCCGGTCTGAAAAACGTTGCCGCAGGAACAGGTGACGGTGGCGTTGAAATACTGCGGATGAATCTCTGCTTTCATGATGATTCCCTCAGGGGGAGTTGAGTGCTCCCTCTCCCCTTGTGGGAGAGGGTTGGGGTGAGGGGGAGATACCCTACGCCGCCACGGCCTGTTGGGCGGCTTCCACGGGATACACGCTGACGCGGCGCTTGCCCCTGGCGGCCCACTCGTAGGTCACCTCGCCGTCGATCTTGGAGAACAGGGTGTAGTCGCGGCCCATGCCGACGTTGGTGCCGGGCCGGATGCGGGTGCCGCGCTGGCGCACGATGATGCAGCCGCCGGTCACGCGCTCGCCGCCGAATCGCTTCACGCCCAGCCTTTTAGCATTGCTGTCGCGGCCGTTGTTGGTGCTGCCGCCTGCTTTCTTGTGGGCCATTGGTTAGCCTCCCGTCTCGATGCTCTGGATCTGAATGCGTGTGTAGTTCTGGCGGTGGCCCTTCTTCCGGCGGTAGCGGGTCTTGGCCTTGTACTTGTAAACGATGATCTTGCGGTCCTTGTAGTGCGACTGCACCTCGGCGACCACCCTGGCACCGTCCACGTTGGGCGTGCCGAAGCGCATCTGCCCGTCCCGCGACACGGCCAGCACGTCGTCCAGCTCAGTGGTGGAACCGGCATCAACGTCCAGCAACTCCACGTCCAGCACGTCGCCAGGCGAAACGCGGTACTGCTTGCCGCCCGTTTTAACGATGGCATAATCCATAATCAGAATCTCCCAAACGGCCTACCATTCTATGTTTGGGGGCTCGCGGCTGTCAAGATAAAATTTACCTCACGCGTACCCACTTCGCGATTGCGTGGTGAAAGGATGGAAAGGTCGATTTCCCGCTCATTTCCTCTTATTTCCGCTGATTCCAGTAGGGCATTGGGCGGGTCGTGGGGCTGAATGGGGGCCGAGGGAAGGGTTTTGGTGGCGTTATGAGTGGTATTGGCGGGCAGATGAGCGGGTTTGGGGGAGCGAGGTTTGCGTTGTTTGGAGGTGGGCATGGGACGGCTCGGGGTCTGGGAGTCGGGTTAGATTGGGGATATTGGCAATACGGTACCGATGGGTAGGAGGTTGGGGCAAGGAGGAAATGTCACCGGGGCGCAGGGGTTGGCTGAACTGGGGTATTGGGGGGAATGTGGGTGATTATGGGGGGCGATGGGGCGGCTTTTTGCCACAAAAGGCTCTGGATTCACAAAAAATTGGGCGTTTTGGCACAGACAGGAATGACTGCGCTACCTGAATTGAGGCGGCTGGGGCGCTCGCAGTGACAGGTTGCGCAAAGCGGGCACTCGTGAGAAATTTGCCGCGCCTAGAGTTCTTGGGCTAGGACGGGTGGTGTTTTAGTTCCAATTAGCTCGGTGCGGTATGCATCCGGACTTTTGTCTGACGCACCATCGGTGAGGCTGCGCTGCGACAGACAGACTATCTCCACTACTGCGGTGTTGGAAAACGGTTAAATTGCAGAGTTGATAACCTATTACCGGATCAATCTAGGAATGACAGGGATAGAGCCGATGGAGTTTGGAGCGGGCATCCTGGGTACTGAACCCCCAGTTGATGGTGGCCTTGGCGGCGTTGCGCCGGATCTCATACGCGTCGACGGCTCCAGCCAGTGCCACTTCGTCCCCGTGGCGTCTTTGCAGACAGTCTCTGGACAACACGCTGAATTCGATCTCCGCCATGTTCAGCCAACTGCCGTGTTTGGGCGTGTAGTGAAACTCCAGGCGCTTCACGATGCGCCGAGCCTCCGCCGCCGGAAAGGTTTCGTACAACGACGCCATGCGATGGGTGTTCAGGTTGTCGAGAACGACGCGGACCACGGGGGCGTTGGGATAGGCTACATCCACCAACCACTGCATCTGATGGGCGAAGTCCTGCATGGTGCGCCGATCCGTGATGACCAGATGGCGCCAGCCCGCCAGGGGTTCGCAGAAGAGGAAGATGTTGCGGGTGCCCGCGCGACGATACTCGTAGTCCTGGCGTCTGGGTCGCCCTGGCTGAACCGGCATCGGCTCCCTCACGTCGGCCAGCAACTGGGTGGAGGTCTCGTCAAAGCACACCACCGGACGACTGGGGTCGTAGGGCTCGGCGTACAAGTCCAGTACGTCCTCCATGGCCGCCACGTATTCACCCCCTACCTTGGGGATGCACCACTGCTGTTTGCGCCACGGCTTGAGGACGTTTTTTTCAGCTTGAGACGCACCGTCTCATGCGAGAGGCTTTCCACCACTCCCAACTCCACCATCTGGTCCGCCAGCAACTGCAGGGTCCAGTGGTCCTGGCCCTCTGGGGCGTCGCTGCACGCTAGGGCGATCAGGTGGGCTTCCCCCTTCTCGTCCAGCTTGCGAAAACGGTTGGCCTGGACCCGATCCCGCAACACACCGTCCAAACCCTCCTCGGAGTACCGCCGCTTGACCCGGTACACGGTGCCTTCGGAAACGTCCAGGGCCGCTGCGATCTGTGGCACCTTCCAGCCGTCATCTATCCTCAGCAGGATGCGGGCTCGGGAGATGATCCGCGCCGCGTGTTTGCCGGCTCGGATCAACCGGTTCACTTGTTCTCGTTCCTCAGTGGTCAACTCAATGGCGTATCGCTTCCCGGACATGGCTGCTGCACCTCCCCGCAACCCGAAGTTGCAGCCAGCATAGGGACTTCAACCGCTCAGCACCAAGACCTTCTAATACTGATTTGCTACGATACTATAACGGCGCTTGGACGATTTGACGTGAACCGCGCCCTGGTTTGGGATGATATCCCCAGCGTGGGGCAGTTTAGATGCAGTACTATCAACGGCTACCGCCCGATTGCCCGCGGAAAGACGCGGCAGAGATCACTGCGATATAGAGGTTGTACCAGCCGTTAAAGGCTTCGATGGCCGGTAGCGAAGCCTTTACCTCTATTGGACACTCAGCTGAGGTAATGATTGTGGAGAAAGTGAGTGTCAACCAATGGGCCTGTTGGATTACAGTAGACGGATCCGCGCCGAATTCAGATTCGTTTGACGAGTTTCGGAGGATATCACGTCAACGGCTTTTCGTGGGCACGAGGAGACCTGCGGCAAGTGCCCGCCGTCGTTGGGGAGCCAAGCTCCAGAAAGCTTTGGTGGCCGCTTCTGCCCTGTCGATCATAGTGGACACTTCGGCGCGAGTGAACGACCTAAGAGCCTATCCTAATAACCCAGCGGCTCTAAAGGTGATGAGAGCGCAGGCGAAGTGCAGAAAGGCGATGTAGTTCTCAGGGGACTTGTCCCAACGCACCAGGATGCGCCGGAAACGGTTCAGCCAACCGTGCGTGCGCTCCACTACCCAGCGGCGAGCTTTGAAACCGGCCTCCTGCTTGATTGCCTTCGCCTCTTCGCCGCGACTGCGGATGTGGGCGGTGAAGCCGAACTCGTCCAAGGTGTGCCGCACCTCGTCGAAGTCGTAGCCCTTGTCCAGGCACATGCCCTGGGGTTGCTCCAGAGTGGGCTCAGGACGCGCCATCACCACACTGTCCAGGGTCGGCCGTACCAGCTTCAT
>DAOUJD010000102.1:0-28642 GCA_034423115.1 Dehalococcoidia bacterium | reverse complement strand
AGTCGGGACACCGCACGTCATGACGATAAACTCTACCCCGGGCCATCACCTCACCTCCCCAGGTCGGCTTGGAACCCATCATAAATCTATTATCTGCTTATGTTAACAACACCTTGCATAAAATGCGCTTGTGAACATACGAACTACTATGCTATTCTGGCGAAGTTCGCCCGCCCTCATTCTAAGGATTGGGGTATTTGCAGGGTAGTTGAGAAATGGCCGAGGTACAGCGCACATATACGTTCACTGCGGACCTTACCAAAGGCGGACACCGCCGTTTGGATGAGGCGTTGGAAACGTGTCGCAGGCTTTACAACGACTTTCTCACCGTGCGCAAGACCGCCTTTACCGCTTTGGGCGTGTCCGTAAATGGCATCGGCCAATCCAGTCCGGTAAAGCAGAGTCGGGCTGCCGGCGACGCACCAACGATACCGGCGCCGGACGCCCGCGTGGTGTTCACTGATTCCGAACCCCGTCGTCCTTACGGCGGTATGTCCATGACGGGCCTGGGGCCGGCCCAGCGGCGTCGGCGAGCTGAAGGCTATGGCTGCACTGTTGCCGATCTCGAACCGCAAGGCGTTCCCCACAGCATCCGCCGCGAATTAAATCCCAACGAGCGCAAGGAACTGGCGGAAGCCCGCAGGCTGCACAATCCCTACCGGTTATGGCGTGTGCTATGGCCCAGCGATGCCGAAGCGGAAAACCTGCAACTACAATATGCTTTTGCACTCCGGGGCCGAGAACTGCCCGGAGTGCAAAAGTCCCTACTGGAACGAGCTCCGGCAGAAGCATGTCCACGACAACCTGACTTGGTCGAAGGGTAAACCCCAGCAAACGTCCGCGTGAAGATCACGCTATCGTCCTGAACACAAAGTGCCGAACGAGGAGGTAGAACTTGACAACCATCATAGGCGTCGATTTCAGCGGCGCTGCCCGAGACCAAGACACATGGCTCGCCCAAGGGCAGCTCGACGGCGGTAACCTGCTGTTGGACAGAGTTCAACCGATACGCAGGGAAGATCTGTACCAACATATGTTGGAGATAGCTGTCCCCGCCGTTGCGGCAATGGATTTCCCATTTGGACTGCCTGAAGAGTTCCTTGGCTACATAGGCGTGGGTGGTGATTTCCAAACGATCGCCGACATTTGGCCAGTGGTACGCCACACGGATTGGCAGGATTTACAAGACGTAGCGACTGAGTTCGTGGACGAATTCGAGAGGCCCCGGCGTGTTATCGAACATCACTACGCAGAAGCAAAATCGACCCTTCACCGGATCCGCCCTGATATGTTGCTTATGACACACAGAGGGGCGGACCTGTTGACACGCTGGTGGGACCAGCGCAACCGTCCTCCGTGGTATGTCCTGCCGCTGCATCCAGCCCCAGGTCGAGACGAGGAAGCCCTCACGCTGATGGAGACGATGCCGGGGGCGTTCCTTAGATCAATCGACCTGACCTACCGGAACTACAAGGGCGCTGGCCCCAACGCCGTGCAGAATCGTCAACGCATCGCCGACGATCTGGCCGCCAATTCCGGCATAGGGCTTCCAAATCTGGACGAATGGCGATACGCCTACCGCGCCACCGACGACTGCCTAGACGCTGTAGTGGCAGCAGTGTGCGCGGCGGCTTGGAGAAATCAAACCGTGCAGTTCCTGCTACCTCAGCACCATGAAGAGGCGACATCCCAACGCGAGGGGTGGATCTACGCCCCCGTACGGTAGGAGGAAACGCCCATCGAGACACCGCCACATACCCGCGACTCTGCTACAATCTTGCCATCAACCGCCCAACTAATGGATGGTTGCCGGCGACGCGAGGGATCAACGCAATGGGTGATTTTGCTACCGAGGTGTACATCGGCAACATCAATGGGGGCGACATGCACCCGGTATCCGCACTGGTGGACACCGGCGCCACCGAGTCCGCCTTTCCGGCGGACTTCCTGGAATATCTCCGTATTCAACCCACGGAGAAGCCGATGCAGTACGTCCTGGCTGATGGCAGCGCGTTGGAATGTCGCCGCGGGTTCGCGCGCATCTCCATAACGGTTCGCTCAGGTGAAACTTTGAGCGGCATTTGCCCTGTTGCCTTCTGGCCGGACGAGAGCGGCCAGTGCATCGGGGCGACGACGCTGCAGATTCTGACGCTGGCAGTGGACTCCGCCAACGAAGAATTAGTGCCCGTTGCGGCGCTCAGGAGAGGCTGACCCGGAGCAATCCCCACGCAATAGCCTCATCCTCAACGCTGGACATCCCGCCGGCGTATCGGTATCATCGTCTGAATAGGTTGGATTGCAGCATCGCGCCCGGGGTGATGGGCGGGCTGCCTGAGGAGGCCGCCTATGGTCGAAGTCGCCAGCGACTCCACTGATCTCATCGCTCGCGTATCGGAGTACGTTGAGGAGACCACCCAGGTTGACGCCATTAGAGCGGCCTATGATTTCGCCGCCCAATGTCATACCGGCCAGATGCGTCTTTCCGGCGATCCATACATTGTTCATCCGCTGGCAGCGGCCACCATTCTCGCCGACCTTTACCTCGACCCCGACACCATCAAAGCCGCCCTGCTCCACGATGTCGTGGAGGACTGTTCGATAGCGGTAGAGGAACTGGAATCGCGTTTCGGTCGGGACGTCGCGCGCCTGGTGGACGGCGTGACCAAGCTCACCCGGGTGGACTATCGACCTCCCGGATCCAACGGGGTGAGTCCCGCGGATGCGGAAAGCCTCTACGCAGAGAGCCTCCGCAAGATGCTGGTCGCGATGGCGGAAGACATCCGAGTCGTCCTCATCAAGCTCGCCGACCGGCTGCACAACATGCGGACGCTGGACCCATTGCCCGAAGAGAAGCGCCAGCGCATCGCCCAGGAGACCCTGGACGTTTATTCTCCGTTGGCGCACCGTCTGGGCATCTGGGAGCTCAAGTGGCAACTGGATGACCTGGCCTTCCGGCATCTGAACGAAACCAAGTACCGCGAAATATCCCGCATGCTGGCGGCTCGCAGGTCCCAGCGAGAGGCCTACGTAGCCGAGGTGTCCAGCCGGCTCCGGGACGAACTGTTCGTCAACCATCTCAACGCCGACGTCAGCGGCCGGCCCAAGGGCATCTACTCCATCCACCGCAAGATGCAGAAGTACGAAACCGAGGGCAAGGAACTGAGCGACATCTACGACCTGTACGCCATGCGCGTGATCGTTGACGATGTCGCCGACTGCTACGCCGCCCTGGGCGTGACCCACCGGATGTGGAGTCCCATTCCCGGCCAGTTCGACGACTACATCGCTACGCCCAAGCAGAACATGTACCAGGCCCTGCACACCACCGTTCACTGCGAGGGCGGACATCCCCTGGAAGTGCAGATAAAGACACGAGACATGCACCAGGTGGCCGAGTACGGAGTGGCCGCCCACTGGAGATACAAGGAACGCGCCGGCTCAGCAGCCGGCGGTCGTTTTGAAGAGCGCATGACCTGGCTGCGCCAGTTGCTGGAGTGGCAGCGCGAAACGCCAGACACCAACGAGTTCCTGGAATCGGTGCGGGAAGACCTGTTCCACGACCAGGTATTCGTCTATACCCCCAAGGGCGACATCGTCGAACTTGCCACCGGCGCGACGCCCATCGATTTCGCCTACAAGATCCACACCGACCTGGGGCATCGCATCTCCGGCGCCAAGCTGAACGGCCGGCTGGTGTCGCTGGATACCCCGCTGGAGAACGGCGATACCGTCGAGGTGGTGGCCGGCAAAACCGGCCGCGGGCCGTCGCCCGACTGGCTCAACCCGGCTCGCGGGTACGTAGCCACCAACAGCGCGCGACAGAAGATTCGCTCGTGGTTCAACCGGCAGGCCCGCAGCGCGAACATCACGCGCGGCAAGGACCTGCTGCGCCGCGAACTGCACCGCATGGGCGTCAAACTGTCCGACCGCGAGGTCTTGCAACTCTGCCGGTTCGACACCATGGAAGACCTGCTGGCCGCGCTGGGCTCGGGCGAACTCAGCGACGCCGCCCTGTCGGACCGCCTAGCGGAGCACCGCAGCAAGGAGGCCGAGGCTGCCGCGTGGATGCCTCCCATCAAGGGGTCGCCGCGACTGGACAGCCCCACCTCCGGAATTTCCGTGCTGGGCGTCGGCGACCTGCTGACCCGCATCGCCACCTGCTGCAGCCCCATCCAGGGCGACGCAATCATCGGATTTGTCACCCGTTCCCGGGGCGTCAGCGTCCACAAGGTTGATTGCAAGAACGTGCTCAACGAGGACGAAAAAGAACGGCTGGTTCCGGTGTCATGGGGCCAGAAGCAGGAACTCTACCCGGTGCGGGTGCGCATCGAGGCCATCGACCGCGTGGGCCTGCTGCGGGACGTATCCACCAAGCTTTCCGAGGACAAGATCAACATCGCGTGGGTGGTCACCCGGGAGAACGACAACGCCACCGTCAGCATGGAGTTAACCATCCACATCGCGGGACTCCAGCAGCTCAACCGGGTGTTCTCCCGCATTGAGAGCGTGCGCGGCGTCACCTCCGTGAGCCGCGTCACCAGCAGCCCACTGCGGCAAACCGAGCGGTGAAATCCGGCTCCCCGCCGGGAGCCACTGCCCTCTCCCGCGCGGTACTCACTCCAACGGCAGCCAAGTTAGCGGTCGCCACAGCGGTATTCGTAGCAATACTGCTGTGGCCCACGCCCGAAGGGCTCACCGTTCAGGGACAACGCTCCCTGGCCGTGATGACCTTTGTGGTCATCCTCTGGGCCACCGAGGTCGTTCACTCCAGCGTTGCCGGGATCATAGGCGTGGTACTGCTGGTACTCTTCGGGGCCGTCTCAGGGATCGGCGAGGCGGTGTACGGGTTCTCGCAGCCCGTGTGCTACTTCCTCATCGGCATCCTGACGCTGGGACTGGCGGTGCATCACTCGGGGTTGGCCGAGCGCATGGCCGTGTTCCTCATGCGCGGAGCCGTGGGCAGCCCGTACCTGCTCTACATGCAGATGCTCTTTTCCTTCGCCGCCCTGACCTTCGCCCTGCCGTCCGCCAGCACCAGGGGCGCGATCATGGTCCACGTGTACGAGCAGGTGCTGGAGCAGTGGAACGTCCCGCAAGGCCACCCTTTCTACAAGGCCACCATGATGGCCATGGGCGCCCTGAACCGGCTGGGCTCCACCGCGCTGCTGGCCGGCGGCATTACGCCCGTGGTGGCATCGGGCCTGCTGGGCGATTTCTCCTGGACCCAGTGGTTTGTCATCATGAGCGTGCCGTTCTACGCCAACCTCATCGTTGGCGGCACGATGCTGTTCCTGTTCTACCGCTCCGGTTTTCGTCCCGAGAACATCGGCAATGCAACCCCGCCTGCTCCGGGTCCCATCAAGCCCGCAGAACTCAGGGCGGGAGGCATCGTAATACTCACCGCGCTGATGTGGTTCACGGACTTCGCCCACGGGCTGCATCCGTCGGTGCCGGCCCTCATCGCGCTGTGTCTGATCCTGTTGCCCCGGGTGGGAATCCTCACATGGAGCGAGTTTGAGCGCAACGTCGGCTGGACCAACTTCTTCGTCATCGCCACGTCCCTGTCGCTGGCCTACGCCCTGGTGTCCAGCGGCGCCGCGGCCTGGTTCTCCGAAACGCTGGTCGGCGGCGTATCCCAACTGGCGACGCAGCCCTGGTTGGCGCTCCTTGCCCTCGCAGTGTGCTTCGCAGTGGTAAGGATGCTGATGCCCAACATCGCCGGCTACCTGGCCCTGGTGATACCGGTGGCCATGGCTACTGGAGCATCGTTGGGCCTGAATCCGCTGGTGTGCGGCATGGCCGCGGTGGTGGTCGGCGACTCGGCGGTGTACTACGGGGCCGGCGGCACCTCGGCGGTGTTCGTGTTCCAGCGCGCCAACATCGGGAACACGGAGATATTCCGGTTCGGCATGGCGATGACGGTGGCGGTGATCGCCATCCTGCTGCTGCTGGTGGTTCCATACTGGAATCTGGTGGGCTACCCGCTGGCGCCGTAACCATTGCATTCGCCCGCTCATCCAACCTCATACCCGCTCGTCCTGAGCCTGTCGAAGGACGGCCTCATGGTTCAACAGGCTCACCATGAGCGCAAGTTGGCCCATCACCCAAGCGCCATACGAACCAACACCACCGCCGCCAGGATAACCAATACCACGCCGACGATCACCAGCCGCGTTACCAAACGGCGACGCCACCGACGCCGTTCCCGCGCCCGGCGAATGTCGGCCCGGTGATCCCAGGGACGACGGGCCCGCCGGCCATCCCTCCACACGCCGCGCCGTTTTGCCTGCGCCTCGGCCTCAGCCTCGGGAAATCCCAGGTCGCGGCCCCCGTAGCGCCGGTACCAGTAGGCCATGCCGGAACGCACCATCGCCACGTTGATGGGTTCCCGTCCACGCTGCCTGGGATACAGGAGCCCAACCGTCCGCCCGTAACGGTCGGTGGCCCTGGTTTCCATACGGATGCCGCCCCGACGCACCAGGGCCACCAACTGCTCCCGGGATTCGCGTCCGTAGGGTTGGGCGAGCTCCGGCGCGTCGATGCCATACAGCCGCACCGGAAACGGCCGGCGCATAAAGCTGAAAAACCCGCCGTACTTGACCTCCAGCGAATCCCCGTCGATAACCCGCCGTATCCTGACCTTGCGGGCCATCCGCCGGAGCAGCGGCTAGCGCAAAGCGCGCCGGCGACGACGGGCCGGTTGGTCAGCCCGTTCTGAGCGAATTTCGGCCAACTCGGCCTTAAGTTGCTCAATGGCGGCTTCCGCGACAGCAGCGCGTTGATTGGCTTCCGCTGCCTGCTGATGGGCTTCCGCCGCCCGTTGGTCGGCCTCACGTGCCAGTTTATGGAAAAAGTAGCTGGACAGCACGATTGCGGCTCCTCCCGATATGGACAATGTCGGGCTCAATATCTGAAATGCCCGCATCCAGTCGTCAAACCCTCGCTCGAAATCCCAGTCCAGTAACGGTATCAACGAGTATATGCCGGATGCCAGACCGACGGCAACCAACTGCAACGCTATGAACTCCAGCAGTACCACCAACGTCGCCTTGACGTGTACCCAGATGAGAGATTCCGAACCCGCGTTGTTCGACGGCGGGTTAGCGGCGGCGGGGCTAACGTTGGTTTGCGTACTTGCTGCCATCGTCCCCCGCTAAACGGTGAGCGGCGTATCGTCCCGGTTGGCCCACTCTCCCATGGAGGCGTCGTAGTTCTTGGCGTTCTCGAAGCCGACGAGGCGAAGTACAAAGTTTCCGTGCGCCGCACGGATGCCGGCCTGTCAATAGGAGTACGCCGTCTTGTCGGGTGTGATCCCATGCTCGGTGAGGATCTGGCGGATCTCTGCGGCGGACTTGAACTCGTGGGTGTCGCGGTCCATCAGGTGGAACCATTCCAGGTGCACCGCGCCGGGCACGTGTCCCACCCGCTTGTTGCGGTAGTTCTCGGCGGTGCCGTCCCATTCGGGATCGCTGCGCACGTCCCAAACCACCACGTTGTCCCGGACCCCGTCCAATGAGCAGGCTTCCTTGAGCTCGTCGCCGGTGGCTATGAAAGAGTCGTCGGCGCGCGGAGTGAAGGTAACCGACGCCGGCGGACGGGCCCGGCCGAAGTCGACGGGCTGTCCTGCGTTGACCCACGCCCTCCATCCGCCGTTGAGCACCTTGACGTTGGTGTGTCCGTAGTAATTGAACACCCACCAGATGCGGGCAGCGGTGAGACCCTGGGCGTGGTCGTAGGTGACGACGGTGGTGTCGTCTCCGATGCCGTAGCCCTCGGCCATGACCTTGAACTGCTCAGGTGTCATCACGTGCTGTCGATTCGTGTCGGGGTTCTTGGCCCAGTTGTCGGCGACGTGGGCCGCGCCGGGAATGTGGCCGCGCTGCCAGGCGTCAGCGGTATTGGCACAATCCAGGACAACCACGTTGGGATCATCAAGGTGCGCGGCGACCCAGGCGGGGTCGGTCAGGTATTCAGGGTGAGCATAGCCCGCATCGGCGGTGGTCATGGGACGGCTCCTGCCATGTGTGTAAGTTGGCAGGATTGTAGGGTGCGCCAGCCCAGTGGGTCAACGGCGACGCCGCGACGCGATTGACCCACATGGAGCCAACCGGTGCCTTTCGGGTGTTATCCTGTTGGAGTCAGGAGCGTAACACGATGGTCAGAATACAGTTGGATATCCCCGAAGAGGAACGCACGCGTTTCGCCGAGCAAGCCCACCGCGAAGGCATGACCCTGGACGCGTGGCTGATCAAAGTAGCGCGCCAGCACAGCGCGCCGAGATCCGAAGAACACAAGCCTTTCAAGTCTCGCGAAGAAATACTGGCATTCTTTCGAGAAATAAGTGGTCAGGATGGTCCAGAACGCGAACCCGACTGGGACGAGCACTTGCGCAACATGGACAAGTCAATTCGCCAGGGTCTGCCCGATCTATGACGTTCGTTGACACCAACGTCTTCGTATATGCAGTAGGCAATCCGCACCCCCTACAAGAAGCCTCATGGCGATTTTTCGCGGAGTCAATCGAGCAGGGCATACCGTTGTGTACCTCTGCAGAAGTGCTGCAGGAGCTGGCCCACGTGTATTGGCGAGTGGAAAGACATGGTTCCTTTGATGCGGCGATTTCGCTATTGACTCGATTCAACATCGAAGTCTTGCCCCTGGAGGCCGAGGATGTGTTCCTCGCTCGCCAATTTCATGAACAGTACCCCGACCTGTCCGCCCGGGATCTCTGCCACCTGGCTTCCTGCCAACGTCGCGGCGTCAGCGACATAATGACGTTCGACCAAGCGCTAGCCTCCGCATCCGCCCGTTCCTCTACCAACTGACACTTTCTCCCGCTGCTTTGTCCCGACCGCACTATCCCGGTGCCACTCCATAGTGCGCCTGGCAGGGCATGGTATTGCGGTGTATTGGGACTGGGATCTTCACTGGGCCGACGCCAACGAGCAGGTGATAAACTGAGCGTACCAAGCGGCCGCGAAGGATGACCATGACCACTGAGGCAACACAAAAAACCGTAGCCGATTTGACCGTAGCAGAGCTCAAGGAATTGATCCGTGAGGTCGTCGTTGAAGTGGTTTTTGACTACCTGATCGACCCGGACGAGGGTTTGGAGTTCAGGGAAGAGTTCGTTGAGCGCTTGGAGCAGTCCATGGCGGAAGCCGATTCCGGTGAAACTATGTCCGCAGAGGAGGTGTATCGGCGCTTGGGGTTGGACTGATGCCTTACTCTGCCCAGTTCACGAATACGGCTGTCGACGATTTTGCCACATTGGACGGAAGTGTAGCGCAGCGGGTTCGATCCGCCGTTCAGCGGTTAGTGGAAAATGTTGAATCAACCAGGCGCCGTGCGCTGTCCGGTCCGTATCGCGGTCAGTTTCGAACGAGAGTGGGCGACTACAGGGTCTTATATCGGGTGGACTGGGAAAACCGTGTGATAACGGTGCTGAGAGTAGGACATCGCCGCGAGATATACCGCGGCAACTGACCACACGCCATCTCCCATACATACCGCCGGCCAATCCCGGTACAATAAGCGCACTCAACGCAATACTATGCGAGGTGCGCTTTTATGGTTCAGCAGGGACAGATTGACCATCTTCTGCAGGAGGCCGGCGAGATCCCGCCGCCGCCCCACGTTTCCGGCCAGGCCACGCTCTCCGACTACGACGGCGTCTACGCCCGCTCGGTGGAGGACCCCGAGGGATTCTGGGCCGAGGCCGCCGAAGAACTGCACTGGTTCCGCCGCTGGGACGACGTGTTCCAGTGGGAATACCCCAACTTCCGCTGGTTCGTGGGCGGGCAGACCAATATCGCCTACAACGCGCTGGACCGCCACCTGACCACCGAGCGACGCAACAAGGCCGCGCTCATCTGGCTGGGCGAGGACGGCGCCGAGCAGGTCTACACCTACGCGCGGCTGGCCCAGCAGGTCAACCGCTTCGCCAACGGCCTCAAGTCCCTGGGCGTGGGCAAGGGCGACCGCGTGGTCATCTACATGCCGCTGACGCCCGAGGGCGCCATCAGCATGCTGGCCTGCGCCCGCATCGGCGCGATCCACAGCGTGGTGTACGCCGGATTCAGCGTCGGCTCCCTGCGGGACCGCATCCAGGACGCCGAGGCCAAGGCGCTGATCACGGGCGACGTGGGCTACCGCCGGGGCAACAGGGTTGACCTCAAGGGCATCGCCGACGAGGCCGTGGAGGGCTGCGACAGCCTGGAGAACGTCATCGTCTTCCGCCGCGAAAACGTAGGGGCGAATAATCATTCGCCCGCCCACGGCGTCAACGAGGTTGACTTCGACGCGCTGATGGCGCGCAGCAGCATCGACTGCCCCGCCGAGGTGATGGACTCCGAGGACCCGCTCTACATCCTCTACACCAGCGGCACCACCGGCAAGCCCAAGGGCGTCGTCCACGTCCACGGCGGCTACATGGTGGGCACCCATTACCACTTCAAGAACTTCTGGGACGTGAAGGACAACGACGTCTTCTGGTGCATGTCCGACATCGGCTGGGTCGTGGGCCACAGCTACATCGTGTACGCGCCGCTGGTGGCGGGAGCGACGACGGTGTTCCGCGAGGGCGCTCCCGACTTCCCCCACAACGCGGTGTTCTACGAGGTCATCGAGAAGTACGGCGTCAACGTGATCTTCACCGCGCCCACGGCGGTGCGGATGCTGATGCGCTACGGCGAAGAGCCGGCCAGCCGCTACAACCTGCGCTCGCTGCGGTTCCTGACCTGCGCCGGCGAGCCGCTGAATCCCGAAGCCCTGCGCTGGGCCTACGAGCACATCTGCGGCAGCGGCGAGTGGGCGCACATGGTGGACAACTGGTGGCAGACCGAGACCGGCGGCCCATGCCTGGGCACCACCGCCACCATGACGGCGCGGCCCGGACGGGTCGGCAAGCCGCTGCCCGGCGCGGTGATGGACATCGTGGACCGGGAGGGCCAGCCCATCGAGGAGCCGGACAAGGGCGGCTTCCTGGTGATCCGCCGGCCCTTCCCCCACTTCTCGCGCACCGTGTGGGGCGACCCCGACCGCTACGCCGACACCTGGCAGCAGATCCCCGGCGTGTATTCCTCCGGCGACGTCGCGCTGCGGGACGCCGATGGCTACTACATGGTGGTGGGCCGCGCTGACGACGTGCTCAACGTGGCCGGCCACCGCATCGGTTCCGCTGAGGTGGAGTCGGCGCTGGTATCCCATCCCGAGGTGGCCGAGGCGGCGGTCATCGGCAAGCCCGACGAACTGCGCGGTGAGGTCATCAAAGGATTCGTAACCCTCCGCATGGGCAGCGAAGGCTCCGACCGCATGATCAATGACCTGCAACTCCACGTGCGCCGCGAGCTCGGCCCCATCGCCGTCCCGTCGGAAATTGAGTTCACCCCCACCCTCCCCAAAACCCGCTCCGGCAAAATTATGCGCCGCCTCCTCAAAGCCCAGGAACTCGGCCTCGACCCGGGGGATATAACGACGCTGGAGGAGTAATCTCTGGCAGTCCGCTCATGGTGAGCTTGTCGAACCACGAGCGGACTGCCACGCCTGCGGACAATGGCGGACGCAGGTGGCTGAAGGAGGAACATCCTGGGCCATCCATCTCGTTCATCCCCATCAAACCCACCCGTTCATCCTCAGCAAATTAGTCCGTTCATCCTGAGCCTGTCGAAGGATGAACCGCGAGGGTATCGACTATATGGCTTTCTACGTCTACATCCTGTGGTGCTCCGACGGCTCGTATTACACGGGCCACACGGACGATCTGGAAGCGAGACTGGCAGCCCATGAAAAGGGCACAGTACCGGGATACACGTCCAGGCGTCGTCCGGTCAGCCTGGTTTTTTCGGATCAGTTTCATTCACGAGAAGATGCCCTGGGAAGGGAGCGTCAGATCAAGGGCTGGTCGCGTGCCAAGAAACAAGCATTGATCGAAAACAATTGGGGGCAGCTTGTGACGCTGTCTCAATCGAAGGGAGAACCTGGTGCGACGGCTCATCCTGAGCCTGTCGAAAGATGAGCGGGTGATATGGTGGCAGCAATCCAAACGGAACTGTGATCATGCGATACCTTTATCCTTGCACCATTGAGGGGAATGCGGACGACGGGAACGGATTTGTGGTGTCCTTTCCTGATATTCCGTGGGCTCACACCGGAGGCTTTACGTTCAGGGAAGCCCTCATTCTCGCTGAAGATTGCCTGGTAGTCGCGCTCAGCCACTATGTCGGCCACGACCTGGATTTACCCGTGCCCAGCCCCTACCAGGAGGGGCAGGAACTGCTGACGGTGCAGCCAGTGGTTGCCGCACAGCTGGATCTGTACACCGCCATGCGCGAGCAAAAACTGGGCGCCGCAGAGCTGGCGGCGCGTCTGGGTATCTGCGAAGACGACGCAGCCGCGCTGGTGAAACTGGACTACCGCACGCCCATAGGCGAGGTCGCCAAAGCCCTCAAAGCCGTGGGTTGCGAGCTGCCAGTGGCAGAACGGGTCGCCTGACAACTTCGGGAGTAGATGACATAATGCCGTTGGACGATCTCGTAAGCGTGATTGAAACCCTCCAACAACGCATCCGTCGCCACGCTTCAGCCCTGCAGTCCAATGAAACGCAGACACGGACGGCGCTGATCGACCCGTTATTGACTGCGTTGGGCTGGGATGTATCCGATCCTGCTTTGGTGACGCCCGAGTACCGCGTGGACGTAGGCTGGGCAGATTATGCGCTCAGAGGCACCGGAAACCAACGAGCAGCGATAATCGAAGCGAAACGGCTCGGATCGATTGTCGAAAACCACCTTGGCCAGATGGTTAACTACTGTATACAAGAAGGCATCGCATATGCCGGCGTGACCGATGGCAGCCACTGGCAACTGTACCGAACGTTCGACCCTGTGCCTATGTCGGACAAGATCGTGTTGGATGTTAATATCGCCGACACCCCAGCCTACGAATGCGCATTGAAACTCCTGTTGCTGTGGCGGCCAAATGTGTCCTCTGGGAAAGCAATTCCAGCAGAATCACCTATTGCGACACCCACGGTTGCTTCAACACCTTTCGCGGCGGAACAAAACCAGGTATCGTCGGCGCCGCCAGTTGTTGCTGCACCTGGGGATGGATGGTGTACCTTGTCCGCATTCGTAGCAAACACAGGCGATCCCAGCCCTACAGCGTTGCGGTTTTCGGACGGGGATGAACAACCACTGACTAGTTGGCGTCAAATCGTACAACACACCGTTGCTTGGCTATGGTCTCAAGGACGCCTGAACGAGCAGTCACTACCGCTACAATCCAGCAAAATACGCCACATATTCAATTCGGTGCCTATCCACCCGAACGGTAAATCTTTTCACACTAAAGTTGCTGTCCCCGGGACTCCTTTGGTCATCGAGGCCAACATCAGTAGCAAAGCGGCAGTGAGCAACACAAAGAAACTCTTGAACCACTGCGGCGTCAGCCCCGATACCGTGCAATTGCAAGTGGAGCAATAACCGGCAGGCTGCAACTCCACCGGAGAACGACATGGCTACCGCACTGAAACCGGAGATGGAAGCGCGCATGGCCGACCTGGCGGAGCGACTGGGCTTTGCCGGCCCGGACGCGGCGGAGCGGGTAATCATGGCCGCGCTGGACTATCTGGACAAAAGCACCGGCAAGTGGGAACGGTGGTTCACTGCTGAGGAAGTTGAGGCCATCAATCACCGCTATCTCCAGGATATGAAGCGGCAAGGCTATGGCGACGGAGTGCGCCCGTTGTCGTTGAGCTTGCAGGATGAACTTTACGACGAATTCGGGTTGCCCAAGTAATCTCGGAGGAGCAGCCATGGCTACATTTATAAAACCGGACCTCGAAACCCGCATTGCTAAACTGGCACGGCGGTTGGGCTTTGACGGTCCCGACGCGGCAGAGAAAGTGCTGGACATGGCTTTAGAGTATCTCGCTGACAGCACATCAGAGGAGAAACGCTACTTCACTCGTGAGTCCACCGACGCCGGATGGCAACGATACACTCATAATTTAGCCCGGCAAGGCTATGACAGCGACGAGGAACAGCCGGAACTTGGCGATGTCGGTCATAAACCCGGAGTGTCAAAGTGATGGTAGCCGAGACATCGGCCCTGATGGCCATTGCGTTGCGGGAGCCGGAAGAGGAAGAATTTTTGCGGATAATGCACGACGACGGGCAAGTGCTGGTCTCCGCGGCCGCTCTGGTAGAGTTGTACATCGTGGCGCTGGGCCAAGGCGAAGACGTATATGAGCGCGCTCAGTCCCTGCTTCACGACCTGCCCATAACCGTAGTTCCGTTTGACGCAGAGCAAGCCGAGCTGGCTGACGACGCCAACCACCGCTACGGCAAAGGCCGCCGGCATCCGGCGCAACTGAATTTCGGTGATACTTTCTCCTACGCACTGGCCAAGGCCCAGGGATTACCTCTACTGTTCAAGGGCGACGACTTTACCCGTACCGACGTTGCGGTAGTGCTATAATCCGCCCACCCACTCCCTAGGCAGGTTCGATCCCATGAAACCCTTCCGCGTTGCCATGCTGCATTTGTCTCCGGTGGTTGCCGACGTGCAGCACAACCGCGCCCTGGCCGAGCAGGGGCTGAAGCGCGCCGCCGAGATGGGAGCCCAGTGGATCATCACTCCGGAGCTTTTCATCACGGGTTACAAATTCGCCGAGGTCATCGGTACGGACTGGATCCTGCCCCAGCCCGACGAATGGATGCAGAAGTTCTGCGAGCAGGTGGCACAGCACGGCGTGACTGTGTTCCTTTCCCACCCCGAGCGTGACCCGGACGAAGGGTTGATGTACAACACCGTCTTCGTCATCGGACCCGACGGCAGCATCATTGGCCGGCATCGCAAGGTCAAGGCGCTCCGCGGCCCTGAAGCGTGGTCGTCGCCCGGCGCAGAGATAATGCCCATCAAGGTCCCGACCGGAGAAGTCGACGGCCAGGTGCCCGTGGGCGTGATCATCTGCGCCGACGCCTACCGCAACGACGTGTCCGGCATCCTGCAGGAACGGGGCGCAAAGCTGCTGGTCTCCCCTGCATCGTGGGGTCCCGGCGACTGCGGGCCGCTGGGAGAATGGGAGCAGCGCACGCTGGACACCGGCCTGCCCATCATGGTCTGCAACCGCTCCGGCTGGGAGGCCGACGACCTGGATTTCAACGAGGCGGTCAGTGTCGTCGCCAGGGACGGCAAGCGGGTGCTGGAGGCATTCTGCGGCGAAGAGTCGGCGGTGCTGGCGTTCGACTGGGACCTGGACACCATGCAGCCGTTGTCTGAGGACTACGAGGTGGCGTGGCTGTGAGGAGGATGTCCGGTACGGGATTCTGACAATGGAGTATCGTAATTTTCTAATCGTGCTGGAAGAGGATGACTCCGGCAACGGTTGGCACGCCTGCTACCAGCCCTGGGAAGACTTGGGGGCCGCAACTTGCGGGGACACCCGCGAAGAAGCGATACGCAACATTAAAGAAGTCCTGGCGATGATCGTAGCGGAGATTACCGAAGGCTCCATCACACCCGAGGAAGTCGCCGAGCGGGGAGGATTCCCGGAGTCCCCTGCAAAAGCCTGTGGTGGCTCCTTGTCGGTTCCGGTCGCAATTTAGCGGGATGGCATCCCGGGCCATTGCCTGATATGCCCATAGACTACAGTCGTATCAGGAGTCTAACCGCCCGACAGATTGAAAGCGCCTTGGTGCGCGATGGTTTCGAGTTCGCGCGTCAAGTTGGCAGCCACCGTCGTTACGTGCATCAGCCTACCCGACGCCGAGTTACAATCAGCCGTTCCGGCGGTGATACTTTCCCTCTCCCAACGCTCCGAAGCATCATTGAAAATCAGGCGAAATGGGACGCCGATGACCTGGTGCGCCTCGGTTTACTGCGCAGGCGCGGACGCTGAACTGAGTGTCTGGGAGGCCCAGTATCGTCACTCCACCGCGTGCAGCATTCCGTCGGCGGTGCGCACGTACACCCGCCCGTTTGCGTAGGCCGGCGGCAGTTCGATGGGAGCGCCGAGATCCAGCCGCCAAACCGGGGCGCCGTCCTCCCGATCCAGGGCGTGCAATATACCATCGCGGGAGCCGAAATAGACCCGGTCGGCCAGCACGATGGGTGAACTGACAATTCCGGCATCGACTTCGTGTCTCCACAGTTCATCGCCGCTCCGGGCTTCGTGCGCCGTGAACAGACCGTCGCCGTCCCCCAGGTAAAAGACTCCGTCGGCCACTGCTGGCGAGGCGATGACGCCCTGCGAGTTGCGCTCTTCCGGCGCGTACCGCCAGAATTCTCCTCGCTGCGCCGGAGGCGCGGGCACGAACGGGACCTGCCAGATCCAGAACTGGAACCACGTCCGTTTCATCCAGTACAGGCCCGGCAATCCCTTGACCGTGGTATCGATGGCGTACAGCGATCCGCCCGATGGGTAATAAGCCACCCCCTCGGTCACCACCGGAGGGCCGGATGCCGACCCGGCCGTGATAAACCGGAACCGGCGACGGCCGTTGTCCGCGTCTATGAAATAGAGGTCCCCTTCATCATCGGCAACGTACAGCCGCTCGCCGCGCAGGGCGGGCGTGGTTTTCACGTTGCCGCGAATCTTATGCTGCCATAACTTCTCGCCGGTCTGGGCGTCCAACGCATAGATGATGTTGGCGGCCGACGTTACGTAAGCGACACCGTCATGTACCAGCGCAGCCGCCGAGATGGGCAGGCGGGCCTTGAACTCCCAGACGGTTTCCCCGGTGGCCCGGTCCAGGGCCAGCATGCGGTGATTGGTCAGCCCCACGTAAACCAGGTTGTTGTTCGCAACGGTCAGCGCATGGTCCATGGGGCCGGGCGTTTCCACTTCCCACAGCGTTTCTCCGGTTTCGGAGTCTAAGGCCAGGACCTTGAAATGGCCGCCGACGTACACCACGCCGTCCGCCGCCAGCGGCGCGGAACGCGTCGGTTCTCCCAGGCTCTGCGACCAGAGAGCGCGTCCCTCCGGCTGCCGGTCCACTTCGGCGATGTAGCCGTTGAGATTGGGGCCGTATCCCAGCATGGACCACTCGCCAGCTCGGGAGGCCGACGAAGCCAGAGCGGAAGGGCTGCCGACGAACCAGCGGACGGGGTTGGGCAGGCTGAACCAGAAGAACCACGCCAGGAACCCCAGAATCAACAGGATCGCCAGCGTGGCGACGGGTTTGACGATGCCCATGCGGTAGCGCCGCCGGGCGGTCCGCTGGCTCCGCTCGACCCAGCCGGGGAACTGGGATGCCGGTTCCGGTTCTGTTTGATTCATTGCTGCAACACGCGGATCACACGTCCGTAGGGGCGGGTTTGAAACCCGCCCCTACACCACCGTCAATACGGCGCAAGGATACACCACGTCGGCTAGACGTTGCGCTGCTTCGGGTCCAGGCGGTCGCGCAGCCAGTCGCCCAGCAGGTTCACGGACAGCACAGTGAACAGGATGGCAAGACCAGGGAAGAAGGAGACCCACCATGAGTCGATGATCAACTCGCGCCCGTCTGCGACCATCACGCCCCACGCCGGGTTGGGCCGCGGGATGCCTGCTCCCAGGAAGCTCAGTCCGGCTTCCAGGAGGATGACGAAGCCCAACTGCAACGTCGCCAGCACGATGATCGTGTTGACCAGATTCGGGAAGATGTGCCGCACCATGATCCGGATCTGCGACGAGCCGGCCACTCGAGACCGGGCGATGAAGTCCTGCGTTTTCAGCGCCAGGGTCTCGCCGCGCACCAGCCGGGCGTAGCGGGACCAGAGGAACAAACACACCACGACCAGCACGTTTTCGATCCGCGGCCCCAGCGTGGCCGCCAGCACCAACGCCACCAGGATCAGCGAGATCGACAGCGACATATCGACCAGCCGCATCACCAGGGTGTCAACCCATCCCCCGAAATAGCCCGCCAGGATCCCCAGCACGGTGCCGATCAGGCCCGAGACGAAAATCGCCATGAGGGAGACCACCAGGGCGAGCCTCGCGCCGTGAACAATCCGGCTGAATATGTCCATGCCATTCTTGTCCGTGCCCAGCAGATACTTCGCCTGGCCTCCCGGCTTCACCAGGACGCGGATTTCATCTCCGATAACCGGCGCATCGCCCTCGGCCTTGCCGACCACCGTGGCGTCGCCGATGCGAACCGTGCGCTCGGCGTCGCTGAGCTTGATCTCGTTCTGGCGGTTGTCGCGGTTGACCCTCTCAACGACGGTACGGTACGAAACGACGTCGCTGGACCAGGCCGGGGGTACCAGCCGGTCGTCCAGATCGCCGCGCCGGGGATTGTGCGGGGCGATCAGCTCGGCGAAGACCGCCGGAATGAGCAGGAAGACCAGCAGCATAGTCACGGGAAAGAGAGGCAATCGCCGGATTTCCCGAACCCATTTCCTGATGCGGTCCAGAGTCCCCGCTGACGTTTCTTCCGTCTGGGCGGGTTGCGCTACCGGCGTCGTCGTGATCGCCATAGTTCAATCCTCCACCGTCTTTTCAGTCACCCAATCTATGGTCTTGTCGCTCGGAATTGTCTGCTTGCATTGCCTTGGGCTATGTGTAGCGAATGCGGGGGTCGAGGTAGGCATAAAGTATGTCCACCACCAGGTTGGCGAAGATGTAGATCGAAGAGCCGATGATCACCACCGCCTGGAGCACCTGGAAATCGCGCCCGCGCACCGCGCCCACCGCAAGCTGACCGACGCCGGGCCAGGAGAACACCGTCTCCACAATCACCGTTCCCGTGAACAGCCCGCCGATGATGATGGCGAAATAGGTGAGGGGAGCGATGAAGGCGTTGCGCAGGCAGTGCTTCCAGATCACCTTCCACTCCGGCACGCCCTTGATCCGCGCCAGCTTGACGAACTCGGTGTCCAGCACGTCCAGCATGGAGGAGCGGATCAGGCGCAGGAGTGCGGCAACCTGGAAGAAGCCCAGCGTGAAGGCCGGCATGATCATGTGCGCTATGCCGCCCTTGCCGGAGGATGGCAGCCAGCCCAACTGCACCGCGAAGAGCCACAGCAGCATGATGCCGAGCCAGAAGCTGGGAACCGATTGGCCCAGGAAAGCGACTGCCTTGCCCTGGTAGTCCAGCCATCCGTCCTTCTTCGCGGCGGTGATCACGCCCAGCGGCACGCCGATCACGACGGAGATGAGCATGGCAAGGCCGCCAAGCTGGAGGGTTGCCGGGAACCGGTCTAGGACCATGCCCATGGCGGTCTGTCCGCCGAAGGCGTAGGACTCGCCAAAGTCTCCCTGGATGGCATTGCCGAGGAAGACGAGATACCGCATGTGGAGGGGCTTGTCGAGCCCCCACTTTTCCTTGAGAGCGGCAATGTCTTCGGGCGTAGCTTCTCCCATGGGCAACATGACCGACGTGGGGTCGCCGGTGATGTTGGACAGCATGAACACGATGACGCTGACCAGTAGCACGGCGATAATGGCCTGCCCGACGCGGAAGATGATAAACCGCTGCATTGTCGCCTCCCGTTCCGGTTATTGTTGTTTGCGCCCGCGCGTCCCGTCGGTCTACGCGTCCCGTCGGTCTATTAGATTGTCCGTCATTCCGGCTTGCGCTGGAATGACGGCCGGCAGATGTGGGGGCGAATAATCCCTCGCCCCCACGGTTGGGTCTTGGGCCCGGTTTAGCGGGCCGCTTTGGCGTATTCCAGATGTCCGAAGACACCGGTGAGGCTGCCGAATTTGTACTCGGCGACTTCCTCGGGGTTCACCACCAGCGTGGAGCGGATGTTGACGATGGGGATGGTCCGATAGGTGTCGTAAATGTCATCGCCCATGGCTTGGATTATCCGATTGCGTTCGGCTTGATCCGTCTCTATCAACAACTGCTCGTAGGTGTCGTCGTAGAGCTGGTCTTCCATGTACAGCACGCCGCCGTTGGGAAGGCCGGTGTCCGGGTTGGTTTCCCCGGTGTAGTAGTAGATCCGCGCGTTGGCGTTGATCTGCCGGATGGTCTGGCGCACCGGCAGGATGAAGTGAGCGTCATGCCGGTCGCGGAACGCGTCCAGCGCGCGGGCAAACTCCACCTCCACCAGCTTGGCGTCGATGCCGATGTCCTGGAAGGACTGGGCCACCGTCTGCGACACCTCAATGGTCTCCGGCAAACCCGGCAGGCTGGACTGGTACACTTCCATGAAGAAGCGGTTCTGGCCGTTGTCGCCGGGGAATCCGGCCTCGTCCAGCAACTGCTTGGCCCGCTCGGGGTCGTAGCCGTACTTCTCGTCAAACTCGTCCTTCCAGCGCGGGTTCCAGCCTTCCAACGAATCGTGGAAGATGGTGTTGTACATCGGCTCACCCCGGCCCTTGAACAACTCGTTGATGATCTGCTCCCGGTTGATGGCGCGGTTCAAAGCCTCGCGCACCTTGTTGCCGGTTTCGCCGGGGGCGTTCCAGGGCTCGGTCTCCGGGTTCCAGTTGACCTCGCTGACGTAGTACTGGCCCAGGGGTAGGATGGTGAGGCCAACGGAAGGCAGCGGGCTTTCGAAGACCTCCATACCCTCGTCGATGGCCTGCTGGTGCAGCACCTTGGGCACGTCCACCATGTTGGCCTCGCCGGTCAACAGCATGGCCAGCCGGGTCAGGTCCTCCGGCGCGGTGGTGATGCGCAGCCGCTTGAACTCGGGGTTCACCCGCCAGTGATCGTAGGGCACCGCTTCGTACTCGGTGAACTCCTTGAGCTCCCGCTGGGTGAACTGGTAGGCGCCGGTGCCGGCCGGGCCGCTCTCGAACATGGCGTCGCCCTCGGCCTCGTACTGGGCCGCGCTGCGCACGGCGGCGCAGGGCACCACCAGGATGTTGAACCACCAGTCGGCGACATCCACCTGGGGCTGGGCCAGCTTCATCTTGAAGGTGTAATCGTCAATGACCTCCATGGCGCCGCTGTCGATCATCTGCGACATGGAATCCGTGCCCATGAACCGCTTGAGGGGCGACTTGCAGCCGGCCAGCGGGTCGGACATCTGCTGATCGATGGTGAGGATCACGTCCCTGACGGTGAATTCTCCCCAGCCATGATGCATCTCCACACCCTCTTGGAGATAGAAGGTGTACTCGCTGGCATCCGGGCTAACGTCCCACTCCCGCGCCAACTGGGGCAGTATGGTGGACACGCCGGTGTCCGGGGAGATGGTCGTCAGGTTTTCCCACATGGGCCGGAAGGGCAGGTGTCCGCTGCTGGTCGCCAGCCAGGGCAGGTAGGTGTCCTGGGGCAGAGGGGTCACCGCCAGGTGGAGGAAGGAGTCTTCCTCGGCCATGGCGGGCATGGCGGTGGGTTCGGGAGCCGCGGTAGCCGCTGCTGCGGCCGGGGCCTCGGTCGCGGCTGGCGCCGCTGGGGCGGCGGCCTGTTGCGCGGGTTCTGCGGGGCCGCCACATGCCCAGATCGCGGCCACGGTCATCAGGAGCAAGACGGTGATTACGATGCGCGGCAAGCGGGCCGACGGTAAAGCTGCCATTTGGTCACCTCCTGTATTTTCGGGACGAATTTGTTCCCCAAGTGGTGTTCTTCGGCGAATCGCCAGCAGACAGTACCATTGCCAAATTGCGATGTCAATTATCAATAATTACAATAATATTTCGGCCGCAACATTGAGATACCGGTCAAACGCACCGGTACAGACGAGGGAAGGGTTACGTCGCGAAGGGATTCAGGGTACGCGAGAGGAACTTGGGCAACCCCCTGCCAGGCCCTGCGATTGCGGGAGCAGGGCGAGGGAGCGCGCCGGTTGACGCGAGGCGGGTCGTTCGGGGCCGAGTATGCAATCCATGGGTGGCGTGCCCTCGACGATCGGGGCGCGAAAATGGTGTTCCCGGGCGAGCCGGATTGTTGACACACCAAATCGAATGTGATAATTTTCACCAGCCCAAAACGGGGCTCGATTTTTACGAGGGGTAAAAATCAACCAACCGTGGGGCGCGACCAGCGACACACCGAGATAAGCGCAGGTTAAGCGACCAAATGCCGCCGACCGATCCCAACGCGATGAACGCCATGCTCTGGCAGAACGTTCACCTGTGGTTGACGTACCTGTGGATCTACTTCCCGCTGATCATCATTTTCGCGTTCAGCATGCTGATTGCCCACGGGCTGATTCCGTCCGGCGTGCAGACCGGCACGTATCCGGCGGTGCTCAGCCGTTTGCGCCTCCCCATCACAGTGATCGGCCTGGCCGCGCTGGGAGGCGCGGTGGCTATGATGGTCCTCACCATCATGCAATCTCCCGTAACTTTCCAGGGCGTCTGGCATCGGCTTTTCGTATAACGTGCCGCCGACAGCCTGAGGCCAGCGTCGGCCATCCGGCGTAACCATTCAACCATCACCCGAACCACCACCATCAACCACCAATGCCGCCTCTGCCGCCAACCCGACAACTGATCCCTATGGCCCTGGCGGGGCTGCTGGTAACGGCAATCGTAGCCTTCATCGTGGTGGTGCTGTTCATCTCTTGGTTCTCCAACCCGCCGTTCGGGTGGGGCAACGCCCCCGACCAACCCATCGCCTTCCCGCACACGGTTCACGCCGGCGCGGTCGAGGACGGCGGCCACGGGATACAGTGCGAGTTCTGCCACCGAAACGTTACCACCGGCGCCGCCGCGACCGTGCCGGCCGTTGAGGTCTGCGTTATCTGCCACAAGCAGATCAACGGCGCCAACGCCAAGGCCGACGTGGCGGAACCCGAAACCCTGATCAACATCCAGCGCGTGATCGACAAGCACGCGGACGGACGCCCCATCGACTGGGAACGGGTACACCGTCTGCCCGACCACGTGCGGTTCGTTCACGAGGCCCACCTGCGGTTCCTGACTCAAGGCGAGGATCGCGTCGTCACGTTGCCGGTGGGCGACCAGGAACCGATGAACCTCCCGGTGCCGGTGCAGGAGGCGTGTACCGTCTGCCACGGCGACGTAGCTCTCATGGAAGAAGTGCAGCCCCAGCCGGGCCAGTCCCTCAAGATGGGAACCTGCCTGGACTGCCACCGCGAAAACAGCGTAAGCACCGACTGTACCGTCTGTCACAAGTAGGCCGCACCCTGGCAACGGAACGCTCTGATCAATGAAACTTAGCCGCCGCAATTTCCTGGCCTGGGCCGGTATCGCCGCTACCGGTGCGATTGCCTGCGACCTGTTCGACGATGAGCTGAGGGTGCAGAGCCCCGCGCTCATACCCGAGGACCTGGTCAGCGGACGCGACACCTGGTACGCCACCTACGATAGCTCCACTCCGGGCGGCGAAGGCATCCTGGTGCGGGTGATGGAAGGCCGCGCCAAGAAGGTGCGCGGCAACCCCCGTTTCCCGACCAATCAGGGCAAGCAGTCTGCGGCGGCCGATGCGCTCCTGCAATCGGCATATCACCCCGACCGCATCGCAGGGCCGATGCTGCGAACCGGACCCCGTGGCTCGGGACGGTTCCGGCCCATCACTTGGGAAGAGGGGCTCAATCGTTTCAACGCAGAGGTCGAGGCCAACGGCAACCGCATGGTGCTGATCACCGAGGCCCGCAAGTGCAGCTTTGCCAAGATCTGCGGCGGATTCGCCGAGGCCTTCGGCGGTCGCCACGTGGCATTTGGCGGAGCGGCGGACGACGCGGCATACCGTGCGGCGGTCAAGGACGTGCTGGGCAGCGACAGCCTGCCCTACCACGACATCGCTCACGCCGATTCGCTGATTAGCTTCGGTTCCGATTTCCTGTCCACCTGGGGCAATCCCACCGCCTACGAAGTCGGCTACGGCAAGTTCCGGTCGGGGGCCCACGGCCATAGGGGGACTCATTTCCACTTCGGTTCCCGTTACTCGATCACCGCGGCCAACGCCGACAAGTGGATTCCCATCGCGCCCGGCGCCGAGGGCTACGCGGCGATGGCGCTGGCGTGGGCCATTGCCGACTCTCATCCCGAATCACGCTCGATGCAGCAAATGACCGGCGAGGTCGGGCCCGGCCCTCTCCGCCAATTTGCTCCCGACGCCAACGCCGGGATATTGCAGATCCCGGACGCCGTCCTGGACGGCAAGTCACTCAACGAATTCTTCCACGAACTCGCGCATGACTACGCCGCACACGGCGGACTGGCCATCGGCGGCGGCGGCGAGGCCGCGGCCTACAGCAACGGCAAGTTCAACGCCTCTGCGGTCCTGATGCTGAACTACCTCATAGGCAACGTGGGGCACGAGGGTGGCCTGCTGCCCGATCCTGGAAGCCCCATCTCCGACGCTCCTACTTCCGCTCCGATGGCATCGCTGGACGAGTGGCGGTTGATTGCCGCAGACATTGCCAACGGCGCGACGGGATTGGTGGTTGTCCACAACGCCGACCCGGTGCATGGCCTCCCGGCCGGCGTGGGCATGGCCGACGCGCTGGGCAACGAAGGCGTCGCCATCATCAGCGCCAGCCCGTTCATCGACGATACCAGCGTGATGGCGGACCTCCTGATTCCGGACCGTACCGCGCTGGAAGACTGGGGCGACGACTTGCCCGACCCGATGCCGGGGTACCACGTATATGCAGTTCAGCAGCCGGTGATCAACCCGCTGCCCGATCTGGACCCACGCAGTTTCCTGGATGTGTTGATCAACGCCGCCACCGACCTGGGGCGCGCCGATGCGATGCCGGCGGAGAGTTACGAGGCCCTGATCCGCGCCAACGTGGAAGAAACGCTGGGCACGGACTTCAACGCGGCGCTGAAATACGGCGGGTGGTGGAACGACAACGCTACCGGAAACGCGCCGACGCCGTCCGACAATCTGCTCAGCGACATTGCGGGGATGGCCGCGCCGGCCCAGATGCACGGCTCCGGTGATTTCCAACTGCTGCCGTTCGCGCACCACACGGTGCTGGACGGACGCAACGCCCATCTGCCCTGGGCCCAGAACGCGCCGGACCCCATCACCACGGTGGCCTGGCAGACCTGGGTCGAGCTAAACGAACACCAAGCCCGCGACGAGATGGGCCTCCGCGAGGGGGACGTGGTCAACATCACCACGTCGTCCGGCACTATACAGGCCTTGGTGTACCTGAACCCCGGAGCGCCTCCCGGCATCGCCGCGGTGCCCATGGGCGGCGGGCGAACCGCCGGCTCGGAATTCGCAACGGGTCGAGACTCGCGGGAGAGCAGCAACGTTGTGTCCATCCTGGCGGTGGCTGCCAACGACAGCGGCGGCGTCACGTGGAGCGGCAACCGCTGCACCATCACGCCGACGGGCGACAGCATGGCCGTTTCCAAGATGGAGGGCGGCTACACCTCACGCGAAATCGGCGAGCATCCCGCCGAACAGGTATTCAAGACCGTCAGAGGAGAGGAGGGAGGTCACTAACCCAAGCCGGATATTCAAGCGGTTGGACTGGTGATATAAACGGGATATGCCCAACGCCGAACACGAACACAAATGGGGGATGGTCGCTGACCTGGATAAATGTACGGGTTGCCAGGCTTGCGTGATCGCCTGCCAGGCCGAGAACAACATCCCCATCAATACCAAGGACTACTTCCTGCAGCGGCGGGCCTACGAGTGGATCCGCATCGAACGCTACTGGGAGGGCGAGTACCCCAACGTCAAGGCGCGCTTCATGCCCGTGCTGTGCCAGCACTGCGAAAACGCTCCCTGCGAGCCAGTGTGCCCGGTGTACGCCACCTACCACAACGAGGAAGGCCTCAACGTCCAAGTGTACAACCGCTGCGTGGGCACCCGGTACTGCATTAACAACTGCCCCTACCAGGTGAGGATGTTCAACTTCTGGCATCCCAACTGGCCGGCGCGCATGGAGAACCAACTGAATCCCGACGTCACCGTACGCTCCCGGGGTATCACGGAAAAGTGCACCTTCTGCGTCCAGCGCATCCGCCGCGGCGAACTCCAGGTGGAGGCCCGCGACGGCAACCGGCTCAACGACGAGACCATCGCCGGCGGAAACTACGACCCCGCCTGCGTGCAGGCCTGCCCCACCAACGCGCTGATGTTCGGCGACCTGATGGACCCCAACGCTGCCATCAAACCCTACTTCGACGATGTGAACGCGCACCCGGGTCATGGCGAGCACGACCGCGAGACCCGTGGCTACCGGCTGCTGGAAGAAATGAACACCCGTCCAAGCGTCATTTACCTGAAGAAGATCGACAAGTACCCGCTTGAGGGTGGACACTGATGGCGAGCGAGACCCAGGCGCATCCGCCCTCGGCGGACCACGGCGGCGACTCCCACGAACACGGCCATTTCGGGCCGGAAATGTGGGTGATCCCCGAAGCGTCGGGGCTGGTTGCCGAGGTCAACGAGAAACAGAACGCTCCGTCGGGCATTTTCCGGCTGGTGCTGTACGTTGGCGCGGCCCTCACCGTCCTGGGAATCGTTGGATTCGTCCTGAAAGCGATGACCGCCGGTTTCTCCGACCACCGGGCGTGGGGCTTCTACGTTGCCGCTTTCGCCTTTGTGTTCACGCTGACGGCCTCCGCGCCGCTGGCGGCCTGCGCCTTCCGGTTCACCAAAAGCCACTGGCGGCGGCCGCTTTCACGCATCGCCGAGATATTCTCACTCGTAAGCATCGTCAACATCCTGCTGTTCATACCGGCGCTGATCGCCCTGCCCGACATCGGTGTGGTGACGGAGAGCGGCGAACAGATGGTGCGCCGGTCCATTTGGTTCCAGGAACTCGTCAACCCGTCAGGCTGGCTGTTCGCCGGCATGGTGGGACTGTCATTCTGCTCCGTGGCGATCCTGTGGCTGGCCGCGCTGCCCGACATGGCGCAGAGCCGGCACCTGGTCTCCGGCTTCCGCGCCTCGCTGTACGGCCGGCTGGCCGGCGGCTGGTACGGCACCAAGCGCCAGTGGCAGATTCAGAAAGGCGGCCTCGCCATCCTGGGCGCGCTGTACTTCATGATGGTCGTGTTCGTCCAGTTCCTGATCGTCAGCGACTTCGCCATGGCGATGATCCCCGGCTGGAAGGACTCGATCCTGCCGCCGTTCTACACGGTGATCAGCTTCCAGGGCGGCCTCGCCACGATCCTTCTGGTGGCCTACGTCATGCGTCGCTGGGGCGGCTACCGCGATCTCATCGGCCAGGCGCCCTTCTGGGCGGCCAGCAAGGTGCTGCTGGGTCTGACCCTGCTGCACACGTACCACCTGTTCGCGTTCTTCATCACCTACTGGTACGGCCGGCTCGAAGTCGAGCAGGCGATCCTGAACTACCTGATGTTCGATTCCTACATCGGCATCTTCTGGGCACAGCTATTCTTCACGTTCTTCATCCCCTTCCCGATCCTGGTGTCCAACCACGCCCGGCGCGAGGGATGGGGCGCGCCGCTGGCAGCCGTTTTCATCATCATCGGACTGCTGCTGTGGCACATCCGCATCTTTGCGGCGGCGTTCAACGCGGCGCCGGCGGAGCTTGGCGGTCTATACTACCTGCCGTCCGACGCCTTCTCATTCCCGGCCCTGCTGTGCCAGGTTACCGCCACCAGTGTGTGCGACGTAACTGCGGCCCGGTTGCCGGACCTCTGGGACATCTTCATGATCCTGGGCGGCGTGGGTATCGTGCTGCTGGTTTTCCGCCTCGGCATGATGCTGCTGCCTCCGTTGTCCCTCTGGGAAATGAAGGAAGGCTCCATGTACCAGCGGGTCGGCACCCTGATCCGCGGGCGGTACCTGGTGATGGCCAAGCCCGAATAAATCCCGTACCACCGTAACCCCGAACCGATTCCGACCACACGAACAACAAACCGAGCGTCACAGGCAGAGTAAGTCAAAATGCAGGAAGGCAAAGTCCTACCCGCAGCACAGATCAACCGGGACCTGCTGCGGTCCATACTGGAAACGCCGCGCTGGTTCTGGCCGGTGGTGTCTCTGCTGGGCGCGGTCGTGCTGGCGGCGACCATCACCATTGGGATCATGATCAACCTGGGTCTCGGAATCACCGGGTTGAACTACAAGGTGGTGTGGGGCTTCTTCATCACCAACTTCGTGTTCTGGATCGGTATCAGCCACGCCGGCGTGATGCTCTCCGCGATCCTGCGGCTCGCCAAGGCTGAATGGCGCCGGCCCGCCACCCGGGCCGCCGAGGTGCTCACCATCTTCTCGCTGATGACGGCCATGATCATGCCGATCATCCACACCGGTCGGCCCTGGCGCATCCTGTACTGGGCGTTCCCCTACGACTTCGCGCGCGGCATCTGGCCCAACATCCGCACCCCGCTGGTGTGGGACCCGTCCGCGATCCTGACCTACCTCACCTCGTCCACGCTGTTCGTGATCATCGCGCTGGTGCCGGACTTCGCGGTGCTGCGCGACCGCACCACGGGCTGGCCCAAGATCGTCTACACCATGCTCGCGATGGGTTGGGAGGGCAATCCACGCCAGTGGAAACTCCAGATCATCGCCGGCGTACTGCTTTCCGCGCTGATCCTGCCCGTCTTCGTCTCCGTGCACTCCATCGTGTCCTGGGACTTCGGTATGGCGGTAGCCATCAAGTCGTGGCACAGCACCGTGTTCGCGCCCTACTTCGTGGTTGGCGCGGTTCACTCCGGCGTTTCGGCAGTGGTGTTCGCCATGATCCTGCTGCGCTGGGCCTACGGCTGGCAGGACTACATCCGCCACGAGCACATCGACGCCTTGGGTCGCCTGCTGATCGTCGTCGCCACCGGATGGTT
>DAOUJD010000101.1:0-56579 GCA_034423115.1 Dehalococcoidia bacterium | reverse complement strand
CCGTCATTCCTGCCAACATCCGTCATTCCTGCCAACATCCGTCATTCCTGCCAACATCCGTCATTCCTGCTTCCGCAGGAATCCAAAAATGCCAATTTCGGCCAATCTCAATTCCAACCCATGAATCCCAGCCGCCGGCGATGCAAGCGTCCTGCCGCAGACCCGCCGGCCCATCCCCAGGAGCCAGAGCAAATGACCCAAGTAAAGTTGGATGACAAGGGCCTGGTCCCCGCCATCGCTCAGGACATCAATACCGGCCAGGTCCTCATGCTGGGCTACATGAACCCCGGCTCCCTCAAGCGCACCGTCGAGGGCGCCCAGGTCTGGTTCTACAGCCGCAGCCAGGAAGACCTCTGGCACAAGGGCGAGGTCTCAGGCAACTACCTCAACCTCCGTGAGTGGTACGTGGACTGCGACGGCGATACCATCCTCCTGAAAGTCGAACCCGACGGCCCGACTTGCCACACTGGGGAAATCACCTGCTTCTTCAACCGCATGGACGACCTCCCCGAGGACTACACCGCCTCCGATGGCGGCCCTCGGATTCTCGACGAACTGTTCGCCGTCATCAAGGACCGCCAGCGCGAAATGCCCGAAGAGAGCTACACCGCCCAACTCCTCGCCGAAGGCACCAGCCGCGTCGCCCAGAAGGTCATCGAGGAAGCCGGTGAAACCGCCCTCGCCGCTGCAACCGGGGATACAGAAAACCTGCCCGCCGAGATCGCCGATCTCCTCTATCACACACTCACCCTCATGGCCTCCGCCGGCGTCTCCCCCAACGCCGTCTGGCAGGAACTCCGCAACCGCCGCGCCTAGCGCATAAAAAGTCCCCTCTCCCTTGACGGGAGAGGGCTAGGGTGAGGGTGGAAATTTGAAGGCCCTATACTGCGCTGCGTCGCCTACCCCGTCGCCCCCTCCACCGTCAGCCCGGGCACCGGCTCCAACCCGGCGTACCGTCGCCACGCGCCATCCCTATACACCGTAACGTTCCCACTCCCCAGCGCCGTCGCGCCGCCCGGCTCCAGCAACACCCCCGATCCGCCGTCGATCCCCAACACGGTGAGACCCACAAAGTCCCTGCCGGCAAGCTGAGCAAGCACCGCCTCCGGGTCGCTGCGCTCGTGGTGGGGCAGCGTCATCACGTTCGGCACAATATTCAACGCCGCCGAAACCGGCGACCCGGACGACGGACGCCGCATCACCGCGCCCAGCACCATCGCTCCCGCGCTCGACCCGGCCCATATTGCGCCGTTGTCATTGGCCGCTCTCACCGCCTCCAATAGCGGTGATCCCGCCAGCACTGAGTGTAGGTGCTCCGGGCTGCCTCCGGTGAAGTAGATCACGTCCGCGCCGTCCAGTAGTGCCGCCATCCGCGGGTTCTCAGCGTCTCCACGCTGTATGACATCAACGCTGTACGCGTCCGCCCCTAATCCGCTGAAGTGCCGGATGCCGTTCGACGCCGCCAGTTGCGGGTTTTCGCGAGCCGCCGCCGTTGGTATGATAGCCACCCGGGGAGCGTCCTTGCCCGTCAAACTCAAAACGTGGCGGTCCATTCCCACTGCCGCCGGCCGGAATTCGTCGCCGCCCACCAGCAGTATCCGCCGTTCCAAAATCGTCACCTGCCTTCGCTCATCAAGGGGGAAAGATGTTCGAGTTTATACATCACGTCCGTATCCTTGTCCACGACGCCGACGCCATGGCCGAGTACATCGAGCAGAACTTCGGCATGACCCCGGTCAAGATCGAGGTCTTCCCCGCTCGGGGCATGAAGAACGCCATCTTCAAGGTCGGCCAGACCAACGTGGAATTCACCGAACCCCTGGACCCCGAGTCCGCCATGGGCCAGTACCTCAAGACTTTCGGACCCGGTCCCTACCACATGGCGTTCGGCGTAACCGACATCGCCGACAAGGCCGCGCAACTCGCCGCCGGTGGCAATCAGATGCACGGCGAAAACGGCATGTCCCAAAGCGCCGAGGGCTACATGACCGCCAACATCGACCCGGCCAGCGCCCTGGGCTACCCCTTCCAGATCGCCGAAGGCTAGCCCACCTTCTACAGGAGGCCACCATGTTCAACTCAGTGCACCACATCCACTACGTCGTCAGCAGTCGCGACGACATGGTCGAATACATCCGCGCCAACTTCGGCATGGAACCCGAGGACCTCCACACCATCGAGGATCGCGGCATGAAGGATGCCCTCTACCGCGTCGGCGAAACCCTCATCGAAATCACCGAACCCCTCGACCCAGATTCCGGCATCGGCAAGCACCTGGCCGAGCACGGCCCGGGCGTCTATCACGTCGCGTTCGGCGTCGACAACATCCGGCAGGTCGCCTCCGACCTGGCCGCCAAGGGCAACGCCCTGCGCGGCGACGGCGGCGTCACCCAAAGCCCTCGCGGTTACACCACCGCCAACATCGACCCGGCCAGCAGCCACGGGTTGTGGTTCCAACTCGCTGAGGGATAACGAATCTTCCCATCGGGGCCGGTGCTAACATATAACCCCTACTTCGATCACCCGCAAATTTGGTCGGATTGCCCAACATGCTAGTCAGAGACACCATTGCTAACGCGGTGGCCGCGGCCCTCGAAAAAGCGAACCGCGACGGCGCAATCAACGTCGATTCCGTGCCAGACATCGAGGTCGAGCGGCCCAACAATGCCGAGCACGGAGATTTCGCCACCAACCTGCCCCTGCGCCTCGCCCGCGCCGCCCGGGCCAACCCTCTGCAGTTGGCCCAACTCATCGCCGAGCGCATCGAGAGCTCATCCGAAATCGACAGCGTGGCCCCGGCCCCGCCCGGTTTCATCAATTTCAAACTCAGCGAGTCGTGGTTGCAGCAGCAGGTCGAAGCGGTGCGCGCCGCCGGCGATGCCTTCGGCGCATCCGACGTCGGCGCCGGCCGCAAGGTCATGGTGGAGTTCGTCAGCGTCAATCCCACCGGGCCCGTCCACGTGGGCCACACCCGAGGCGCAGTCCTCGGCAGCGCCCTGGCCAACACCCTCGCCGCCGCCGGTTACCACGTTACCCGCGAGTACTACATCAACGACGCCGGTTCCCAGATGGAAGCGTTCTACCGCTCCGTCTGGACCCGCTACCGTCAGGCCCTCGGCCACGATGCCGAGATGCCCGAGAACGGCTACCAGGGCGATTACATCGCGGACATCGCTTCGGAGATCATCGAATCCAACGGCGATGGTTACCTGGAATCCCGGGAAGCCACCGCCGTCCGGGAAATCGGCGACGTTGCCCGCGAAAAGATGGTGTCCCTCATCCGCGACGACCTCGACGCCATCGGTGTCGCCTTTGACAACTGGTTCAGCGAACGTTGGCTGTTCCAGGATCCTGACTCACCCAATAGCGACTACGACCGCGCCATCGGCCGGCTCCGGGAGGGAGGCCATCTGGCCGAGCGCAGCGGCGCCCTTTGGTTCATCTCCACCGCCTTGGGCGACGAGCGCGACAACGTCGTCGTCCGTTCCTCCGGCGAACCCACCTACTTCGCCTCCGACATCGCCTACCACTACAACAAGTTCGCCGAGCGCGGATTCGACCGTGTCATCGACATCTGGGGCGCCGACCACCAGGGCCACGTCCCCCGCATGAAGGCCGCCGTCCAGGCGTTGGGCATCGAGCCCGAAAACCTCACGGTCCTGATTTCCCAGATGGTCACCCTCAAGCGTGGCGATGAGACCGTCCGAGCCTCCAAGCGCACCGGTGATTTCGTAACCCTCCGCGAATTGGTCGACGAGGTCGGCACCGATGCGTGCCGCTACTTCTTCCTCGCCCGCGCTCCGTCCACCCAAATGGAGTTCGACTTGGAACTGGCAACGCGCGAATCCTCGGAGAATCCGGTCTATTACGTGCAGTACGCCCACGCGCGCAACGCCAGCATCCTGAACCTGGCCCATGACCGCGCCATCGACTACAGCCAGGGCGACGTGAGCCTGCTCACCCACCCCAACGAGTTGGAACTCATCCGCACCATGCTCCGCCTTCCTGAGCTTATAGTGCAGGTCGCCGAGAATCTTGAACCCCACCATCTCCCGCACTACGCGATGGAGTTGGCGACGGCGTTCCACCACTTCTACGAGAATTGCCGGGTAATCTCAGCCAACCCCGACGACAACGAGTTGACCCTTGCCCGCCTCAAATTGGTTTCAGCCGCCCAGGTCGCGTTTCGGCGCACTCTCACCTTGATGGGCATGTCGGCGCCGGATCGTATGGACCGGGAATAACAAGGTCTTCGGACAAGGAACCGGACCGAAATGCTGCTGGATACCCTGAGAATGCGCCGGCGTTTGCTGGAAGCCGGCTTTCCGGACCAGCAGGCCGACGCCCTCACCGAAGAGATCGCCAACATAGTCACGGGTGAATTGGCAACAAAAGCCGATCTGCGGGAATTGCGAAACGAAATGGCAGACCGGTTCGGCGCGGTTCAGGGTGAAATGACTGACACTAGAAACGAAGTTATAGCAGTTAAGGGCGAAATTGCTGGGGTTCGAGTTGATTTGCAGGGCGAAATCGCGGATGTTAGAAACGAAATCGCTGGGGTTAAGGGTGAAATCGCCAACGTACGCAACGAAATCGCGGATGTTAGAAACGAAGTTGGCGATTTGAAAGTCAGCATCGCCGACTTCAAGACCAGTTTCGCCAAATGGGGGGTGGGCCTCGCAGTGGCCGTTCTGTTGGGCTTCGCCGGCATGTCCGTGGCGATAGTGCTTTCCCTGGCTCGCATAGCTGGCTGAAGTCGTCCAAAATCGCCGCGCCCAAACTTGCCCTCGCCGCGTTGCAGGTGTATATTCAACGCCCTATGGTATCCAATTTTTCAATCGTGCCGTGGGTCGTAACCCCAGGGCGCGCGGTCGCCGAATCTCGTAACGCGACACGCTCTGCAACCCTCGTCGGAGGGCGGGGTCTGGTAATCCCCCAGACCGGGGGACCCAACCGCTAATGAGCGTCCTCATACGCATAATCGTCATGGCCGCCCGCTACCCGGCGCGGTTGACCCTTGCGTACGTTTCCGCGCTGGCTGCCATTGGCTTCTCCCTCGCGCTGCCCTGGCTTTTCGGCAACGCCATCGACTTGATGGTCGTCCAGGATCCGGAGACCGGCAGGTTCCTGCGTGCCGATTTCACGGTGGCCGCCCTGGTCTTCTTCGGAGTGGGCATCCTCGCGGTCAGCTTGAGCCGCGGCTTCTGCGACTTCGCACGGACCTACACCACCGAGTCGCTTTCGCAAAAAGTCTCCTTCGACTGTCGCAACCTCCTTTACGACAAGCTGCAAAACGTCAGCTTCGCGTTCCACGACAAGGAACATACCGGCGACCTGATGTCCCGCGCCACCGCCGACGTCGAAGCGATGCGCCGGTTCGTCAACATGGGCATGATCCGGTCCCTCGACGTGGTGGTCCGGATCATCGCCATCCCGTTCATCCTGATCTTCCTGAACTGGGAACTAGCGTTGGTCAGCATGATCTTCGTGCCCGCCATCGTCGTCCGCTCGTCCATTGTCATGCGGGCCCTGCGCCGCAAGTGGCTCCACGTCCAGGAAGTGATGGGCGAGTCGGTCACGGTCCTACAGGAAAACTTGGCCGGCATGCACGTGGTCAAGGCCTTCGCTTCCGAAAACTTCGAAAGGCGCAAGTACAACCGCAAGGCCGAGGAACTCAGGGTCGAATACTATGACGCCGAGCGCATGCAGGGCACCAACAGCGCTTGGATGACCCTGTACTTCACCTTCGCCCTTGGTGTCGTTCTCTGGTACGGCGGCTGGCAGGTGGTTGACGGCAACCTGACGCCGGGCGATCTCGCCAAGTTCTTCCTGTACCTGAACCAGCTGACCTTCCCCATCCGCGCGTCCGCGCAGATCATCAACACCTACTCCCGCGCCATGTCCTCGGGCCAGCGCTTGTTCAACGTGCTGGACACCCGCTCCCCGGTGTCGGAGCGTCCCGATGCCGTCGAAATGGGCCGCCCGGACGGACACGTCCAGTTCCAGAAGGTCGGGTTCGCCTACGAAGATCGCTCTCCCGCCCTGCGAGAAGTGGACTTGGACGCCAAGCCCGGTCAGGTAACCGCCATCCTCGGCGCCCCCGGTAGCGGGAAAACCACCGTCGTCAACCTCCTCCCCCGGTTCTACGACGTTACCGACGGACAGATCACCATCGACGGCAAGGACATCCGCGAATTCACCCTGCAATCCCTGCGCCACAACGTGGGCATCGTCCACCAGGACGTCTACCTCTTCAGCGCCAACATCAGGGATAACATCGGCTACGGCGTCAAGGGCGCCACCCACGAGGACATCGAACGTGCCGCCAAGATCGCCCAGTTGCACGACCAGATCATGGCCCTCCCCCACGGCTACGACACCTGGGTCGGCGAGCGCGGTACCACACTCTCCGGCGGTCAGCGCCAGCGCCTGTCCATCGCTCGCACCATCCTCATCGACCCGCCGGTGCTGATCCTTGACGACTCCACATCCAGCGTCGACGTGGAGACCGAGCGGCAGATACACCGCGCTATGGTAGAGGTAATGAAGGGCCGCACCACTTTCGTCATTGCCCACCGACTCAGTACCGTCCGCGAGGCCGACCAGATCCTTGTCCTGGACAAGGGCAACATCGTCGAGCGCGGCAATCACGAGGAACTGATTCGTTCCGGCGGCATTTACCAGAGCATCTACGAGTTGCAGTTGCGTCCTCAGGAAGAAGTCCTGTTGGAAGCCGCGGTACCGGCCATGGCCGACGGGAGGGCTGCCCTATGATGCGCGGTGGCGGAGGCATGGGCGGCGGCATGATGCGGGGGATGCGTGGCACCTCCGCAGACAGCATGTTCGCGCCCACCAACGACAACCTCACTGACGAGGATGTCGTCGGCCGCGTCTACGACAACCGCGTCGTGATGCGGTTCATGTCTTTTATCAAGCCGTACAAGGGCTATGCTCTGATCGCCTTGGCGTCCCTTTTGCTGTACGCGGCGGTCAACGCTGGCATCCCGCTCCTCATCAAGTACGGAATCGACTGGGCCATCGCCGAAGGTAGCGTCAACCGCGTCCACATCATCGGCGCGGCCTTCATGGTCATCACCGTCATCCACTTCCTGTCCAACCGGTTGCAGTTCATATTCATCGCCCGCACCGGCCAACACGTGCTCTATGACCTCCGTTCGGGCATGTTCAGCCACCTGCAGAACCAGTCCAACGCGTTCTACCACCGAACTCCCATCGGACGCGTCATGTCCCGCATGCAGTCCGATATCCTGCAACTCCAGGAGACTTTCGAACTGCTGGCCTTGGCCCTGGCGGAACTGGTAACCGTTGGCGCAATCATCGCCCTGATGCTCATCGTCAACTGGAAACTCGCGCTCGTGTGCATGTTCGTGGTGCCCGTCCTGACGGTCATCATGATGTACTGGCAGCGGTTCGCTCGCCATTCCTTCATGCGCATCCGCCGCGCCATCGCCATGGTCAACGGCGAGTACAACCAGAACATCACTGGCGTCCGCGTCGTCCAGAGCCTGAACCGGCAGGACGAGAACATGGCCCACTTCCGTACTCTCAACCAGGAGTACCTGGACGCCAACCTCGAGGCCGCCCGCTATTCCGGAATGCTGCAACCGATGGTGGAATTGCTCATCGGTCTCGGCATCGGCATTGGCGTGGTCCTGTTCGGCGGTTACCTGCTCAGTCTCGACGCGCTCGAGGTCGGTACCCTGGTCGCCTTCGCCTTCTGGATACAGCGTTTCTTCGAGCCCATCCGCCAGCTCACCATGCAGTACAGCCAGTTGCAGCGCGCCATGGCCGCCGGTGTGAGAATTTTCGAAGTCCTCGACTTGGACCCTGACATCAACGACAAGCCCGACGCCGTGGAACTTCCTGAGATCAAGGGCGAAATCCGCTATAACGACGTGAATTTCCATTATGTCCCCGGCGTTGAGGTGCTCAGGACTGTCAACGTCCACATCAACGCCGGTGAAAACGTCGCCCTGGTGGGTTCCACCGGCGCCGGCAAGAGTACCTTCGTCAACCTCCTGCACCGTTCGGCCGACGTAACCGGCGGCTCGATCTCGGTGGACGGCTACGACATACGGGATGTCAAACGTGAGTCTTTGGTGCATCAGATGAGCATGGTTCTCCAGGAACCTTACCTCTTCTCTGGCACCGTCAAGGAAAACATCAGGTACCAGAACGACGATCTCACCGACGAGGAAATCGTAGAAGCCGCCCAGGCCGTGGGAGCCCACCACTTCATCATGGAAATGGACGGCGGCTACGATTCCGAGTTGGCTGAGCGCGGCATCAACCTGAGCATCGGCCAGCGCCAGCTCATCAGCTTCGCTCGCGCCATCGCCGGCAACCCGCGCATCCTGGTCCTGGACGAAGCCACCGCCAACATCGACACCCACACGGAGTTGCTCATCCAGCAGGCTCTGAGTCGCATCCTGAAAGATCGCACATCCATCGTCATCGCCCACCGCCTCTCCACCATCCGCAACGCAGACAAGATCGTCGTGCTGGATCGTGGCCGAGTTGCCGAGGTGGGCAACCATGATCAGCTCTTGGAAGCTGGTGGCGTTTACGCCCAGCTCTATGCCATCAACTACGGTCTGTCCGGCCCCAGCGTGGACGTTGCGCCCGTGGGCGGCGAGGTAATCGGAGCCGACGGGCTCTCTCCGGCAGCAGCCGACTAACCGGTCTCGGCCAGGAATCCCCGGATCACCGACGCCAGTTCTCCCGGTTTGTCATACCCAATGTCATGGATCGTCTCGGGGATCCAATGGATCCGACCGTTGGGCAACGCCTTTTCCGCAGCCGCAACCGCTATCTCCCGTTGGCGGGAAAACGACGATGCCGCCCTCTCCGGTCTGGGCCCCGCTGCCACCACTAGCGCCGGCACGCTGACCCTCGGCAACACCACCGACGGCGGTTCGCCCCACATGGTTTCCAAGACTTGAGCATGGTTTTCCGGGCGCAGTATGTCTCGCATCTGCCCGTCCGTGCCCTCGTACACCATCGTCAACGCGATTTCCGCTAGGTCGTCGCCCCAGCAGAACGATAGGTTCGCGCGTAACTGCGCCAGGTATTCGGCCCGAGTTCCAGCCACCAGCCGGGGAGCCAGGCGCTGCTTGAACGCCTCCCACGTCGGCTCGGGCAGCAGCGTGCCGTCCTGGAACCCTCCGTCGATCATCACCAGCCTGCTCACCCGGTCCGGGAATCGCATCGCCAGGTTGCTCGACACATGCCCACCCCACGAGTGCCCCAACACCACCGCCCGCTCGATCCCGAAGTGGTCCATCAGCCGCACCGCGTCCTCGGATAGGGTTTGCCAGTCGTACCCCGACGATGCTTGTGTGGTCGCTCCGTGTCCCCGCTGGTCTGGGGCGATAATCCGGTAATCTGCGTATAGGTGGGGAGCCAGCCTCCGATACCAGTGCCCCGACGACGCCAGCCCATGCAGGGCCAGCATCGGCGCCCCGTCACCACCCCAATCCAGGCAGTGAACGTCCAGCTCACCCAGCGCAATCGTGTTGGCGGCGGGTTGTCGGTCTCCAGGGTTGTGAGTTTGATCTGACATGCGCTTTGGCTCTCTTGGGCAATGGGATTCCGGGGGATTATACTCCTGACACCGGGTGCCAATGTGCATGCCGGGTTATATGCTAGAATCGGCTTATACAGGATGCCCGGATGGCGAGGAGGTTGCCATGACGACCGACCGTTATCACCTCGGCGATTACGCCCCGGCAGTGGCCCGGATGGCGTCCCGGTTAGACGCCGATGACGTTCCCGCACGCCTCAAAGCCCGCGACCACACTTTGTGGAGCGACAACCCCACCGAGATTTCCGATCGCTTGGCGTGGTTGACCCTGCCCACCGACATTCGATCAAAGGTAAATGGTCTCCGCCAATTTGCCGATACCGCTCACAACCAGGGTTTTCGGCAGATTGTGTTGCTGGGCATGGGCGGCAGCAGTCTCGGCCCCGAGGTAATTCGGCAAGTCGTTGGTGCCTCTTCCGGCAAACTCCGCACGGAGATGTTCACCCTGGACAGCACGGTGCCGGCCTGGGTCGCCGCCACCACCTCGGCCGTCGACCCGGCCCACACCCTGTTCGCGGTTTCATCTAAATCCGGCACCACTACGGAACCTTTGGCTTTCTACGCCCATTTTCGCCACCTCGTCGAGTCCAAGGTCGGGCAAGAAAAGGCCGGCGCCAACTTCATCGCTGTAACCGATCCCGGCACGCCCCTCGAAACCCTGGCGCGTGAAGCCGGATTCAGGCGCGCGTTCATCAACGACCCGGACATCGGTGGTCGCTATTCGGTCCTGTCCTATTTCGGACTTGTGCCGGCCGCGCTGATGGGCGTCGACCTCCCGCGTCTCTTGGACCCAGCCGAACGCATGCAGCGGGCCTGCGCCATCGACGGCCCAGTCGCCGACAATCCGGGCGCATGGCTCGGCACGATCATCGGAGCCCTTGCCAGGCAGGGACGCGACAAGCTGACCTTGGTGGCATCCCCGCGCATCAAGGGTTTCGGCCTGTGGGTCGAGCAATTGCTCGCCGAAAGCACCGGCAAGAGCGGCACCGGCATCATCCCGGTCGCCGCCGAACCTCTGGAATCCCCGGAACACTACGGCGCCGACCGGTTCTTCGTCCAGTTGTGGCTTGCCGACGACGATTCCGAAGAAGCCGTGACCGCCGACCACATGCTTGAAGAGATCAAAGCCGCTGGCCATCCCGTGGCCCGGCTGGAAATGTCCGACGCCTACGATCTGGCCGCGGAGTTCTACCGGTGGGAGTACGCCACCGCCATCGCCGGCCACATCCTGAGAATCCACCCCTTCGACCAACCCGACGTTCAAGGCGCAAAAGATCGCACCGTCAGCGTTCTCGATCGCTACCAGGGCGAGGGACAATTGCCCAAACTGCGCACCGACGATCCGGCAACCCTGACCGACTTGCTGGATAAGTCCAACGCTGGCGATTACCTGGCAGTCATGGCGTATCTGCACGACTCACCCAGCGTCGCCAACGCCATCCACGAACTGCGCCGCCGAGTGATGAAGCAATACGGGATCGCAACCACCGCCGGCTACGGGCCTCGGTTCCTGCACTCCACGGGCCAATTGCACAAGGGCGGTCCCAATTCCGGGATTTTCCTGCAACTCACCCAGCAGCATCACGATGATGTCCCGATCCCCGACTGGCCGTTCAGTTTCGGCGTGCTGTCGGACGCACAGGCGTCGGGAGACTTGCAGGCGTTGCGGGAACTCGGCCGCCGCACCGTTTCCATCCGGCTGGAAGGCGACCCCGCCGTCGCCATAGACCGTATCACCGAAACCTTGTAAAGCGGGAGGAATGACTTGGAACTGGGAATGATCGGCTTGGGTCGCATGGGCGCCAACATGACCCAGCGACTGCTGAACGGCGGCCACACGGTCGTCGTTTTTGACCAGAACTCTGAAGCTGTCGCCGCCGGCGCGTCCGGCGGAGCGGTGCCGGCCGAATCCACGGCAGACTTGGTTTCGCGATTGTCCGCGCCGCGAGCGGTTTGGGTGATGCTCCCCGCCGGCGCCGTCACCGATACCGTCATCGACGAACTCGGCGGATTGCTGGATGCCGGCGACGCGGTGATCGACGGCGGCAACGCCAACTATAAGGACACCCTCCGTCGCGGCGAGAAACTCGGCGAACTAGGTATTCACCTCCTGGACGCCGGCACCAGCGGCGGCGTTTGGGGCCTGGTCCACGGTTATTCCTTGATGGTCGGCGGCGATACGGATGCCTTCGCACGGCTGGAACCAATCTTCCAGACCCTTGCCCCCGGCGAAGACAAGGGGTACAGCCACGTCGGCCCCACCGGCGCCGGCCATTTCACCAAGATGGTGCATAACGGCGTCGAATACGCCTTGATGCAGGCCTACGCCGAGGGCTTTGAACTCCTCCAGGCCAAACAGGACGAATTCGATCTAGACCTCACCGCCATCGCCAAGACCTGGCAGCATGGCAGCGTGGTTCGCTCCTGGCTTCTCGACCTCGCCGTGTTGGCGTTGGAAGCCGACCCCGGCCTCGATAGCCTCTCCGCCTATGTGGACGATTCCGGCGAAGGCCGCTGGACGGTCAACGAGTCCGTGGACCTCGCCGTCCCCACGCCAACCATCACCGCCGCGCTTTACCAGCGTTTCCGTTCGCGCCAGGAAGAGCCATTCGGGTCGCGTTTGCTCGCCGCCCTCCGCAACCAGTTCGGCGGACACGCCGTGCGCGAGGCCAATTCGCCATGACCACCGTCGGGGCGAATCTCCTGGCCGAACAGGGCGACGACGTGACTGCCCTGATCATCCTCGGCGCCAGCGGCAACCTGACCCAGCAAAAGTTGGGCCCCGCTCTCTACAACCTGTATCACAAGGGACGGTTGCCCAAACACGTGCACATCGTCGGCGTCGCCCGCAATGAGATGACCGACGAGCAGTTCCGCAACCAGTTGCGCGACGGCTGCGGCCAACCACCCGCCGCCGAATGGGACGAGTTCGCCCAGAAATTGACCTACGTTACCGCTGACGTGACCGACCCGGGCGCGTTGTCCGGCGCTGGCTCTCACATTGGCCACCTCCCTGCGGAGGGTGATGGGCCGCTCAACTGCCTGTTCTACCTGGCGCTGGCCCCCAATCTCTACGAACCCGCCATCGCCGCGCTGTCCGCCGCCGGCCTCACCGACGAGCGCGACGGTTGGCGACGCGTCGTGGTCGAAAAACCCTTCGGGTCCAACCTCCGCACCGCACGGCAGTTGAACTCCAACATTCACGAAGTCTTCCGTGAGGATCAGGTCTACCGCATTGACCATTACCTGGGCAAGGAGACCGTCCAGAACCTGCTGGTTTTCCGGTTCGCCAACGCCATCTTCGAACCCGTCTGGAACCGCAACTACATCGACCAGGTGCAGATCACCGTTACCGAGGACTTGATGGTCGGCGAACGCGGCGAATATTACGACCGCGCCGGCGTGCTGCGCGACATGTTCCAGAACCACCTCCTCCAACTACTCGCCCTCGTGGCCATGGATCCCCCGTACGCTTTCGAGGCCGACGCCCTGCGCAACGAGAAGGTCAAGGTGCTCAACTCCGTGCGCCGTATGTCCCTGCACGACCTGCATCGGAACTTGGTCATCGGACAATACGACGGCTACCACGTCGAGCCCGGCGTCGCTCCCGGTTCCCAAACGCCGACCTACGCCGCCCTCCGCCTGTTTATCGATAACTGGCGTTGGCAGGGCGTCCCGTTCTACCTCCGTTCCGGCAAGGGCCTCGCCCGCAAGAGCACTGAAATGGTGATCCAGTTCCACTCTCCGCCGCACATGCTCTTCCCCGTCCCGGACCACGTCGCCATCCCGGGCAACACCCTGTCCATCTGCGTCCAACCCAACGAGGGCATGCGTCTGGAATTCCAGTCCAAGGTGCCCGACGCCGAACTTGATATGAAGGGCGTCTCCCTGGAGTTCCACTACGAGGAGGGTTTCGCCGGCATCGACATCCCCGACGCCTACGAACGCCTCCTGCTCGACGTCATGGAAGGCGATGCTGCCCTGTTCACCCGCAACGACGAGATCGAATTGGCCTGGAGCATCATCGACCCCATCATCGACAGCCTCGACATGCCCGGCGCCCCCGCGCCCTACCGCTACCTGCCCGGAATGAGCGGCCCGCCCCACAGCGAGGAACTCCTCTTCAACGACGGCCGCCACTGGCTCCCCGGCTGCGCCGAAGTAGGCTACGTCGCCTGATCCCCGCACCGGCCACCTGCCACCCCCGTATGGGCGAATGATCACTGGCCCCGGCGGCTGCCAAACCGCATACCCGCCCGCAACTTTCCGCCACCCGCCCCGGCCGCGCATCGCACGGAACGCTTAGGGGCGGGTTTGAAACCCGCCCCATCAATCCCTCTCACATCGTCCTCCCCTCCGAGATCACTGGCTGGCAAAAATCTCGTTCGCGATGTCCATCGCCCCACGCGCGAACGGAATCCCGGCGTACAGCGTCATGTGCCCGAACACCTCGATGATCTGGTCCTGCGTGAACCCGATGTTCAGCGCCCCACGGATGTGGCTCCGCAGCGGCCCTTCGCGCCCAAGTGCAGCCAGGCACGTCATCGTGCAAAGGCAACGGCTCGGTAGATCCAGACCCGGCCGCGTCCACGTCGCGCCCCAGTAATATTCGCCGGTGATCCGCCCCAGCTCAGCTTCCGCCTTCGTAGGAGGCGCAGGCCGCGCGGGCCCACTACCCATGTAGTTCCGGCGGTACTCGTCGCCCCGCTGGAACAGGCTGTCCGGGTCCTCGTTGGAGTCGTGGATCCGGGCCGGCGTGAAATCAATCCCGCGCTCCTCAAACACCGACTTGCAGATCGTCAGCGCCTGGATTCCGCCCGGCGCGCCCGCATACCACGTGTCGTGAATGATCAACTCCACGATCTGTTCCGGCGTCAGTCCAATGTTCAGCGCGTTCCCCAGGTGCCGCCGCAACTGTACCTCCCGGTTCAGCACGATCAGCGACGACAGCGTGATCATCTCCCGCTGCGCCGGCGTCAACGCCTCCCTCGGCCAGATCGACCCGAACAGTCCCTCGCCAAGTATTCGCTCCAAATCAGGCGCGATGTCCCACGCGCCCGGCGACGATCCTCCGGTGATCTGCCCTCCGCCGAACATTCGCCGCGTCTCCTGCCCACGTTCGTAACGGGCATCCAATTCGCTCATAACAGCCTCCATTAGTGGTGAACCGGCATATCAACGGGAGTGTAAGACGGCCAGATGCCCAAATCAACAATATCCTGTCCATCCTGTGCATCCATGTAAAAACATCACCTTGCCCACCTCATTCCCCTCCGCTATCATCCCAACCATGATTGATCTCCTCATCAGCAACGGCCAGGTGATCGACCGTTCCGGCAGCCCCAGCTTCCGCGCCGCTGTCGCCATCTCCGGTGATACCGTATCCATCCATCGCGGCGACGACGCCGAACTCCGCCGCGACGCCGGCCGCGTCATCGACGCCACCGGACACGTCGTCTGTCCCGGCTTCATCGACCTCCATTCCCACGCTGGCCTCACCATCCTCGGCGAACCGCACCACGATCCAAAGGTGCGCCAGGGTGTGACCACCGAACTCGTCGGCATCGACGGCATCTCCCACGCCCCTTTCAAGACCCAGGAGGAACTGCACCGCTACATCTGGCTCGACGCCGGCCTGAACGGTTACCCGCCCATGCCCGCCGACTGGCTCACCGTCGCCGACCTGCTGGGCAAGTACGACAACGCCGTCGCCATCAACATGGCCTACATCCTCGGCAACTCGCCCGTCCGCATCTGGAGCGTCGGCTGGGATCAGCGCGCCGCTACGCCCGCCGAAATCGCCGACATGCAGGCGGTAGTCCGCGAGGCCATGGAGGAAGGCGCATGGGGCCTCTCCACCGGCCTGGACTACCCGCCCGGCGCCTACGCGGATACCGACGAGTTGGTCGCCTTATCCGAAACCGCCGCGTCGATGGGCGGCCACTACCACACCCACACCCGCGCGAGCCTGCTCAGCCAGGGCTACTTGGCTCCCTGGTACGAGGCCGTGGACATCGGCCGGCGCAGCGGCATCCCCGTCCACCTCACCCACTACCGCCAGTCCGTCTCCGGCGTGGGCAGCCACATCGGCCACCTGGAACTCGTCGAAAACGCCCGCGCCGAGGGCATCGACTGCACCTTTGACTGCTACACCTATCCCTACTCCGGCACCACTCCCACCATCGGCCTCCCCCACTGGGCCAAGGACGGCGGACCCGAGCGCCTCATCGCCGCTTTGCAGGACGCCGACGACCGCGCCCGCATGAAGCGCGAAATCACTCCCAGCCGCCTGGAAAACAACTGGCTTACCAACTTCACCCGGCCCGAAAACCAGATCTACGATGGCCGCCTCATCACCGACATCGCCGAGATGCGCGGCCAGGATCCTGCCGACTCCCTCTTCGACCTCCTGCTCTCCGAAAATCTCGGCATCAGCACCGTCGGCCTCGGCACCAACGCTCAGACCCTCTACGCCTTCGTATCCCACCCATACGGCATGATCGCCTCCGACGCCATCCTGTTCGGCGAATATCCCAACCCGCGAACCTACGGCTGCTTCCCCATCGTCCTGGCCGAGTTCGTCCGCGCGGAACGCCACCTCCGCCTGCCCGAGGCCATCCGCAAAATGACCTCATTCCCGGCCCAACGCCTGGGTATCCCGGACCGCGGCCTGCTCCGCGATGGCTTCAAGGCCGACGTTGTGGTGTTCAACCCCGACACCGTCAAGGCACTCGCCACCAAGGAAAACCCCAAGCAGTACCCCGTGGGCATCGAGTACGTAATCGTCAACGGCCAGGTCGTCATCGACCAAAGCACGAACACGGGCGCCCTTCCCGGCCGTGGTCTCCGCCGCGGCCACGCCTCCACCTGAACCATCCGAATGGCAGACTCCATATCCCCCGACTACCGTTTCTGCCCCCGCTGTGCCGAGCCCCTGGCCCCTACAATACGCGGCGGTCTCCCCAGGCCAACCTGCAAATCCTGCGGCTTCGTGCATTTCCGAAACCCCGCCGTCGGCGTCGCGGTCGTGCTGCTTAATGACGAGGGCCGCATCCTGATGGGACGACGCTCCGCCGGAGGCAACGTCGGCGAATGGTGCATCCCCTGCGGCTACGTCGAATGGGGCGAGGACATTCGCGACGCCGCCCGTCGGGAATTCCGCGAAGAAACTGGCATTGAAGTCGAGATTGGCGAAGTCTGCGCCGTCCATTCAAATTTCCATAACGAATCATCCCTCACCGTGGGAGTGTGGTTCTACGCCAAACGTACTGCTGGCGAACTCCGTGCCTCCGACGACTTAGACGCCGTAGAGTGGTTCCTGCCGTTCGACCCACCGGAACCGCTGGCCTTCCCCACTGACTGCCTCGTCCTCGAACAACTCGCCAACCACCACCGCGAAACTGCATGACCCGCCACGCCGTCATTATCCAGCACATCGCCGTCGAAACCCTGGGCGGTAATTTCACCGCCGTATTGCAGGACGCCGGATTCAACCTAACCACGATTCCGGTGTACGCCGGCGCACCCGATTTCAAAACCTTCGACCCGCCGGACCTCTCCGATACTGACCTCGTCATATCGCTGGGCGGCCCCATGTCCGCCAACGACAACTACCCGGCCCTCATCCAGGAGATGCAATATCTCCGCGACGCCGCCACTGGCTCGTTGGGAGCCGCCCCTCCCACGCCGGTTGTCGGAATCTGCCTGGGAGCGCAGTTGATTTCTCGCGCCCTGGGCGGCGCAGTCGCCCCCACCGGCGGCTACCAGTTCGGCCTCCGGAAGATCGACATTACCGCCGACGGCGGATCGGACCCCGTGTTCTCCAAGATCACCACGCCGCTGGTACCTACTCTGCACGGCGAGCAGTTCACCGTACCGCCCGATGCCGTACGTTTGGCGGAGGGCACCATGTTGCGGCGCGACGGCACCTACGTCCGTTTCCCAATGGCATTCCGCTACGGCCTGTCCTACGGTTTCCAGTTCGAACCCCAGCTTACCTGGGAAGAACTCCAGATTTGGAATGGTGAACTGGCCGGTGACTACGACCTCATGGGCGACCGCTTCGACCCTGCCGAGGAAGCCGCCCGCAACGCCCGCGAGTTCAAAGCCTTCGCTCCCCACCACCAGACCCAAATGGCAAATATGCTGACGGCCCTCTTGAGCCAGGCCGGCCTGCTCTAGCGCAAAGTTTTGCTAAACTACCTCCATGGAGAACCTCTTCTACGCCGGCGACAACTTGGACGGCCTCCGCATCCTGTCCGAAATGGGCATCGCCGTCGACCTGGTGTACATCGACCCGCCCTTCGCCACCAACAACGAATTCCTCATCGACGACCACCGCGCTAACACCGTCAGCGCATCCGGTCGTCCAGCCTATTCCGACCGCGTCCGAGGCTCAGCGTACCTCGATGCACTGAGTGAACGTCTGGCCGCCATCCGCAGGGTGATGGCTCCCGCCGGATCCATCTACGTTCACATCGACGTCAAGATGGAGCACCATGTTCGCCTGCTAATGGACGACGTGTTCGGACCGGAAAACTTCCGCAACGCCATCACCCGCATCAAGTGCAACCCAAAAAACTTTGACCGCTACTCATACGGCAACATCAAGGACACCATCCTCTTCTATTCGATGTCGCCGGATAGCATCACTTGGCGTCCGCAGCGAGAACCGATAGTGGCCGATGAGATCTCCCGACTCTATCCATTGACCGATTCTAAAGGACGCAGGTACACCACAACTCCCTTGCACGCACCGGGTTCCACGACCAACGGCCCTACCGGCCAACCGTGGCGCGGAATCCCTCCACCCCCGGGCCGCCATTGGCGCTATTCGCCCACCAGGTTGGACGAGTTGGACGCAGCCGGCATGATCGAGTGGAGCTCCACCGGCAACCCTCGTAAAATCCGTTACGCCAGTGAAGCAACAGGCAAGCTGCCTCAGGACGTCTGGACCTATAAAGATCCTCAACGTCCTCGGTATCCAACCCAAAAGAATGCCCGGATGCTGGAGCGCATCATTCGCACATCGTCCAACTCAGGCGAAACGGTGCTGGATTGCTACGCTGGCAGCGGCACCACGCTACTCCAAGCAGCCCGCCTTGGTCGCCGGTTCATCGGTATGGACGACGCGACAGAAGCTGCGCGCGTGATCCAAAGCAACTTAGACGAAAAAGGGTTGGGGTTCGTGATATTATGTGAACCTGATTATCCGTAACCTATCTGTTCGATACACGGAGTCCGCCCATGGAAACTTTGCAACTTGGGTTGTTTGATGTGGACGATATAACCGTAGCCCACTCTCAAGTTAACGGGAAGGTCCATGTCGCGGCTATCGCTCAACGGCCCGCACCAAGGCCTCCTAACTTCGAGGCTATCGAGCGCCGAGAGAATGAGAAGAACCTAATTGACATGGAACGCGAGATTACCCGCCGTTCACCAAGGGTGCGGAAGCGAATTCAGCATTTCTCTTCGCAATTCGGTGTGCCGGAAGCCGATTTTTGGCGCGACCTAGATGCCAATCCCAGAGGACCCTTGGCTGCTGTTTTATCTAAAGAAGCCCGACGACAAAATATCCACGAAAATGCAGCGGCCGATTACATCAAGACACTTGGATCGGTATCTCAATTCCAAAAAATTAAAAGCCAACGGTCCTGACGCGCTCTATCTGAACGCTGCGGGCCAATTCGTGTCCGGCGCCAGTTTGGGTAGAGCACCCAAACCATCAAAGTCAATCGATTTCCAATGGCGCACTGGGAACCTCACTTGTTACGCCGCACAAAAATTCACGAAAGAGGTGGGCGGGAATCAAGACAACCAATTCAACGAACTGGAGCGACTGCTACAAGATTTCCGAAGTTGTGAGGTTCGCAGTGTCGCGTTTTTTGTCGTAGTAGATGGCCCCTACTACACCCCGCAACGAATCAGGCAATTGCGCCAATTGATTCGGACGGAATCGCCATTTAGTTATGTGACCGGGGTGGAAGGCATTCCGCGAATTTTGGCAGAAATAGCCGCTGTTTGACACCCTGCATACCGAATAGTAATCTGCGAATTGCCCCATCCGGGGGCGGTTCCCACGCGATTAAGAGAGGCTTTGAACACCGAACAGCCCATTACTAACGGAGGTTTCACTATGCCACAACAAGGAATGACGGCCGAACACATCTGGGTCGAAGGACATAACGGCGACAAGATTAACGCCTACATCGCCCGCCCCATGGGGCCCGGCCCCTTCGGCGCGGTCATGATGTTCCACCACATGCCCGGCTGGGACGAGGCCAGCAAGGAAATGGCCCGCAAGGTGGCGCACAATGGTTTCATCGCCATCATGCCCAACCTGCACTACCGCCAGGGCCACGACGACCCCGTAGCCAACAGCAACAGCATCCGTGAGGCCGGCGGCATGCCCGACGACCGCACTCTCGGCGACGCGGCCGGCGCCATCAGCTACCTGCAGCACCTCACCGTCTATAACGGCAAAGTCGGCATCATCGGCTTCTGCTCCGGCGGACGCCAGGTCTTCCTCGCCGCCTGCAAGCTCCCCGGCCTGGCCGCCGCGGTGGACTGCTGGGGCGGCGGCGTAACTCCGCGCGACAGCGAGCCTCCCACCGAGGCCATGCCCCACGCGCCCATCGAGTTCGTCTCGGATCTGTCGTGTCCGCTACTGGGAATCTTCGGGGCTGACGACGCGCGACCCACCGTCGAGGAAGTGGCCGCCACCGACGCCGCCATCAAGGCCGCCGGCAAGTCGTGGGAGTACGAGATCTACCCCAACGCCGGCCACGGCTTCGTCGCTGTGGACCGCCCCAGCTACGCCGTGGAAGCGTCCAACGCAGCCTGGCCCCGTATCTTCGACTTCTACCGCCAGCACCTGTCGTAACCAAAGGCAACAAAGCTCATATGAGTAGGGGCGGGTTTAAAACCCGCCCCTTTATCGTTGGCGTCGGCCCGAAGCGGAAATCCGGTCGATCCCCGTGGGGGCGAGGCATGCCTCGCCCATCTCGTCAGCAGACGCACGCCTTTTTAGTTGTCCGTCGCCTCAAACGCCAACGTCGCAAACCGCATGAATATCCCGCCCCGGGGTGCAGCCAGCGGGCCGTTTAGGCACAGGCACGCAATCACATACTCCGAACCCGGCTGCCCAACCTCAGCGATTTCCACCCGGTGCGGCGTGTTGAGCCCAACGATGCTCCCGGCGGCACGATCAATCTCCCCGTTCACCCACACCTCGCCGTAGTTGTCGAAGTTGGTCTCGAACCACACCCGGTAACCCGCCATGCTTACGCCATCTATGGATTCCGGCAGCGTCACCGCAATCCGATACCAAGCGAACGTGAATCCTTCCGATAGACTCTGCCGCACGTTATCGCACTCATCCCAACCCGAATCATCGTAGTCGGCCAACCGTGGCGCAGCCGCCAGCAACCTCGCGGACAACCCCTCGTTCGGCTCCCCGGGCACCAAACCCGGAGCAACCCGCCACGGCTGTCCTCCCACCGCTCCGCGACCCTCCGGCGTGTTCAAATCAACTGCAAATCTTGGCATCGTCAATCCTCCATATCAATTGAGGTTTGGAATTTGTAGGGGCGACGCATGCGTCGCCCCCGGTGTCGCTTTTCGCCAATAGTCCCGTTTATCGAAACTCCCATAACTGCGCCGCCGTACCGCCGAAGACCATGTCCCGCGCGTCCGTGCTCGGGTATTCGATCAGTTCCATCGGAAACCGCAGCGCGTTCCGGTATCCTTCCCGATTCGCCGACGGGGGGAAGTCGCTCCCCCACATCAGCCGTTCGCCCCCAAACGCCTCCACCGCCATCTCAATCAGCGGCGGCACGTTCTCAAAGGGTATCGGCTGGCGGAACGGCATCGGCCGCGGGCAAAACTCGGCCAATCCGGGCACTTTCACATACACGTTGGGATATTTCGACAGAGCCAACGCCCGCTGGTACGCCTCCATTGGAATCTCGGTGTCGGCGCGCCCGGGCCCCCAGAACGCCCCCACTCCAGACAGGTGCTCCATGATGATGTTCAGGTTGGGAAACTCCTGGACAATCACCTCGAACTCCGGGTCCGCATATTGCTCGCACGTGCCCATCACGCTGGCCGTTACCCCGAGTTCAGCGCACTTCCGCCACAGCGCCAACGGATCGTCGCCGGGCGACCTGAATCCACAGTTGAATCGAAGGCCGTCAACGCCCTGATCGTGCAGTTCGGCTACCCGATCGGTCGCGTCGGGCTGGGTATGGTCCACGATGGCGATCACCGCGAAACGCCCGGGAAATCGCTTCACCGCTTCCACCAGGTAGCTATTGTCAAACACTCCGAAAAACTGGGTCAACACCGCCTGATCTACGCCTGCCCGTTCCATTTCGTCCAGCAGGATCTCCACCGGCTCGAACCAATACGGCGACGCGTGGCAATGAGTATCAATCACTGGTGGCATTTTTTGGTTTCCTTGTGCGGAGTCGTATACGTGGGTAGGGGCGAATAATCATTCGTCCCGGTTGAGTGCAAGCAAACGTCACGCCGCCGTTGTCCCGCCGTCGATGACCACTTCGGATCCAGTGACGAACGACGATTCATCCGACGCCAGGTAAATGGCTCCGTACGCAATCTCGCTCGGCTTCCCCACCCGACCCAGCGGCAACCGCTGCATCCGAAGCGCCATGTTCGCCGGATCGTTCAGCGTATCGGCGATCATGTCCGTCTCGATCGGCCCCGGGTGGATCGAATTGCAGCGAATCCCTTCCCTCGCGTGTTGAATCGCAGTGGACTTGGTGAACAGCCGCACCGCTCCCTTGGTGGCGGTGTAGCTCGCCGACCCGTTCGGACTACCCACCAGTCCTGCCGTGGACGAAATGTTGATGATCGACCCGCCGCCGTTCTCGCGCATGGCTGGGATGGCTGCCTTGGTTCCCAGGAAAACTCCCTTGGCGTTCACGGAGAATATCCGGTCCCAGTCCTCCTCGGTGGTTTCCTCGATGTTCTTGCGGATCAGGATGCCGGCGTTGTTCAGCAGGATGCCCAGCTTGCCATACGTGCTAACCGCCGCCTGCACCGCCGACTCCCAATCCGACTCGCTGGTAACGTCCAGGTGGACGTACGTGACGTTATACCCAAGCTCCTGTAGTTCGGCCTCGGTTTGGCGGCCCTGCTCGTCCAGGATGTCCCCGATGACGACGCTGGCCCCCTCCTCCGCAAACATCCGGGCTTCCACCGCGCCTTGCCCTCGAGCGCCGCCGCTGATCAGCGCAACCTTGCCTTCCAGTCTGGCCATTTTTGATACCTCCGATAGGCGCCCGAACTGGAGCCCGGCGCCACCTTTTGCTCAATTTGTGGCGCTCACTTTATAAGGATTGACACTAAGGCGCAACCGAACGCGCATCCTTCGAATTCCCCGCTGTCATATAATTGGACCCTATTCGTAGGATCGTCAGCGGATACGCTGTTGAGGAGATGACATCATGGCGATATTGGGCAGGATCGGCACCGCAGTCAGGGATGCGCTCACCGGTACGGTGGAAGGCACCGGACGCGTCGGCAACATCGCAATCGATACGGTCAGGGATACCACCGCCAACACGCTGCGCAGCGCTCGATCCGTAGGCGGCGAACTCGGAACCTTGGCTCAGGATGCCGTGGTCGGTACGCTGGAGGCCGTCGGCAACGTCGGCGGGGCGGCCGGCACGGTGGTCAGAGACTCCGTTATCGGCGTCATTGAGGGCGTCGGCATGGTCGGCACCGCCACGACCACAATGCTCCACGACGTGGTGGTGGGCGCAATTCGTGGTTCCAGCGACGCCGGCGCCGAACTTGGCTCCGCCACCCAGCAGGCCGTGGAAGGCGCGTTGCGTGGGGGCGCCTCAGTGGGCTTGGCCGCCGAGGAATCCGTCGTCCAGGTAACCCGAGGCACCATCGACGGCACCAGGGAAATCGGCGGCGCATTGTCCGAGGCCGCTCGCGGCACCGTGGCCGGAGTCGTTACCGCCGTCGCCGGCACCGCCGGGGATGTCACCATGGCCACCACAACCACCACCCGCCAGCTCGTGAGCAGCGCGGCACAGACCGGCGAGGATGTGGCTCAGGTCGCCGTGTCCGCCGTCAACGGCGCAATCGACGCCGCCCGAACCACGGGCCAAAACGTGGAGCAGACCGCCGCTGCCGCCGCCAAGGGCGCCGTTGACGCCGCCTACGATGTCAGCGACGCCGCCGGCGACGCCGTCCGCAACGCCGTTACCGGAACCATCAATGGCGTCCGCGTCACGGTCGACACCGCTTACGGACAAAGCAGCCAACAGAGCAACGAGGGCAATCGGTCATAACCACGTCGTCCACGCAACCAAAAGGACGCCGACATACAAACCGGCGTCCTTTTCCTTTGTACCCAGTCCCGATGCGCCTTGCGGGGTGATTCCGTTACGGGTCGGCCCTCCAACGCAGCCTCGCGCCCACCTCGGCAAACCCCGCTCGTCGGTAGAATTGGATTTGCCTGTCGCCGTGGTAAGGAGTCCCCAATTCCACCGTCTGGCACCCGTTGGCAACGGCATGGTTCAGGGCAAACCGCAGCACTTTCATGCCGACCCCAGTGCTCCGCCATTCCGGCTCCACAAACATTTCCTGGATGATGGCGTACCGTCCCCGCGTTCGGATGGCATCCAGGAACGAGACCATGCATACCGACACGATGCCGGAAGCGATCTCCCCAACCACTATGAAACCGGCGTCAATGTCCGTTACCAGGCGGTCAAAAACTGAGAACAGATCAACGGCTGAGGGAGGATTGCCGCCCAGCTCAATCAGGAGCGCCCCTACTAACCCAACGGCAGTGTCCCGGTCATCTGCCGAGGCTAGCCTGGCATTGGTCATTTGGGAATTCATCCTGTGTGGGGATGGGCGCTGGTGGGCCGTGTGGGGGTCGAACCCACGACACCCGGATTAAAAGTCCGGTGCTCTACCAACTGAGCTAACGGCCCCGATCTTTGCCGCAGAGTGCTATCCGCAAGTATAGCATAGCGGGCCATTTCCCCATCACGAATCGCCGAATTCCTTGGTTGGCGCTCTTGTCAAATAGCCACGTCTGGTGCATAATAGCCGAGTTGACTTTCTGGTGGTTCAAGCGGGGTGGCCCCACCCGTTCCCATCCCGAACACGGAAGTGAAACGCCCCAGCGCCGACGATACTGCTCTGGTGACGGAGTGGGAAAATAGGTCACCGCCGGGAAGTGTCAAAAGGATCGATTCGGAGCGACCAAACATCGCTCCGACGACCCGGCCAAATGATTTCCGACGGCTCGCAACGTTCTCAGCAGCGTCCGGACACAGCCGGAGCGGAGCCGACGAATCGAATAATCGTCAAATTTTGGGGCGGGCGTGATGACGCACCATTGTACGGCTGACAGTACGAACAAATCGCTCTTGGGCTACTGATTTCATCCCCAAAGTGGCTGAGCCGATGCCGAATCGGCACGACAGCCGCTTTTATTTTTCCCCAAATGCGGTAGAATGACGCTGTCAATGCCAACCAGCGGCGCGACGTAGGCCTATACCATCCCAGGAGAGTCTCATGGGCAGCAGGTTCGAGAAGTTTTCCGAAAGGGCGCGCAGGGTTCTGTCCCTCGCCCAGGAAGAAGCGCAACGGTTCAACCACAACTACATCGGCACCGAGCACATCTTGCTTGGTCTGGTACGGGAGACCGAGGGCGTAGCCGCTCGAGTACTGTCCGGCCTGAGCGTCGACCTCACCAAGGTTCGATCGGCCGTCGAGTTCATCATCGGGCGCGGCGAACGACCGGCCCAGGGCGAAATCGGCCTCACCCCCCGAGCCAAGAAGGTCGTGGAACTCGCCGTCGACGAAGCGCGACGCATGAACCACACCTATATCGGCACCGAGCACTTGCTCATCGGCTTGCTCCGTGAAGGGGAAGGCGTCGCCGCCGGCGTGCTCGAAAGCCTCGGCGTCAACCTCGAGAAGGTCCGCGCCGAGACCCACCGCATCCTCAGCAACTCCGGCAGCGGCAGCTCCACCAGCTCCCGCTCCAGCACCCGAACTCCCACTTTGGACCAGTTGGGTGTCGACCTCACCAACGCGGCTATGGGCGGCAAGCTCGACCCCGTTGTCGGGCGCGACACCGAGATTGAGCGCGTTACCCAGATCCTCAGCCGCCGCACCAAGAACAACCCCGTTCTCGTCGGTGAGCCCGGCGTCGGCAAGACCGCCATCGTCGAGGCCATGGCCCAGCAGATTTCAGCCGGCGATGTCCCGGATACGCTCCAGGGCAAACGGCTGGTCACCCTCGATATGGGCGCCCTCGTCGCTGGTACCAAGTACCGCGGCGAGTTCGAAGAACGCCTCAAGAAGGTGATTGAAGAAATCAAGACCTCAGGCAACTGTGTCCTCTTTATCGACGAGATTCACACCCTCGTCGGCGCAGGAGCCGCAGAAGGCGCGGTGGACGCCTCCAACATCCTCAAGCCCTCTCTGGCCCGAGGCGAGATCCAGTGTATCGGGGCCACCACGCTGGACGACTACCGCAAGTACGTGGAGCGAGACCCGGCTTTGGAACGCCGCCTCCAGCCTGTCCGCGTTGAAGAGCCCGACGCCGACATGACCGTCGACATCCTGCAGGGCGTCAAGGGTCAGTACGAAGAGCACCACAACGTGGAGATCACCGACGACGCCGTCAAGGCTGCCGCCACCCTCTCCACCCGCTACATCCCCGACCGCTTCCTCCCCGACAAGGCCATCGACCTGTTGGACGAGGCCGGTTCGCGCGTCCGACTCCGGGGCAGCCACGCTCCCCAGGAAGTCAGGGACGCCATGGAGGTCCTCGAACGCGTCCGCAAGGAGAAGGACGAGGCCATCGCCTCCCAGCAATACGAAGTCGCCGCGGAGCTCCGCGACCGAGAGTTGCACCTCTCCGAAAACGTCGGAAACTTGGAGGCCGAGTGGAAGGCTGACCGCAACAAGGAACGTACTCAGGTCACCGAAGAGGACATCGCCGAAGTGGTCAGCATGTGGACCGGCATCCCGGTCACCCGCTTGGCCCAGGAAGAGACCGAGCGACTTCTCCACATGGAGGAGGAACTCCACAAGCGCATCATCGGTCAGGACGAGGCCATCGTCGGCATCTCCAAGGCGGTTCGCCGTGCTCGCGCCGGCCTGAAGGACCCCCGGCATCCCATCGGCGTGTTCCTGTTCCTCGGCCCCACCGGCGTAGGCAAGACCGAGTTGGTTCGTGCCATGGCCGAGTTCCTGTTCGGCCACGAGGACAACATGATCCGCTTGGACATGTCCGAGTTCCAGGAGCGCCATACCACCGCCCGCCTCATCGGAGCGCCTCCGGGATACGTCGGTTACGACGAAGGCGGTCAACTTACCGAAGGCGTGCGCAAGAAGAACTACTGCGCCATCCTGCTGGACGAGATCGAGAAGGCCCACCCCGAGATCTTCAACATTCTGCTGCAGATCTTCGACGCTGGACAATTGACTGATGCTCGCGGTCGTCGGGTTGACTTCCGCAACTCCATCATTGTCATGACCAGCAACCTCGGGTCCGACTTGATCAAGCGCGACACCTCCATGGGATTCGCCGTCAAGGCCGACGATGCCCAGACCGACCGCCAGGCTTACGAGCGCATGAAGGACAAGGTGATGGACGAAGTCAAACGCTTCTTCCGTCCCGAGTTCCTCAACCGCTTGGACGCTACCATCGTGTTCCACGCTTTGGACCAGAACGAGATCCACCAGATCGTCGACCTGATGATGAACATGGTTCGCGAGGAGCTCAAGGAGCGCAATATCAACATTGAGCTCACCGAGGCCGCCCGCGAACACTTGGGAGCCAACGGCTTCGACCCGGTGCTCGGAGCGCGTCCCCTGCGCCGCCTCATTCAGAACGAAGTCGAGGACCGAATGTCCGACGTACTTTTGGGAGGCGAGATCGCCGAAGGCGACACCGCCATCGTGGACCTGGATGAAGATGGAAACATCTGCATCAAGGTACGCAAGGAGGAAATGGCCGCGCTGTCGCCGGCCTAGCGGGAACCTCAAAACCCAGCGATCCCTCAAGCGGAAAAATCGGGGGCGTCAATCTTGGCGCCCCCGAATGCTACAATTGGTACACTATGTTTCGCGGTTTTCGAAGCCGGCTACGGAATTGAAATCAACATCGATTGACGACCGTACCGGCTATCGATAAATTCTCGCAACCGTCCCAGCCAGCACTGAGGTGAGACTATGCCCAGGCGTTTGCTCAAGGAATTAGAAAGGTCCTACGGCTTTGATGAAGTTGCCATCGTCCCCGGCGACGTGACCATCAATCCCGAGATGGCCTCAACCCAGATGAGCATCGGGCCATACTCCTTCGATTCGCCCGTGATCGCATCCGCTATGGACGGGTCGGTGTCTCCCCGGTTCGCTACGTTGATGCACGAAATGGGAGGCTTGGGCGCCCTCAACGGCGAGGGTCTCTACACCCGCTACGAAGACCCCTATTCGGTCCTTGAGGAAATCATCTCCATGGACCAGGGCGAGGTCACCGAGTATCTTCAGGAGGTCTACAGCGAGCCCGTCAAGGATAACCTCATTGGCGAACGCGTTCGGGAGATCAAGCAATCCGGCTCCATTGCCGCCATCGCGTTCACTCCTCAGACCACCAAGAAGTACAGCCCTCTGGCTGTCGAGGCGGGCGCCGACATTATCATCGTCCAATCCACTGTCACCACCGCGCGCCACGTCTCGCGCAGTTACCGGGGCCTGATTTTCTCCGAACTCATCGAGTCCCTGAACGTCCCGGTGGTGGTGGGCAACTGCGTCAGCTACAACGTCGCCAGCGAACTCATGGAAACTGGCATCGACGCCGTTCTGGTCGGCGTGGGCCCCGGCGCTGCATGCACCACCCGCGAAGTTACCGGCGTTGGCGTACCCCAGGTCACCGCAACCCTCGAATGCGCCGCAGCACGCGAAGACTATTTCGAACGCACCGGCCGCTACGTGAGCGTCATCACCGACGGCGGCCTCCGCACCGGCGGCGACGTTTGCAAGGCAATGGCCAGCGGTGCTGACGGCGTCATGCTGGGCACACCATTCGCTCAGGCTGCGGAAGCCCCTGGTCGGGGTTACAACTGGGGAATGGCCAACGCCCATCCGGAACTGCCTCGAGGCACCCGCATCAACGTCGGCACTAAGAGCACCCTCCGCCAACTGCTGCACGGCCCCACCAGCGTTACCAATGGCACCCAGAACCTCGTCGGCGCACTGCGCGTTGCCATGGGCATGTGCGGCGCCCACACCATCCGCGATTTCCACAAGACCGAAATGGTTATCGCCCCCGCCATCAAGACCGAGGGCAAACACTACCAGATGATGGGATAAACTCCCATCACCGCTTGCACAAAACCGCCGATTCTAGCCTGAACGGAGGACAACAATGACCACAGGGACGATCCAGATTCTCGACCCCCGGCCGGAGCAGAAAACCGCCGAAAGACCCGCCGCGGGTCGCTTGCCCGCCCTGGCCGGCAAGACCATCGGCCTCCTGGAAAACCGCAAGTATCACTCCGACAATTTCCTGCAAGAATTGCAGGTCATCCTTGAGGAAGAGTACGCCGTCGAAAAGGTTCTCTACCTGCGCAAGTTCAGCTTCAGCGCCCCCTGCTCTGACGAGACCATCGACGAGTTGGTCGCCCAGTGCGATGCAGTGGTGCACGGAATCGCGGATTGAGGAAGCTGCACGGCGTGGGGTCTCCACGACACAGTAGTAACCGAGAGCCGCGGCGTTCCCTCCGTGAGCGTCATCACCGAAAGCTTCACCCGGGCCGCCCACGCGCGCGCCTCATCCCTGGGAATGCCCACCGTTCAGATCCTGGCGCTCCCCAGTCCGTTGGCGCCACGGTCCATCCCCGAGGTTCGGGAGATGGCCCACGAGTACGCCGGCCAGATCGCCGAAATGCTCACCAACGGAGCATAGCCGCGGATCTTCACCGTGCGCTTGTTGTAGGGGCGGGTTTGAAACCCGCCCCTATCCTGATCTCCAACACCCGATAGCACAGATCGTATCCCGGCCGATGACGCTCAAGATCGTCAACTGGAATGTCCAGTGGGCTACGCCTCGATCGAAACGTAGCCCTGAAATCGTACGGCGCATCTTCGCCCGCAAGCCCGATGTTATCTGCCTCATCGAAACCCACGAAGACCTGTTGGATGACCACGGCGGTCATACCATCCTCTGCCATCGGGACCACGGGCACCGGATAGTAAAAGGCCGTCGCAAAGTGATGCTATGGTCCGCCCAACCTTGGGATCAGGTTGACCGCATCGGAGAAAACTCTCTACCGCCAGGCAGGTTCGTATCCGGTGTGACCAGCACGCCCATCGGCGAAACGACAGTAATCGGGATCTGTATCCCGTGGTCCGGGTCCCGGACCCCAAAGTTCGGCGGGAAGCAGAAGCAGTGGCAGGATCACGAAGAGTACCTTGATGCTCTGGCCCGATTCTTGCCCCGCATCGAAACACCCAACCTCATAGTCTTGGGCGATTTCAACCAGGTGATCGGGCAGCGCAGCAATGTCCCCATTCGGCTCCGGGACAAGTTGCAAGCCGCGTTCTCGCCAGATTTCGAAATACCCACCGCATCGCTCTGCCACAGCGACAAATTCAGCATCGACCACCTGGCCTTGAGATCCGACCTGTCCGTTGCATCCTTGGATGCCATCAGCAACTTCAGCAGCAGCGGTCAACGGTTGTCCGACCATTTCGGCGTTGCCGCCACCCTGACTACCGAAACCACACCCATCTGGAACCAATCGGACGAGTAAAACTTATGACTACCAACACCACGGCATTGAGTTCGCGTCGCGTCGACATCCCGGACACCTACGAAGCGATCCAGGATTACTATGAAGAACAGGGTTGGACCGACGGCATGCCTGTCGTACCCGCCACCGAAGAGGCCGTCCGCAAGATGCTCGGCCCCTGGGGCGAGGACCCCTCGCTGTCGCTGGGCGTGGCCCAACCGTCCAACGCTGAGGTGACCATCGAGAAGGTCGCCATCAACGCGGTGATGGCCGGCTGCCGTCCGGAGTATTTCCCCGTCGTCGTCGCCTGCGTCCGGGCCGCCCTGCAGGAACCCTTCAACCTCGCCGGCTGCCAGGCCACCACCGGCGGCGCCGCGCCCGTGGTGATCGTCAACGGCCCCATCGCCGAACGACTCGGCATCAACGGCGACTCGGGAGCCTTCGGGCCAGGCTACCGATCCAACGCCACCATCGGCCGTGCCCTGCGCCTCTTCGTTCGCAACGTCGCCGGGCTCATCATCGGCGACATGGACAAGGCCACCCTCGCCATGCCCGGCCGTTACTCGTTCTGCTTCGCGGAAAACGAAGCCCGTAGCCCCTGGGAACCCCGGCACGTCGAGTTGGGCTACGATCCCGAGGACAGCCTGGTCACCCTGCACTCCATCCGCGCCTTCTACCCCATCATGGAGACCACCGTCTCCCGAGGCATCGAGGTGCTGAACACCCTGGTGCAGGCCACCCGCGCTACCGGTTTTTCCAACTACTACCAGATCGGCACCGGCGCCCAGGTAACCCTCGTCCTCAGCCCGGAACACGCCGCCGAAATCGCCGCCGACGGTCTCACCAAAAAGGACGTCCGCGAGTATGTGTACGCCAACGCCCGCATGTCCATCGAGGAACTTTCCGGGCTGGGGCACTGGGGCAATCGCAACTACCCAGCCTGGATCGACGACAGCAAGCCCGACACTATGGTCCCAATCGCTCCCCAGGCCGACGACATAGTAGTGGTCGTCGCCGGGGGCGACGGTCGCCACTCCTGTTGGCTGGCCGGCTGGGGCGTGACCCGCGTGGTGACCCAAAAAATAGAAATCCCCGGGTAACCCCCGAATTTCAAACTTGATCGTGCGGACCCGGCTCCAATATGGGGCCGGGTTCATCCATTTAACGGCGGCTTTCAGCGTGGATTAGCCCGCCGAAATTTGGGTTCTTTCTTGGCGGATAGCATCGGCCACTGCTATCATTTACGATCCCAATGGGCGCCTATAAAAACTCGATAATCAGGTTTGCAACATCGTGTTCACTCATCTCCACACTCATACCGAATACAGTATGCTCGACGGCATCAGCCGTATCCCTCAACTGGTGAAGCGAACCCGCGAACTGGGCATGGATGCCATGAGCATCACCGACCACGGTTCCCTCTACGGCGTCGTCGATTTCTATTCCGAGTGCAAGGACGCCGGCATCAAGCCCATCATCGGCTGCGAGCTTTATGTCGCCCACGGCAGCCGCCGCGACCGCACTCCCAATGAGCGCACGGCCAATCATCTGGTCGTCATCGCTAAAAATAACACTGGATACCGCAACCTCCTGCAACTCGTTACCCGGTCCCACCTCGAGGGATTCCATTACCGCCCGCGTATCGACAAGGAACTGCTCCACGAGCATCGCGAGGGCCTGATCTGCCTCTCCGGTTGCCCGTCCGCCGAAGTCCCTATCCTTCTGGCGGATGGCAACTACGACGCGGCCAAACAGCAGGTCGGATGGTACCGGGAACTGTTCGGCGAGAACTATTTCTTGGAACTCCAGCAGCACGATCACATCGAGCAGCTGCCCAGGATCAACGAAGGCCTGTTCCGGCTCAATAAAGAGACCGGAATCCCCCTGCTTCTCACCAACGACGCCCACTACGTTTACCAGTCGGACTATCCATACCAGGACGTTTATATCTGCATCCAGACCGGTACCAACCTCCAGGACGAGAAGCGTCTTCGGATGGAGGACTCTTCCTTCTATATCAAGTCCCCTGCCGAGATGGCAGCCCTGTTCCCGCAATACCCTCAAGCCGTGGACATCACGGGCGAGATCGCCCAGCAGTGCAACGTCTCATTGGGTTTCGGGCAGATGCACCTGCCGCGCTATCCGACCCCCAATAACGAAGACGCGGATGCCTACCTAGAAAGGTTGTGCTGGGACGGATTCAACAAGCGCTACGGCCACAATAACGAGGCCGCCCGCGCCCGCATGGAGTACGAGCTGGAGGTCGTCCGCCAGACCAGTTTCGCCAACTACTTCCTCGTCGTGTGGGACATCATCTCGTTCGTGCGACGTCAGCAGATACTGTTCGGCGTGCGCGGCAGCGCCGCCGCCAGCGTCGTCCTCTACTGCCTCGGCATCACCGACGTGGACCCCATGGCCTACAACCTCGTGTTCGAGCGTTTCCTGAACTTCGAGCGCAAGGAAATGCCCGACATCGACATGGACTTCCAGGATGATCGCCGCGACGAGGTTCTGCGCTACGTTATAGATCGTTACGGTAGCGACCGCGTGGCCCAGATAATCACCTTCGGCACCATGGGCCCCAAGGCCGCCCTGCGCGACGTCGGCCGCGGCCTCGGCATGAACTATGGCGATGTCGACCGTATCGCTCGGATGGTCCCTTTCAAGTCGCGCACCCTGTCCGACGCCATGGCCGCCAACAATGAGCTCATGGAAAGCTACCAGGGCGACCCGGCCATCCAGAATCTCGTCGACAACGCCCAGGCCCTCGAGGGCATCGTCCACCACGTCAGCACCCACGCTGCCGGCGTCCTCATCGCCGACGAGCCGTTGACCGAAACGGTGCCCCTCCAGCGTCCCGCGCGGGGCGACGAGAACAGCCCGGTCATGATGACCCAGTATTCCATGGACCCGGTAGCTAAACTCGGGCTCCTCAAAATGGACTTCCTCGGGCTCACCAACCTCACCATCCTGGACCGTACCATCAAGCTCATCGACCAGGAGCGCGGCATCCGCATCGATCTCAACCGGCTGGCCCTCGACGACCAGGCCACCTACGAACTCCTGGGCACCGGCAACACCTCCGACCTGTTCCAGTTGGAAAGCGCGGGTATGCAGCGCTACATCAAAGAACTCAAGCCATCCGACTTGGGCGACATCGCCGCCATGATCGCCCTCTATCGACCCGGCCCCATGGAGCACATCGACCGTTTCATCCGCTCCAAGCACGGCCAGGAAAAGGTCTCGTATCCCCATCCCAGCCTACAGGAACTCTTGGACGAGACCTACGGGGTCATCGTCTATCAGGACCAAGTCCTCCATGTCCTTCAAAACTTCGCCGGCTACAGCTTGGGCGAGGCCGACACCGTCCGCAAGGCAATGGGAAAGAAGATCCCCGAGCTCATGGCCGAAGAACGCGACCGGTTTGTCTCCGGCGCCGTCCAGCAGGGCTACACCGAGTCAATGGGCGTCGAGATATTCAATCTCATCGAGCCCTTCGCCGGCTACGCCTTCAACAAGGCCCACAGTGTCAGCTACGGTTTGATTTCCTATTGGACGGCCTACTTTAAGACCCACTATCCCTTGGAATACATGGCCTCCGTGCTCAATTGCCGCCTCGACCACGGCGACCGCTACGTCGCGTCCGTCAACGAGTGTAGCCGCATGGGCATCGAAATCGGCCTGCCCGATGTCAACCGCTCCGGCGTCCTCTACACCATCGACCGCCCGGACGAGAAATCCCAGAAGGACGCGAAACTCCGCATCGGTCTGGCCGCCATCAAGACCGTGGGCGAAGCCGCGGTCACCCCCATCGTCAACGAACGGGCCGCCAAGGGACCGTTCGCCTCCATTAGCGACTTCTGCCGTCGCGTCGACGTGTCTGGCCTGAACCGGCGCACCCTGGAGGGCCTGGCCAAGGCCGGCGCTTTCGACTCCCTGGCTCCCCGCGCCTCGGTTATTGCCGACCTCGATCGCCTGTGGGCCGTCGCTCAGCAGGAAACCCGCAACCGCAACTCCGGCCAGTTCGGCATGTTCGGCGAGGAGTTGGACAGCAGCGCCGGCGGTTCCTTGCTGGAGTTGGACACCACTCAGCCCGACTACACCCCGCAGGAAAAAGCCGGGCTGGAAAAGGAATATCTGGGCGTCGCCCTATCCTACAACCCTCTGCTCGCCCTCGCCGCCCTGAATCCGGGCAACGCCTACACGTCGGTGGACCAGCTCGACGAGGAGATGATCGGCAGCACCGTGACCCTGCTCGGACACGTCTCAGCCGTGACCGAGCGTTACACCCGCGACAACCGCAAATTCCTCAGGGTCGATCTCGCGCTGGTCGGCGGTCAGGTGGAGACCATGGTTTGGCCCGACTCCCTGGACAAGACTGCCCACGTCTGGCAATCCGGCCGCATCGCCCGCGCCACCGGGCGCCTGCAAATCCGGGGCGACGATTTCTCCATAGCATGCTACGAAGCCCAGGAATACCAGCTGCCGGACCAACCGGCCACGGAAGCGGACAATAGCCCACCGCCTCCCACCACAGCAACCAGTCGGCCCAACGGCCGCAGCGGCAGAGCCACCCCGTCCAACGGCGCCACCAGCGCCAAAACTCCCGCGCCGGCTCGTCCGGCCCCACTCTCCGTTACCGGCAATGGCGACAAAAATGGCGACGGTGGAGTCCTTATTAAGATGGCGGAGACCGACGACGCCAACGAGGACCGTTACCGCTTGCGGCAGGCCATCCGCGTCATGCTCGAATACACGGGCGAAGACAGGGTCTATCTTGAACTGTATTTGAAAGAGGGCAAGCGCGTATTGATGGAGATCCCGACGGTCTCCACCGGGTCATGCGAAGAACTTCAGCATCGGCTGCGGGAACTCCTCGGCGAAGATTGCGCGGAATATCGGGCTAATATCGCCTGATCTTGCACCGTCCCGCGCACCTGTCGCCCTTCGCTACGCCGTCGGTATCTGCAACCCCAAACCGGCGGCGATGAATCGCTTGGCGTTCTCTCTGTAGCGGGCCGTTGGGTCCTCTAATCTCTTGCGGTGCACCGCCGGCAGTTCCCGGATCCGTCCGGGCACGCCAATTACCAGCGACTCGTCCGGTATCGGCGTCCCGGTAACGATCGCGCCAGCCCCGATCAGCACGTAGTTGCCCACGTCGCAGTCTTCCAGGCACACGGCGTTGACCCCGATCATCACGTTGCTGCCGACTTTCCCGCCGTGCACCACCGCGCCGTGGGTCATCAGCACGTTGTCGCCGAATTCCAGGTAGTCATCGGTGTGAATCACGCAGTTGTCCTGGATCGAGCAGTCTTTGCCGATGATGATCTGCCCGTAATCTCCGCGAATCACCGCCCCGGGCCATACGTTGGTTCCCTCTCCAATGGTCACGTCGCCCACCACGTAAGCCGCCTCGCTGATGAACGCGGTGGGGTGAATCTGCGGAGTTTTACCGTCGATGCTGCGAATCAAAAGAGTCCTCCTGTGTGGATCGATTCCGTAGATTATAGCCTGTAGGCATCGCACTCACCGTTGAGTCGATATCCATGAGCCGAACAATTTTGCTCATCGCCTTGACGTGATAGAACATACACACTATACTAACGTTCGTATCAGAACATGCGTAGTGGAGGATGTTCCCATGGCAGCCGCTCAGGTCACGGAAATCAATTGCAAGACTTTGATCAATCGCATAAGCGCGCCCGATTTCCCTTTCCGCTGGACCATCAACCCGTACCGCGGCTGCCGCCACGCGTGCCGCTATTGCTACGCCCGCTCCACTCATCAATATTGGGGAATGGATGCCGGCGCTGATTTCGAAAGCCAGATATTCGCGAAGGTCAACGCCCCATCCGTTTTGCGTCGCGAACTGTCCCGCCCCAAGTGGCAGGGCGAGCCCATCGTCATTGGGACCGCCTCGGACCCGTACGAACCCGCAGAGGCCCATTATTGCCTCACCCGCCAGATACTGGAGGTCATGGCCGAATTCCGTAACCCGGTCTCCATCACCACCAAGGGCACCCTGGTCCGACGCGACATCGACGTACTGCACCGCCTCAACCAGGTGGCGGGCGTACAGGTAGTGTTCAGCATCGGCACCATCGACGAAGAGGTCTGGCGCCAGACGGAACCCGGCGCTCCCAATCCCTTAGCCCGACTGGAGGCCATGCAGTACCTGGTCGAACATGGCATCCCCGCCGGCGTACTGGCGGCTCCATTGCTCCCTGGGTTGTCCGACACCGCCGCCAGCATTGACGCTTTGGTTGCGGCTGCGGCCCAGCATCGGGCCCAGTTCTTGTCTGGCAACCTGTTGTTTCTCCGGCCCGGCAGCCGCGAGTGGTTCATGCCCATGATCCGGGAGTCGTATCCCCATCTGGCCCCCGGCTATGCGCGCCTTTACCGCAGCGAGCATGCTCCGCGAGATTATACGAACTCAGTGCTGAGCCTTGTGGACGATGCTCGCCTGCGCTGGGAATTGCCGCGCATGCCCTCGGTGAATAACCTGCAGCCGGCGTCCTCGTCCCTGCTCAACGATTGCGAACCCCTACCTGCGTCCCAGGCTGCCGAGGACACAGGGCCAGTGCAGCTGGCCTTGCAGATGGCCTCGTAGCAAACAAAAAGGGCGAGCATAAAAACTCGCCCCAATGATCTGCTCGTCATCGTCCGCCGGCATCAATCGTTCGTGGGAACCCAGATTTGCCCTCGCTCGCGCACTGACTCGAGCAGCGACTCGTCGAATGGCAACGGATCATAGTCTTGCCGGTTCGGCGCCCGGTAACTAAGCGCATCAGTCACGGTCTCGTGGGTGTAATATCCCCGGTACGTCTGCGTAACCAGGTATTGAAAAAATTCCGCCGAACTGTTTTCAACTGCCCGCAACGCATCGGTTTGAGCGTCCGACGACAACGCCGCAAAATCGCCGCCCCGTTCCGCAGCCGCCAGTTCGATTTGCACCAGCCCTTCCAGCAACCGGCGCCGGCTATCCGTACTTCCGCCAGCTACCGCTGCCACGAACCCCGCGATGCCCAGATCACCCGCGCCGGGCATATCTCCCTGCTCCGGCACGACGCAGTTCAGAACCGCATCCAAAAGCGCTCGCTGTTCAGCGCTCAAAATATTGTTGGTCGTAGTCATTCAAAACGTCCCGGTCCAGCCAATTTCGGGCGCGATGATACCACAGTGCCGCCCGGTGCCGACTGAGTGATGCAATGCCCGCGTCAGAATATGATGCTCAGCGCGCCGTGGTCCGACAACTCCTCAAGGTCGAGGATCGCCCGCTTGTGGCATAGCTTCAACTCGCCGTCCACCCGCCGCATCCGTACGTCGTATCGGCCAACGTACGGCGACGACTCCCCGGCTCGAAACCGCCAAACCGCCACCGACGCCGTCGCCTCGATCTCATCCCCGTACGCCGAAGTCACCATCACGTTCCCAATAAATCGGCGGGTCCTCGACCAAGGGTATTCCCGGTGGGCGTGGCGGCTCTTCAATCGTACGACCCGGCCAGCCATTCGCGCGTAGTCGTCGTCAATGAACACCAGATCGGTTTCGGGATCGCCCTCGGGGAGGTCGGTGGTGGGGACGATGTACCGTGCATCCTTCGTATAAAGCGTCAACCACTCATCCAGGTTCCAATCGTCCAGCAGTCGGGCTTCCAGGTAAAGCAGTTGCTCCACTTCGTGCTGCAACAACAGCGTCTCGGCGGTTGCCGGCAGTCCCCTGACTGACGGCGTGACGGGGATGGTTTGGGTCGCCATGTGTGTGAATCTCCGGTTTCTAGTTGTCAGCTGCCACCGACAGTTCGGGGGAGGGCAGCACTTCTGGCAATTCGCCGAGTGCCAGGCCCCTTTCGAACTGATCAACGTGAGGCAGGTCGGCTACCAGCGATTGCCACCTGCGCCAGAAGGAGCGAATTTGCAGCTCGTCGTTACCCCGTGGGTCGCGATAGAATCCGCGAGACAGGTCGGACCATTCCACCCCGCCGGAGTTGAAGCCCTGCTGGCAGGATTCCAGCGCCTCGGTGTCGTCCGGCGTGGCGAACCCGCCGGGTCCTAGGAACGTGAGGAACGAGTCAAGGCGGCGGCGGAGCAGGTTGCCGGCCTCGTCAACCGGAGCCATCTCCCACGCGGTCACGTCCATGCTGGCCGGCCCGGTGGGTTGGAAAACCCGGATGGTGACCGCCATCACGTCGTTGACGACTAGGTTGGGGAAGATAACCATGTTGCGGCTCTTTTCGCACATCCGCAGGGCCTTGTCGTGACCGTGCAGGGCGACGAGATCATCCTTGATTTGCTGGATCTCGTCCCGCGATTCCTCTCCGAAATACGGGTGCCACATGGCGATGGGCCGGCCGTAGATGGCGTCGTTTTCCATCACGCCGTGTCCGTTGCCCAGCGCCCGCCCGAATCCACGGCGGTTGCCGATCGCAGGAACATTCCCGCCGGCCTCATTCGCCATGTAATCAAAGTAGGTCTGATGCGTGGGAAGGGCGTGGTATCCATCGATGCTGTTCTCGGCCAACAGCTTCCAGTTGGCCTTGATCGTATAGCGATTGGATCCGGGAATCACCCGCATACCGGCCGGCGACTGGTCGGCGATCAGGTCCAGGTACTCGGCGGCCCCGGCCAGATAATCGACCAGCGATTCGGTCTTGGCATCAAAGCAAACGAAAATGAAACCGCGATAGCTTTCAAACCGAGGAGAACGCAGACCCATCTCGGCCCGGTCGAAATCCGGACCGTATCCCTCGATGTCGGGCATGCCGATCAACTCGCCCGACGTGTTAAAACTCCAGGCGTGGTAGAAGCACTGGAATACCTGAGCGTTGCCCTGGTCGGTCCGGCAGATGAGAGCGCCTCGGTGCGGGCAGGTGTTGTGGAAAACCACCAGTTCACCATCGCGGTTGCGAGCGAAGAACAGAGCCCGTTCCGCCACGACCCTGCGCACGTAGTCGCCCGAGTTAGGCACCTCGGACTCGTGCCCCAAGTACAGCCAGCACTTGTCGAAGATGCGCTTTCTTTCCAAATCGTAAATCTCTGGCAGCAACATGCTGGATCGGTGATACCTGAATTTGCCCAGATCGGGCCGGTCATATACCAGTTCGCTGATTTCCATCCGGGACCCTCCTCAGGCCTATCCAGTCAAAGCAATCTTCTCGCCGCCAGCCCAGAGAGAATTACCTCGGTATCACCGGCAGCGTGATGTGCGACGGATATTGCGCCGAATGATGCACCGTCTGCTGGGCCGTTTCCAAGCGCGTGTCCACGCCCAACGCCGCTCCGGTGTTGGGATTGCGGTCGAAGCGAGGGAAGTTGCTGCTCGAAACGTCCACACGAACCCGGTGACCCTCTTTGACCACGTGGCTGGTTGCCCAGAGGTCGATGTCATACCGGTACACCTCGCCAGGTGTCACCAGCGACGGCTCCCTCACCGACGTGCGGTATCTGGCGCGAACGATGCCATCCTGCAAATTGTGCGCGAACCCGTCCGGCCGCACGTCCACCAGCTTGGCGGTGAAGTCCGTGTCCGTCGCGGTTGTGGCCGCGTACACCGTCGCCTTGATGGGCCCGGTGATTTCCAGATCCGACGCCAACGGCTCCGACGTGAACGACAGCACGTCCGCCCGGTCCTCTGCCGGCCCTTGGTCGAAAACTCCGTACTCGATGATCAACGTGTTCCCACCCAGCGTCGGGACCGGATCCGCCGGGTCATAGGTGAACTGATCCGCCGGTTCATCCACATCCGGCGGAATGGTGGACAACGTCCCATCGCCGCCGCGTGTGTTGGCGTTGCCGCCGGAGTGGAGGTACCAACGGACGTACTGGGTTCGAGCCAGCGGCCACTCCCGCTCGTCCCGCCACCGGTTTTCGCCCATCACGAACAACCGCACCGGCGGATCATCCATGATGCCTGTTTCCTCGCCCTTCAGCCAGTAGTCATACCAGCGCAACAGGAAATCATGCAGTTCGATGGCCGCCTCGGACCCGAAATCGATGTTTCCCGCCCCGCCGGTGGTTGGTTCCGTGTACGGTCGCAGGTGCGCCCACGGCCCGATCAGCAGCTTCTGATTGCGCCGCGCCAGTTCCGACCCGCCGTGCTGTTGGATACTCTGGAAGGCGTTCAGCGCGCCCTCCAGGAATATGTCGTACCACGAACTCACGTGGAACATCGGGATGGTCACGTTGCTGGCCTTCCGGTTCAGGTTTATCTCCCACCAATAGGGTCCGTCCAGTTCCTCATCAAAATATTCGTGGAAGTAGGGGGCGGTCTCCTTTAGACGGTCGATCCAGTCCCGCAGCGGCAGATGCCGGTACCATTCATCCGATAACGGCTGACCGAAGTTGCCGGGCTCGATGACGTACTCGTCCATCTTGGCCAGCAGCGCTTCGTGTCCCCCGCGGGCCAGGGTATTCCGTCCTTTGAGTATGGCGTAGGGCACGTTCCATCCCCATTCCATCGCTCCGCCCGTGTGGTACACCCACGACTGGTGAAAGTCCGACGACGCCGAAACCGTCGCCATCGTACGCAGGTGCGGCGGCAGCGGCCGCTGACCCGCCAGTGTGTACTGCGTGGCCCCCAGGTAACTCTGCCCCGTAGTCGCCACCTGCCCACTGGACCACGGTTGCCGCGCCGCCCATTCCACCGTGTCGTAACCGTCCAGCGCTTCCTGGAACAGCGGGTTATAGTCGCCCTCCGAGTTGAAACGCCCCCGCACGTCTTGGCTCAATAGCACGTAGCCGTTCTTCGGGAAAAACCATATGGAGTGGTCTGGGTTGTTTAGGTAGCTGTCCTTGCTGTACGGCCCTCGGTTCACCAGCACCGGAAACCGGCCCGGCGCGTCCGGCCGCACTACATCAGTGGCAAGGCGCGTTCCATCCCGCATCGGCACCATCACGTCCGGTTCGCGGATTACCTGGTACTGGCGTCGCTGGTCAGTCATGCGTAACACCTCATGAAACCGGTTCACTCAAGAACGGGCGTTGTCGTCGCAAACGATACCCAACCCAGCCTACACCGTCAATGCAAACCCCATGCAGACATCCACTGTGCGCCGAACGAACATGCTCAGGAGCATCGTACGAGGAACCCCGGAACGACACCCCCAAGTTGCGCCACTCATGGGCCTGGGATAGACTGATTGCCAGTTACAGGAGCAAGCGAGTTACGAGGAGCCCCAGCTTTGACCACCATCACCAAAACCCCCGAGGAGGCCCGCTCTCAGATCGTCAGCATGGTGCGCGACTTTGTGCGCCAGGAGGTCGAACCGGTCGCCGCCGAGCACGACGCCAACGACACGGTCCCCTACGATCTCATCGACCAGATGAAGGAACTCGGCCTGTTCGGCATCAACGTCCCCGAGGAATTCGGTGGCATGGGCTTGGACTACACCACCTTCGCCATGATCTTTGAGGAGATCAGCAAGGGGTACATGGCCCTCACGGGAGCCTTGGGCACCCACCATATCCTCACTTATGTGCTCGCCAACTACGGCAATTCCGAGCAGCAGCAGCGCTTTCTCCCCAGGCTTGCTAGCGGCGAAATCCGTGGTGGCCTCGCCCTCACCGAACCCGGCGGCGGCAGCGACGTGGGCGCTCTCCAAACCCGCGCCGTCAAGGACGGCGAGGAATACGTCGTCAACGGCTCCAAGATGTTCATCACCAACGCCGAGTCCGGCGACGCCTTCTGCCTCCTTGCCCGCACTGACCCCGACCCGTCCATCAAACATCGCGGCCTTTCCGCATTCGTCATCGAGAAGGATGGCAGTCCCGGCTTCAAAGTGGGCCGCCACCTCGACAAGCTGGGCTACCGCGGTCTGGACACCTGCGAGCTGTTCTTTGAGGATTTCCGAATCCCGGCTGAGAACCTCATCGGCGGCGTAGAAAACGTCGGGTTCGGCCACGTCATGAGCGGCCTGGAAACCGGACGCATCAACGTCGCCGCCCGCGCCGTCGGCGTGGCCCAGGCCGCCCTGGATGCCTCCATGCGTTATGTCCAGCAGCGTGAAACCTTCGGACAGCCCATCAGCCAGCACCAGGCGATTCAGCTCAAAATCGCCGACATGGCCACCAAGATACAGGCCGCCCGTCTCCTCGTGTACGATGCAGCAACCAAGAAGGACAGCGGCGAACGCATCGACCTGGAATCCGGCATGGCCAAGTTGTTCGCCAGCGAGGTTTGCGGCGAGGTATCCATGGAGGCCATGCGCATCCACGGCGGTTACGGCTATACCAAGGACTTCCCGGTCGAGCGCTACTACCGCGACGCTCCCCTGATGATCATCGGCGAAGGAACCAACGAGATCATGCGGCTGGTGATCGCCCGTCAATTGCTCCGCCGCCCGGAATACCAACTGTAGCCGGAGCGCTGGGCTTTATGTCATCCCAACAACCGCCACACGAACAGCGTGACGCCGACGGGCGAGCCCACGCTCGGGCGGCGCACGAGTACGCCGACCAGCAGGTCGGCGCGGCCAAACTGCTGTTCAAGCTGATCACCCTGCCCTTCTGGCTCCCGTTCCACCTGGCCGGCGCGTTGAAAGAGCGGCGCGAGATTCGCGCTTTCATCCTCGAGCAGGCGCCGGGACAGCCAATCACCAACGACCTGATTGTTCACCTGACCGTGGCCTGGGCCGAGCGCAACCCGCAACGTTACCCCCACGGGAGATACGGCCAGAAATTTGACCGGCTCAAGGTGCGGTTCGAGAGCGCCGCCAGGATCCTGCAACAACAAAGGGGATACTAAATGACCCAACTGGAAACACCCATCCGTCTCACCGAGTTGTCGCACTGCGCGGGTTGAGCGGCCAAGCTGAGCCTTGAGGACCTGGGCCAGGTCCTGAGTTATGTTCCCCTCCTTAGCCACCCCGACCTGTTGGTCGGCGCGGAAACCGGCGACGATGCCGCCGTCTATCGCCTCAACGACGAAACTGCCCTCATAGTAACCGTGGATTTCTTCCCGCCCATCACCGATGATCCATACGAATATGGCGCCATAGCGGCGGCCAACTCCCTTTCCGACGTGTATGCCATGGGCGGCAAGCCCCTGATCGCGCTCAACGTGGTCGGTTTCCCCGCCTCGCTGGACAAGGAGATCTTGGGCAAAACACTGCAGGGCGGCTACGCCAAGGCAGCCGAGGCCGAATGCCTCATTGTGGGCGGCCACACCGTCGACGACCCAGAACCCAAGTACGGCCTGTCCGTCATCGGAGTCGTCGAACCCGGCAAGCAGGTGAGCAACGCCGGCGCCAAACCCGGCGACGTCCTTGTACTCAGCAAACCCATAGGCACCGGTATCATCACCACCGCCGGCAAGCAGGGGGTGGCAGATCCCGACGTGCTAGCCGGAGCCGTGGCAAATATGGCCGCATTGAACCGTCCCGCCGCCCAGGCAATGCACAAGGTTGGCGTCAACGCCGCCACCGACATCACCGGGTTCGGTCTGATGGGACACCTCAAAAGCATGGTCAAGGGTAGTAGCGTATCTGCCAAAGTAAATCTGTCCGCCGTGCCCGTCCTGCCCGGCACCCGCGAACTCTTGGAACGCGGCGTCGCCCCCGGCGGCACTCACCGTAACGTCAGCAGCGTCAACGACGCCGTGCGGTGGGACTCCGAACTCACCGACGACGACCGGATGCTCCTGTGCGACGCGCAGACCTCCGGCGGCCTTCTGATTTCCGTACCCGGCGACAAGGCGGACGCTCTGATCAACGCCCTCGTCGATGAGGGAGCTCCCTGCGCCGCGGTGGTCGGACACATAACCGACGGCACCCCCGGCACCATCGTCGCCACCCCTTAATTTAAAACAACCGGAGTTGATGGATGACTACCGCCGATCAGCAAAACCAGCAAGCTTCCTCCTCCCAGCCGCAGTTCGGCTTGAAACGTCCAGACCAGGTGAAAATCGCCCCTCCGGCCGGCGAGCGCGTCCCACCGGGCCAATTCGTAGCGAAGACGTTCCCCGTCCTCACCTACGGCGATACTCCAGAAATCGACCTGTCCACCTGGCGGATGCGCGTGTGGGGCTTGGTGGACAACGAAATCGAACTGGACTGGCCCCAGTTCTGCGCCCTTCCTTGGGTCGAACTGAACGCCGATTTCCACTGCGTCACCCAGTGGTCCTCGCTGGATCAGACTTGGGACGGTGTGTGGGTCACAGACCTTTTGGAACTGGCGGGCGTCGATCCCCAGGCTCGGCACATCATGGCCCACTGCTTCGGCGACTACACCACCAACGTTCCACTGGACTTGGCGTTGTCCGAGGGATTGCTGGCCCACAAGCAGAACGGCGCCGAGATCGGACGAGACCACGGCTGGCCCTTGCGCCTGATCATCCCCAGCCGTTACGGTTGGAAATCGGCAAAATGGGTTAACGGCATCGAACTTTTGGCGGAAGACGCCCCCGGATTTTGGGAGCAGCGAGGTTACAACAACAATGCCGACCCCTGGCTGGAAGAACGGTTCTGGCCTGAACTGACCCACTGAATCGTCCGGCCCATTACCGCAACACCAACGGGGGCGGATATGGTATCCGCCCCCGTTGTTACCATTTCGCTGGTGGACGTTTATGCGGCTCGAAGCAATTCCTTGGTCGACCTGGACTTGGCGACGGCGCGCTCAGGTTTCACGACCTCCACCGCCACGGTGGGAGCATCAAGGTCCTGGTGCAGGCCGCACTGGAAGCAGTTTATGAACATGCCGTAAATGTCCCGTTTGAGCTGCAGGTCCCCTCCACATTTGGGACAGGCGTTGAATTTGATGGTCATGATGTACCTCCTCGCCGAAAACTATGCGTGGCGCTGTTGTATGTGGAGTGCGTTGTGTTATCGCTCGGTGGTTATACGTATGGAACCAATGGATCGGATCGCTGTGCTGTAAAGTTATGCTCCTTGTCAGAATTTCCGATGGCCGTTTTGATTCTGTCAGAAAGGAATATATCCCTTGACACGCCTCATGTCAAGGGATATAGTTGACTCATAGCAATGTGATATAATTCACATAGGCGGAGTCAGCAACGACGAGGCAAAGTTATGCAGCAGCGACGGCCGGGACAGACGCGCGGAGGACGCAGACATCTGGAGCCATATCCGGCTCCTTCTGTCGACGCTCCGGCATCTTGGCCTACCTCTATGCCGCCCGTTGCCGACTCCAGCGCCGTTGATCCAGCGCAGGCCGCGGCCGGCGAATTGGAAGGTGTGTACATCATCTCCGTCGCCGCCCGCCTGTTGGAGATGCACCCGCAGACTCTTCGCAAATACGAGCGATTGGGCCTGATTCAACCGGTCCGCACCGTGGGCATGTTGAGGCTCTACTCACAGGAAGACCTGCGCAAGGTAATGCTGATTCGCCACCTTATGGACAACTTGGGGCTGAATTTGGCCGGCGTCGAATTCACCCTGAAACTCGTCAACAACCTCAACGTGTTCTCGCGAAGGCTTGCGTTATCAACCAACGATCCCAGCGTCGCGGAACGCATCCGCGAGGAAATCACCCTGCTTTGCGACAGTTTGAGCCTGCCGGCTCCGGACCGGTTTTCCCCTACCCACGAATCCAGGAACTCTCAATGACAAATGAGCCAATGAATCCTAACGACGACTACCCACCTGAAAATTCGGCTCCGGCCGACGCAGCGGCGTGCCAGGAAGAGGACGCCGACGCGACTGCTCCAGACGTCCCGGAACCGCCTCCATTGACTCCCGAACAGGAGGCAACCATGCTGCGGGCGGCTTTGGCCGAAGCCAATGAAGAAATCGCCCGCCAAATGGACGCCGTGCAGCGTGGCCGCGCGGATTTGGCCAATACACGCCGACGCCACGACGAGGACCGCCTGAACATCCAGCAACAGGCCAACAGCCGTTTGTTGGTGCAACTGTTGCCCATCGTCGACGAGCTGGACCTCGCCGTGAACCACTTGGAGAGCAACGGACAGGATCCCGACAGTGAAGCCGCATCCGAATCCTGGGTGCAAGGCGTCCGCCTGATCCAGCGCAAGCTTTCCAGTTTTCTAGAGTCTCAGGGAGTGGTTCGCATCGAAGCCCTCGGTCACCAGTTCAACCCCGAAGTGCACGAGGCCGTCGGCATGACCATTGTCGATGGCGCTGCGTCCGGTTCCATCGTCGAAGTTCTGCGTCAGGGCTACCGCTTGCATGATCGAGTGGTTCAAGCTGCGCAGGTCGTCGTCAATCAGTAAATGTTCCTCCCCAGCCCTGATGGGCAACTCAATCGCTAATTCGAACCAAACCTTTTATCAGATCACAGGAGTACCACAATGGCAAAAATTTTGGGCATCGACCTCGGCACTACCAACTCGGTGGCTGCGGTGATAGAAGCCGGAGAAGCAGACGTGGTGGAGAGCGCCGAGGGCAACCGCATCACCCCGTCGGTGGTGGCCGTTAACACCCGCAGCGGCGAACGTTATGTGGGACAGACCGCTAAACGGCAGGCCGTCACCAACCCGGAGAACACCATCTTCTCTGTCAAGCGTTTGATGGGCCGCCGGTTCAGCGACGCTGAGGTGCAGGATGCTGCGACCAGGCTGCCCTACAAAATAGTGTCTGGCGACAACGGCGACGCCCACGTCGAGATGGGCGGCCAATCCTATGCGCCTCCTCAGATTTCCAGCATGGTCCTGCAGAAGATCCGCCAGGACGCCGAAGCCAAGTTGGGCGAACGTATCACCCAGGCGGTGATCACCGTCCCGGCATATTTCAACGATGCCCAGCGCCAGGCCACCAAGGACGCCGGGACCATCGCGGGGTTGGAAGTCCTGCGCATCATCAACGAGCCCACGGCATCGTCCCTCGCCTACGGCATCGACCGGCAGCAGACCGATTCCACCGTCGCCGTTTTTGACCTAGGCGGCGGCACCTTCGACATCACCATCCTCGAGCTGGGCGACGGAGTGTTCGAAGTGCTGTCCACCAACGGCGATACCTACCTCGGTGGCGACGACTTCGACGAAGCCATCCTGGAGTGGTTGGTCGCCGAGTTTCGCGCGGAGACCGGGATCGATCTGGCCCAGGATCGTATGGCCCTGCAGCGTTTGCGCGACGCTGCCGAGCGCGCCAAGATCGAGCTTTCCAGCACTTTGGAAACCGAAATCAACCTGCCATTCATCACCGCCGATGCCAGTGGTCCGCAGCACTTGGTCAAACCCCTCAGCCGTTCCCGCCTGGAGCAATTGGTTGGCCAATTAATCGACCGCACCGAGGGCCCTTGTCGCCAGGCTATCGCCGACGCCGGAGTCTCCGTCGACAACATCAACGACGTCATCCTGGTTGGTGGCATGACGCGCATGCCATCTGTACAGGAAAAGGTCCAGCGGATCTTCGGGAAGGAACCCTCACGCACCGTTAATCCGGACGAAGCCGTGGCCTTGGGCGCCGCCATCCAGGCCGGCGTGTTGGGCGGCGAGGTCGGAGACATCGTTCTCCTCGACGTCACCCCGCTCACCCTCGGCATCGAGACTCTGGGGAATGTGACCACCGCGTTGATTCCTCGCAACACTACCATCCCAACCAAGAAAACGGAGACATTCACCACCGCTGCCGACAACCAGCCCAGTGTGGACATCCACGTTTTGCAGGGCGAACGCCCCATGTCCGCCGACAACAAGACCATCGGTCGGTTCATGCTCGACGGGATTCTGCCTGCTCCGCGAGGTATCCCTCAGATCGACGTCACCTTCGACATCGACTCCAACGGCATCCTCAGCGTCTCCGCTCAGGACAAAGGTACCGGCAAAGAGCAGCGCATCGTCATACAGACCAGCAGCGGCCTTTCCCAGGAAGACATTGAGCAGATGATGCAGGAGGCCCAGGCTAACGAGGAGGCGGACCGCGCCCGCCGCGCCGAGGTTGAAACGCGCAACCAGGCGGACAGCTTGGCCTACTCCGCTGAACGCCTGCTCGCCGAGCACGCCGAGATTCTGCCCGCCGATCTCAAAGCAGAAGCCGAAGAAAAGCTGACGGCTCTCCGGTCGGCAATCGCGGCCAACAACGTTGCCCAGATGCAGACGGCCATGAACGAACTCAACGACGTCCTCCAGAGGGTGGGCCAAGCGGTCTATTCGCAACCTGGCAGTGATGCCGCAGGTGCGGGGCCTAGCGGAGATACACCAGGCGACGACACGGTGGAAGGGGAGTTCAGGGAAGTTTAGTAGGTGCCCGAATCCTGGCAACCGAATCCGTCAGGCCAAACCGGACACTCACCTTTTGTCGCGGTTACGGTCCTCGGATGGTGTTAAATCGAGATTGCCAAACTGCAAAACCCGTGTAAACTACGCACGCAACGATATTCCTCGATCCTGAAAGTGCTATAATGGCGGTGAGGCTGCCATCCGCCGCGATGGTGCCACCCCGCCGGACATTGGGAGATATGCAATGAACGCATCACAGAGAGACGACGTCGAAGTCGGCGGATTGGAGAACGAAAACCCGACCGCGGAGTCTGCTCAGCTTGGCGTGGACCAGCAGGCTGGCCCCCAGGTAGAAGACTTTGACACTGAGTCGCTTACGCCGTTGCAGACCCATTATCTGGAATCGTTGCGACAATTGGTGGCAGTGAAAAACGATTATCAGTCGGGCTCCGAGTACGAGTCATGGATGATGGAGTCCATCAACCGCTCCATCTACTCCGCTCTGCGCGATTGCATAGAAGCCAACATCGGCACCGTCGCCAAGGAACTTCTCCACAGCGAGCATCAGGTCAACTAGGCGTAACGATCCAAACGGCGGTGGGTCCCCTGTAGCGGCGACGGGCCGCCGTTTGACGTTAATTTCAAGCGGTCTGCGAGAATCAGGTCTTTCAAATCGAGCCGTCGAAATCTGTGATATAATCCGGTCATGAACATGCCGAGGTGGTGGAAATGGTAGACACGCGGTCTTGAGGGGGCCGTGGGCTTTCGCTCGTGTGGGTTCAAGTCCCGCCCTCGGCACCAACCGGACTCGGCGGGTGAAGCGGCAACAACATCCAGGGCCGTAAGGCGCACAGGATCAGGAGCGAGGCGACGTAGCCAAGTGGACTAAGGCGGAGGTCTGCAAAACCTCTATTCGGCGGTTCGAATCCGCCCGTCGCCTCCAATATCGTCAAATGGACACCGGTCAACCAACCACATAGACCAGCGTCTGGAACGCGCACCGATTTGCGGGGCAGATCGAGTTGCGCGATTATTTTTACCTCCGTGCCGAGGTGGCGAAAAGGTAGACGCGGCGGACTTAAAATCCGCTACCTCCTGGAGGTGTGTGGGTTCGAGTCCCTCCCTCGGCACCAAAATCTCAATAAGGAGAAAATACAAACTCAGGGAAGGTATTAATAAGTGGCGAAAACGCTGGACCCGGGCGATTTTGCTGGACAAATTCCCAGCAACGTACCGCAACTCACCCTAATCCACAGCATCAGACACCACGATCGCGCCCGGCAAGCCCGGGCGCGATTTCTTGCATTTCTGCCGGCTTGAGAGAAATATCTCGCGTGGCCGGGGCTCTCGTCCGAAGTGGTCGCCACAGACGTAAAACCGCCAAGGCTGTCCTGATCAGCACGCATACCGCATTCCAGCCTGACGCCAGATGAGGATCGCGGGTAAGACGCAACCAGACCGAAACGCACATCGTCGACAAGCCGTCGGGGGGCACGCAGACCGCTATCTTGTAGGCGCGTAGAACGCTATCTTGCGGGCGGTGTCCATGGAAACAAGATATTTGTTCCTCATTTACCCTGGGGCGGTCTCCTCTCCTTCTCAGTCAACATGCCGGTCGCTAATGATCTGCCGGCACGCCACCACTCGGCCAACCCGGTAACGCCCGCCACCATCAAGCCGACAACGAGGACAGCAGCCATGCCCCGGAAACGCAGAGGACCGGTACCCAAGACCATCCGTCCCGGGCTCAAATCCCTGGCTCGGCAGCTCCGAAACGCCAGAACCAAGGCTGAACTGATCCAAGACGAGGTGGCGGAGAAACTTGAGGTCACGGCCGGCCCAGACGTTCCGCAACTGGGAAGTCGGGCGAAGGGAGCCGTCAGCAACCCACAAAGAGGCTCTGTCCCGCATCTACGGCATGCAAATCGCCGAACTGGTCGACCTGAAAAACCGCAAGGGCCTCACCGCCGTCGCGCCGTTCACCCGGGTCTTCGCCGACCCGGATCGCCTCAAAATCCCCCGACAGCGATCCGGCCTACAACAACGCCAAGCGGCCAACCAGTCGGGCATGAGCCGCGAGACCCTCGGCCGTTATGAACGGGGCGTGGCGACCACCAGCAGGGCGAACCTGGAGAGTTTGGCTGCCACGTACGGCGCTTCCCCAGAGTGGCTCATCCACAGGTCGAGCATCCAACTCCAAGACGAGACCGACAGTACCGACTACTCCCGACCCACACGACCGGGACTGCGCAGCGACAAAGTCACGGACGCCTACCGGCTCGCCCATCCGGACCTGCCCGACGACGACATCAACTCGATCTCCCACTTCATCCTGTTCCTGCATGATCGCCCACTCGACCAACACAGTTGACGCCGTCAGCATCCCGGCAGTTTCGTAGAACGGCCCAGGTCTTTCACCACCAGCGTCCACAACGCGCACACGCCACGGTTTCCACCGATCGCCCCTAATCCGGTAATTCCTCCACCCACCACGCTGCCAAGCCAAACCAGGGCGTCTGAGCGCATGAAAGACCATGCAGCGCAAATGCCCGGAGGGATACAACATGACCGCCAAATGTCGCCAGTTCGGCGACCCCACCAGACGCGACGCCCTCTTCCGCCTCGGTGCCACGTTGTGCGACCTCAGAAAACGCGCCGGCATGACCCAAGAGACCAAGGCCTCGAAAGCCCCGATCTCAATCCAGACCATCCGCAACTGGGAGGTAAGCCGGCACGAACCGAACCCAACCAGACTGCGGCCCGCACCCAACTTTGGCGGGTATCCGAGGACAACGTCCTCCATTCAGTCCACGACGCCGAGCCGATTCCCATCGGGCGCCACCGCCCCAAAGTCGACCCCGACCCCCTCAAACGAGCGCGATAGGACGCGCAGCTGGCCCAGGCCGGGCCAGCCTCCTCAACCGGATTGCACTCGACCACCATCCGGCGCTACGAACACGACGCCATCAACCACACCAAAACCAACCTGGAAACCCTCGCCACCCTGTACAGCAGACCAGCACGGTGGTTCATGCGTCAAGAGCACCCCGCGGGACGACGCATCCAACGAACCAAACCGGCAGAGGCGTCGGCAGCCGAAGCGCTGTTCGAGGACCAGGTCACGGAGGCGTACTGTCTGGCGCAGCCAGACCTGACGACCGAGGCGGTTCGGTCCATCGCAGATTACATCCGGTTCCTACACGACCAAGAACTGCGACGCGCAGAATGACCCTCCAACCATGTGCCCCCGCAATCGCACTAAGACCGACGGTGGATCACCGTAATCACAGGCCGGGGAACATAGACGACACGGCCACTACCATTTGCCATACCGGGCACCGTCGTAGGAGCGTCCGCAACGCGCTGAGACGCCACGGTTTAGGCTGCCGGCGGGTGAGACGGTAAATTCTCTACCCGGCACCCAGATAAGCCAAACCAAGGCGTCTGAGTGTCCCGGGCACGTCTCAAGCCGGCAGCCTTACCCCTCAAGCGAGCGGCCCCGCACCGCCGGTTCCAGACGATAGTCACCGACCGGGCAGCCCCCAACATCGATGACCCCGCAGGCACAAGGATAGACCCACCAACTGATCGGACAACAAGGGAATGCAACATACCCCCGTATGCACGACGTTGCCCAGCGATCTGTTGAGGCGGAACGGAATCAACCCAGCAGCGCCCACCGTAGCGTTCGCGTATCTTACGCAACCACAGCCAAAAAGATACACTGACATCCCATGCACGAAAGACCAGCCCTCGCGGAGCATTCCATGTCCACCGAACCGAACATCGCCGAAGCCAGGAGCCAACTTGTGACGCGCTTCAAGCAACGCGATTACGAGGTCCTCCTGATCAAAGAACCGGACCACCCAGGGTACTCCGTGCTCTGCCCCGAACTCGGTTGTGCCAGCCAAGGTGACCACAAGGAAGAAGCCCTTGAGATGATTGCCGAGGCAATCTCCCTGTTCTTGGACGACTACATCAACGAAGGACAGGATCCGCCCCTCAAACCCGGCGCAATGGAGGAAACGGTCGCTGAATACGAGGCTGAGGGTTACGACCAGACCGAGCAAGCCAAGGTACGACCGCTCGACTGGGACGAAATAATCTTGGAGTGCGACAAGGCACTGGCGATCGACCCCGAAGACGTAAGAGCCCTCATCAGGCGCGGCGGCGCGTACCTGAACAAGAACGACAACCGGTGTGCGATGGACGACTACGCCGCCGCCATCGAGATAGCACCCGACAACACCGAAGCATACCGAGCCCGCGGCCGCGCCCACTTCAACCTGCGCGGCTATGACTCCGCTATCGCCGACTACGGCGCCCTCCTGCGACGCGACCCGTACGACGGTGTCACCATAGCGGTCTTGGAGAGCACCTACATCGCCCTCTGGCAGCAAAGGCAGAGCGCCTGATGCCACCGCGCGTACCGGGCTATACACTGAGCGAGGTGCTCCGGGCGTTCCACACCGACGGATGGACCATCAGCGAAGGCAGTAAAATACGCAAGCCCGCAAGGGCAGCAGAAGAGTTTCGATACCCCGGCATAGGAGCAGGGACATCCCTCCCAACACGATGGGAGAAATAATCGTCCAAGCCGGGTGGACGGTCGAGCAGTTCCGACTACTAGCCCGCGGGCGGCGACGATAACCAGCCCCCAAACACGAACGCAACCCGCATGCGCGCGGCTGACCTCTGGTAAACCAGCGTGAGACAGTCCCATCCTGACCCTCCCCCGTACCCGCCGGGGCTGACCCTGGCTCATCCCCGAACCACCGGAACTGGAGTAACGTAACCCCGTACCCGCGGGGCTGACCCCCAGTTGACCTACCTCTCGGTGGAAAAGATAGTTTACCCCCCAGCGACGCGACGATCGACCTGTCGTAGACGGCCCCCAACGGCAAGCCTACGGGCTACGGGGTGGAGTGGCCGGCAGATGGTTCAACCGACTGGACGACGGTGGATCCGGCTCACAGCGGCACGAGGACATGGTACGTCCGGCATCGCCGACGAGGACGGGCTGCAAAACGCAACGTTCAGCTACCAGTAGTTGGTAGACGATGCCGAAATTGCCGGCGTGACCATTTCGACCTACGCGCTGGCAGTTGCCGAAGAAGACAAGCCCATTTAAGTCCTTCTATGCGGGCGACACGCAAGCCGATCACCGCCAATTTTGATGACAGCAGGCCACCCCGGGCCGCCGAAAGGCGGGCTTATAATCGGGCCAGCCTTCAAATGAAACTGTCAAACCGCCCCCAATGTCAGCCTCCAGAGGCCCGCCATAGCCACCGACGACACGAATATCATCCAATCACCAGTTCGTTTCCGCCTCCCTGACCCACCCGAACGTGAGCCCGACGACATGACCAGCTTCGACCGACTGACCGAAAACGGCAACGCCTACCTGCTGAAACTGCTCCTCTTGGCACGGCAACCCACCCCCGAAGACAACATCATCGTCTCTGGTCAGCATTACCTCGTGGAAGCTCCCACCGCACTTATGGGAGGCAGCCGCTACCCGGACCTGCTGGTGGCCTTCGACGCGGTCCCCACGGCGTACCGCGCCAGCAACGGCTACATAATCTCAGAGCAGGGGAAGCCACCGGACTTCGTGCTGGAGATCGCGTCGGTAAATACGGTCAGCGAGGACATCGGCCCCAAGCGGGACGACTATGCCGCGCTGGGCATCCTCGAGTACTGGCGGTTTGACGCGACGGGCCAGCGCCACGGAACCAAGCTGGCCGGAGACCGGCTGGTGGACGGCGTGTATGAGCCAATCCCGATTGACGAACTGGACGACGGCAGCCTGCAGGGCTACAGCACGGCGCTGAACCTGATCCTCCGCTGGGAACAAGGACAGCTGGGTTGGTACCACCCAGAGAAGGGATAGGACATACCCACCTTTGAAAGCGAACCTGCCCGTGCCGACAACGCCGCAGCCGCACTCCGCGAACTCGAGGATAAACTCCGCCGACGAAACTCATAATCGCTACAAGGACGCCTCGCCATGGTTAACCGGCACACCAAAACTTCGCAGGATTTCTTCAGCAACGCCGCCGCCCGGAATGCCGGTTTCACCGAACAGTTCTGGTACCAAGCCTACCAACTGTACCTGGACGAAGCCGCCCAAGATCCCGACCGGGCATGGGACATCAAACTCACCCGCCCGCGCTCCATCCGAATGCCCTTCAGGGAAGGTTATGTTGACGTAATCGTCCGTGCGCAGCCGGAGTCGCGAGAATGGGTGATAATGCGCTTCACCGCGTTTCCGGCCGACGGTCAAGATAGACCGGATGCGGGTCAGAGCGGCTGGTGGTACCACCATGACGAGAAACGCTCCCCGCTGGGAGAAGGCGCCTTGTTGGACACAAATATGCGATGGTAGCCACTCCGCCATAGCAGAGCAGGCACCTGTACGCCCACTGGATTGACCGGGCCCGATCAAGGATGGGGTCATGGACTGCCCGGGTGGATCCGACGAATTCCTCGACCTGGGCAAGACTGAACCGGCCCGGGAAATACCGGCGTCGGTCCGCGACATCTTGGCACTGCAAGAACAACCGCCACCCCACCAAGATACGCGCCCAACGGGATAACCGCCCAACCGCCAGACGTTGCAGTCAGAACAGTCGAGCAGCTCACCATGAACACCAGAGCGCGCACGACAGCGACATGGTCGCGATAATTCGCCAGACCGGCGCTGCCGTAGCAGCGTCCACAACGCGCTGAGACGCCACGGTTTGGCCCGTCGGCAGATTAGCCGGTAATTTTCCCCGCCGGCACCCGGATAAGCCAAACCAAGCCGTCCGACCGCGCCCATCCCCTCAAATGCCTCTCACTCACAAGCAACGACCGGTGGCTCCGTGACCACACGGTCACCATGAGGCTCACCCAAGAGGACATGCCAGTCCTTGGCAATTACTGATCTCCCGGTTGACATTGACCCGCCGTTTGCGTGACAGACACCAGCCGAGTCTTGCTCAGCCTTCCGTGTCAGCCGCAACGGCGTCCCGCTGCCGGAGCATGGACGGAATGAGCACCCGCACTCCCATCTCGTCGGCCTGAGCTTGCTGCTGAGGTTGGATGGCTTCACCGACCACGGCCGCGACAGCGTCCTCGTGAGTAGCGGCGGCTACGGCGATGGCCCGGTCGTGGGCTCTCCGGATATCGCTGAGCCTGATCGTGCGGGACACTTCGAACACGCCGTATACGTACTCCCTGTCTTCGGCGCGGCGGGCCCGGATGACTATGTCAGCAACCAAGACATTGTCGGCCTGTTGCTCCGTGATGAGGCCCTGTTCCTCAGCGGCGTTGATGGCGTCGAGGAATTGTGGGACTGTATCCCGTCCACGGGACAGCAGGATGCGGCCTCTGGTAAGGTCCAGTTCGTCCTTGGCGATGTTGAGGATGCTCTCCCGTGCACGCCGTTCGAGGTTGTCGCCTATGAGTGTGCCGACGTCGCTTTTCAGGGTGCTCACATCGCTTTTCAGGGTGCCGACGTCGTCCTTCAGGGTGCCGACGTCGCTTTCGAGGGAGGAAAGCCGTTGGTTGGTCAGCTCGGCGAACCGGGTCAGGGCTTCCTCCAGCCTGCCGAACCTTTCGTTGGCGAGGCGGACGAAGTTGCCGAACTGCTCCGGCAGTGCGATCAGGTCCGCGGTCAGCACATGCTGACGAACCTGTCGCAGAAAATCCGGGTCGTCGCTCAAAGCCTGCAGGAAGCGGGTCTTGTCGGCGGCGCTGAGGGTCATGGTAGGCTCTCCGTTGAGGGTCCATTATACCCGGCGGGTAGTCGTCTTGGGGTGCTTGTTCAATCCGAGGGCAGGGCAATCGCGTCTTAATGAGCAACAGCGCCGCCATTGGAATTGGCAGTAACGGACGGTGAATTTACATGGATCCGCCAAAGGCGGACAGGTTCCCAGGATGAACGGGATGGACAGGATATTTTGATTTGGGAGTTTTGGGGTTATGGGCTGGCTTCGGGGACTTTGAGGCAACGAGGTGTGTGGACATTATCACCAAACGGAATGTAATGCAGGCACCGGCATCGT
>DAOUJD010000100.1:0-12840 GCA_034423115.1 Dehalococcoidia bacterium | reverse complement strand
GGTTATGGGCTGGCTTCGGGGACTTTGAGGCAACGAGGTGTGTGGACATTATCACCAAACGGAATGTAATGCAGGCACCGGCATCGTTTGTTTTGAAGACGCGATTGCCCTGCGTTTGACGCTCCGAGATTTGGCTGACTATAATTCCCGCACGAAATTAAGAAATTATGAGGTTTCACGAGCGATGAATTTGAAGACGGGACAGCGTTATGTCGGCCCTGGCGGTGCGGAGATGATCGTCAGCAAGGCGAGTGGCGATGGTGAGTTGACCGACGGAGAGATACAGTTGCAGATCAAAGGGGCAGACGTGGACTTTGGAGGAGCAGCCTCGGCAGACGACGCGCCGGAGGTGACGATGGGAAAGCGGCTGACGTCGCCAGACGGGAGCGTGTCGGTGCTGATCACCAAAGCCGGAAAGTGCGACCTACGATTGAACGGTGAGCCGATGGAGTTGCAGGAGGCGAAGCAGCTGCCTTCGTCGGACTGACGGCTTCCTGCCAACGACGCAAAAATTGAGGCGGGTTTGAGACCCGCCCTTTTTCATCGACGACAATCGGAGATGTCAACAGGGGTCCGCATCCGTTGACCGGTTAGCGTTGACTTCCCTCAGGGTTTGGATCAGGGTTTCGGTGGTTCGCTGGTAGGTCTCTCGATAGCGTTCGAGTTCCGCCAGGTACCGCTCAGCACGTTCCCGCTCCTGTTCCGCGATAGCCGTGGCCACGGCGGCTCTAGTTTCGGCTTCGGCAATCTTGGCTTCAGCACTATCGGCGCGCTTGAGCGCTCGATCTAAACGACTGTCTCTAAGGAATCCGATTACCATGATAATTGTCCCCAAAGTCACGCCGGAGAGGTTGGTTGCGAGTGAACTCGCTGAGTGTCCGGTAGGGAAAGCGTTCTCGAGCAGTTGCAGTCCCGTCGAGACGATTGTTGTGATGAGGATAATAGCGAGCGCTAAGGCATAATACTTGATATTTTGCCACATAGGGTTACGAGTTCAAATGGATTCTTCTGCCCCGCCGCGGCCTGACATCACCAACGGCGGGGCGAGTTTTCGCCTAGAGGAAGTGCGGGATGACGTACTTGCCGAAGAGGCGGATGCTGTTCATGATCTTGCTGTGGGGTAGGTTGCCCATCTGCATGAAGCAGAGGATCTGATCGACGCCGGCCTCCTGGTACTTTTCGAGGGTCTTGATTACCGTTTCGGGGGTGCCCATGGCGAAAGCCCCGGACGCGAGATGGTCGTCGGCGGTCTTGTCGACGCGCTCTTCCTGGACAGCGTTTACGGCGAACTGGTAGCTCTGCGGGACGTTGCGTCCAGCCCAGGGGGCATAGAGTTCCTCGGCCTTGCCGACGAACCACTCGCCCTCGTGGGCCGCCGACTCGTAAGCTTCCTCGTCGGTTTCGGCGACGTGGACCATGCAGAGGGCGGCGATGTTGTCGTTGACCTGGCTGCCGATTGGCTGGGCGTTCTTGACGGCGTCGCGGTAGATCTGGACGCGCTCGACGAGCTGCTCGTGTCCGCCGAGGTTGAAGCAGAGAACGCCGACGCCGAGTTCGCCGGCCTCACCGAAAGAGGCGGGCTGGCTACAGGCCATCCACAGCGGCGGGTGAGGGTCCTGGACGGGCTTGGGGATCACGGAGCGCGGCGGGACGTTGTAGAACTCGCCGGCGTGGGAGAAGGGGTCCTCGGTCCACATGCGTGGGATCATGCCGATGGCCTCGCGCCACTGGGCCTTGGTGGTCTCGGGATCGACCTCGAAGCCGTCCATTTCGATGAGGGTGGTGGACCGGCCGGTTCCCAGGTCCATGCGGCCATCGCTGACGATGTCGAGAACGGCGGCCCGTTCGGCGACGCGGACGGGGTGGTTGTAGGCGCCGGGCAACAGAGCAACGGCGTGCCCGATGCGGATGCGCTTGGTGCGCTGGGAGAGGGCACCGTACAGGACCTCGGGCGCGGAGCAGTGGGAGAACTCGCGGAGGAAATGGTGCTCCACGGTCCAGAAGTAATCGAATCCGACATCATCGGCGAGCTCGACCTGGGCCATGACCTGCTTGTAGCGCTCGGCCTCGATGCCTGGGTAGTGGGGTTCGGGAACCTGGATTTCGTACATCAAACCGAATTTCATGGTGCTGTTCTCCTTTCCGTGGTGCGAGTTCTTCAGGGATTATCGGCTAGTTGGCTGTGTCGGTAGTCTTGTTCCCGCCGGCCCAATCGGGAATGTCGTCAAGCGTGATGCGTGGGGTGATTTGGGCAGCGATGGCAGCGCCCTGCTTGCTTTCGGCAACATGCAGATCATAAACGTTCTGAATACCCATCCAGAACTCCGGCGTGGTGCCGAAGTAGCGTCCCAGGCGCAAGGCAAGTTCCGCCGTGACACCGTGGAGTTGCTCCAACAACGCCCCAGTAGCGCCGGCCGGCAGGGCTAAGGCTGCGTCAAATTCGTACGGGGACAGACCAAGTTCCTCCAGTTCCGCCGCCAAAATTGCGCCCGGGTGTGCGAGTATCACACTGCCTTTGACAGTCATATTGCCTCCATTTAATGGTAGTCCACGATTTCCACATCGTGGGGGCCATCGTCTTCCCACCGAAAACAGATTCGCCACTGGCGGTTAATGCGGATGCTGTGTTGACCGCCTCGGTTGCCAGACAGCGATTCCAGGCGATTGCCGCGACGGACGTACAATTCTTGCAGCGACCTGGCGCTATTCAGTTCGACGAGTTTATCGTACACTCGCTCAGCAAATCCGTGGTAGGCCAGCACTCGTTCGCCGTGGAACAACCGATCAGTGTCCCTGTCGTGAAAGCTCTGGATCATCAGGCGGCGACTTATCTATCGCCATAGTCAGCCTTCTTGTACGGGTTTTCGCTGGCACCGGGAAGAGGAGTGACCCGGGCAATGATGGCGGAGCCGTGCTTGCACTCGGCGATTTTCAGGTCGTATTGGGCTTGGATACCCAGCCAGAACTCGGCGGAGATACACATATAGCGGGACAGCCGCAAAGCCAACTCCGGGGTTATGCTGGAGCGCTCCGCCACGAGCGACACCGTGGTGCCGGCTGGCACGGCCAAGGCAGTGTCAAGATCGGCGGCGGACATGCCCCATTCCTCCAAGTCCTCGGCAATGAACTCGCCGGGGTGGACAGGGGGCATACCGTCTTTGAAGGGTGGGTTTTCTTCGACGATCAAAACCTCTAACCGCCTTCCCGATCACATGGCATTATAGCCGCTTGCTGTAGGCAATATCCCGCAGATTCACGACTAGGGGACGAGCATGGCGCGGGTGATTTGGGTTTGTCGCTGGCTCCATTCGGCGGCTTCGAAGGCCTCGTTGACGTCGGCGAGGGGGAAGGTGTGGGAGACGAGCTTGTCGAAGGGGAGGCGGTCCTGGTTGCGGACGAGGAAGTCCAAAAGCTCGGGGAGCAGGGACGGCCGGTACATGAGGCTGCCGACGATGTTCTTGCCCTGGAGCAGCTTGGACGGGTCGATGGAGACCTCTTGTCCGCGGACGATGTCGCCGATTTCGACGAAGGTGCCGCCGTTGGAGAGCATGTCGATGCCTTCCTTGAGGAGGTCGGCGCGGCCGACGAGTTCCATGACGACGTCGGCGCCACGGCCGCGGGTGAGTTCGCGGACACGGCGGACGCGGGTCTCTGGGGTGTTGAACTCCTCGATGTTGATGGTGTGGTCGGCGCCAAATTCCTCAGCGAGGGCGAGGCGATTTTCGAGGCGGTCGAGGACGATGACCCGGTCGGCGCCGCGCTCCTTGGCCATAGCGGTGGCGTGGATGCCGAGGCCGCCCGCGCCCATGATGACCACGGATTGGCCGTGACTCATGCCGGCGCGCTCGAGGCCGGTAGTGACGGTGCCCATGGCGCAGTTGACGGGGCCGAGGATGCTATCGGGCAGTTCGTCGGGCACGCGGAAGAAAGGATGGCGCGGAGGCAGGTAGAGGAAATCACCGTAGGTGCCGGTGAAGTAGGGCCAGATGCCGGCGGCGGGATACTGGCGGTTGACGCACCAGTTGGTGTTGCCGCGGAGGCACATGTGGCAGTGGTAGCAGGGAAAGACGGCGGCGTAGATGACGCGGTCGCCTTCCTTGACATCGGCGCCGTAGTAGTCGGAGGCGACCCCGTCCCCGAGGAATTCGATGACGCCGGTGCCCTCATGGCCCATGACGCGGCCGGTGTCGGGCAGGGGCAGGTGCTCCTGGGTCTGGTCGCCGCGCCAGGTGTGCAGGTCGGAGCCGCAGATTCCGGCCTGGGTCATGCGGAGCAAAACGGCGCCGGGCTGTGGCTCGGGCACGTCGTACTCCTCGATTTCAAAGGGTTTGCCATATTCCTTCACGACGACAATGCGTCCTTTCATGATGGTCCCTCCAGTACGGTTGATGGTGCATGATGGCGGTATCGTAGCATAACGATTGGCGTTTTGTGCTATGCTGGCGACGTAGAGCACGGTCATGCGATCTGCCACTGAGGGGGATCATCCGGCATCCGGCACGGGTTGGATTCGCCGCCCATCGTTGACGCTAACGATCCCTGGATTCCCGCTTTCACGGGAATGACGAACCAGGTGGATCCGATTGCACGTCCCGGAGCGCACAGGGTTTCTTGGGAGCGCGCGATAATGAAAATAGCGATCGGGTCGGACCACGCCGGTTTCGAATACAAGGGAAAGCTGTTGGCGCTGCTGGCGTACCTGGGCCATGAGGCGGTGGACTACGGGGCGTACTCCGACAGATCGACCGACTACCCCGAGTGGATACGACCGGTGGCGGAGTCGGTGGCGCGCGGCGATGTTGACCGTGGGATCGTGTTGGGAGGGTCTGGGAACGGCGAGGCGATAGTGGCGAACCGGGTGCCGGGTGTGCGCTGCACGCTGTGCTGGAACGTGGAGTCGGCGCGGTACGCGAGGGAGCACAACGACTCGAACGTGCTGTCGATGGGTGAGCGGCTGGTGTCGTGGGAGACGGCCCGGGAGATCGTGGACGTGTGGCTGACGACGGAGTTCGAGGGCGGGCGGCACCTGCGGCGGATCAACCAGATTGACGAGGAGCCGCAGCGGTTGACGGGGTAGTGGGTTGCCCGTTCGTGGGGATAGAACGCAAGGCTCGCTGAAATTTTCTCCTATACCCGACACTCTCCTTCCGAGGGAGAGTGTTTTAGCGGTCGGTACGACTGCTGAAATTTTGACCCGCGGGCAGACTTCCTGGCGTCAGAGCGAGGTATGCCAACTCTGAAACGATCAGCGAATCAGAGCCGGCTGGAATGTCGGAGATGGTCGGCGGCGCGCACAGTCGGTAGCGTTCCGGATCAGGTGGTTTGATTCTACAATCATCGCAGCCAGCCAAGGTGGGGGCGAATGATTATTCGCCCCTACAGATCGAAGCCACCTAAATTGCAACGCTACGAGCACGGCTCCGATGCTGGCGGCGTAAACGCGATCATGCGACGACATACCGTCCTCTGTGCCATGGGTCTCTGCGACCACTGAGCAGAGTGGCCTTTCGGTAATGAGAGTATCGGGCGGCACAGCGCCCGAGGTGCGTGGTTGTGGATCTCGGTGATGACGTCAGCAGAGGCGATTCTGCAGACGGCGAGTGGAGAGATTCGTGTCGACCGTATTAAAGGGTAAACGGGATGTCAGCCAGGTTTTGACTTCGTTGATGGATATGGCGAAGTTGATACCTTCTATCGGCGTGCCTCGGGCCCCTGTCGATACCTGCGAATATCACTCCGACCACCCCTCCGGCGGCCACATCGACCAACGGACCGCCGCTATTGCCGGGGTTGACCGCGGCGGAGGTCTGGAGTTCCTGGTGTCCGTGGCGGACCCTTTTGGCAGACAAGATACCCTCGGTTACGGTCATTTCGGGACCGATGGCATCGGCCAACGGGTAACCGAACGCGACGACGAGCGCGCCCACCGGCACTCGGTGCGCATCCGCCAGGGGAACGGCTTCAAGATGGGGCGCCGTGATCCTGACGACCGCCAAGTCTGCGCTTGGGTGGACCCTCGAAACGCGCCCGTCGATCCGCCGGCCGTCATCCAAGCGCACCACAACCCTCGGGTTATGACCCACCACATGGCGATTAGTTACGATATTTCCGTGGGCGTCGATGATGAAACCCGACCCGCTGCCGCAGGAGGTTTGTATCCGAACGACCGCCGGCCTCACCGCCTGCACCAAATCCGCCAGGGAAACCGGTGGGTTGGCGGGTCTCCGGGCTGATTCGTCAGAAGCAGGAGCGGGCGGCGATTCGTCAACGAGCACACCGGCGTCAGGGGCGCTTGGCTCTTCGTTGGTGATCACGAACTGTGCGCTTTCTTTGGATGAGGAGTCGCTAATGTCGTCGAGGAAGGGCGTTACCGCCTGGAAGGGGATGACGGACTCAATGACCACGCCAGCAGCATCCCGATGCTCAGTACGGCGAGTATTCCCCCGGCTGCGAAGTGCCATTCATTTCTTTCGAATGGGAATGTGTGCCGCATGAACAGGATCACCACCCAGTATGCAGCGGTACCCGCACCCACGACCGTGAACAACCATTCCAATTTGCGTTCGCGATCCACGGCAAACTGTTGCTCGATAGGGAGAGAGGCGCGCACGTATGCGGACTACGTTCGGTAGAGTTTCATCCAATCCTGGAATCCGTCGCCCAAGAGGGGGTCTGAGGGATTACCGGTTCAATTCGCCCGGGGTATGCAGGTCAACTCGGCGTCGTGTGCGCCTGTGGTGGACGTGTCAGGATTTAACGTGCAAGGTTCCGTGGCACGGAGGCCGCTCTGCCAGCACCGTAGCACACTGGGATAGTATTGCACAAAATGTGCAGTTAATGTGATAGTCTCGAGGTCATGCTGAGCGGCGATCCCCAGGGCAATATATATATATATGGATCCCTACCCAGGCCACTATCGAATGGGATTTTGACGGGAATCGCGCTGGCTATTTTCTCGGGGATTGCTGCGCCGCAACTGCAATGGATCGACGCGGTGGAGCACGGCCCACGATGGGTGGCTTTCGCCAAGTACTCAAGGGCTGGCATCAATACGATGCCAGCCCCGGCCGGGTTCCTTGTTTTTGCGGTTTACCTTGTTTTCAGCGTTGTCGCCACAATTCGCGCGGGACGACGGTGCCCAAACCGCCAAACATCCGTAAGGGCGCAACAGCGAGGCCAGCCCAAATGGCGGACGAGAGCATGAACCAAACCAATCCCGCCCGCACGAGGATATTTGAGCCTTGGGAAATACCCCACCTGAGGAACGCAGAGCCGAGGCCAAGGCACAGGAAAGCGGCGAGAATGGCGCAATGGCATAGAAATTACGGTCTGCGCCTGAAAACAATATTGGCGTCGGTGGGCTCGTTTGAAACGGATGGTGCAGCGCCGTGAGCGACGCGATCCATGTTGACTCTGGGGCCCAGCCATGGTGAACTCGACCACTTGCAATTACGCGAGAACTATAACGCAAAGAGTTTGAAATGGGATAGTGTCAAGCGCGCAATCCTGTCGCATTGATTGCATTTCAATTGATTTGAGGCGCCGGTGCAAGAGTGCGCTGGGCCGAAGATAAAGGCGAGGACCCAGCTCTCGATTTCGTGGCGACGCATGCTACAACCATAGTAGAGAACCCCGTGAACGGCGGGGCGCTGTGCTATACTGCGGCGAACCGGAACGGTTATTCCCGCAAGCCCGTGAGGTGTGCATCATGCAGTGGGCTTCCGCCATATCCCAACAGAACACATTGCGCGCGGCGCTGACGGAATGCGTGGCGTCGGTGCGCGGCAACCTGGGCGACACGGCCGCCGACCTGGCGGTGGTTTTCGCATCGTCCGAGTACGCTTCGGACTACGCCACGCTGCCCGAGCTGGTAGGCGAAATGCTGGGCCAGCAGGTATTGGTGCTGGGCTGCTCCGGCGGCGGCATCATCGGAGGAGGATCCGAGGTTGAGCAGGAGCCGGCGGTGTCGCTGACTGCAGCAAGCCTGCCGGGGGTCAACATCCACCCGATCCGGCTGGAAGGGGACACGCTGCCAAGCCTGGACGCGGGCCCAGACGAGTGGCACGAGGCCTTCGGGGTCAATCCGGCGGACGAGCCGCAGTTCGTGCTGTTGGTGGACCCGATGTCGTTCCCGGCGCAGAACCTGTTGCTGGGGATGGACTACGCCTTTCCGGCGGCCGCCAAGATCGGCGGGCTGGCAAGCGCGGGCCAGGGCGCGCGTCAGAATGGGTTGTTCCTGGGTCGGGACTACCACGATTCCGGCGCGGTTGGCGTCGCGCTTTCGGGTAATATTGTGGTTGAGACGGTCGTGGCGCAGGGGTGCCGGCCGATCGGGCAACCGATGCGCATCACCCGCAGCGACCGCAACTTCCTGGTGGAACTGGACGGCGAGCAGCCAATCAACGTGCTGCGAGGGCTGTTCCAGCAGTCCGACCAGAAAGACCGGGACCTGATGCAACACTCGCTGTTCCTTGGTGTGGTCATGGACGCTCTGATCGACCAGCCGCAGCAGGGGGACTTCCTGATCCGCAACGTGATGGGGATGGACCAGCGCAGCGGGGTGCTGGCCATTGGCGAGATGCTCAAGGAGGGGCAACTGGTGCAGTTCCACCTTCGGGACGCAGACACGTCGGCGGAGGACCTGTCGGCGGTGCTGGAGCGGTATGCCATCGACAACCGGGAGAATCCGGCGCACGGCGCGCTGCTGTTTTCGTGCCTGGGTCGCGGGAAGTACCTCTACGGGCGGCCGAACCACGACACCGAGGTTTTTCACGACAAGGTGGGGGCGTCGGTTCCGTTGGGCGGATTCTTCTGCAACGGAGAGATTGGGCCCGTCAGCGGTACAACGTTCCTCCACGGCTACACGAGCAGCTTCGGCATTTTCCGACCCCGCGGCTAGACCAACCGACACCGTTCCCTATTTGGGGAACGGTGTCGATGTGTATTCGTTATGACAACTACAACCGAAATTAAAGCCGGCATTTCAGCATCGATAACGGGACAATTCGCAACGCAAGGTCGGCAGGCGCTGGCGGGCGTGACCGTCTGGGCGGAATACGTGAATGCCCAGGGTGGCCTAACTGTGGACGGGCGATCTTATCGGATCACCGTGGTGAATTACGATGACGAGAGCCAGGCGGAAAGAGCGCAGCAGAACACCGAGCGGTTGATCACGCAAGACGGGGTTGACTTACTGTTTGGTCCCTACTCCGCCGGATTGACGACTGCGGCCGCCGAGGTCGCCGAGTCACACGGAAGGCTGATGTGGAACCACGGAGGAGCGGGCGATGCCCTCTACGCGCGCGGGCACCGCAACGTGGTTGGGATCCTGACGCCCGCGGACGAGTACCTGGTGGGCGCGCCGGAGTTAGCGCGGCAGGCGAATCCGGACGCCAGCAAGCTGGCGGTGGTGCGGGTCGATACCGGGGCGTTCGCGCGCGTAGTCGTACGCGGTGTGGAAACGGTGGCTCACCAGATGGGTTTCACCACTGAGCTGGACCTGCGCTACCGGCCAAGCCAGACGCAGTTCGGGGAGATCGCGAGGCACGTGGCTGAGCTGGAGCCCGACTTGGTGGTAGGCGTGGGCCGCATCCGCCACGACGTGATCAAAGCCAACGCCCTGGCCCGCCTGGCGAACCGGAGCAACATCGGGTTGGCGGTGGTGGTGGCGAGTCCGATTGCGGTGTTCGCCAGTCAACTGGGGCCGCTGGCCGAAGGGTTCATAGGGCCGAGCCAGTGGGAACCTTCGGTGGGAGTGGCCGAGCCGGACGTAGGGCCAAGCTCTCAGATGGCGTTGCGGATTCTCAGTGCGGCAGCGCAGGCCAGCGACCTGAGCGTGGATTACCCGATGGCGCAGGCGTTTGCAGCCGGATTCATCGCGCAGCGGTGCATCACGGATGCCGGGTCGCTGGACGACGCTGAACTACGGGCGGCTGCGGGGGCGTTGGACGTGTCCACTTTCTACGGCCGTTTTCGCATCGACGAGACGGGTCGGCAGGTGGGGCGTCGGGTTACGCTCGTACAGAGGCAGGATGGGCGCAAGGTGGTGGTGTGGCCTCAGGAGCAGGCGGAGGCGGAGGTGCGGTATCCGTTCTGAGCGAGGAGGCGATAGGTCGCGAAGTCCAAGGATCAGACAGATAGAGGAGCGTGATGACCACTTCACAAACGTCAAACGCAGAAACGCCCATTAAGCAGCCAGAGGAATTCGAGGTTTTGCTGGTTTCCGATGATGTCGAGCCCGGCTATGCAGTCTTCTGCCCATCTCTACCCGGCTGCAATTCGCAAGGCGATGATCGCGCGGATGCACTCGCCATGATAGCGGACGCGATTGAGGGCTTTTTGGCAATCCCGTATACGCGACCTGAAGTGCCCGCTGATGCCACTGATCGTCTTATCGCTGAATACAAGAACGATGGCTGCCGGGTGGAAGTGACAAGCGTGCATGTCGTTGTCTAATGCCGCCGCGCATACCGGGAGTTAGCTACACGGAAGCCTACGCTCTGTTCAGGAGGTTTGGGTGGCGGTTTCTGTATCAAAGCGGAAGCCACGTTTACCTCGAAAATGAGGCCGGAGTCCGTATCACGATCCCCCGCCATCACCGAAGAGACATTGCACCCACAACGATGGGACGAATAGTCGAACAAGCTGGCATCGACCCCGATCATTTCCTGTGGGGACTGGGTCGGGCGGATCGGAACGGACGACAGGCTCCGCGGGGTTGGCGGCCCGGCCAATAACGGTACAACGATAAGGGCGGGTTTCCAACCCGCCCCTACGTTTGGTCTCCGGGCTGGTGCGTTCTATGACTCGAGCTTGACGGGGTTGCGGAGGACGCCGATTCCGCTGATATCGATCTCGCAGATGGCGCCGTCGCCCATGTCCTGAGTGGTGCCGGGAGTGCCGGTGAAGATGCAGTCTCCGGCCTCCAGGGTGACATAGCGGGTGATGAACTCGATCATGGTGGGCACGTCGAAGAGCAGGTGATCGGTGGTCTCGTTCTGCTCTTCGTTGCCGTTGACGCGGGTTCGGAGGTGCTGGCCGGCGGGGTCGGCGTCGGTCTCGATCCAAGGGCCCATGGGTGAGAAGGTATCGGCGGACTTAGCGCGCCACCAGTCGGAGTTGTTCTCGTTGCGGTCCTGGCGCTGCCAGTCGCGGGCGCTGACGTCGTTGCCGCAGGTGTATCCGAGGACGTGATTCAGCGCGTCTTCCTTGGAGACGTTCTTGCAGCGATCCTTGATGACGACGACCATTTCGCCCTCGGCGTCGAACCGCTGGATTTCCTTGGGGCGAATGATGGCGTCCTCGGGGCCGATGACACTGGTGGGGGTCTTGTGGAACACCATGGGGTACGGCGGGGCCGGGCGGTCGCCGACGTGGCTGGTGTAGTTGAGGCCCATGGCGAGGATCTTGCCGGGCATGACGGGCGCGAGGAGCTTGACGTCGGACAAGGTGTGGACGTGGTCGGTGAGCGTGATCTCGTCGTCGAAAATGCTGCCTTCGATGGCGGTAACATTGTCGCCGTCGACGACGCCGAAATGTTCAGAGCCGTGGGCGATGTAGCGCGCGATTCTCATAGCGGAACTGCCTCCGTGGAGTTTGGTGGTTTGACCGTGTTGGCGCGACTTATTGTATCACCTGCCGCCGTGTGATCAGTGTTCGATGACCAACTTGCCGTAGAAATCGCGGTCGTGCATGACCTGGTGCGCCTCGGCAACACCGTCCAACGGGAAGGTGCGACCGACGACTCCACGCAAGGCTCCCTGGTTGACCATCTTCATGGCGTCGGCCATGGTGCGGCGACTGCGTCCGCCGCTGCCCATGAGGTGCAGGGGCCGGCCGTGCAGGATGGACAGGTCCATGGGGGTACGGCTGCCTGAGGTTACGCCGGTGATCACGAGGCGTCCCTCGTGCTTGAGGGAGAGCATGTTTTCGTGCCACACGTCCGCGCCAACGCAGTCGTACACCACGTCGACACCCTGGCCGTCGGTGAGTTCACGGACCCTTTCGCTGACGCTGTCAACCTCGCGGTAGTTGATGACCTCGTCGGCTCCCCACTTCTTGGCTTCCTCCAGTTTCCAGTCGCTGCCGGCGGTGGTGATGACGCGGCAGCCCATCATCTTGGCGATCTGGATGCCCATGCTGCCGACGCCGGAGCCGGCGGCCTGGATGAGAACATCGTCCCAAGGCTGGAGCTTGGCCTGAGTGATGAGGCAGTGCCAGGAGGTGTGGAGGGCGATGGGGAGGGCAGCGGCCTCGGCGAAGGACATGTCGTCGGGGATGGTGTAGGAGTTGATGGCTGGCGCGACGACGTACTCCGCGTGGCCTCCGTCGAGGTCGACGCCGATGCGCTTCTGGCGAGCGCACCACTGATCGTGTCCCGAAGCGCAGTGCCCGCAGAGGTTGATGCCGCCGCACTTGACCCGGTTGTCCACGAGCACGCGGTCGCCGACTTCCAGGTCGGTGCCGGCGTCGGGGCTGATCTGCACGACCTCGCCGGCCAGATCGCAGCCCAGAATATGAGGGAAACGGTTGCAGTTGCCGGCCCGCAGGTTGAGGTCGAGGTGGTTGAGGGCGCTGCCGCCGACGTGTATGAGGATTTCCCCAGGAGCGATTTCAGGATCCGGCCGGTCGCCGTAGGTGAGGACGTCGGTGCCGCCGGTTTGGTTGATGTACACGGCCTTCATAAGGTTCCCTCCGTATTGGCAAGAATAACGCGCGCAGTGTACAGGGCCTTGTATCTTGACGGTGAAAGGGTACCGTGGTGGACAACGGTGCGGCAGACCGGCAGGGCCCTGGTCCGTGGAGGCCGATCGAAAGCATGGGTCGCCGCACTGTCTCCTA
>DAOUJD010000099.1:0-8407 GCA_034423115.1 Dehalococcoidia bacterium | reverse complement strand
CAGCAACATCAGGCTGACCCATTGCAGTCCCGGCGTCATCACCACCTGGTCGTCCGTGGAGCGCACCGGGTCTCGGTACCTCCCTTTGGCCATAATCTTCCGGCCCCAGCGCCGCTCCACCGTCTCGTCGATACCGAACACCAGCGGTTCGGTGGATGAACCCAAGCGGGCAACCAGTAGCAGCAACAGCACCCGGCTCAGTTGCAGCGGCTGCCAGCGGGCCCGGTTGAGCACCTGGTGAAAGACGGCGAAGTCGCCGTGCTGGCCAATCCCCAGGATGCTCAGCGCAGAGGACACCGTGCGCTTGCCTGGCGAAAGGATCGCACCCACCACCAGGAGCTGGGCTTTACGCCAGGTCCTGCAGTCGAATAGATGCTCAAAGGGGAACAGCAGGGTTACAATGACGCTGGGCAGGGTAGGCATGCTTGACCTCTTGTGGTGATTTGGTCAAGCTTACCCTGCTCTTATAACTTTTCTAGTTTTTGTACAAAGTCGAGCGGCAGGCCTCGATGATCAGGAACTCCTGATTGCTCTCCACCGCCGACTCTTAGTTTCCGCGCTTGTGCCGCTCGAATTGCGTAAAGACCAGCTTGGTCTGGGCCGCCCTCGCCACACTCACGACCACCGTATTCTCTACGGTTGCAACCCGAAACTGATCCGTGAAATGGGTACGCATTAGGCGTGCTTTGTACTCAGACGACACCGGTTAGCCGAAGTTGCGCCACAGTCATCCGGATGACGCCACAGAACTCCACCTCTGGACGCATCATGAATTCTGCAAAAGCTTGCCTATCGGCGGGAGAGAACTCCAGCAAGTCCTCCTTGAATCTGGAGATGCTGGCGAGCCGCTCTTCGCGCAAATCCACCCGATTCAATCCTAAATCATCCCTGGTATCTCGGCCTTTCCTGCGCTGCAAATCCGTCAGGTTGTCGTTTACAGTGATTTCTCCAGTCGCTGGGTCGAAGTCAAAATACCGCTCAGGACGTTCTGAAACGTCAGGTTCGCAGGGGTCAACGTATCCGTTATCAGGCCATTTGTCCTTCTTGAAGTCACCGTTGCAACTGCGGCAACTGAAAACCCAGTTGCTCCATTCGTAAGCAAGTTGGGGAAAACGATTTAGCGGGCGAAAGTGGTCTACGGTTTCCGTGCGGTCTCCAGCATCGGTTGCCGGGTCGCATCGTCGCTCGCAGTAACCGCATTTGGCGGAGAAGTGCAGCCGTAATTGACGTCGAAACCGTCCCCAGTAAGCGTTAGTAGGCCTCCCGCCCGAACTGTGTACGAAATGGTTGACCCAGCCTTGAGTGAACTGGGCGGCATACCCGGCAACGCCCGGGGGTTCAGGACCACGATCCACCCATCTCAAGGTGGTTACGCCCCGTCCTGCGACAAATCGCCCATGCGGGAACGCAGGAACTGCTCCATCAACCCGGCGTACCGCTCACGCTGAGCGTTGAGATTTCCTTTGGCCAGCAAATCCTCGTTGACTTGGCGGCGCAAGGTGTTCATCTCCGTCTCGTCCGCCTCGGTGCGTGGTTCCTTGTCCCGCAATTCCCGAAGCCGGTCGGCACGCCGCACTGTCAGCGCGTCGGTGGGGTCGTCAATGCCCATGAAAGCCCGGTAGATCTCGTCCGCTGTCCAGCCGATGATGTCCCGGTCATTCCGAGACCATTCCACACTGCCGACCTCATCCCGCTTGAGTAAGTGCACCTGACCAGACTTCAGGCCGGCCACCATCATCGGTGAATGGGTGCTGGCAAAAATCTGCACGTTGGGGAAATGCCGCTGTAGCGTTGGTATGATGCGGCGTTGCCACGAGGGATGCAGATGGGCGTCAATTTCGTCGATGATGAAGATGCCGTCCTTACTTTTCCAGTCGGGTTCGTCTTCATAATGCTGAGCCATGCCTAGCATGAACTGCGAAAGCCATGCGAATACGGACCGCGTCCCGTGGCTCAACTCGGGGAATGTCACCTTGCCGTCCATGGTGCTCAACTTATTCTGGCCTTCCTTCCACTGACGGTGGTCAGACTCTGGGTCGCTGGCAAAAACGCCGGCGTCCATGTCTACCCGGAACTCTGCTGTAATTTCCGAAATGACCTGGTCGATTTGACTCAGCAGTTTTCGCTGAAACTCAGTACCGGTGCGACTCAGATTGATGGCTTCGTACACGTTGGGGTCGTCTTCGTTCCCGTCAGCTCTTTTGGGCAGGTTTGACCCTGCTGTAACGTAGGCCTGGGGCGTCCGAGGGGAGGAGGGATTGTAATAATCCACGTAACCGAATTCCCGCACCAATCCTCCCCAGTCAAACTCCTCCACATCAGTAAGTCCGGCCGGGCCGCCTATTGACAGCGAGGCGGTCTCGTAAAAATCCGAACTGCTTACGAATTCGTCTAGAACGTTCCACAGTCTCCGATAATCGCCGATTGAATTGGTCCAGACCAATTCTGCATCGGCGCCCGCCCGCCCGTAATCCTCACGGAAGTCACCAGCCGCATTCTTGAAAGCCTGCGGTAACCCCTGCCTCACGTCGTCATACAACGCGGTCATCGCAACCAATGCCTGCAAAATCGTCGATTTCCCCACGTTGTTGGGGCCGATGAGCAGGTTTGTGTTGGGATCAAACTCCAGCTCGATGCGGTTGGTGCCGACACCGTCCGGACGTTGGCGAAAAGGACCTATATTGGTCAGTACCAACGAACGGATGGGCATTCTGGAACACTCCTTTGCAGCGGTTGGTTACGGGACGATCGGCAAAGTAATCGTATCACACGTCCATTGCCAGGGAACCTTCCTGGTCTCCAGTCCCGAATCCACCGGAAGGATACGGGCACCGTGGCAAATGGTCGTCCAGTCGATCCCGGGGATGGCCTCGATGATATTCCGCCTCACCGCCTGCCGACAACTGCTCGCCTCTCCTCAATCCTGAACAGTAACAATTTCTACATATAGCAGCGCAAGTGATACGCTAATCGTACACATATAGGCTCCCATACGTCCCTAACGATCAACCAAACCGTGTGTTAGTATACGGCCACCGTGGTTCATCCCGATATTAACGACAGTCTAATATCGCTGGGACCCATCCCTCACCCCCTACGCCCAGGAGTATGTAGGATTATGAAGCGCGTTTTGTTTCCTCTGATCAGCATCCCAGTGGCCATCTGCATCATGGTCATCGGCGGAGTGGACAACATCGCCCGAGGACAGTCCTCTCTCCTGTCTCCCACCAGCGTGAGCGCGATGAACGGAAGCGATCTTGGCGAGGCCGACCTGGCCTGGGACGCGGTGGAGGGCGCCACGTATTACCGCGTTGGGTGGATGGCCGACGAGGACTACCAGCGAGCTGTGCGTGAGCCGGACGGGGAATGGCAGAAAGAGTTCCGCTACTCCAATATTGTTAATCGGGGTCAACCCACCTGGACGGTGTCCCGTCTCACTCCTGGCATCAGATACTGGTTTATTGTGGGCAGCCACAACGGTTTCTACGGGGAGCCGAAATGGTCAGCCTGGAAGGGACTGACGCTTACAGCGGCCTCGTCCAGAGAAAAGGGATGGGAAATCTGGGCGGGGGACCAATCGGACAGCGTTGGCATCAACGCAGACAATCCGACCGGGACCCACGGTAGCCGAATTCTCATTTATGAAAGCAGCGATTTTTTATCCGCGCCTCCCGGTTATTATGCCGAGGACGACCCAAAATACGGGCCGACCGTTATCCAGGCTACCGACGTTTTTCCGTCGGCTTTTGAAGAGTTGGGAGTGAACGTAAGACGGCTCCACGGTATGATGCCGCAACCGTCGACGCATCGCTATATCGCCGCCAGTTTCTTCGGTCCGGGCGCAGGAATGGTGGGGATCATCGACGCGGAAGGGCAGTGCACACAGTTGGCCAGCGGTCTCCAAGAATGCAGAAGGATCCAGGGCGATCCAGAAGCGGCCGCCAATCTGGGCAAGGCTCTCTTTCGCACCACCGGTCCGGAAGGCTCCGCTCCTTCCAATCACATGGCCTTCTTCAGCGCTGACGGCACCACGATAATTGTGGCCAATCTCGCCGCAAAGCTGTTGGAACGGATAGACTACGACGCGGAGACCGACACCTTCACATTCAACAAGGCCGCCACGCTGGACCTGGTGGGAGGACGGGATCTCACCGCCCTGGAGGCGGATGCCGATTCGACCCTGCCCGGCGGCAGGGTGGCCGGCGAATACTCCAACTTCCAGCCGACGACCACGCCCAGCGGAGCGCTCAAGGAAGGGTCGGGCCGTCCCAACAACGTCGTGGTGTGCCCCGCAATCAGCAGCAACAATCAGCACGTCTACGTCACCTTCGGCGGCGGCGGACTGTTCGTGGTGGACATGACGACGGAGCCCATGTCCATAGTGGCGGAATATACCAATGACGTCATCAGCGCTGCCGGATGTGGCGGCAGGGAAGCCGGCGGCGCCATGTACCTGAACGCGGGCGTGTCGGCCAGCGGCGCCGGCGCGGATGACTCGACGTTCATCATGTATCGTCTGCCGCTGGACTATCCGGATGGCGCGAACCCGCACACCGTGCCCAACACGCCGCCGGTGGTGAAGTTCTACGAGGAGAAGACGCTGGGCATCACCGAAGCGGCGGGACTGGCGGCGCGCAGGGATGCCCACGGGCTGGCCGTCTCGGCCAACTCGCGGTATCTGTATCAGTTTGACCGAATCCAGAACAAGGCAGAAGTGTTTGATGTTGGCAAGATCCTCAACGACCCCGCCGCAACCTTGGCGGAGCAGGCGGTAGCGCATGTGGGCACCATCGACCTCACCGGTTCGGGACACTGTGTCGGCGAGGCAGCGCCCTTCGTCAATCAGGACGATGCCGGATACCAATTCAACGACGACCCCGCTTCGGACCACGCCGAGGTTACTCCCGATGGCCGAATGATTCTCGTCGCCTTCCGAGGATCAACGCCAGTCACAGTGAAACACGCGGCCTTGGGCAGTTGTCCCGGGTTCGGGCTGGTGACGCTTTCGGGCGATGGGGGTTCAACCGGTGAGTTGACCCACGTGTTCCGAACCTTCCTATCTGATGCGACCGGTACCAGGAACCTCAGCGACATCCACGCGGCGGTTGCCCGAATCAAGTAGAGGAACTGGCTCTGGTGATCATCGGGCGGTGTACGTCGCTTTCCCGTCAAGCGATGGGACGGAAGTCGCTGCGCCGTCCGTGATGAACAGACTGATCGTTTCCACGATCCTCACGGTTTGCGCCTGGGCAACGCCGGTCCGAAGCGGCTCAGGATGGCGCATCACTCGGCTTCTGCGGTGCTTTTGATCCGCTGCAGCGTCTGAAGCACGCCTTCGCGCAGTTGAACGAGCCTGTTTGATTGCCCCCCGAAAACCAGGCCAAACACAGGACGGACGTACCACAATATTTCGAACGACTCCCGCAGAACAGCGCCGTCCGCGTCAGGTTCAAGGTCAAACCGCCAGCGGCTTTGGGCCTTACCCACCGGCGGCTTGGTTTCGAATCCGAAAACCCGGTACGGTTCGTGATGGGTCACCGTGCACTCGGTGGACCATCTGATCCATCCCCGTCGGTTATGCCCCCGGAAGCGCGCGCCGCGGTGCGCGCCAACCGCATCACCTAGCCATTCGCAGCGGAAGCACTCCGGGCTCCATTCTCCCATTCTGGTCACGTCGCACAGCAACTGGTAAACCTGTTCCGGAGCGGCCCGGACCAGGATTTCCTCGCTGCCGTTCAGGCGTGAAGCATCGGCTCCACGAGCTACGAGCAAATCGACGATGCCCATAGGAAAGCTCTCCTTTTTAACGTCATGGACCGGCAATGGAAAGACCAGGGACCGGATTTTCTTCGAAAAGGCATCTGAAGCTGGTCGGTGTATCCGCACACGGTGAGGCAGTTGTAGGAGCGGGCGAAGAACTCCGCGCCGAATCCGAGAAACAGCCCTATCATACCTATTCCCCTGGCCGTCTGCGCCTCTATGCCTCCCGGCAGCATCTCAAAATGGCGGGCCCGGCAGCAGTCGGCGTGTATCAGGCGAGGCCATCCATATGTGGGTGCAAACGGACGAAAGGTACCGCGTCCAAGTCCACGTGCCTGAAATTCAAGAGTTGTGAATTTACGCGGACCTAACCGCGTGATGGACGCCCGAGGCCGCTCCCCGCACCAAAACCTTCCCTGGTCCGGCTCGAGCCGGCAAAAGACAACTGCATAACCTGTTACCAACGCCCATTCGCTATGCAATATAGTTACCAACGCCAGAAATCCGGACGGCCGACGGCACGGACCGGCTCCGGCAACGCCTCCACGTCGACCAGGAACCACAGCCAGCGGCCGGACCTGAAGCCGCCCCAGGGGTCGATCCGGGTTCGCGCCGCTCCCTCGGCGCACCCCATCTCGGTGTCGACGTCATGCACCGCGTGGCCCCTGGTCAGGTCCACGTACTCTACCCGGGCCATGCCGGCCCGGGTGGCGATGACCAACACCGCGCCGGTCGGAATGGCTCGGCTCCATTCCTCGCCCAGCCGGGTCCGCAACTCCTGCTCAACAGCGTCGGCCGGCCGCGGCACCACTCGCTTTCCGGCATGGATGGCGATGGTCTGCCCGACCAGCCGCTCCGGCGCCGGCCAGGACCTGGTCTCCACCGTCTTGAACCCCAGAACGATCAGTGTGGCCCAGGGCTGGTGCAGAGTGATGGCGTACATCCACCCTCGTGACGATCCCCTGACCCAGCCAGCGGCTGTACGTCCCATCCAAGGTCTCGGAACCGGCAATGTGATGCCGGGCATCCCGTGCGAGAGCCCAGTCATCTGGGGAGCAGTCGACCAAATCCCGCACGATGTTGTTGTGGTCGGCGAGATGGACAGCACGTTTTTCTTCGATGCCTGCCCGGGACAGATACTTGGAGACCCGGTGTTGGTAAGACTCCAGGATGCGTTGTTGAGGTCCTGTTCGTCCAATTCTCTTCCTTAGCGCAGATGAATGCAGGGTGCTCGGCGTGAATCCGCCGCGCTCGCTTACCGCTCGCCAGTATAGTCTCCGGTTTCAGCGGACAACCGGCAACCAGTCGGAACGCCGGCCGCTGTCCCTTACTGGACGTCGCCTGGGCGACGTACCACGAGGTCGGGATGCTCCTGGACGTAGTCCGCCAGGTTCTCCATGCCGAGTTCCATCTTGCGGAACGGCCGGATGGACGGCGTCCGGTCGATGAAGTACTCCGTGCCCACCTCCACGGCGCCGCCCAGCGTGTAGCCCTGTACCACCCAGTCGGGCGGGGGCTGGCCGAAGGCGCCGTCAACGCACTGGAGGACCTGACCGGCGATGCAGTGCTTTCGACGGACATCTCCAGGGCGCGGTTGGCGGCGCGGCGCTTTTCGTAGCGTTCCGGGCGTCGTTCCATGGATTTGATGACCCCGTCGGAGTCGCGCTGGTAGTGCCAGACGTGGAAGTGGATATCGGCCATGTGGAACCCCCGGCAGTTGCGCGGGTACAATTGTATCCTGAGGCACTCTACCGAGGTCCTGCTGATCGCATCAGAAGTCCGGCTCACCGATGGGTATGCCGTTCCAGGACACCACGTCGGCCACGGCAACGTCCATGTGCTCCTTGTCGTCCTCCATCCAGTAGTCGGCGCGGATGGCGGCGGCATGGGAATCGTCCGCCGCTACGCCAGTGGATTACGGCCGCCATAACGCGTAAAGTCGCTCAACCTCTTCCCGAGATCTCTGGCGATTTGTCCCGTCCCTCGGCTAAAGTATCCGCATGCCGCACCAACCGCGACATGCGGGGAGGTCCACAATGACGACGGAAAGCAGTCGTGAGACCAGGGCCCTGGTCATCCGAGCCGGGGATCGGCTGGACAGCGCCAACGCACTTGAATTCCACAACCGGTTGGGACTTGCCATTGAGACTACCCAGCGGGCCGTCGTTGTGGATATGGAAGAATTGATCTACATCAGCAGCGCCGGCCTGCGCGTAATCCTGCAGGTGTCCAAGGAGTTGGAGCGCCACAGCGTCCGGTTCGCCATCTGTTCCCTGTCGAAGCCCGTGCGCGAGGTGTTCGAGGTCAGCGGCTTCGACCGGGTGATTGACATCCGGCCGTCGCGGGCGGAGGCTCTGGCCGCCGTCAATGGCTGACGAGCTGGCGAGATGAAGCGCGAGGGCGGTCATTGTCGCTCCGGTGTCAGCTGGGACAGGCATGCCCGTGCCGGATCACTGAACGCGCCGCCCGACGTAATGGAGATTGAGCGAACCAGATTGGGTATCGATAATGCCCTTTCAGCGTACCTCGGTAGATTCTGAGAAGTAGACGTAGCGGTACTTGGAGACCGGCATCTGAGTCAAGAAATAGCCTGAAACTTCGGGTTTGATAAGCGCGTAACCCTCGCCGCTGAACCACATCCAGACCC
>DAOUJD010000098.1:0-17900 GCA_034423115.1 Dehalococcoidia bacterium | reverse complement strand
CCACTGCCTGGACCGTGCCCGACGCCAGGGGGACGTCCCTCACCCTGAAGACATCGTCATCAACCTCCTTCCCTGGATTGACGGCGACCGCTACCACAAATTCCTCCGCTGGGTCCTTCCCGCCCCCGCGCGCTAGCCATTTCCTCAACCCGGTTTACATCGATCATCGAATGGACCCTGGGCCCGGCTCCAGAGCGTTTCGATTCTGGTCCTGTGGCAAGGTAGTCCGCTCATGATGCGGAACGTCCGCCTCCGGCGGGAGCCTGCCGGAGGTCCGCCTGTGGCGGGTCGAACCACGAGCGGACGGCAGGTTTGAGAATCATCAAGACCACGGTCGCCTGATTTACACCGATCATCGAATGACCCTGGTCCCGACTCGGTAGCGTTGCAATTTAGGTGGTTTCTCACTGTAGGGGCAATAATTATTCGCCCCTACCCCCACCAGTTGTGGGGTTGACCGAAATCAAACCACCTAAAACGGAACCCTACCGTCCCGACTCTCGCTCATTGGCAACTCTCGGCACTCGCCGCTATAATGATCCGCAATCTTTGCTCAAAGGGGGCATTACGTGACTACCAACGGCACTACAGATGGCCAGGCTTCCTTCAACGCCGACGAACTCCAGGTCTTCTTCCGCGGCCAGTTCGTTCCGGTAAGCGAGGCCAAAGTAAGCGTAATGACCCACGCCCTCCACTACGGCACCGGCGTATTCGAGGGCATCCGCGGCAACTGGAACCAAGAGCAGGGCGCGATCAACATCTTCCGCATGCGCGAGCATTACGTCCGTTTGCTGGACGGCTGCCGCATCCTGATGCTGGACATTCCCTACACCGCCGACGAGCTATGCGACATCACCACTCAGCTCGTGACGCGCAACCAGCACACCAGCGACATCTACATCCGCCCGCTCGCCTACAAGAGCCAGGAACTGGTCGCCAACCTGAAATTGCAGGAACTGGCGTCTGACTTCACGCTGATCACCGTTCCGTTCGGCAACTACCTGGGCAGCGACCGCCTGCGTTGCTGCACCTCGTCGTGGCGGCGGGTCGACGACCCCATGATCCCGGCGCGCATCAAGGCGTGCGGCATTTACGTCAACAGCATCCTCGCCAAGACCGAGGCCACGCTGAGCGGCTTCGACGAAGCCATCCTGCTGAACCACGACGGGCACGTGTCCGAGGGTTCAGGCGAGAACCTGTTCATGGTCAAGGACGGCCGCATCTACACGCCTGGCTTGGAAGACAACGCGCTGGGCGGCATCACCCGCGACACGGTGATGCAACTGGCCCGCGCCGAGTTGGGCCTGGAAATCGACATGCGGACCATCGACCGCAGCGAACTCTATCTCGCCGATGAGGTGTTCCTCAGCGGCACCGCCGCCCACCTTACCCCAGTGGTGGAACTCGACTGTCGCCCCATCGCCAACGGGGAACCCGGACCGATCACCAGCAAATTGCAAAGCATGTACTTTGACATCGTGGTCGGCAACAACCCCAAGTACCGCCACTGGTGCACCCAGGTAAAAACCGCTGACCTGGTACCCGTCTAACGGAGTACCTGCCTAACGGAAAGGTGACACATGGTTTGGCTGCTGGCGTGGTCCGCCGCCGGCGGATTGGGTTACTTGCTGGGCAGCCTGCCGACCGCGTATCTGGTTACTCAACGGGTCGGCAACGCGCTGGCTGACATCAGACTGGCCGGCGACGGCAACGCGGGGGCGGCCAACGTCGGGAGGATGCTCGGCGCCAAATGGGGCGTTATCGTTGGTGCGGTGGACATCGCCAAGGGGTTCGTTCCCGTTCTGGCAGTCAACGCCCTGGTCAGTTCGTGGGACACCGTCACGGGCGCGGGCTTGCTCAGCGGCGTCGCGGCCATGGCCGGGCACATCTGGCCCGTATGGCTCCGATTCAGGGGCGGCCGAGGCGCGGCCACCGCCTTGGGCGTAACCGCCGCCGTGCTCACCGGGCCGGTGCTGCTGGTCGCGCTCCCCGCGCTGGCGATCCTGTGGCGCACCCGCAGCACGACGCTGACCCTGGCGTTTGTTTACATCTCGTCGATCATCCTGGCGCGGATATTCTTCGATGTGTCCTGGGGCATCATCTGCTACTGCGTGGGAATCTTCATTACCGTCGGCGCGGTCCACTTCTGGAGCCTGAAGTTTCGAGGACAGCCGGCAGAACCGGTCTCAATCTCCCCTCTCCCTTGACCAATCTCCCCTCTCCCTCGATGGGAGAGGGTCAGAGCTTGCCCCGTACTCGATACGGTGGGTGAGGGTGATTTCCCTCAGAACGCCGCCAGCAGCGTCGTGCCGGCCACGATCATCACGATAGCCACAAACTTGGCGGCCAGGGCCGACGTTCCCAGCGATTCCTGCAGCAGTCCGAGCCGCCGCCAACTCAATAGCGTCCCGGCCAGGAAGACGAACATCGGCCGTGTCGCCAGTACCGCCGACGCCAGCGAGACCGGCCCAAACGCGAACGACCAGACGAAAAGCAGGATCGCCAGTTGCGGCAGCAAGCCCTCTCCCACCAGGAACGTGGTCAGCGCCGGCCACGAACGCAGCCCCGAGTATAGCTTGCGCCAGTTTGAGGGCCGGCCAAACACGGCGAACACCGGCACCATACCCAGTTCCTGCAGCGCGAAAACTTCCCACGGCGTCAGGTCGCTGAGCACCAGCTTCGCCAGGAAAAACGACATCCCCAGGCCGGCCGAGCTGCCCACCAGCGCCGTCAGTCCCGGCGTCACGCGAAACAGCCCCCTCCCGAGTCCTTCCACCGACACCAATATCGCGCCCAAAACCACCAGCGCGATCGCCGTCCACTGCCACGGCCCAACCGCCTCGCCCAGGATCGCCAGCGCCAGTAGAGCCACCAGTATGGGATTGGTCTGACTCACCGCCACGGCCCGCGAGGCCTCGCCCAGTTTCAAGCCCAGGAAAAGCAGCAGCAGCCCGGTGCCCAGGCTGATGCCGGATAGGAGGCCGGTTCCGATTGCCTGCCACGTTGCCCCGGTGGGCCAACCCACCGCCGCCAGCAAGATGCCTGCACAGGTCAAGCGGGTCAGGATCGAACCGACGCCAAGAACGCTGACGCCGTCCAGGTAGTTGTCCAGCAGCCTCTTGTGGGCGATGTTGGCGAAGCCCAGCGAGGCGGCGCTGCAAATGGCTAGTAGAATCCACACGACAGGGTCAAACTAGCCCGGGGTAATCTCCCATGGCGATGTCGCTTCCCCGCGGCAGGAGGTGAGCTAGAACTGCCACAACAACGCCTTTCAGTTCGTTGTTGGAAACCATCCCCATGTAGGTCAATATGCGTTCATCGGACACCGCCCGAATTTGGCGTGGTAGCACCCAGGATGGACGGCGCGTTTCCACCGACCGGAGCCGCACGGCGTACGGGAAGCCAATCCGTTGACGAGAAGCGGTGATGGGCAATGCAACGGCCAGGTGGCTTCGGGTGTTCGATAGCGCTTCGGTTAATATCAAGATCGGCCGCCGGCCGGCTTGCTCGTGTCCGAGAACGGGGTCCAGATCAGCCCAATAAATTTCGCCTCTCAGCAATTCGGGCATTACACCTCCAGCATCCGGTTCAGCGCGTCCAACAGCGCGTCCGGATTGCTGGATATCTTTTGCCCGCGATACCATGACTCAACGTTGGCCTCTGATGCCGCGAGCCCTTCCCACCTCAGCCTCTCCGCGATCTCGCCGCAGCTCCAGCCTCGATGTTGTACCAGGTAGCGCAACCTGGTACGCGATGCACCCCACATCGCATCGTCCCAGTCTGATGAGTCATCGTTTCCAAACTTGCCTTCGTACTCCGGAGAGTCCGCAATGACCTCCACCACTGAGGCGGCCTGCGGATCAGACTGCGGTTTTGCCAAGGGAGCCATACCCTCTTCTGCAATGGCCTTGTTGAACTCCACTTCAGTCATGCCGCCGTACTTTTCTTTCTCCCATTTGGCGAATTCCTCGAACAACCACCAGTTGACGCCGGCGTGAATGGCCGATTGAATGGCGTCCGCCAGGTCAACAAACTTGCCGGACGCGACCCAGCGGTTGAGGTGCTCGAGGTCGTGCGGTTCCAGTTGGGTTTGGATCGGCGTTTGCGACATGGTGGGTCTCCTTGTTCCGGCGCTCGGCCAGTATAGCCCATCGGATCAGCCCGCGTTCCCGGCGATGCGCCCTGCTATAATCCGCCAACATTCAGCATGGAGGGCGTTGTCATGGGCTGGTCGATTCATCATCCGGTGGGGTTGATCCACTACACGCCGACGGCATGCCAACTGGGCTACACGCTGTTTTCGACCACTCGCGGTGGCAAGGACGCCTACCTGATCGACATGCAGGGAAACGTGGTGCACCGCTGGCACTCGGAGGAGGGCATCCACTACGGCTACCTGCTGGACAACGGCAACCTGCTCTGCCGCACCATGCCTCCCAAAGACGCCGGCGGCATCGAAACCGTGGGCGGCTCGTCGGCCAGCATCATCGAGTTGGATTGGGACAGCAACCTGGTGTGGGCTTACCGGGACAACACACTGCATCATGACTACGAACGCCTGTCCAGCGGCAATACCCTGCTACTCTTGTGGGAACCCCTGCCCGAAGGTCTGGTGGCGCAAATCCAGGGCGGTTTCGACGTGGACTTCGCGCCGGGGATGCTGGGGGACATGGTGAGGGAAGTTACTCCGGACGGCGCCACGGTATGGGAGTGGCGTTCCTGGGAACACCTGAACCCATCCGAGGACGTTATCTCCGACATGGAACCACGTCGCGAATGGACCCATCAGAATTGTCTCAACGTTACCGCTGACGGCGATCTCCTCGTCAGCTACCGGCTCACCAGTACCGTGGGCATCGTTGACCGCGCCTCCGGAGCGTTCAAGTGGAAGTGGGGGCCCGGCGAACTCTACGAGCAGCACCATCCTACCTGGCTGGACAGTGGTCGCGTGCTCATTTTCGACAACGGCAGCCATCGCCGCGGCGCCAGCCATTCCAGAATCGTCGAAGTTGATCCCGAAACCAACGAGATTCACTGGCAGTATTTGGGTGCGCCGCCCATCTCGTTCTACAGCTACAACATCAGCAGCGCCGAGCGGCAGCCCAACGGCAACACACTGATCTGCGAGGGCGCGCCGGGCCGCATGTTTGAGGTGACTCCCAGGGGCGAAATAGTTTGGGAATACATCAACCCGTTCCCGGTGTTCAACGACGGTCCCGGAGGCTTGGGCGGCATGGAGTTGTCCAACGCCACCTTCCGCTGCCACCGATACAGCCCCGACCATCCCGCGCTGGCCGGCCGCGACCTGGACCCCGCCAAACACTCAGGATTGAATCGCCTGCTGGGATAGCAAGACCGCGACTCGGAAAAGGATCTACGGGGTTACCTCATATTCCACTTCCGCAATTTTGCGCCCGTCCTCATATACGTATGCCCAGTACCGGCCCGGCGCCCAACGGTGGGGCGGCGTTGGCCCCAGCGATAGCCAGCGCGTGCCGCCGGCGTATTGCGGTTCGAAATCAACGTCAACGCTGCGGCGCGAGTACGCGTATCCATCCTGGTAATACTCAACCAGTTCCCATGTTCGCTGTTCTGCGCCGGATGGTACCTGGTAGGAATACTCCAGATTCAGGAATACCCAACCCTGTTGTTCGCTGGCTGAAAAACTGTGGGTCGCGGAACCGAACTGCGTCAACGACACGTGGGTGCTGTCGATGCGCCCGTTGACGCTTGCGAGGCTGGGATCAGGCGGCGTTGGGTCAGGGGCCCCTTCGACAATCGTGCTGGCCGTGCCCCGGTACCATTGGTCCCAGATGTGTTCCAACTCCGGCTGCATTAAACGCCCTCCGGTTCGCAAATACGCGACGCGCAGTTCCACCTCTGGGAAATCGTAATCGACTGGATAGGTCGGTTGCGCGGCCAGCGTTTGATAGGGTTCGCGCCAACCCTGCAAAAATTGCTCCTCACCCAAATGGCGGTACAGCGCCAGCATCAAACGCTCGCCCAGGGAATAGACGCAGCGGCTCAAATCGGCGTCCTCCTCGGTAACTCCCGGGTCGGCGGGCAGGCGGAATTCCAATTCGCTCAAAGAAACGGCCGCAGCGCACGGGCTGTTGGTCGCCTCAATGGGAGTGCCTGAGACCACGTTCCGCGCGTAGGAAGCCGCGAAATCCGCGCCCCCTTCGGCGTACCAAATGGGGTTCGAGTAAAGGTAGTAGTGGGCGATTTCGTGAAGCACCGAATGGACGGCAAATTCCGGCATTTCGTTGGCGTCGATTGTGGGTTTCAGGGTGATGTGCGTCTGGTAATTGGTCCCGGCTGCAACACCGGACACGTACTCCGTGATGTGAATAACGATTGCCGGCATCGGAAACGGGGCGTCGAACATGTCCTCCATCAGCGGCACGGCCAACCGGCTCGTGGACATCACCTGCGAATCGGCAGGGATCGTTCCCGACCGGAGAATCGCAATGGGAACCGCGCCGCCAGCGCGGTTGGTAGCCGTCCTGATTTCCACGTTCAACGATTGGGGGTTCGCTACGATGGCGTCGAATTCTGGCGACACAAATCTTGAATGCTCGTAAAGCGCGGCGACGATGGCAGCTTCCGAGTCGGTGAGCCCGTCCCGGAACCAATTCGCCTCGGTCAGCTGGGCCAACCGTTCGGGACGATCCTGGGCCATGCGCTGCAGCGATAGCAATGCCGGGAGGTCGAACGCCGTCAGGCGGCTCCCAACGGTGTGGGAATCCAGCAGAGTATCCAGCGTCTCAGGAGCCAGGATGCCGATGTTGAGCAAACGCTCGGCGGCGTTGAATTCCGTAGCGTTTTGAAGTCCGTCGGCTATCCAGTCAACGGCGCGAACTGTGTCCACCACGTCGGGAGCGCTTTGCTCGGCGAACTGCCAATTGCGCACTTCCGTGATTTCGTGGACCGCGGGCAGGGTGGGAGTGGGTATGGGTGTGTTAGTCGGTACTGCTGGGGAAGTAACAGTCGGAGCGTCGGTGGGCGTCGCAATGGTCGGCGCTGCCGTGGGCGCGATCGCGGTCGGCGCATCGGGACTGGGTTCGTTTGTCGCTGCAGTGGAGGCGATCCTGGCGATGGCCGCCTCGATGGTGGCTTGGGCATATCGGTCGGCATCCGACTCGCCGTCCCCGCAGGCGAGAACCGCACCCACCAGGACGATAACGACGATGCTCAGTGCGCGACGCATGGTTAAAGTATAGGGTATCGCAAGCCGTACGCTATAATGCGGCGTAAGACATCACGAATTAGGATTTCAGGAGAAAAACCATGGGCAAGTTGGATGGCAGAGTGGCGTTGATCACCGGATCGGGACGAAACATTGGCCGCGCCACGGCGTTGATGATGGCCTCGGAAGGCGCGAACATCGTCGTGAACGCCCGTAGCAATCGCGACGAGGCCGAGGCTACCGCGGCCGCTGTGGAAGAGTTGGGGGTCAAAGCGCTCCCCGTGCTGGCCGACGTTTCAAAAAAAGAAGAAGTGGACGCCATGATCGACGCGGCCATGTCCACCTTCGGCCACATCGACATCCTGATCAACAACGCCGCCATCCGGCCCCATAAGCCGTTCACGGAACTGACCCTGGAGGACTGGGAGCACGTGCGCGGCGTGGTGTTGGACGGTTCTTTCTACACCACTCGCGGTGTCATCCAGCAGATGGTGGACAACAACTTCGGGCGCATCGTGTTCCTGACCGGCGACGGCGCTTTCCGCGGCACCGCCCTTCGGGCGCACGTGTCGGCGGCCAAGATGGGACTGGTGGGTATGGCCCGCGCTCTGGCGTCGGAGTTCGCGCCCCACAACATCCGCGTCAACGTCATCGCGCCCGGGAGCATCGACACGTCCCGTGCCAACCCAGAGTGGTACGCCGGTCGTGTCCCCGACCAATCGGGAATCCCGTTGGGCCGGCAGGGCAAGCCCGAGGAAATCGCCTCGGCTGTCACCTTCCTGTGCACCGAGGACGGAGGCTTCGTAACCGGCCAGACGCTCCACGTCAACGGCGGCCAGGGCTACTTCGGCTAAGGGTCGGGTTCACGCCTCCCCGATTCCGATGAGCACGTCCCATGATTATCAACCGGATACAGGTGCTCAACTACGGTTGTCTTCGGTACGTGGACGTGCCGATGGACCGTTTCCACGTGCTCATCGGCCCCAACGCCAGCGGCAAGAGCACGCTGATGGACGCCATCAAGTTCGTGTCCGACGTGGTGCGCGATGGGGTGGAGGCGGCGTGGATGAAGCGCACTTCCAACTTCGCCGATCTGGTGTGGGACCGTCCGGAAGATCCTGCAGAGCAAAGGTTTGAGATTGCCCTAGAGTTCGGCTTACCCGATGAGATGCAATCTTTGATACCTCTCGGCCCCCAATTCAACGGGTTCCGTTACCAAGTAGCGATTGGTACAGACAGTGAAACCGGGCAAATCAGTTTGCAGGAAGAGCGCGGGACACTGATTTCCAATCCATCGTGCCAAGAACGTCAATTGTGGATGTTCCCGGACCCGCTGTCGCCAACGAATTCCATCATGCAAAGGCAATCTCATGGTACACGCATGGTATTTAGCAAGACCAGCACTGGGAGGAGTAGATACCATCCTGAAACCGTCAACGATCCGGGAACGCAAGGTTGGCGACCCGCATTCAGTCTGAGTTCGGACCGATCTGCTATGTCCATTTTGCCGGACAATGTCGGAGATTACCCAGTAACGACCAGAGTCTCCTCATATCTTAGAGACAACGTGATGAGTTTGTCGCTCAACAGCGAGCGGATGCGCCGCGCAAGTAGACCCGGTGTCGGAACCGATTTCTTGCCTGACGGATCCAATATACCTTGGGTCGTAGATCTCATGCAGGAGCGAGAACCTCGACGTGCTGAAGATTGGGCGAATCACGTAAAAGGCGCTCTGAGGGGGTTTGACTCGGTCGAAGTCATAGACCGACCTGACGATAGGCATAAGTATTTGATGCTCGAATACAACAACGGTCTAAAGGTGCCTTCTTGGAAAGCTTCCGACGGTACCCTGCGACTCTTAGCGCTGACGGTGTTGGCGTACATGCCTCAAACTGATGGTTTGTACATGATCGAAGAACCAGAAAACGGTATCCATCCGGGCGCGTTACAGGACGTTTTTGATTCGCTTTCTTCGGTCTACGATGCGCAGGTGCTTTTAGCGACACATTCGCCAGAGTTCGTAGCCATTGCTAACGTGAAACATCTACTCTGCTTCGGGAGAACCGACGACGGTGTGGTGGATATAATTCCCGGCTCGGCACACCCTCGTTTGCTCAAATGGCAAAGCGAAACTGATTTGGGAACTTTCTTCGCCTCCGGGATCCTTGCATGACGCCAAATGCCGACGCTCGGGATCTTTTCGTTTTGGTGGCTGATTCGCAAATGCAACGTACCGTCGAGACGTTGCTCGGTTACCGTCGGCCGGCATTAGGCATACGCGAGATCACGTTCGAAATCCAAAGACACCCTCATCAGGATTCCGGTTGCCGCACGGCATCCGAAGGTATTCTGAGACCATTGCGCGACGAGTATCGCAACGCCCTCGTAATGTTTGATTACGACGGTTGCGGCGCCAGTGAAATTACTGCCCCGGATTTAGAGCGCAGTTTGGAACAATTTTATGAAACTCAAGGTTGGTCGCCAAGCGATGTTGCCTTCGTGGTGATTGAACCAGAGCTCGAGGCTTGGATATTTGGAGCCTCATCTCAGCAACTCCGAAGTTTCGTCGGTTGGTCTCAGACAGAGGGTATAAGGGAATGGCTCACTAGAAATGGATATTTGACCGCTGGGAGACATAAACCCGACGATCCCAAAGGCGCAATTGAAGCCATACTGGATTTGCAGAAAGAGCCGCGTTCGAGAAGGCTTTACGAGCATCTAGCCCGCACCGTCAGCCTCGCCCGCTGCCAGGACCGCGCCTTCCAGAAATTCCGCGCCACCCTGCAACGCTGGTTTCCGGCTGAATGAAAACGGGCGGCTCGCGATAGCCGCCCGTTTGTTTTCTTTGGGTTACGCCCAATCACTCCGGCCGCACCCGTATCTCCCGCAAATCGTCGGCTATGATCAACTCCGCCTCCGTCTGCTCCTGGATGTCCTCGGGAGACCAGCCGGGAGCGTTCTCCTTCAGGACGAATCCCTGCTCCGTGATTTCAAACAGTCCCAGGTCGGTTGCCAGCAGCTTAACCACGCCGGGCGCCGTGATGGGCAGGGCGCAGCGTTTGAGGACGCGCGGCGCGCCGTTGCGCTGGTTGTGTTCCATGGCGATGAACACGCGTTTGGCGCAGGCCGCCAAGTCCATTGCGCCGCCGATTCCGCCGCCCTTGCGCACCGGTATGCGCCAGTTGGCGAAGTCCCCGTTCTCTGACACCTCGTACGCCCCCATCACCGTCACGTCCACCATACCCTTGCGAATGAGCCCGAACGAGTCGGCGTGGTGGACGATAGCCATGCCCGGCAGAGCCACCACGTTCTGACCTCCGGCGTTGACCAGGTGCCTGTCTTCCTCGCCGGCCGGAGCCAACGGCCCGTATCCGATCACGCCGTTCTCTGAGTGGAAGATGATCTCTTTGTCCGGCTCGCACTCCAGGTAGTTGGAGCACAGGGTCGGCATCCCGACGCCCAAGTTGACGATCCAGCCGTCCTGGAATTCCATCGCCAACCGGTCGCACATGGCCTGGCGGGAGAGGCGGGGCTTATCGGCGGTAGTCATCGTTTCCACTCCTTTTTGTTCGCCACAGGCAGTGTAAGGCGAATAATCATTCGCCCCGGCGTGACGCCGGTTTATCAGTCCCACATGCCGTCTTCGGGGATTTTCACCAGTCGGTCCACGTACACGCCTGGAACGTGCACGCAGTCCGGGTCGATCTCGCCCGGCTCCACGATGCTGTCCTCGACCTCAACCACCGTGATGTCGGCAGCCATCGCCATGATCGGGTTGAAGTTGCGCTGGGTGAGGCGGAATTGCAGGTTGCCGAAGGTGTCGGCGCGGTACGCGCGGATCAGCGCGAAATCGGCAGGCAGCGGGTATTCCAAAACATAGGTGCGTCCGTTGATCTCCCGGTGCTCCTTGCCCTCGGCCAGCTCGGTACCGACGCTAGCCGGAGTGTAAAAAGCTCCGATGCCAGCGGCGGCCGCGCGCATCCGCTCTGCCAGCGTACCCTGCGGCACCAACTCGGCGTCCAGTTCGTCGTCGTTGTACATCTGGACGAACGGGGTGATCTGCGACGGGTGCGTGGGGGCCGTAAAAGCGCAGATCATCTTTTTGACCTGTCGCGCTTCAATCAGGGTGCCTACGTCGACACGATCGTCGAGACTACCGGCGTTGTTCGATATCCCGGTGAGTTCTTTGACGCCCAAGCGGTGGACGGCAGCCAATAGATTGCGTGCCAGACCCACGTTGCCAAAACCGGGCGACATAAAAGTCATGCCGTCCTTCATGTCAGCGACGGCGGAATCGAAATCGGGATAAACCTTGTTCTTCATCAGGAAAGGCTCCCAGCTCAGTTTGCGCCGGCGTACCGACGACGCGGGCCATTATACAAGCAACGGGAGCCGGGACAAGCGCGGATGCGGCTGCTACGGCTCCGTGTCGTACACAACCTGACCGTCGCGCCAGGTGACAACCGAACCAAGGAGGGCAATGTTGCGCCGCCTCGCTTTTTCAGCGGCGCGTTTCAGAGCTGCCAAAGCGCCGTCTGTGTAGGGATCATAGGATTGTTCTCCCTGCTGGTCGCGCTGCTGCGTAATCTCATACAGCGTCGTCATTTTCGCTGCTCCTTGCTAGCTCTACCGGAATGATGCCTGTGCTGTCGTACAGTATCCATTCGTCTACCAATTCTTTATAAATGGACTCGAAATTGTTCCAGCCTGAGTTGAATCGGCGACGAATCACATCATCCGGGATGCTGTGTCCCCCGGTCGAAACCCTCTGGTGCACCCGCGATACTGCGGTCTCCGCCGACGGCAGGGAGAGAAAGTATAGGATCACCCGGTAGCCCTGCGCCTGCCATCGTGGAATCATACTAGCATAGCTGCGTCCGCTCAGCGTCGTCTCGAGCGCGAAGTTGCGGCCTTCGTCGACGTAGCGTCGGATCATATCCAGCATCATCCGCCCGGCCGCTACCGCCTCCCGCTCAGGTTGCAGTGGATTCAGCCCCTCCGCGATCAGGTCGGCGTTGACGAAGGTCGGGCAGTTCGCCTCGTTGGGCAGAAACTCCCGAGCAAAGGTGGTCTTGCCCGCCCCATTCGGGCCGGCGATGATTATGATGACCTTGTCGTGTGGCACAGCGGACGGCGATAGGCGCGGTTGGCTTTACAATTCCAGGCGATTGATGCCGTTCAGTGCGGCTGTCAAATAGCACTCTGCCAGGCTGGGATAGCTGGTCACCGCCTCGGTGAAGTAGTCGATGGTGCCGCCGAATGCCATCACCGCCTGGCCGATGTGAATCAACTCGGATGCGTCTTCGCCGAGAATGTGGACGCCGTGCAGTTTGCGCGTTTCGGTGTCGAATATCAGTTTCAGCAGGCCGGCGTTGTCGCCCTGCATCACGCTGCTCATCGTCTCCTGGTAGTTGGCCTTGCCCACCTCGTAGGCCACGCCGGCGTCGGTCAGTTCCTGCTCGGTCTTGCCGATCATGGCGACTTCCGGAATGGTCCTGACCGTGTAGGGAAACAGGTCGGGGAATGGATAAGTGGGCGCGTCGAAGGCGTGGCAGGCAGCGAGACGCCCCTGCCTCCGCGAAGTGGACGTCAGGTCGGGGAACCCGATCACGCCGCCGACGGCGTAGATGCCCTCCACGCAGGTCTGGTAGTTCTCGTCCACGCTGATGCGCCCCCGCGAGTCCGCCTGCAATCCCGCCGCTTCCAGGTTCAGGGAGTGGGTGTTGCCGGTGCGCCCGACGCAGTACATCACCGAATCACTGATGATCTGCTTGCCGCTTTCCAGGTGGACACGCACCCCGTCGCCGCGTCGCTCCCGTATGTACTCGATGTCGTTGACGCTTTCGTTCAGGCGGAGCGTGACGCCATTCTGCCGCAGGTGGTAGACCAGCGTATCGACGATTTCGTCGTCGGCGAAGCTCAGCAAGCGTGGGTTTCGGTCCACCAGGGTGACACGGACGCCCAGGGCCGCAAACGTGCTGCAATACTCCAAGCCGATCGCGCCGCCGCCGACGATGGTGAGGGTGCGCGGGATTTCCGGAAGGTTGAGAACGTCGTCGCTAACGAAAATGCGGTGGCCGTCGGCCTGCACCACCGGCGGCGTGGTCGAATGAGAGCCGGCCGCGATGATCACCTTGTCCGCGGTGATGGTACGGTTCAATCTGCTATCCGAGAAGGAAAGGCTTATCGTGTGCGGGTCCACGAAGGAACCCTCGGCATGGAACATCTCAACCTGGTTGCTGAGAAAGTGGACGCGCACCATGTCCACCTGTTGCTGCATCACGTAACCCGTGCGCACCATCAGATCGTTCATGGTGATGTTCTGCTTTACTGAGTAGGAATCGCCATATATCTTGCGCTCCCGAAATCCGGTGAGGTGCAGCACTGCCTCCCTCATGGTCTTGCTGGCGGTGCCCGTATTGACATCAACCCCTCCCAGCATCGACAGGCGTTCCAGCACCGCGACTTTTTTGTCCAGTTTGGCGGCCTGGATGGAGGCCCGTTGGCCGGCCGGTCCCGAACCGATCACCACCAGATCATATTCGTAGTCACCCATCTCGGCGCTCCATCCACAAGTGTTATCGGTCTGCTCGTTTGTATTCTCCTGTAATTCTGTAACGTCGCCGGGGCGCGTGTCAAACGCACCGTAACGCTACTTTCGAGGGGCCAGCCAATAGGCGTCCAACCCGCTGTGTTATGCTTTTCGGCGAAATTACCCAGGAGCAGTTCCCCATGACCGACACCGCAACAACGGTTCGAGACTCGGTTGTCGACACGCCCATCGATCCCCACGGTCACATCCTGTTGCGGCGTGACCATGCAGTCGCGACGGTAACCATCAACCGCCCGGCACAGCGCAACGCCATCTCATTCGATATGTGGGCGCAACTGACCGAACTGATGCGTGACCTGGACGCCGACCGGAGCGTGCGCTGCGTGGTCATATGCGGCGCCGGCGGCGAGGCCTTCTCGGCCGGCGCGGACATCAGCGATTTCGACCAGTACCGCAGCGATTCGACCAAGGGACGCGTATACAATCGCGCCGTCGACAGCCTGCTGGAGACCGTGGCCGAGATCGGGACGCCTGTTATCTCCATGATCCGCGGCTTTGCCGCCGGCGGCGGGTGCGAACTGGCGGTGGCAACCGACCTGCGCATCGCTGCCGAGGGCAGCCGGCTGGGCATTCCCGTGGCCCGCCTTGGCATCACCATCGGCCACCGCGAGATGTACGGCCTGGTCAACCTGGTAGGCAAGGGTAACGCCATGTACATCCTCCTCTCCGGCCGTCTGCTGAACGCCGACGAGGGATTGCGAATCGGGTTGGTCAACCAGGTGGTGCCGTCTGATCAACTCGAAGAGGTTACCTACAAGCTGGCCTCCGACATCGCCAACCTGGCTCCGCTCTCCCACGCCGTCAACAAAAAGACCATGAACCAGGTGCTGGCCAAGCCGTCCCTGGACCTCACGCCCGAGGAAGCCGACCTGCCGTTGACCCAGTTCGACACCCGCGATTACCACGAAGGGTTCCGGGCATTCCTGGAGAAGCGGCGTCCCGAATTCATCGGCGAATAGGCGCTCAAACCATGCCGTCGCCGGACCGACCGGGAACCAAAAAGCGGGCTGGTCGCCGGCGGGCGGACCTGCTGCTGGTGGAGCAGGGGCTGGTCGAAAGCCGCGAGCAGGCGCAGGCGCTGATCATGGCCGGCGCGGTCGTAGCCCCCTCTGGTCCGGTGCAGAAGGCCGGCGCATTTCTCGATCCCGACACGCCCCTGGAGGTCAAGGAACGCCTCCCGTACGTCAGTCGCGGCGGCGTCAAATTGGCCCACGCCCTAGATGCCTGGGTTGACCGGCACGGAATAGAACTTGACGGTATCACCGCGCTGGACGTTGGGGCATCCACCGGCGGTTTCACCGACTGCCTGCTGCAGCGAGGCGTTGCCCGTGTTTACGCAGTGGACGTGGGCTACGGCCAACTGCACTACAAACTGCGCAGCGACCCTCGGGTGGTGTGCATGGAAAAGGTCAACGTGCGCTACCCGTTTGAGTTACCCGAACCTGTGGACCTTTTGGTCGCGGACGTGTCCTTCATTTCGCTGACCATGGCCTTGCCCGAGCCGCTGGGCTGGCTGCGGCCCGACTGGTACGCCATCGTACTCATCAAGCCGCAGTTCGAGGCCCGTAAAGGTGAGGTTGGCAAGGGCGGCATCGTTCGCGACGACGCGCTCCGGGCGGACATACTGTCTCGCGTACAGGGCTGGCTAACGGCTCGCGACGGCATAGTGCTGTTGGACACCATCGATTCGCCCATCACCGGCGACGCTGGCAACCGGGAGTACCTGGCGCTGTTGCGTAAGGTCTGATTGTCAGATCCGACCTCGCCACACTGTGCGAAAACCGGCAAACCGTGCTTCGCGCGTAAATCGGGTATCATATCGGCGTTTGTAATTCTGAACACCAACCTGAGCTAGGAGCATCGAAATGTACGTACTGCGGAGAATCTTCAAGACCAAGCCCGGCGAGGCCCGTCGCGTGGCCAGCCTGCTGCAGAAGCAGGCGCAGGCCTACCACGACGCCGGCCAGCGCAGCGAGTTCAGGGTCTATTTCAACGGCGGCACGGTGCCGGGTGAAACCGACGTGGTGGTGCTGGAATGGACCGACGAAGCGCTGATGTCGCCCTTCCGAGGCGGACACCAACTGCCCCCGGCCGCATTGGAGGTGGGCGGACAGATCCGACCGCTCGTGGAATCCAACCGCATCGAATTCATGGAATGGATGACGCCCGACAAAATGCTGGACGTCTAGAGCGCCGAACAAGGAGGCGAAATCGTGGAAGTCGGACAGGTTGCGGAAATCCTGCTGGAACGGCATCAGACGGTGTCGGTGGCGGAAGCCTGCACTAACGGACTTTTGGGGTATACATTGGGCACGATTCCGGGAGCGTCTCGGTTCTTCCCCGGCGGCGTGGTGGCCTACACCGGCGGCTTGAAGGAGAAGATCCTCGGGGTGCCGGACCAGCTATACGATACGGCCGGCAGCGTCAGCCGCGAAATGGCCATCGCCATGGCGCGCGGCGCATTGGAGCTGACCGGCACCGACTACGCGCTGTCCACCACCGGAGTCACGGGACCGGCGCCCGGTCGCAGCGGCTTGCCCATCGGCACCTTCTGGATCGGTCTGGCGGTCAAGGACGGCGAGGACTCCGCCATCGAGATTAGGGTCGGCGGCGACCGCGACGCCACCAAGCGCGGCGCGGTCCAGGCGGCCATCGATCTGCTGGGCAACCAACTGACCAGTTGACATTCAAGGATATTAGCGAATCGCCACCCCTTGCTCAGTCCGGGGGTGGCGTACTCACGTTCACGCCGAGGATTGAAGAGGATCAGCAATGAAGTTTGGAGTCTCCCTTTCCGCCATGGCGCAGCAGCCCGCCGGCGCCGACATGCAGCAGGCCTTCGCCGACATCTGCGCCTACGTGGGCGCGGCTCGCGACCTTGGGTTCGACATGGTGTACCAGGGCCAGCACTACCTCACCGACCCGTACCAGCAGTTGCAGACCATGCCGCTGCTGGCCCGCATCTCCGCCGAGGCGCGAGGCATGGGCTTGGTAGCGACGCTCCTGGTCCCTCTGCACCATCCCGTCGATCTGGCGGAGCGTGTGGCGACCATGGACGTGATCACCGGCGGCAACTTTACGCTGTCCGCCGCGTTGGGCTACCGCGACGAGGAGTACGACAACTTTGGCGTGCCCCGACGCTCGCGGGTGAGTCGATACCTGGAGTGTCTGGAAGCCATGCGCTTGCTGTGGTCCGGTGAACGCATCAACTTCGATGGCCAGTATTTCCAGTTGCGGGATGCCCAGTTGATGCTGCGTCCGGTACAGCAACCCCATCCGCCGGTCTGGGTTGCGGCAAACAGCGACGCCGCCATCACCCGCGCCGCTCGCCTGGGCTACACGTGGTACGTGAACCCCCACGCCAAGTTTGAGACCATCAGCCAGCAGGTCGAGATGTACCACGAGGCTGCCGGCGCGGCCAACTCCGGCGCGCCCGACCGGCTGCCGCTGGGCCGCGAGGTGTTCGTTGGACGGACCCACGAGGACGCGTTCGCCAGCGCCGCTCCGTACCTGGGCGGCAAGTACGAAGCCTACGCCCAGTGGGGACAGGACAAGGCGCTGCCCGGCGAGGAAAACTTCCGCGAGCCCTTCGAAGACTTGGCCCGCGACCGCTTCGTGATCGGCAGTCCTGACGAGGTGGTGGAGGAACTCTCGCGCTACCGGGAGCTCGGCATGTCCCACGGTTGTTTCCGAATGATGTGGCCGGGAATGCTGCTGGCCGACGGCGTCGCCAACCTGGAACTGTTCGCCGAACGCGTCGCTCCGCACCTGCGGGAGGATTAGTCAGCGGCGGCGGTTCGACTTCACCATCGAAATCAAAGACACCAGGGACAAATAAACCCCTGTAGCGTAGAAAGCTACGAAGGTGAATCCGAATATCAGGACAGCCCAATAGGGGTTCCTGGTGGCGAAAACTAGCCAAGTTCCGACGATGCCAAAGACGGTGGCGACAGCCGTGGCGCTGATGACTAACCAGTTGGGTTCCTTAGCTCCAATCCACCGAAAGGATGAGCGTGTCGGCGTACTGACGGGGTAAGAAAGTGCTCCCGGCTTCGGGGATAATGGTTTTTGAAACAGAAAACCAACCCGAAACAAGGA
>DAOUJD010000097.1:0-24887 GCA_034423115.1 Dehalococcoidia bacterium | reverse complement strand
ACCTCCTGATGGGTCAGGCATCATCCTCACCGGCCTGGCCTTGCTCATACGGGGTCGAGCCCCAAACAACTGTACAGGCTGCTGTGAGGAAACGGCGCGGCGACCCAGCTACGATTCGGTTTGTAGAACCCGGGGGCGAAACAGTCTGCCGCGCCTGATCGCCTGATGGTTCTCACCAATATACAAGGGGCGAATAATTATTCGCCCCCTCATCTTTCGATCAACACCCTGTCCATACCATTCACACTTGGAAAACTCACCATTGCCTTCCGCCGTGCCCGATACGTCTGATTTCGCCACCATCGCCGAAATCCAGCAGCAGGTCATCGCCTGCCGCAAATGCCCCCGCCTGGTCGAGTGGCGCGAGGAAACCACCCGAGTCAAGCGTCGCATGTACCGAGATGAGGACTACTGGGGCCGTCCCCTGGCGGCGTTCGGCGACCCCAACGCCCGCCTGCTCGTCGTCGGCCTGGCCCCCGCCGCTCACGGAGGCAACCGCACCGGCCGCATGTTCACCGGCGACCGCAGCGGCGACTGGCTCTTCGGCGCGCTGCACCGTGCCGGCTTCGCCAACCAGCCCGAGTCCATCCGGATCGGCGATGGTCTCGAACTCACCGGCGTGCTGATCACCGCAGCCGCCCGCTGCGCGCCGCCGCAGAACAAGCTCCGACCCGACGAACTCACCGCCTGCCGTCCCTACATCACCCGTGAGATCGAACTGCTCACGGAACTCCGCGCCGTGGTGGCCCTGGGCCGCATCGCCTTCGACGCGTTCCTCCGAGCCTACGCCGCCGCAGGACGCACCCCGCCGGATCGCAAGCCGCCCTTCGGCCACAACGTCGCCACCGACCTCCCCAACGGCGGCCCCCTCCTCATCGCCTCCTACCACCCCAGCCAGCAGAACACCCAAACCGGCCGCCTAACCCTCGATATGCTTGACGCGGTGTTCACCCGCGCGCGGGCGGCGTGCAACTGGTAATGCTATAATAGAACTTACAATCTGACAGTTAATTTGCAGGGATCGCATCATGTCTCACCCCGAAAACTGCCGCCCAGTTGAAGTCAGGGGCCAAGTACGCGGTGTCCAAATGAACCCGCCGGGTAACGGTGGCGGCGGAACTTTTCAACTTCTGCTGGACAACGGCGACACAATTACCAGCCCGTATCCAGAGAAATGGCATGTTGAGGTTGGTGCAGCCTTCCAGGCCAACGACCTGCGCTGTGCTATCGTCTCTGGAATCGGCGAATATTCGCCCGATGGCAAGCTCGAACGCATCCGCGAAATCGAATCATTCGGCGTGGCTTGGGTCGACGATTGGAAGTCGGCTTTCCGGCGGCACATGAAAATTCGGAACGAAGCATGACCGGGTATTTTGGTGATGCCAGCTATTGGATCGCCCTGTGCGATGCGAACGACGAATACCACGAGCAAGCCACGGAATACTCCAACCTGTTGGCATTGGATCAATCCCGAATAGTGACCACCCAATTGGTGCTGAACGAAGTCCTCAATCCCAGGAGTCGCACTACCAGGACACAGCGTCTGGCCGCCGTTCTGATGGTTGATGAAATTAGCCGGAACCACCGAATTTCAGTGGAGCCCCAGACCTCGGCTCAATTCGTTGAGGCATTTGAATGGATGCGCCACCGCCTCGATAAGGAATGGAGCATCACGGATTGCGCCAGTTTCCTGGTAATGCAGGAACGCGGAATAACTGAAGCGTTGACCAGCGACCGCCACTTCGAGCAGGCCGGCTACATCGCCCTGTTGCGGTAGGGACCAGCCCTTTGGCAAACACCCCAGCCAGCAGAACACCCAGACGGGCCGGCTGACTGTGCAGATGCTGGATGCGGTGTTTCTGAGGGCGCGGGCGGCGTGCCTGTGACAGTACCAAGCTGCGACGTCAAACCGGTATCTCTGCCCCTCACAAAGACAACGATCTTTGCATTTCCAAGGATTCCACGATGCGGTCAAAGCTAGGCATTAGACTGCCCTTGGTGATTCCACGATTCGCCAGTTCCTTGAGAAGTTCAACCGTACAATGCACTGATAGATTGACTTGCCTGATAGGAATACTGTCGAACCAAGTAGGTTCTGCGACGTATTTGGCGAGACGTTTACCTACGCTCCAGAAAAGCGCCCGATTAACTATGGCGTAGTCAAGCGACAGTGATTCCCCCCGCGCCATCACATCATTAGCACCCCGGTCCAAGAGGAAAAAGCCAAACTGGGAATTTAGGTAGGAATTATTGGCTCTGGGCACGCGAACCTCGGCTATACGTTCCGGATAACGGTGGGATATGCTATTTACCGCTCGGATAAATCGAAGGTCGATGGCCCAAACTGACAGTTGGCAATCGTTGTCTTTTAGTGCCTCCGGTGGCAGGCGTCCTTCCCAAATGGAGCTAGCAGCGACATAAGCGGCGACCCACGGGTCCTCCGTGAAGTCCAATAATCTGGTAGGTACTCCATGGTGTTGCGCTAAAGCCAGCGTTTCTACGATCTCGGTATTAGGCCAATTGTATTCCCAATCCGGGTCATCAAAGATTTGGCGAGGATTCTCCTGCAACAATAGCCGGGCACCGACCTCAGTAACAGGCAGCCCCGATGTATCAGCCGCTACCACAAACTGGTGAATAGCGTTGAATTCAGCTTGTGCTTGGCGGGTGACTTTGGCTTCAAAACGATGTTGAGCACCTAATCCGTAGCCGATTATTTCGTTCTGCCGAAAGGCTCTCGGCAACAAGTTCCATTGACTCCATGCTTGCCCTCTATATGCTATGTCGCCTCGTTTCGCCGACTTCCAGTGAAGCGCGCTGGGCAAAAGATAATCTAGGAACTCCGGTACAGACTCGGCGACGACTGTAGAATGGCTGAGAATAGTTTTCGAATCTAGGCTAGTCATAAAGATCACCATGATGAATGAGTATTGGTTAGCCGCGATCCCAATAGTGATCTGGTAGAGTATCGATTATCTTGTCAAGACGGTGAGCATTTTTGTCATTTTCACCAAGCACCATTTTGATGAAGCCTATTCTGCCTTTCACATGATTCATCAGCCTTTGTCGATCCTCGAATAATATACGGTGTTCCTTTTCGTGAAGCACTTGGGCCGCATCTTGCCAGCCATTTTTGCGCCAATGGTCAACCAGCGATCGTAATCGACGGATATATGAGCGGTTGATCGATGGTTTCTGGCCGTTCACAACCAGACCGGTGCAAGTCTGGCGCGTCCAATAACTGTACATACGACTCTTCCGATGATTGATTCGGAAACCGTTCCGTTCAACAACCTCGATCAACTCATCCCCGAGGATCACTTGCCCCGTTCCTTGGGCATTCGGATACCGTGCGATTTGTGGAGACATTTCGTCGCGTAGGGTAGAGACCGTAATGTCGTCAGCATACCTGGTGTATCGACAGCGTAACTTCCCACACATGTCTGCGATGTCGGCATCAAGTTGTGCGGTCACCATATTGGCGATTACTGGGGACGACGGACTGCCTTGGGGAAGGCGCGCATATCGATTTGTTGCTAGCGCCGCGATCAAGTTGGCTACTCTTGTATCCAGTCCGTAAGGTTCTGCTACCAAACGACCATAAATCCGTTGGCGGGTGATGCTCGGGAAAAAGTCGGCTAGGTCGATGTTTAGAACAAATTTACGGCCTAGATGTTGGCTAGCGTTGCTGACTATAGACCGACCGGACACGAACCCATGGTTTGCAGGGTGGGGGCTATAGAGGCGGCTCAAAGACTCGTGCAACAAACGCTGGATGAACTTCAAGGAACGCACTGGTGCATCAATCCGCCTGACGCCACCGCTGCGTCTCGGGATATCGAAGGTCGAATATGTTGCATTTTTGTCTGCCCGGAATGCGTAGTAACCGAGTTGAGAAGGTCCCACATCCCAGAATTCAGCAACATCCCTAAGGGAAGTGAGCCCGCTGAACAAAGTCCGGAATTCCGATTGGGGAATTTCGGTCCACTCAGGGCGTAGTGCCCGCACAACATTGCCCACGTATTACTCTCCAAAGCAACAGGTTCTTCGGAGGATCGATTCAAGGTGGTAACTTACGGGGCAATTCCAACCGAAGGCTGCGGTAGCAGCCGCAGTAGAACTGAGCATGGATGCTGACAAGAATCCATGCGCAGTAGCGCTTATTGGGGCCCATCGCTGGGCAGGAACGGTCGAAACGCCGCCCAGTTCAATCGCCCCGTAAGTGGGGCAATCCTACTCTTGAATGAAAAAGATTGCAACAGCAATGCACAATTCCGCTCCCTATCCCCATGCTAAAATCCCACGCGATCCTACCCAGGAGCAATCCCCCGTTATGAAGTACGACTACATCGTGGTTGGCGGCGGTTCCGCCGGCTGTGTCATGGCCACCCGACTCTCCGAGCAGACCGACAAGTCCGTGATCCTGCTGGAGGCCGGCCCCGACTATCCCGACTTCGAGCATCTTCCCCAGGACCTCAAGCAGGGCAACAACACCTGGCTCTCCGCCTACGGTCCCCACAGCTGGGATCTGCGCGGCCGCGCCAATTCCTCCCAGAGCGAGCCGATGGTCATCCCCCGGGGCTGGGCCATGGGCGGCTCGTCGTCCATCAACGGCCAGGTCGTCTTTCGCGGCATCCCCGCGGATTACGATCTCTGGGCCGAGTGGGGCAACGACGAGTGGAAGTTCACCGACTGCCTGCCCTTCTTCCGCAAGCTGGAAAACGACTGGGACTTCGGCGGCGACGACTTCCATGGCTCCGACGGCCCGCTGCCGGTGCGGCGGCCCAAGCGCGAGGACTGGCTCCCCTTCAACACCGCCTTCTACGACGCCTGTGTCGCCTTGGGCATCCCGGAGCACCCCGACCAGAACGCTCCGGACTGCGAGACCGCCATCTCGCCGCGCCCCATGAACAACATCGACGGCGTGCGCATGAGCACCTCGCTCACCTTCCTGAGCACCGCCCGCCATCGCCTCAACCTCACCGTGCGCGGCAACATCCACGCCCGCCGCGTGATTCTTGACGGGACCCGGGCCGTTGGAGTCGAGGTCGAGAGCGGCGGCGAGATATTCACCGTCGAGGGCAACGAGATCGTCCTGTGCAGCGGCACCATCGGCTCCGCCCAGATCCTGCTGCTATCCGGCATCGGGCCCGCCGACCACCTGCGCGAGATGGGCATCCCCGTCAACCACGAACTCCCCGGCGTCGGCATGAACTTCCGCGACCATCCCGCCGCGTACATCCTGTTCCGAGGCGACGGCGAGGAGCCCGACACCTTCGCGCCCAACATCCAGGTCGGCCTGCGCTGGAGCGCCGACGACTCGCCGACCAAGGCCGACTTCCAGATCACGCCCACGCTGATGACCAGCGAGCACCGGCCGGCCAGCGTCTCCTACGACGGCGAGGGCTTCCACTTCGGCCTCAGCGTGGGATTGCAGAACGCCGTGGGCTTCGGCCGCCTCTCCCTGCAATCCACCGACCCCGCCGTGCAGCCCGACCTGGACTACCAGCTATTCAGCGATCCCTACGACCGTCAGCGCATGCGCCAGGCCATCCGCAAGGCCCTGGAAATCGCGGACAACCCGCCCTTCAGCGGATTCATCGTCGAACGGCTCAACCCCACCGACGCGGACCTGGTCAGCGACGATGCCTTGGACGCCTGGATCCTCCGCAACGCCTACACCCAGCACCACATCGCCGGCACCTGCAAGATGGGCCCCGACAGCGACCCCATGGCCGTGGTCAACCAGCACGGACAGGTCCACGGCGTGTCGGGCCTCCGCGTCGCCGACGCCTCCGTGATGCCCGACGTCATCCGCGCCAACACCAACGCCACCACCATCATGATCGGCGAGCGCGTCGCCGAGTTCATCAAATCCGGCGCCTGATCCCGCCCCACGAAATACCCCCTCTCCCCTTGCGGGAGAGGGCTGGAGTGAGGGGCGCCCACGTTCCAACCTGCAGGGGCGAATAATCATTCGCCCCTGTTGCCTGCCTACGCGCCGACCGCGAACTCCAGCCTCCTGGACGGAAAGTAGTAATCCATCCGTATCTGATTCAGCACGTCTCGGCCCAACAGCGAAGGCAAAGCGCCGGATCCGGCCTGCGGTGGCGAAATGTAGAGTTCAACATCGAACCTGCGCCACGAATGATCCTCGAGGAGCAACACCACCGCCGGCTCTCCGTAGTAGATGCGTGTTCCACCGATTTCGCGACGCTCGACGAGGATGCTCAGCTCCGCAAATGGGACGTCCAAGGTTGAGTAAAGTCCCCGCACATGGTGTAAAGGAAACTGGGTGGCACGAAGAAGGCCACGGCGTCACCCTTGATGGAAGTGACCAACCCAACAAGGAGTACGACGGTGGCCAAGAACAGCATGGAGCATCCTTTTGGAACTACTACGCAAGCGCGGCATGGACGGCGAAGTGGACTTCCTGCGGGAAGCCCTGCAGGTGCTGGTGGAGGGGATCATGGAATCTGAGGTTTCAGGCCAGATCGGCGCGCTGCATGGTGAACGCAACCCGTACCGGCTCACCCACCGCAATGGCTATCGCAGCCGAGATTGGGACACCCGGGTGGGGACGATGGAACTGCGCATCCCCAAGGTCAGAGAGGGCAGTCACTTCCCTCCGCCAGAGGCGGACTGGAACCACGCCGACGCAGCGAGAAGGCGTTGCTGGCGGTGATCCAGCAAGCCTGCGTGGAAGGGGTGTCCACGAGAAGGGTGGACGATCTGGTCAAGTCTTTGGGCTGCGACGGGATCTCTAAAAGCCAGGTGTCGCGTCCGCCTCAGGCGGACCGGGACCTGGACTAAGTGGTGTCCGCCTCAGGCGGATTGGGCCGACCCTTGGACGGCGGGCCGTATCCCTACTTGTGGCTGGGTGCCCTCACCCAGATGGTCCGTGAAGGTGGACGTCCGCCTGAGGCGGATCAACGTCAGCGTGGTGGTGGCCACCGGTGTGAACAGCCAAGGTCAGCGGGAGATACTGGGCATGGACGTGGGCGCCAGCGAGGACGGCGCCTTCTGGCTGGCCTTCTTGCGTTCGCTGAACGCTCGGGGTCTCAGCGGGGTGGAACTGGTCATATCCGATGCCCACCAGGGATTGAAGGACGCCATCGCCATGCGCCTGAGGCGGATTTGCGGGCGCCGGTTGGTCCGCCTCTGGCGGACCGCACCCACTTCATGACCAACCTGCTGACCGGAGACGCGCTGTACGCCGACGCTAGTTTGTGTCAGGCCATTGTGGATCAGAGCAAGGACTACGTGGTGAAACTCAAAATAACTGGCCCCAACTGCATCAGGACGTAGCATTGCTCTTTTCCGACCCGGGGCCGCCGGGTCATACCACGGTGTGCCAGGGCCACGGACGACGGGAGCGCCGGGAGGTCTGGGTATCGGAGGAACTGGCCACTTATGTCGACTTCCCGGAGCTGACCAGCGTGATTATGGCACGCCAGGTGGTGCGGGATAATCGGACCGGCCGAGAAAGGGGTAGCGTGCAGTACGGGGTGAGCAGCTTGTCGGACTTGGCGCCGGACCGAGCCCTGGCCCTGCTGAGGGGACATTGGGAGATTGAAAACCGGCTGTTTTACGTCAAGGATGACGGATTCGGCGAAGACCGCCACGTGCTGCAACACCACCATAGCGGCCTGGTGATGAGCCTCTTACGCGGCGCTGCACTGACCTTGCTGCGCGGCAATTGCTCTCTCTGGTCGGACCGCAAACCCTTCACTGGCCGAGCACAAAGGCTCGCAGCCCAGCCCGCAGCAACATTCGCACCCTACACCCGACTTTGAAAAGGCCCTGCCACTAACTCCGTAACAGTTGCCAACCCCCTTCCGCAAGTACCTTTGCCCATTGGCAAATCGCGAGGTCGTCCCGGTGCAGTGCTCGGGCTACCGGCGCGTCCGTCCATCCCCGCCCTAGCAACCATAGCGCGTGCCACCTTTTCCGCTCTCGTGGCGTCGGCGACCGATACATCCGCCGTCGTACCTCAGCTCCATCCATTTGCCATCGCTCCGGTGGCGGCCCCATCTCGCCATGCCCGACTGCAGCCCTGAATTGGAATCAGGTGGACTGATTTTGTGCTTGTGCACCGCCGTATTGACATCGGAAAACGCGCCGGGAGGGAATCGTATGCAAATTCGTGCCCTATGATGTGACGGCAGCGGGATTTAGCCCAATGGCGATATTGAAACCGCTGACTATCGGGAGGGCGACATGGGCTTGGACGATGCTCGGATCCTACGGCTAGACGAAGTCCTCAGCTCGACTTTGCGCAAAATTAATGCAGCGATGGATACGATCAAGTTGGGACGCCGCCATTCGTGTCTAGTGCCAGAGGGTTTGGAACCATGGTGAAGAGCGCAATTATTGCAGGGCAACAAGAACTGCTTCTATTTTCGACCGACGATACAGGACAGAGAACCTCGTCGATGGACCGGACCGAGTTGCATTTGACTGATCTGGTTGAGACGGCGATCGAGACTCGCACCGTGGACTTGGAAAGACATCCCCTCAGTCAAATTTTCGGTGACCGCGACGAAAAATGCGCATTCGCTTGCTGTCGGTCATGCGATTGCAGTTAATGGCGGACGAGGCAACCGGCACGGCCAGCGCATTGGTCGTCGAGTTGCTGGACGGGACGGTCCTTTGGGATTGGGACGCGTACGTGATTGCTCGCGAGATCGGTTTCCCACTGAGATTCGAGCAGTACGATGGCGGAGACCCAGTTGCACACCTGTGCTTGCGTGGTTTGCACGTACGTCCGTTGAGTCAAAGCCACAAAGCGCTGATTGTCGTTTCAATGTGCGGATGGGTATCTCGAGGACGACCCAAACGAGAAAAATCCACGGAAAGTGTGGATTTTTCGGACAATCCCACAAAATGCAGGACAACAGAAGAGATGGCCGAGTTGGCCGGAGTCGGCACCACCTTGATCAGTCAGGCGAAAGTGGTCAGCGCGCTGGGCCTGACGGAGCGGGTTCTGGCAGGCGCCCTGGGTTTTGCTGACGCCTACCGGCGGGCTCGCGTCGTGTGCGGCTGCGGTTTGGAAAAATCGGTGCAGTCGGGAGAAACGTCCTTCGACCGTGCGTACCAACAGGCGCTATCAGAAGTTCCCATTTCTGGTGAGGAGAAAAATCAGAGCGGCTGGTCCGACCGGGCTGTCTTGCGTGACCAGATCAGGTATCTGGAGGAGAAGAATGCGAAATTGCTGGACCAAATTGGTCTACTCCGGGTAGAGAACGAGGAGCAAAAATCAGCTGCCACTGCTTTGGACAACGCGTTGAAGAGAGAACGCAAACGGGCCGCAGTAGCGGAGGCCGAGGTGGAAACACTGAAAAAACAACTGGACCGGCCGAGGGTCGGACCCTAATCGGCTACGCGGATGTCATGGTCATGATTGCCGCCAGAAGATGCGTCGGGCATACGAGCTATGTACGGAGTCGTCAGCCACAGAAATAACTCAGCCGTCGAGCTCGCCGGCACGTTCGCCAGGAGTGCGTTGATAACTCCGCTGGCGCTGCCCGTTCTGTCGGCAGTGGTGTTTGCTGCCCTGGCATCCACCTGGGCCAGTATTCCTTTCACCGATTTCCTACTGGCGTACCTGAGCGAATGCCCATTGGCGCTGTCAGATACCGCTGCCGCACTTTGGGTCGCGAGCTTCTTCACGATGTCTCTGGCATCCAGCGCCCGATGCCAGATGCCGAGCCTGACGATGCAGGGGTATCCGCCAGACCGCGTCATCGCGCGCCTCATGTGCGCCGCTGGGGTCTGGGAACCAGTCAACGGAACCTGTCGCGGGGGGTCGAATGAACCGACGAGGGGTCATCCGCGGCCTTTGACTTTCGAGGAAGGTCCGTCCGAGACCCCGTCGGATCTAGCAGGTTCGAGTCCCCTGTTGGAATAACCGGGTCCCTCATTTCCGGGGATTGGCGGTGTTCTCGACTGAGAGACAACGCCGAACCCAAGATGGTCGTCAAGCGTGATCGACGGCCTGGAGTCACCAATGCAAACCGATGATGCCCAAGCAATGGCAGTCCGAATGGTGTGCGCTTTCGATGCATACACGACACCGTCCGGGAGGAGACCTCATGAGGGACCTAAACGAGATTCGCGAAATGATCAAGACAAGCCTGCAAGTGTGGATTTTGTGGTGGCTCGTCAATATGCCGCTAGCCAGCAACAACGACCTGGTGCGGCCGGGCCCCACACTTACAAACAGATTCACCGCCGATTGGGCGTGATGAGAAGTGCGGGATTGGCGGTAGCCGTGAAAGTTGGGTGGAACCGCCGGCGGCAGTGGCGGTGGATGCTTTCCCGCGACGGAGTGCTTCAGGCCAGCGAATTGTTTTTCAACGGAGCAATTCCCAAAATTGCGACCGAGGGGGCGTTGAAAAGCAGGTTGGCGGTGTTGCCGATACTTGAAACATTTCACGAGATAGCGCCCACTGTGCGCCGCGACTGGCTGGCCCACAGTCGCAAAATGGCCGAAGAAAACCCGAACCTCGAGGTTTCACACCTCATGACAGAAACGTTCCTTACGAACGGCGGGCTGGATCTCTTGGCACTCCAATGGAACCCGAATGGGTATCCGCAAGCCGTGGGGACTTACGACCAAGCGGGACAGACGCCTTTCGTGTTCGTTGATCGTCAGGCTGATGCCAGAACCTTGGCCAACCTGGCCAAGGCGCGCTTTTTGGGGCTCTCAACCACTGGCGACGATCCGACTGGGCAGGCTATCAAACCGGGACACTGGGTCATCGTGTGCGATGGAGCCGTGTCAACAGAGCTAGTGCGACGCCATTTGTGGCCAGATGAATCTAGGATCATGGTGCAGATGATCGGCTCCGACATCAGAGTTGACTATCCTCGGGATCCCGACCCGACGTCGGGGTCGTTGGTGGTTCCTCCGACGGGCCCCGCCACACTGGGCAAACCGGAGAACATGTTCGACTGGGTGAAAACAGAACCGGCCATGCTGATCTACCGCGATGGCTTGGGGGTCGTCTGTTCTCCTTGGCAGAGGATTATCCAATGGCACGGCCCACGGATGCCGCCGACTTGTCGCAACTATCCGGTAGGAAGGTCAAATGTGCCGCTGGGAAGTTGACAGAACAAGATCTCGTCCACCATAACCAGAATGGGATCGGATTGTCTGACAACGGATTGAAATGTGTTGCCCGCCGTTCAGTGGCTCACCACCAGACGATCGTCGCGCGCTACCGAGATTCGCACGATGGTCAGATAAACCTGAACAGGAACGCCCGTTGTCACCGGCGCCAGCTCACCTGCATCGCCATTAATTGGCGCAAATCGGGCATTCACCTGGAGTTGGGCGGCAGGCTGGATTTCGACCCGGGTGAAGACGATCACATTACCCCTAACGGATGGGCCGAGGTGAGCTTGCCGGGCGGGAGCGGGGTACTACATGCCGTGGAGCTCGAGGGTCCCAGGCCGACCCAGGACAGCGCCCAACTGCGCGTCCGGCCGTTCATGGCCGCTCAGAAGACTGGCAATCCTCAACCGCTGCTCTTGATACTGCGGACGCCCGGTAGCGAATCACGTCTATTGCGTGAGTACCCGAATATCTGGGCCCTTACCACCACCGTAAGCGAAGCGATGCATGGACCGCATTTCGGAGAAGATTCAATCTGGCGTTACCAAGGCAACACCTACGACATCAATCACCTGCTCAGGACTGCGCCGGAGCAAGATGCCACGAATCATGGCAGCAGCTCATGGGTTGACCGTATTTTGGGCCGAACACGTCGGTAATGCGACACACGGATTTGTCCCTCAACCGAGGTAATTTCCAGAACACCGGCTGTGGCGATGACGTTAGAAAACAGGGATGACAATTCCAACCCATGAACCACCCGAGCAACGGATCTGAGAGCTATGGGCGGCTTGGCGCACTGCCCAAGCCTGTCAATCGGATGGCTTCGTCAGGTGTTCGTGGATCGGTCGCGACTGCCGTTGATCGACCGGGATCATGGACCGGTTGTTGCAACCCCATCATTATCCCGAGGTCTAAATACAGACGGACGTCGTCGACTGCGACGGCGGGAACGATGCCGGTATTTTCCCACAAGTTGCTCATGCGTCGTTGTCGAACAAAAACAGGGTAATAAATCACAAACCGAGTACCTCCGTGTTCCAGTGTCTTCATGCCCAGGTGCGGGATTGCTCCGTTATTGCCGAAACGTGAGCAAATCAGGAGATCGTCTTCAAAAAACGACCAAAGGTGAAATTTGCATTGCAAGAGTGATCGCATAGCAAAAACAGGGTTTGTTTTCACGCGCCAACCATCGATCCATGCGAAACGTGCCTTGCGACCCACGCCCTGGGGGTTAAAAGGCAAATGGTCCAAATTAGACGTGAATATCGAGATTGTAAGGACCTCATCAGCCACGATCAGACGACCGAGGAGACCCCATGATGACGTTGATCTATGCGAAGAACGATCGGTTACCGCCAGAAGCTGAATGGGTGCTACGGGGTCTGATGCAGGCTCCATATTCCAGCGTGTCGGATCTGGCCGGTTGGAACAAGTATGACCGTCGGAAGTGCCTGAGCATAGTCACAAAGCTCCAGGGGATTGGATATGTCGGCTACCAGAAGATGGGAAACACCAAACCAGCAGTAGACAGATATTGGGTTGCTGAACTGGGGAATCGGTACTGGAAACAGCACTTTGACGACGAGGAGACCCTTTTGGGAAACACGGCCCGAGAGCTCAAGTTGCTGCGGGATCGCTTTCCCATGGTGGAGCAGATTTACCATCGTTTGTCGGCCTTCACCGGAGACGGAGGCGCCAACGAAGTGTCGGCCTTCAGGTGGCTCCGCAGTTCGTCAATTCACGCGGTGGCAGAATTCGACGGTGGTCACTGGGTCATGTTTATCGTGGCCGGGTTGTGGGCTGACCGTGCCACGATGAAGCAGAAATGGGCCCTTCGGTTTCGAAATCTAATTCACACCAACCACGCGGAGATGCGGGACCAGTTGAGCGGAGTGTCAGACGTCGATCACACCGCCCGACCTTTTGCCATAGCGGTAATTGCGGTGGACGAATGGGCGGCTCAGGTCGCGGTGGACGAACTGGCTCCCTACGTGGACAACCTGACGCTGCGGGTGTTTACTCCGGACGCAGACCTGTCCGGGGATTTCGCATTCCGTCCTTCTGGGGACACGCTCACGGAGCCTCCAAGGCGACGTGGTCGCCGATCTCAGAAGCCGCCGACAGCGTCCCCGTCGGCCATCGACATCGCGGACGTGCCGACCTATCTAACTTTCTCCACCACCGTGGAGTGGTTGGGCATTAGAAACAGCCAGATCGCAGATATGTTGGGTTACCGGACAAATGCTATGAATTCCCTGGTAGAGACTCTCAGCGGGAAGAAGTCGTCAAAACGCTCAGTCGATGAGCCAAACGGACAGGGGACTGGCTTGCAACGAAGCCATCCGGTGCCTGATCCTCCCCCGGAACTGCTCACTTCCTTTGCCGGCAGAAATTGTCCTAGCATCAACGGGCTGGACTTGTCGGCAGATTGGAGCCGGATTTCGGTCTTGAAAGCTCGGCAACGATTCCAGCATTTCCTCGCTGAAGACGGCAAATCACGCGACCATCGGGTTCAGTGGCATCCGTCCCTCGGGACTCCGGAAGTACCGCTCCTCCTCCTGCTCAACTCCATCGTCATCCGTGACGGTCTGGGTCAGTAGGAAGAAACCGTTTTCCTCAATGGCCTGTTCCTTATAACTGCGCCACGGTCATCCCGCTGGGTTGTAGGCCATACCCGCTCACGTTGGCTTTGACCAGGCTGGCATCCACGTACATCTCCGGCGAGGCAATGGGTGGGATATCTTTTCAGTCGCGACGATAACCAGCCCGGTCAGGCAGGGAATGGACACGGTGAGGCCGTATCACCATGGCTGCCACCGTGGGAGCCATCGCTGGGTTCTTGGTATGGCAACGGGATCTTTCTCGGCTACGTCGCCATTCTGACGTCGAACGTGTGGCGCGGCGAAAGTTGAGCGGGGCTGTTCGTCTGACCGCGCTGCCCACGGTGGTCATCATTCACAATGTGCTGACCCACTGGGACCATCGGCCCGAGACGACGGCCATCTTCTGCTCGAGGACGGCCCCGAGATGCTGTGCCAATCCTCACTGTTGATTGAGAAGGCGATTTTGCGGGAGGTGATCCCGTCCGATGACGAAGCCGGGGCGCAGCGTCCTTCCTGAACAGGCGCCTGACCGTTGCCCTCTAGTGGCCCACGCTGATGTGGCAGCGATGGGCGCGTGGCTGTTATCTCTGCCTCGGAACGCGGTTTCCGGCGCGAAGACCCTGATGACCGGCTTCGGGGCGGCTCAGCGCGTTCTATGACGCCGATGCGGACCGGAAGCCCATCCGGGGCTTTCGCGATGCGACCGAGTCGACCGTATCGATGCCCTCCATGAGCGCCGATATCTCCGCCAGGGCCCGCCACCGCTCCAGGGGCTGGCGGAGCCGGTATCCGGCCGCGGCATCGGCCAGTCTCCCAGTACAGCCCTCCAGTCCCCAAAGCAGCGGGATGCGGCTTCGGCGGGCCAGGCGCTCGATACGCCGGTCGTGGTCCGTATCGAATAATGCAAGGGCCGGCGCAACTGGGATCGGGCGGTTCAGGCGCTCCTGCAGGGTCTCCCTGATCGACTGCGCCTCGACCCGAGCCTCTTCCAGCGGCGACGGCGTGGTCCGAGGACCCGAGCCGGTGTCGACGCGCCACTTTCCGCGTTTCAGGGAGTGGGGGGCATACTTCACCGTCAGGCAAAAACGGCCGATGTTCAACAACCAGATGTCGAACACCGGCTCCGACGCGTCGACGCCGGGACCCCAGTGGCGCAGGAAAAAGGCGGGGACGCCGTCGTTGAAGCCGCCGGCCAGCAACACCGCGGTGGCCCGGTCCGCGCCCGCATTTCCGTTATCGTGGTGGTGGGAAGATAGATATTCCAGTTGCATTAGCTTACTCCTTTACTACGCGCCATCCCGGCTCGGGTCTTCGTGTTGGATTGTCATGTGGCCGCCGACGAGCCCTCCTCGGCCACGCTGCGGGACCCCCTCTCACAATTGCCCTGCGCCGAATACCAGGACATCAAGGGCATCTGGGAGGCCGGTGAGAAGTTGACCAACGGGTCAACCAATACGCCGGTGGTCAGCCGGACCCGGTTCGTCGCCAACACCCATTCCCTCCGGTGGTACTTCCGCTCACTGGAGCTTCTCAGCGTCTCGACCAGCGCCCTATTCCGACTGCCGGCGCAGTTGTTCCAGGCCTCTGGGAGCGTCGGCGCTCATTGTCATCACCGACTTTGAAATGTGCAAAGGTAGCACAGTGGAACTTGGGCCGGGGGCGGAGGGCGCCCAAACAGGGCCACTCTCTCCCCCTTTCCCTACTGTCCTGTGGCCGTGAACGGGGGAAACGCGTCGCCATCCACCGCGGACCCGTCGACGTTAATGGTCGCCCGGGCGCCGCTGGACACGTTGACGATGACGCTCTGGGCGTCGTTGAGGTTCAGCACCCCCGATTCCAGGTCCACCTGGACCTCATCCGGGGCGGCAGCGCCACCTTCAGGTGAGGGGCCTCTGGTCAAGGCTAGCACGTCCTTTTCGATGTATTTGGACCTGAGTTCGGGCTTGCGTTTATCTTCCGGCAGTTGTCGGATGACCCGTTCCACCAGGTCGTCCAGGCCCCAGAGGACCTTGACGCCCGGGCTACCCCGCTCTTCCAGGATTGTCTCGTCGGGATCCATGTCGGCGAATACGGCGATCGGAACGACGAAACCGCCAAAGTTGAAGTCACGGTGCATTTCATCCCGGGCCGCCATGCCGGCTTCCCAGACGGTTTCGAGCGGGTCTGCCACCTCGACGTCTCTGCCGTCAGCGCCGCGGCGATACCAGTTTTCGCCCTCCATTGCGTAGTTGCCGGTGAGGAAGGTGATAGCGAACCGGCCGATTTTCTGGACCACGACCACGCAGTGGGGCGAGGTGCGGTTGCCCGACACCCAAGGGCGCCACACCGCGGCGCCTCCGCGATCACTGGCTTCAAACTGGGCCATGGCGTTGCGCTCGGCGGAGCTCAGTGCAGTTTGGTCGCTTCCGTTGGTCAGGTTGTTTATTACTTGCATCAGTTGCACCTCATGGTGATGTGTTGTGGCTTGGCTGCGGGCCAAACGCAAATGCGGGCGGTCCATTTGGAATCATGGGCCGCCCACAGCATTGGGCGCGCAGGTGATTTCGTGGTGGTTGGCGACTGGGAACCGGCCTCCCGCACTGCAGGTGGGCCGCGCGGGCAATGGTCGCCGTCGGGTCGAGTGTTCATCTGCGTCTACGTCCTGCCGTGAGCATGGGTTGTTGGCTTCGTCGCGGTGGTGTCCGTCCAGGTTTCCGGGGCGCAATTCTCACGTCATGCTCGTGTCCCACGAGGAGTGGCTCCTTGACCACCGCGTGGTCCCATGCGCACCACGATCCGCTTCGCATGCAAACCCGAAATCCGCCCCGGCGGCGGTGGCTGGACCCGATGCGGGTCGCGAGGAGCTTCGGCCGGCCCGGTCCGGAATCGCTGGCGCTCCAGCGCTCTCAACTCTCTGCCGGTGAGATCCACCCAGGGCCTGGCCATCCGGAGGATGGGATCGAACCGCGCCCGGGGAGGCTCTCCCGTGGTCAGGACCAACAAACGCCTGGCTCGGGAAAAAGCCACGTAGTGCTGCCGCATGTGATCGAAGCCGGCGATGCGGTCGTCGGGCTCCAGGGGCCTGCGCCGGGCGTAGGGCAACAATACTCGGCCCACCGGGTCAACGTCGGGGTTGTTGAAGCTAATGGAGCCGGCCACCACCACGTCCCACTCCAACCCCTTGGCCCGATGGATGGTGGTGACCGCCACCTCGCCGGGTCCCCGGCGTCGACCGGTGGCATTGGCAGTGGAACCTCGCCTGGGGAAGGCGGCGGGAATGTCGGCATAATCCAGGGCATCCATGTAGCGGCCCGCCCCCTCGTCGCGCACACTGTGCAGCAGTAGAGCCACCTGGGAATAGTCGCCGATAACCCGGTTGCGTTTCAGGAACCGGAGTAGGTCCACCAGTTGGTCCTCCTCGTCTCCCGGACTCTTCCCTTCGATGGAGATCAGGGCCGGGTAATCGTCGTCCTCCGAACGCCGTGGCGTGATGGTCTTTTCGTGCCGGAAGGATGGGAGGTCGGGATTGGGATAGGACCAATCGGCCGACGCCATCCACCGGTCGTAGGCCCGAACTATGATGCCGTGGCTGCGGTGGTTGAAGGTGAGGCTCACCACGCAGCAGTCGGGGAAGCGTTGGGGGAAATTCAGGATGTTCGCCACGCTGGCGCCGCGGAACCGATAGAGAGCCTGGTCCTCGTCGCCCACCACGCACAGGTTGCCGTGGGTTTGGGACAGCTGCGTGAGCAGACGCTCCTGGACGCGGCTGGTGTCCTGGTATTCGTCGCACAACAGGTGCACCATCCCGCCCGAGATCTGAGCGGCGATCTCCTCGTCGTCCTCCAGGAGTTCCACCAGCCACCGTTGCAGGTGGCCGAAATCGGCCGCGCTTTGATCGAGCAGCAGGTCCTCGTACCGCCGGTAGGATCGGCCCAACGCGGCAGTGAAGCGCCGGCCAGAAACGATGAGTTCCCGGGGGTCAATAGTTCGTCGCAGATGCGGTCGAAGTACTTTGCCCCATTGCGCACCACGGCATCGGGCCGCCGCCATCCCCGTCGTTCCAGCCGGGCCAGGTCGGGACCGAAGACCTCACCCAGGTGGCGCGCCAGCAGGCCCGTCCTCTCGTCTTCGCTCAGGACCCGGAACTGGCTGCGCAAGCCAATGCGTTTACCCCGGCGCCTCAGCTGTTGGGCGCAGAACCCGTGGAGTGTGGTGATGCGCACCTGCGACGCGTCGCCGTCATAGCCGACGGCCGAGACCGTGGCGTCGAAACGCCGGCGCAACTCCCGGGCGGCGGCCCGGCTGTAGGTGCACAGCAGCAGGTTACGGGGCTGGACTGCGCCCAGCATCAAGAGGTTGACCGCCCGCCGGACGATGGCCAGAGTTTTGCCCGCGCCCGGTCCGGCTATGCCCAGGACGGGACCCTCAAGGTGCCCGATCAACTCAACCTGCCGATCGTCCAACTCCGGATGCAGGCGGAGGATGGCGGGGGCTATGGCGTTGGCGCTGCTCATGTGAATATCTCTCCAAAGTCTGGTTTCCGGATTCGGACCGGTTTCGGGACCCGCCGCATACGCGAACGGCGGCTCCCACGTACAAATTGGGTCAAGCGTCTTGAACCGGGGTTGCGATCACCCACTGGCCGGAAGCACCGCATGTCAACTGGGAGTGTCGGGCCTCGTGGAGGCCCGTTGTCCGATCTCCAGCCTCAATGCCTGGCCCCGGACCTCCAGCACGCGCTTCCCGTTTAACGCAAACGCCAGGACTGCCACGCTCGCCGGCGTGGAATCCGAGCCGGCCTCGGCATCAGCGTTGGATTCGGAATCCTCGGCGCACTCGGCCAATCGGATCTGGCCGTCGGAGATGGCGCAGACCTCCCGGGCGATGCGTTCCCACGACAACCGGTCCGATATGCCCCGGGCGCGTGCGATGCCGGCCAAGTCCGATACCAGGCTTGCCACGCCCCAGACCACGTACACCCCCTTCCGTTCGGCCAGGCGCATGATGGCTTGGTCGGGTTCCATGTCAGGGAACGCCAGCACCGGGACGACGTATGGGTTGTAGCCGGTGTGAGCCCGTTCCGCGATTTCATCGTGGAGGTCAAGCGCGGCCAGCCAGGTCTCATCCAGCGGCGATTTCTCAACAGCCTGTACACCGTATCTGGTTTTCCGATGCCACTCGCCACCAACGAGTTGGAAGTGGCCACCTTTCACTTGCAGGGCGAAGCGGTCCACCCCCGCAATCCAGAGGCCGAAATCCAGCTCGATATGTCGGTAACCACGTCGCCATTCGTAATAGACGAAACCCTGGCGGTCACTGCCTGCCAGGGTCTCGTAAACTCGCTGCTCGGCCCGCCGTCTTGGCCTTTTGCGGCGACCGGACGGGAACGCTTTCGGGTACATTTTCATGGGGCGACTCCTGTCGACGCGCAGCGAAAAGCTCCTGATGCGTCAGGGTCGAGTGGACACGATCCAGATCCCCTATAACGTGACGAACCGGAGCGTTGAGGACGAACCGCTGCTCCTGGCCGAGGAACTGGGCACCGGCGTCCTGGTAATGGAGCCGTTGCAGAAGGGCCGTTACGTCCTGGACCTGAAGCATCAGCCGGACCTCACGCCGCTTCGGGACTACAGCATCAACACCTGGGCCCAGGCTCTGCTGGCGTGGGTCATTTCTGACCGACGGGTGAGTTCGGCCATACCCACCACCTCCCGCCCGGAGCGCATCCAGGAAAACGCGCAGGCCGCCGAGGCGGCCGGTTTGCCCCAGGAGTTCCGGGACTACATCCGTTTCGAGGCGGAGCGGAGCGATGACCCGGTGGGCACGCAGCCGCGTCGTGTTTCCCCTCAGGTCGCGATGACGGGTATGTCCATATCCCGCACGAGGTTGCCAAACTGGGCCACATCCTCGTCCAGAACCTGCTGCAGCGCAGCCAGTTGCCGGTCGATCTCGCCTGAGAGGTAGTCGAAAACCTGGTATGCCTGCTGGGGAGGCGCGAAATCGGCAGCGGCCACCACCGCGGTGAGTTCCGCCAGCTTGCGGTTGAGACGAGCCGGCAGGTTCAGCCGGTCCCGGGCGCCCCGGTACGCTGACTGGATGAGTTGCTCTTCGATCTGCCCCAATTTCTCCTTCACCGACGCGGCCGCATCTCCCACCGCTTCCGCTGAGGCATGCCCATCGGCGCGATTGACCCACTGGTCCACCTGCTGGCGAACCCGGCGCAGTTGGTTGATCCCGTCGTGCGTCTCGGAAACCTTGTCGCGGATCTCGATCAGGAACTTGAACTGGGCGTCGAAATCCTCCTGGGTGGCTCCCACTCTCGGATCCTTCAGGATACGGAAGGTCTGAGTCTGGACATCGTCGCCCGCCCGTAGCGACACCTGGTACTCTCCGGGTGATGCCAGGGGGCCGATGATCGCATCCTCGGTGGTCTTGTCCTCGGGAACCTTGCGGGCGTCCGGATAGCGTAGGTGCCACACGAAGCGGTTCATTCCTGCCTGGGCCGGCGCCCGGGGTTCCGGGGCATCCGCGCCGGGTTCCGGTGGTTTGCTGGAGAAACTCTGGATGACCTCCCCTGCCCCGTCGAGGATGGTGAGGGTCACTTCCTCGGGTGCTTCCTGCAGGTAGTAGTGGATCATCGCACCGTCGGGCGGGTTTTCCCCGGCATCCCACATTTTGCGCACGGTCTGGCCCGCTGGCCCCAACGACTCGCTGTAGGTAACGTCGGCGCCCAGGCCGGCGCGGTACATCTTGCCGGGACTAGGCTTGCGGTCCCGGAATGGCGACCGGACTCGGTACGTGTCCCGGGGTTGCAGCAGGACGACAGGCTGGTCGGCCAGGGCTGGCGCGAGCTGGCGCAGTTGGGTCAGGTCATCCAGGATCCAGAAGGAGCGCCCGTGGGTGGCGGCGATCAGGTTGTCGTCCTTGACCTCCAGGTCGTAGACGGGGACCACCGGGAGGTTGGCCTGCAAGGGCTGCCATGAGTCTCCCTGGTCGAATGACACGTACACTCCGGTCTCGGTGCCGGCGTAGAGCAGGCCGGGGCGGACAGGGTCTTCCCGCACCACCCGGGTGTAGTCATCGTCGGGCAGGCCGGCGGTTATCGATGTCCAAGTCTGGCCGTAATCGGTGGTCCGGTAGAGCATCGGGCTGGTGTCGTCCAGCTTGTAGCGAGTGGCCGCAATGTAGGCCGTGGCTGGGTCGTGAGGAGAAACCTCGATCATGCAGATGAGCGTCCACTCCGGCATGCCGTCTGGCGTGATCGCGTCCCACGTAACGCCGCCGTCACGGGAGATATGCACCAGGCCGTCGTCGGAGCCGGCCCAGAAGACACCCTGCTGGTGGGGAGATTCCACAAAAGCGAAGATGGTCGCGTAGACCTCGGCGCCGGAGGTGTCCTTGGTGATGGGGCCGCCGGAGGGTTCCAGTGTGGATGAGTCATGACGGGTCAGGTCCGGGCTGATGGCTTCCCAGCTGCTGCCCAGGTCGGTGGAGCGGAACGCCACGTTGCCGGCCACGTACAGGGTCTGCGGGTCGTGGGGCGAGAACATGATGGGGTAGGTCCACTGGAAGCGGTACCGCATGTCCTTTGCGCCCCAACCGGTGTAGAGCTCGGGCCACACCGTTATGATGCGCACCTGCCCGGTGGCGTGGTCGTAGTGCAGCAGGTTTCCGCCGCCGCCGACGGAGCTGCCGATTGCGCCGGAGATAACGGTGTCGGGATCATCCGGATGCAGGGCGATGTAGCCACTCTCGGAGTTGCCGACGACGTAACAGTCGCCCCAGGGGATTGCGCCCTTGTGGGTCCGGGACGGCACGCTGATGGCGGTGTTGTCCTGCTGGGTTCCGTACACCCGATGAGGAAAGCGGTTGTCCGTGGTCAGGTGGTAGAACTGGGCGGTGAGCTGGTTGTAGATGCTGGACCAGGTCTCCCCGCCGTTGAAGGTAACGCAAGCGCCGCCGTCGTTGCCCTCGATCATCCGCAGGGGATTGTTGGGGTCGATCCACAGGTCGTGGTCGTCGCCGTGGGGGGTGGTGACCCGGCTGAAGTTGCGCCCGCCGTCCACGGACTTCCAGCATTGGTAGTTGAGGATCCAAACCGTGTCCGCGTCCTGGGGGTCGGCGAAGATGTGCTGGTAGTACCAGGGACGGCCCTGCAGGTCGCGCTCGTCGCTGACCAGCTCCCAGGTATCGCCACCGTCGTCGGAACGGTACACTCCGCAGTCCTCAGCCTCGATGGTGGCCCAGACTCGGCCCGATTTGGCGGGGGAAACGGCGACGCCGATACGTCCCTTGAGGCCGCCGGGCAGGCCGGGGTTGTCGGTGATCTCCGTCCAGGAGTCGCCACCGTCCACGGACTTGAAGATGCCGCTCCCCGGGCCGCCGCTGATGAGGCTCCACGGGGTGCGCCGGGTCTCCCAGATGGAAGCGTACAGGATGCGCGGGTTGTTGGGGTCCATGGACAGGTCAATTGCGCCGGCGTCCTCGCTGCGAAACAGTACCTTCTCCCAGGTATTGCCACCGTCCTTGGAACGGAATACGCCCCGCTCGTCGTTGGGGCCATAGGCGTGTCCCAGGGCCGCCACGTACACCAGGTCGGGGTTGGTGGGATGCACCCGCACCTTGCCGATGTGCCGGGTGTCGGAAAGGCCCACGTTGGACCAGGTCTGCCCGCCGTCGGTGGACCGGTACACCCCGTCGCCGTAGGTGACGTCGCCGCGGATGCACGCCTCGCCCATACCTGCGTAGATCACGTTGGGGTCGGACGGGGCCACGGCGATGGCGCCCACCGAGGCGGTGTTGAAGTGCCCGTCGGACACGTTCTCCCAGTATGTGCCCCCGTCGTTGGTCTTCCACACCCCACCGGCGCACGCGCCGAAGTAGAACACCATGGGGTTGACCGGATCGCCGGCCACCGCCACCACCCGCCCGCCCCGGGGCGGACCGATGCAGCGCCAGCGCACGGATCCCAGCAGTTTCTGGGGAACGGGAGAGGATTGGGACTGGATATGCCGCGTTTCGTTAGTGGTCATCGTCGCACCTTGTCCGCTCAAGTTGTGCACCTTCCGGTGGGTCCCCTTGCACATCGCCCGGCGTGCTGCCGGTTGCGCAATTATCGCCTCGTGTACCGGAGCGTGTCGAGGGAGGGGATCCCCTCACGCGTGCCCAGTTTCACCCGAAATGTCATGGGAGTTACGCACCTGAAATTATAAACGCTTCATTCCTGCGAAAGCAGGAATCCATTGATGTTACAGCGAACGGATATGGAATATCATCAACGAATTCAGCCACTAGATTGCGGCGAAAGCCGAAATGATTTGTGTAACGGCCTCCAACTGCGTACCTCTTATGTCATTGCGAGCCCAGCGTGGCAATTCCGAAAGGTGAAAGGACTCTGGTTGTCAACAATCGCAATCTTTAGGCCAGGAAATCGCGAAAATGTGTTGTTGTCCAGCGACTATGTCCCATTAAATGGAAAGCCAATTTGTCCAGTGGGTTAGCTTGTGACGGTTGCGGTGTTGCGTAGTGATCGCAGTTTGTCTTGTCCTTTTGTCGGCGTAGGAGTATTTGCGCACGGTCACGCGGGATATGCCCAGTTTCCGTGAGATGGCCTGCAGGGACAGCCCTTTCAACCGGCCCTTCTGGATCGCTTTCCACCTGGCGAGTTGAGTGGGCGTGGGCGTACGCGTCCACGGGTTGGATGACTTGCTGGCGGTGTCCTTCGCCACGGTGTTCTTTCCGGAGACAGGTTTGAGGGCGGCCTCGGCCGGACGCACTGGTTCCAGGGCGGTCAGACGACGCTGCCGTGACCTGCTGATGTGATGATCCCCCACGCTGCTGACCACGCGTCGGAGTTCAGGCCCTGGAGACCAGGCGGTCACTCCAGCCCACAGGGCTCCCACCCGCGGCGGCGACTCCTGGGTGGCCACGCGACGGCCTTCGTACCGGACGATGAGTTCACCGTCGGGACGTTCCAGCACCTCGACCCGCAGTCCGGCGTAGCTGGTGCGTCCTGGTCAGGCAGCAGTTGCAGGACCCGCCATTGGTACTTCACCGTGTTGTCGCGAGCCACCTTGCGGGTGTCCTTGAAGCACAGAATCTCCGCCAGACACAGATCGGGGTCAGCCGAGCGGTAGGCCGGTTCCGGATGCTCCGGCTGCACGGCGAAGCGGGCGTTGTAGCGGGGCAGGAAGCCCTGCAGCACCGCCGTGGCCTGGTCGATGGTCCTGGCGTCGGCCAGGCGCAGTTCGGTTACCAGCCGGTCCTGGAAGGTTCCAGCCGCACGCTCGACCCGGCCTGTCGCTTGGGGAGAGCCGGCGAAGGTCTGCCGGATGCCCAACTCCTGCAATGACCTCGTGAACTGGGTGGCTTCTGCCGCGGTCTCCGCCTTGCGGGCGTTGTGCTTGAATACCGCGTGGCGGTCGCTGTGCAGCGCCAGGGGGATGCCCCAGCCCTCGATCAGGCCCTCCAGCAGGGTGAAGTACCCAGCGGTGGTTTCGCTGACGCAAAACACGCCATTGATCACGGTACTGGTGGCATCGTCCACGGCCAGCAGCAGGACGAATTTGGGCCCTTGGTCCTCCAACCAGGCATGATGACTGCCGTCCAGCTGGACCAGCATCCCAGCCTATGGCATCCGCTGGCGACGAAACCGGTGCTGCGGAGAGCGCCGGCTGCGAGGACTGCCGATGCCAGCCCTGGTGAGAATGCGCCGCACCGTGGGCCGGCTCAGGTCGATGCCCTCTCGCTCACTGAGCAACTCGGTGAGGTGGGTGTGGTTGGCTCCCTCGTAGCGCTCCGTCGCCAGTTGCACCACTGCGGCGGCCTCGCCTGGTGAAGTAGCGTTGTGAGGACGGCGGCCCCGATTGCCGTGGGTCAACGCAGCGACGCCGCGCTCACGGTAAGCGGCCAGCATCCGGCGCGCATGGCGCTGGGACACGCCCAGCAACTCGGCGGCATCGGCGATGGGGACCTGGTATTCCAAGACGGAGCTGAGCACGGAGATTCTGGCCTGTTCTTTTTGGTTCAACGTAACGTCCTTCATCAGAAGGACATTTTTCGCTGACCAGTTAAACTGAAGCCAAGGTGAAATCTACATTTACGTGGCTGGGAAGATCGGCTCGGGTGCTGCCGGTCAGTTCTGCGGCGCGAGCCTGAAGGATGGTGCGACATCGTCGCTTGAC
>DAOUJD010000096.1:0-55535 GCA_034423115.1 Dehalococcoidia bacterium | reverse complement strand
AGTCGGGACACCGCACGTCATGACGATAAACTCTACCCCGGGCCATCACCTCACCTCCCCAGGTCGGCTTGGAACCCATCATAAATCTATTATCTGCTTATGTTAACAACACCGCCGTCGAGAAACCATTACCTGATCAAGCACCTACACCACCACTTGATTCGAGGGGGTAGCGCCCACGGTTCCCGATTCTCACCCCAAATCCCAATCCAAGAGCCATGCTCCGTCGGGGCTGCCAGGCGGAACAACATCTAAAGCGCCAGATCCGGCCATGATATTGGTTTATTTTTGATGCATATTCACTATATACCAACATATCGATCATAGGTGATAATAATTTATAGATAATATTTTCATTAGAAATCTCAGGCGTCCCCGGCGCAAAGGAGGTCGAAATCGTAAGGCTTGGATTCCCGCGAGAATAACTTTTGCGTTTCTGTATCCACTGGGAAGCCCAGATCTAATTCGTGCCCAATCCGCTTTGCAGCGGTATCAGTCGAAAAATTTATATCAGCCCTTGATGAACTGCAAGCGTTCGGGAATCTTTTGCCGCACCCATCTACACCAGAAACACCGGTCAATTTCTGACCGGTGTTGACAGGAGGGTATGATCGTGCAATCGCTCTGCCAAACTATCAAGGACGCAATCCAGAACAAATCGAAACTTGGAATACTACCCGTATGCATCCTGGCGGTGTCGGCCTTCATTATTGCCAACGCCGTTCCTCAATCGGTTCTGGCCGACTTCGATGCAATCGCGCTCCCCGGACAACAGATCCTGGATGGAGCCAAACCGGACGGAATGGAGAGATTCGTCCATGCTCCGAACGAATCGGGCCGGACCCAGGTCAACCCTAGCAACAGCGGCGCTCCGTATATCGTTGTTGATGGCGTGCAGATGTATCAGGTTCAAAACGCCACCGAAGCCGGCGGGTGGGACTTTCGCGCCCCCGGCGACGATACCTACGGCAATGGCGAACTGATCGTGGTTTCCGTCGAGTTCAACGAACCGGTCCTCGCAAACAACAACACGACTTTCCGGATCCAGATTGGCACAGCTAGACGGAATTTAGTTCCCGTCAGCCACCGGGGCGAAACCGTGCTGTTCGGAGGTCTTATCAGGTCCACCGACCTGGATACCAACGGCGTCTGGATCGGGGACAACACCGCCACCCTGGATCACAACCCCGCCAACTACATCCGAAGCAACCCCGATGAGGGGGATCCCGTCAACGCCAACCTGACCCACGCCAGCCCCGGCACCCAGTCGGACCACAAAGTCGACGGCAGCAAGACGCGGCCCAAATTGAAGAACATCCGCATTTCGTCCTCGCCTCAGCATGACGACGCATACGTACGCGGTGAGACTATTGAAATCGAAGCCAGATTCGACCGCCCCGTGACCGTCAGCGGCGACGTGGACTTGCATCTCAACGTGGAGGCATTCCAACAAACCGCTTCCCGTTTCGCGCAATATGCCGAAGGTAGCGGAACCTCCACATTGGTGTTTCAGCATGTCGTCACTATTTTTGAGAACGACAGCGACGGTATCGTCATTCCCAACAACGCCCTCTCACAGGACGGCAACCTAGCTTCCGGAGTTTACGGTGGCGGGTCCATCGTCGGGCAACAGGGCGGATTGATTGCCGACCTGTCCAGCCGGAAACGTGGGCCTTTGGCGGCGCACAAGGTGGATGCCAGGTTTGCGGCCGTGCCCGAAATCATGGCCGGTGTCCTGTGGCACTGGGAGGAGAACACTCCAGTCAGCGATTCACTGGTCATGGACTTCAAAATTGACGTGGATCCCGGACACTTCTCGGAGACCGATGTCCTCGTGGCAGCGTTGGCATGGGGCAACATCGACAACGTGCGATTCGCCGTCGGGCTGCGCACCGACGTGGACAAACCCGGCACCGATGGCTCCCAGGGCAAGGGCATAATCTTCAACCGGTGGGGCACTACCGACACAACATCGTTCGCCAGAACCACCGGCGACGGCTGGGTCGAAACCGGCAATCTGGGTGGCCCCTTCATCAGCGTCAGGCGTTCCTTTGATTGGAGCGAAGGCAACTACTCCCTCCGCGTCGCTCAGGACGGCGATGACGATGCCGACGGACGCTGGTTCGGCTTTTGGATAACCGACAAGTCCACCGGCGTGGAAACCAAGATGGGTTCTTTGAAGTTCCCCCTTCCTGAAGAGGGTGAACCGAAGATCCAGGCGCGAAACCAAGGAATCGGATCGCTGATCGCCATACTGGGAGACGGCGCGGTCAAGCCCCACGAAATACCGGTGTTCGAGGTCGCTCTCGCATTGCCGGAAGCCTCCGGCGGAGGACTGCCCAACCGGGCTACCGTCAGCTATTCCCAACTGAACGGGGTAATGACCAACTCGAACGTGGGCTACCACTCGAACACCGGAAAGGTCATACTGCGTGCTGGCGGCGACACCAGTCGGAACACCCCCGCCGGAGATCTCACCGACTTAGCGACGCCTCAACTCACCGCCACCACGACCGACGCTCCGGAGTCCCACGACGGGTCGTCCACGTTCACCTTCCATTTGACCTTTAGCGAAGAGTTTCCCCTCAGCTACCAGACCCTCAGGGATCACGCATTCAACGTCACCGGAGGCGACGTGATCAGCGCAGGGCGGTTGGACCGACCCAGTAACATCAGGTGGCGGATCAGAGTGCGCCCCGATTTCAACGGCGACGTTACCGTTGTGCTGCCCGTGCCGGAGTACTGTGGCGCCACCGGCGCGATCTGCACCGCGGACGGCAGGGAGTTATCGGAAGCAGCGACGGTAACCGTGCCAGGGCCGGGCTCCGGCAATTAGGAGGAACGAACCGGCTAACACCAAATAACCAGCAGGCGCCGTCTTCGCACCACCGAAATCGGTTGATGCGTACGGCGGCGCCTGCCGTCAATTCGAAGCCGGACGGAATCTACGAAACCACGCGCACCCGGTGGTTGTTGCTGTCGGCAACGTATATGTCCCCGTTGGCGGAGATGCCACAGCCGTGGGGGCGGTCCATACCGGCCTCAGTCGCAGCGCCGTCGTCCCCATGGCCGCCCAACTCGCCGCCGGCGATGGTGGTAACCACGCCGGTATTGGCGTCAATCCGACGGATGGCGTGGTTCTCGGTGTCCACCACGATGATGTTGTCGTTGGCGTCGCAGCGCATCGCTTTGGGCGCGCCCCAGGTGGCGGCCAGGGCTGGCCCGCCGTCTCCGGTGTATCCACGCTCGGCGTCCGCGCCGGCCACAGTGCCCATGATGCCGCCGGCCGTAACGATGCGCACTCCGTTGCCCTCGCGCTCGGCGATGAAGGTGTTGCCCCGGCTGTCCATGCACACGGCACGCGCCCCCAGGATGCTGGCCTGCGTGGCCGGCATACCGTCGCCCCCGCGAACCTTCTCGCCGTTGCCGGCAAAGGTGCTGATGATCCCCGTCGCCAGGTCAAGGCGACGGATGCGCTGGTCCTGGATGTCGGCGATCAGCAGGCCGCCCCGACCGTCCAGGAAGCAGTCGTTGGGTTCACGCAGTTGCGCCTGGTTGCCCGGGCCGCCATCGCCCGAATAGCCCGGCTCTCCCGTCCCTGCCACTGTGGTGATGATTCCCGTCGCGCCATCCACCCGCCGTATGGCGGCGTTCAACCGGTCGACAATGTAGATGTTGCCATCGGTGTCAACCTCCAGCGAGTACGGTTCGTTCATCGTGGCGTCGGTGGCCGGCCCGTTATCGCCCGAATAGCCATGCTCGCCGTTGCCCGCCACAGTGGTAACGACTCCGGTGGTCGCGTCCACCCGCCGCACGATGTGGTTGCGTGCCTCACAGAAAAACAGGTTGCCTGCCGAGTCAAACGCGCACAAAAAGGGTTCGCGCAACGTCGCGTCTGATGCGGGGCCGCCGTCCCCGGTGTAGCCGGATTCGCCGGTTCCGACGACGGTGCGAATCGTGAGACCTTGGTTGCCTGTGGTCATGTCCGTCTCCTGGGTACTGGCTCGCTGGATGGCCCGTACTATAGCAGGCTCGGGCGTCGCCATCGGCGCCGACGGGCGTGATACGCGCAAGATTCGACCGTCCGGATTCGATTCTTTACCTGCACAAGCAATCCGTTATCTCAGCGCTCGGATCCGGTACGGGACCAGCATTGGGCCAGAATCCGGGAAACTCTTGCCTGGAGACAGTTTGTTTATGCGCTGAGTTTCTGGATTTCTGATTGTGCTTAAATCATGCCCCGAACGAATCGATGTCCAATTATAAAGATAGCACCACCATTTTGTCCATCAATTTTGCACAATTAATGCGAGAGCGATATACTTGCTCATTATTGCGCGACAAGGTATTCGGCTGTCGGTACCCCCTGTTGCTGAGTGCATCTCATGTGGCAGAATGTGAAATACTACGCGGCCGCCTATGTTGTCGTCGTTATCGGAGTCCTGGTAGCAACCGGCTTTCAGTTGCTGGAATCTTTATTCCCCGAGATACACCCGTTAAACAAGCTGGCAGCAAACCTGTCCGGCATTTCTGTTGGAACTGTGATTATGGTAGTCGGATTAATCAGGGACAAGCGGGTGGACGACGCCCGGAAAGAGACGAACAAGCAACGCCAGCGCGCGGACAAAGCGGAGGCCGCCATCGCCAAAGCGACCCGGGAGGCCGAGTTGTCGCGCCAACAGGCGGAGCAGGCACGTGAACAGGCCGAACAGGAACGGTTGAGGGCCCGAAAAGCCGAGGCCGAATTGGCCAGGGTCCGCGCCGAATACGATACCGAAGTGCTCGCCCGCATCCGCAGGCTGGAGGAATTCACCGGAATGCGAGCGCCGGCACCCGAGGCGGAATGATCCGCCGCGTCAGCGTGCGCCGAGAATCTCGGCCCTGATGCTGTTCACCGACTGGCGCAGCCGGTCGTCGGCGTCCATAGCAGATCGCACCCGTTCCACGCCGTGGATCACGGTGCTGTGATTGCGTCCAGACAAGAACCGACCCACGTTCGTCGGAGGCATGCCCAGCTCCACGTTCAGCAGATACATCACCACCTGTCGCGCCTGCGCCACCGTCGCCGTGCGTCCCCGTCCCAGTATCTGCTCGGCGCTGACGCCAAAATGCCGGCACACGGACTCCAGGACCTGCTCGGCGGTTACATCGGCGCGGGGATCCGGCCCGGCTATCGTGTCCAGTTGGTCCGCCACCGACTCGGGCGTCAGTGGAGCGTTCATCAACTGCGCCATCGCCATGATCCGGTTGAACGCGCCCTGCAACTGCCGCACGTTCCGGCTGACCCGTTGCGCGATCAGCGCCAGCACCGACTCCGGCGCGTTGGCGTTTCGGGCCGCAGACCAGGAATGCAGAATGGCCATCCGCGTCTCCAACGATGGTGGTTGGATGTCCGCCTGCAAGCCCCATTGGAATCGCGTCCGCAGCCGTTCCTCCAGGGGGCTGATGGTGTGCGGCGCCCGGTCGCTGGTTAGCACGATTTGGGCTCCCGACTGGTGCAAGTCGTTGAACGTGTGGAACAGGCTCTCCTGGGTCTGCTCCTTGCCGGCCAAAAACTGCACGTCGTCCATGAGCAGCAGGTCCAACCGGCGATAACGGTCTCGAAACTCCCGGGTCGCCCGCCTCTGTATCGCCGACACGAACTCGTTGGTGAACTGCTCAGATGTTACGTAGAGCACCGAGCGATCCTCCTCCAGCGCCCAGTTGCCCACCGCATGCAGCAGGTGCGTTTTGCCCATGCCCGACCCGGCGTATATGAACAGCGGATTATAACCTTGCGAGGTGTCGCCGCTCGCGTCACCTCTCCCGGTGCGGGACACCGATTCCGCCGCGTGGTACGCCAACTGGTTGCTATCCCCCACCACGAAGTTGTCGAAGGTGTACCGGGGGTTGCAGGTGGCCGCGTTGACCGCATCCCAGTCGTAACCGCCGGCTGCTGATCCGTTCCGTCCCAAGTCGTAATCGTCGGGAACCGGCGCCCGGGAGCGACGTGACGGAGCCTCGGTGATGGCGTGCACCGTCACACGCTCACCCCGTTCTGCCGCTCCATCGCCCGACGCCACCGTCGGCATTGCTTGGTAGTCGATCTGGGCTGGGCGTCCCAATGTTTTCGCCAGCGCCTCCTTTGCCATCGCCAGATGCAGAGGCAACTCCAGCCACGACACCGCGAAGGAACTGGACGCGGCCACCACCAGGTTGCCGTCGTGCCAGCCGTGCCCAACGCTGGGACGCAAGAACGTGTTGAAATGCTCCCTGGGCATTTCCATTTCCAGCCGGCCAAGCACCGCTTGCCAGACTGATACAGGGTCGGAAAAATCGGCCATGGGTTATCAAATCTCCCGTTGCATGGCCGATATGTTAATGGGGTGTCCGCGGGAACCGCTAGGGCGGTTGCTAGATATCACGTTCCGCCTTATTTCGGTTATCACACCAAAACAATCCAACTTCCAAAAATAAGCATTCCGTTCAATCGGGACGGCGTTGCTGTCGGATCATAGGCGAAAACGCGTTCCAAAACCGTGGAGGAATACCGGGGATAGCCCGCGTCCACGTCCGACCCCACAACAAACAACATCTGGTAGATAGCCAGTCCGGGATGCTCCGGGCCGCAGTTTGGCGGTAGGTTTCCGGGTACCCAGGTCCACTACCGAGGCTTGGATCGACCTTTCTTGACCCGCTCCGCTAGACTTTCACTGCGCCGATCACGTACTCGGTGTGCATCCGACGCTCGATTCCCGTGCTCTCCAGTGCGGTCCTCGATCCGTTTCGAGCCGGCATCATTCGCCGGTCGCGGTCCAGGTTGCGCGGCGCGACTCCCACCACGTCAAGACCCGCGGCGGCTGTGATGTCGGCCAGGCATTGATGGGTTGGGATCAACATGCCCCGCATGGTGGAGGGTCCCACTACTATGATGGCCGCTGCGTCGGACCGAAGCACACGCGCCATCTCGCCGATAGCGGCGGCCATGTCGCCGAAGTAACGGTGCAATACGCGGGACTTGGTGGCATCTTTGGTCTCAAGTTCGTCAACTACCGTCAGCACGGATGCGGGCAATTCCGGGGGAGCGGACAGGTCGGCCCTGTTGCCCACTGATTCAGAGCCGATGTACTGTGCCCGCAGGTCAGTAAGACTGGGAATCGGATCTCCCAGCCACGCCAGGGAGAATTTGTGCGCGCGCATATAGTCCAGGGCGTTGGCGTAAGGCGGCGACGTGACGATGAGGTCCACGCTGTTGGAGGGCAAGGGCAGAGCGCGGGCGTCGCCGGCAACGATGCGGCTTTCGCCCACGGAGTCGGGGTTGATAGTGGCGTACGCATCGGCGGCGCGCCCCAGCAGGTTTGCGAAAAGGCGGATGGGACGTCTCGGCGTTTTGTCCGCGACGCGGTGAGGCCGCGTGTGCGCCAGGTCTTGCGCCCGCGACACGCCGCCGGACTTGGTGACGATAGTGGACGAGAAAATCACCTCCAGCAGGTTACGCAACGCAGTATCGGGTTCCGCTCGAATGGCAAGGATAAGGGCCGCGAGTTCTTGTTGAGTCTCGTGGAAAAACCAGTAGTCCAGAAACTCCTTCGTGGCGGAATCCATTTCGCCCAGGACGACGGTCAGAGGGTCGGTCGGATTGCCGATGCCGGCGTAAAGGTCAGCGGCGCGACGAAGGACGTCATGGCTAGCCGAGCGGATCGCTTGAGCATCAAAAGAATTGGTCCGCGCCGAGCTCTGCCGACGGGCCAATGGGTCCAAGTCAACACCAATGACGGACCTGCCAGTCTGCCATCCCTCCAACAGCGTGATGCCGGAGCCGCACATCGGATCAAGCACTGTATCGCCGGGATTCGTGAGTTGGTTGACGAAGTATCCGACCAAGCCGTGAGGGAAGCGCGCGGCGAAGGGATGCAGGGCGTGCAGCGGATGAGCTTGCCGAACCGGGGATTGAAACGCCAGATCACCGGCCAAAAGATCGGCAACTTTTCCTCGTGTCCCTGTAACAGTGGTTGTCAACGGAGTAACCAATTTGCTGCGCCTATATGCAAAGATCCAGTGGCAAATCGGCAATATCGCGCAACAACTTGCCGGATACCATCGTTGCCAGAGCTTTACGTGAGGCAGCAGAGCCAACCTCACGGACCGCTTGCTGCAATTCTGGCAACGCAATGTGATAGACGCAATCCATATCACCAGTACCTAGCGCGATTGAGGCTATGCGATCCGGCAACGGTTCTGCCGTAATTGCCACGATGTGCGGCAAGGGGCCTTTACGATTTCTTACCAAGCTCAACGCCTCAGATCGCGTATTCTGGGAACGGTCGCTGCGAATAGTCCACTTGCAAGAAACGCTGGCGTGAAGCAAAGGTTTTCCGCCATTGGACGCTCGCAACGGCGAGTGCAGGTTCATTGTGCCGTTAGCCGCAAAACGCAATTGACGCTCCGAAACTGGATTCCGTACCACTACAACATCCGGCTTGACTAGATAGTCACTCACCATCGCCGACGCTAACTCAACGTTAGCGTCGGCCAACGCCGCTAACGTCGCAAGATGCTCGTACTGGTAAAATTCTGTGATAGAGCGGTTCCGCGAGATTTGCCAGCCGCCGGGTCGAATGTTACCAAGATTGAGGAACGTTTGCCGCAAGAATTGGGCACAGGCTTCCTCGAACAGTGCGCCGGCGCTCTGGCCAGAGAGACGCGAGCCCGTGGCTTTGATATCTAGACGTTTGAATAACGCAAGGGCTATGGCGCGGCTGGAAGAACTGCTCCCATCGGCGACACTTGGGACTCCGTTGGCCGTTATCAAGCATTTGCTGTCAACGAGGGTATCGTAAAACGCTCGGCGAGCTGTTGTTAGGAATGGTTCATACAAAATGAATTCTCCTAATCCATTACCTTCGAAAGATGATGCTACCACAGAAGGAAGGCCATTCATTGTCTGTAACAACCCCTGAAGCACAACCTTCCACACTTGCCTTTCGTCCCCTAACCCCCGAGTTGATGGACGACTTCGGCGCCGTCCTGCGCGGCAACTTTGGCGCCGGCTGCTGGTGCATGTTCCCCCGCCTGACGCAAGCCGAAACGATTGCCTTGCCCGGGGAAGGTTCCATCAGCCCGCGCCGTCGAAAGGTTATGACAGAGTTGGCACGGCGAGAACTCGCGCCCGGCCTGCTGGCATACGAGGGTGATGAACCGGTGGGATGGATCGCGATAGCGCCCCGCCACGAGTTGAACCGCGTAGACCGCTCCCGCGCAACCCCTCGAGTCGACGACGTTGACGTATGGGTCATCCCCTGCGCGACGGTGAGGAAGGACGTGCGCGGTCGTGGCATCGCCGTCGCTCTGATCAACGCAGCCGTCAAATTCGCCGCAGGACACGGCGCGCCTGCTGTGGAGGCATACCCGCGTGCCGGCTCCGAACGCACCGGCGACGACAACGCCTACTTTGGTACCGAGCCGATGTTCCAGCGGGCCGGGTTCAAAGTCATACGAGGGCCGCTGGAGAACCGCCCGCGCAACTGGATCGCCCGCGTGGTGATGCGGCTCGAATTGGGAAAAACGGGAGAACCCTAAGTGGCCGGCTCCGGTGCGGCGGTTCCACCCTGCACCGCCCGCTCCGCGCGTTCTTGCCGTGCTGTCTCGCGTTCCCGCAATAGTTCCAGACGCCTGGGCATCGGCGGACGCGGCAGGAACCAGTAGCCTATCGCCGCCGCGATATACAGCAGCACCAGGGGGAAGAGAGCCCAGTAGAAGCTGCCGGTGTAGTCGTAGATCGCTCCCATCCACATGGCCGTCCACATGGATGCCAGCTGGTCGGGCAGGTGTTGCCAGCCGCGCAGCGTCGCGTAGGCCCGCCGCCCAAAGAAGTCGCCCATGATCGCCCAGTTCAGCGGATTGGCGCTTTCGGAAAATGCCAACAGCAAGACGAACACCACCACCTGCCACATTTCCCCGCTTTGTGTGAGCAGGGAAGCCAACGCCGCCGCGCCGGACAACATGCACACCGAGCTCAGCTTTCGCCGGTCCACTCGGTCCCCCAGCCATCCCATGCCTGGGTTGAACACCATATTCAATACGGAAAACCCGCTGACGAACGCCGCCGCGATGATGATGAATCGCTGCCCCTGATCCGATGCGGGGTCCACCGGCACGCCGGCCTCCAGGAACCAGATGATCAGGGGAGCCATCAGGAACGAAGCACCGGCGTGGACGATGTTACGGAAGCCCGTGGACATCACCAGGAGCCAGTACGAAGGCGTACGCATGGCTTCCTTGGCCGTAAAGTCCAGTTCTCCTCCCCGACTCCTGCGACGCTGTTGCGATCTGAGCTGATCGTTGGCTGATGTAGTCGCGAGCTCAGGCGGGTCGCCGTCTGGCAGCAACCCCATTTCCTCCGGAGCGCGCTTGAGAAAATACGACAGTGGGATCACGACCGCCATGATGACAATCCCCAGGATTGTGCAGGCGTCCCGCCAGCCCACCATGAAAACCAGCAAACCCACCAGGTAGGCCGACGCCCCGCCCAATCCGTTGCCCATGCTCACAATTGACATCGCAAGGCCGCGCCGCCGCCAGAACCAGTTGTTGACCGCCGCTATGGATGCGTTGTTGTATCCCGAGCGGAACCCCACTGACAGGAACACCACGAACACGAGGAGGAACCACCAGAAATTGGTGGCCCGGGCCAGCAGGATGAAGCCAAGACCCGACATCAGGCCCCCAAAGGCCAGCATCACACGCGGACCAAAACGGTCCGTGCAATAGCCCATCAGCGGCCCCTGCACACCTCCCATGAATCGGCCCAGGCCCTCGGCCAGTCCCAGCAGGGTCCGCGATTGCGGGCTGAACCCCAGCACGTCCTTTGGAAACAGGAGGTCGTTCTCAACCGGAACGTACATGACCGTGAAACCCCGGTTGAAACTGCCGTGCTTCATCCCGTCGGCGATCAGGCTGACTAGGACGATCCACCAGCCGTAGAAGATCTTGGGGCGGCGCAGGCGCATCAGTACACCACCTGCTCGGCCACCAGTTCGGCGATGCCGGTTGCGTCCAGTCCCAGCAGCCCTAACAGCACGTAGTCGTTGTGCTGACCCATCAGCGGGGCCGGACTGCGTACACTGCCGGGTGTCCCACTGAACCGCCACGGCACTCCGTACAGCATTTCTGCCCCCGCGTGCGGGTGGTCAATCTCCACGTAGGTGTCGCGCTCGTTCAGATGAGGGTCGGCGAACTGGTCCGCGATGTTCATGACTGGCATGGCGGCGACGCCCGCTTGTTGCAGGATCGACGTTGCCTCCTGCGCAGACCTGGTGCGAGTCCAAACGGACACCATCTCATCCAATTGCCGCCGATTCCGCCATCGGTATGCCGGATCGCAGAACCGGGAATCTGCTTTCAGCCGGTCGTCGGCCAGAACATCAACCAGCGCCCGCCATTCGGTATCACTGCCAACGGCGACGGACACCCACTTATCCTCGCCGGCGCACTGGTAGTTGTTGTGCGGCGCAAAGTCGGGGTCGTCGTTGCCCAACGGCGTCGGGATCTCGCCGGTCATCTGATATTGCAGCATCGGCACACCCAGCAGGGCCGCGGTGCCCTCCAGGTGGGCCGCCTCGACATACTGACCGCAGCCGGTTCGGTTGCGGTGGTGCACGGCGGCCGCCACGCCCAGCGCGGCGCACAGGGCCGCCATCGTGTCGCTCCACGCTGCTTGCAGTTCACCCACTAACGGCTCGCCCTCCTCCGGTGGATACCCGACCAGGCTCATCATACCCGACATCGCCTGTATGATTGGCGCGTACGCCACCATGTCGCGCAGAGGGCCGGTATCTCCAAAAGCAGGCATGGCCGCGACTATGATGTCCGGTTTCACCGCGCGCAGGCTGTCGTAATCCATGCCTAGGCGTTGCAGCACCCCGGGCGAGAAATTCGACAACACCACGTCGCTCACCGACGCCAACCGCCGCAGGATCGCTTTCCCTTCATCCGTGCGCAGGTTCAGGGTCACGCTGAGCTTGTTGCGGTTCAGCCCGTGGAATACTGGCTGCAGTTCCGGCCACAACCCTCGGTCGCCGCCCGCCAGGTCATCGCCAACCATTGGTCGTCCCAAGCGCATCCCGTCCATGCGCGCCCGACTCTCAACCTTGATGACCTCGGCGCCCATATCCGCCAGCAGTTGCCCCGCCATCGGCCCAGCCCAGGCGGAACCCAGGTCGACGATGCGCACATCGCGCAGAGCCAGAGGCTTGTGGCCCCGCGATGGGACGCCGCGCGCGGTGTTCGGTGTGGATTCGGACTGCTCAACAACCGGTTCGTCCAATACCTCGGCGTTGTGCTGCCCCAACGTCGGCGCGGGCCGTGTGACTTCGAGCGGCGACCCATGAAGCCTGACCGGCGGCCCGGGGTAGCGCAATTTGCCGGCCTGTGGGTGCTCAACCTCCCGGAACCACTGGCGTGCCAGGAGTTGCGGCGATTCCAGCGCCTCGTCCATGGTGAGCACCGGAGCGCACGGAATGCGGTTCTCCAGGCACAGTTGCAGGATCTCTTCCTTGTCATGCTCCATGAACCACGGCGCGATCAAATTCTCCGCTTCCTCCGGGTACTGATCGCTCATCGCCCGACGGTCCCGGTAGCGGGGGTTGTCGATCCACTCCGGATCGCCCAGCAGATTCAGGAACCGCTGGTATTGCTCCAGTTGCGGCGCATCGATGCACACGTAGCCGTCCCTGCACGGCAACACACAGTTGGGGAAAAGCCCCAACCGCATCCGGTTGCCCGAGCGTGAACCGGCGATGCCCCGGTAGATGAACGTGGGCAGGTGGTACCCAGTGAGCAGGGTGGCGATGATGCCCGAATCAGCCACGTCGATGTACTGGCCGGCGTCCTCGCAGCCCGATGCTCGCGACGACTCCCGCGCCAACAGCGCCACGATTGCGGCGTACGCACCTCCCACGCCGGCGAGAAATCCAGCCTGTTGGTCTGGCGTGGTCAGCGGCTCCCGGTGGATGTGGCCGGTGCCAAAGCTCATACCGCTGAGCGCGTTGACCTGCAGGTCGTACCCGGCGTACCGCTTGTATTCCCCCGAGCGCCCGTAAGGCGAGATCGACACCGCGATCAGGTGCGGATGGCGTTTTGCCAACTGCTCTGCTGATATGCCAATCTTGTCCAGCACATCGTAGGGTTGATTCTCAACAAAGATGTCAGCGGTTCTGATCAGTTGGTGCAACTGCTCTACGCCCGAGTCGCTCCCGAAATCCAAGGTAACGCCGCGCTTGCCGAGGTTCGCGAACAGGAAAGCTCCACTCCGTTCGGAATGCGGCGAGCCGTTCGGAAACGGGCCGCGCCGTCTCGCAGGGTCGCCAAGGGTCGATTCAACCTTGATCACGTCGGCGCCAAATTCGGCCAGCAGTTTCGCGCAGAAGGGCGCGGAAATCATCTCCCCCCATTCAACGACGCGAATGCCCTCCAGAGGAGCAGAGGGCAGGGAAAGTGGGGTCGCCGTTGATGTACCGGTGTCTGGCAATTGCTACCTTGATGCTTTCAAGTGTCGGCGACTAGTCAGTGCAGCAACGGCCCGCTACTGGCGCGCGCTCCACGGTGTACGCAGGCCCTGCTTGCGGTAGGGAGTTGGAAGTGTTGCGGCAGTATAGGCCGGCGGGCATGAAGGCGCAAGGCGGAACACCACTCACGCGTACCCGCTTTGTCATCGCGAGGAGCGTGGTCCGCCAGCGGCGGACTCGCAACGACAAATCAGGCGAGACTGGGTACGCGTGATGACTCGAGGGCTCCAGAGCCCAATCAACGGTCGTAAGTAAGGTAAGGAAATCAGGGCAATCGCGTCTTGCGGTAGTCGGTACAATCAGCGCACGCGAACTTTCTGCTCTTTGATACTGTCTGTTGTCGGCCGCCTTCCAGATACTGCAATTCAGTCCGATTGGGTTCCAAATCGGCGAACACCAGCCTCACGTACGTATGTTATGACCTTCGAATGCAGCCACAGCATATGGTTTGGTCCAGCATCACCGCGGAGTCTAATCTAGACGCGATTGCCCTGGTAAGGAAATGATCTCGTCAGAGGCCAAAGCAGTGGCATGTTATAATAGCGGCCGCTGCGCCGGGGCGACCCATCGGCGGGCCGTGCGGAGAGGTGCCAGAGTGGACGAATGGGCGCGACTGGAAATCGCGTAGGGGTTAACGCCTCTCGCGGGTTCGAATCCCGCCCTCTCCGCCATTTACGCATCATAAATCACTGGTCAAAATGGCCGTCTCTTACTCACATCAGGTAGGAAGCGGCTATTTTTGTGTCCGGCTAAATCCCGCGCAATCCTGTCCCATCCACGAACAAATGGTATATGAATTGGTATACAGCCATAATAATGTAAGGCGCCATGACCACTAAGAAACGCAAGCGCTTCACCATCCACGGCAAGAGAAAGAATTTGAGCCTCGGATCATACCCATCAGTTTCGCTGGCCGACGCCCGCAAGCAGGCCTGGACCAATGCAACTATCATTAATGCAACTACCATTGGGGAAGGACGCGACCCGGTCGCCGTGAAGCGCAAGGAAAGTGCAGCTCGCAAAAGACCACCCACCCGACGTTCTCCGCAGCATCGTGAATCGTGATTGATTTGCAGCGACCGACCTGGTCAAATGCCAAACACGCTGCCCAACGGAGCAGCACGCTCACCACTTACGCATTCCCCAAGATCGGGTCCAAGCTGGTCACCGACATCACGACTGCGGATATTTTGGCGGTCCTGACCCCGATTTGGACGGAGAAGCCAGAGACGGTGAGCCGGGTACGCCAGAGCATGGAGACAGTGCTGGATTGGGCCGGTGCCCAAGGCTACCGGATGGACAACCCTGCCAATCGTTCAATCACCAAGGTGTTGCACATGGGTTCCGCACCAAGCAACACCATCCGGCGTTGCATTACAGCGCTGTTCCGCAAGCGCTGGAAAAAGTGAGACAGTCGACGGCGGACACAGTCACCAAGTTGGCGTTCGAGTTCCTAGTGTTGACGGCGGCTCGAAGCGGGGAAGTCAGACTAGCGACGTGGGATGAGATCGATTGGCCCGAGCGAAAATGGACTGTGCCAGCTGAGCGGATGAAAGCGCGCCGCGCGTTCCCGGTATCCCACTGGCAGAAACTCTGGTCCAACAACCCGCTGGAACGACTCAACAAGGAGATCCGCCGGCGCACCGACGTGGTGGGCATCTTTCCCAACCGGGCCGCAACGCGCCGTTTGGCCGGCGTCCGCCTCTGGCGGACTGGCCGAGCAGCACGACGAATGGGCCGAGGGACGGCGCTACTTCACTTTCACCGACAATCTCGCTACCGAGACCCCACCGGCCAGCAACATCCTGGAGGCAGCAGCCTGAACAACATCAACAAGGATGACGATTCCTACACTACTTGACGGGACGTAACCTCAGGTTGGAGACGTCCCGGGGGTGAAGGAGAGTGTCGGTAGCGCCCGTATCGATCAAAAAATGCACCCGCCCGACAATGTCCAGGCGGGGGAGATATAAACGGGCTTCCACGTAGGGAGTTCCACGCCCGCTGAAATAGCCGGCGATCATAAAATCCACGGTGTCGGGTCGGTGTCAAGAAACTCGATCACGTTGCTGCCCGGGGGCGTGTTCAACTCGCGGAATTTAACCGTTAGAGCTTCGAGGGACGGGACAATCAGCAACTCTCCCTTTTCTGTCAGCGCTGCCCATTGGTCCGAGTATTGACGGGTCAAGTCATCGACCATGCTGTCCAATTGTCGTTGGCGTTCCGCATGCTCGGCCATCTCCTCACGGACCATTTGTGGGTTTCCCATCCATTCTTCCCAGTCGGAATCCGTCATGCGAATGGGCTTGTTCGAGGTAGTTGCCTCATTTCGTATGCCCATAGTCGTTCATCCCCTCTCCAGCCATAGTACAATCGCTCGGCGCGTACCGATTCTAACACCACGGCCCCACGCAAACTTCCAACCGGCGCGATATGACACTGGATCCTGCCGTTAACATGAACCCCGAAACCATCGCCGCACAGGCCGCCCACCACCCCGACCCCGCCACCGGCGCCGTCGCTCCGCCCATCTACTTGTCCACCACCTTTGAGCGCGACCCAGACGGCGAATACTCTCGCGGCTTCGTCTATTCCCGGTCCGATAACCCCAACCGGCGTTCGCTGGAGCATCTGCTGGCCCTGCTTGAGGGCGGCGATTCCGGCCAGGCCGTGGCCGCCGCTTTCGCCTCCGGCTCCGCCGCCACCGGCACCGTGTTCCAGGCCTTGGCCCCCGGCGACCATATCATCGCGCCCGACGACTGCTATCACGGCACCGCCCGCCTGCTCCGCGAGGTCTTCTTGCCGTGGGGCCTTGAGACCACGTTTGTCGATATGACCGACGCCGACAACGTGCGCCACGCCGTCCAGCCCAACACCCGCATGATCTGGGTGGAAACGCCGTCCAATCCGCTGCTCAAGATCACCGACATCGCGCAAATGTCAGACATCGCCCGATCCTCCGGCGCACTCTGCGTCTGCGACAACACGTGGGCCAGCCCCGTGCTCCAGCGACCCCTGGAACTGGGCTCCGATCTGGTCGTCCACTCCACCACCAAGTACCTCGGCGGCCACGAGGACGTGACCGGCGGCGCGGTCGTCAGCGCATCCGACACCGACTTCTTCCAGCGCGTCCGCCTGATCCAGAACCTCTACGGCGCGGTGCCGTCCCCATTCGACTGCTGGTTGACCCTGCGCGGGATCCGCACCCTGCACGTCCGCATGCCGGCCCACTGCGCCAACGCCGGCAAGATCGCTCGGTTCCTGCACGACCATCCCAACGTTGCCGCCGTCCACTATCCCGGCCTGCCAGAGCATCCGGGCCACCACATCGCCGCCCGCCAGATGTCCGACTTCGGAGGGATGCTCTCGTTCCAGGTGGCCGGCGGTAAGGACGCTGCGATGCGCGTTGCCGCCAACGTTCAACTCTTCGTGCGCGCTACCAGCCTGGGCGGAACCCAGAGCCTCATCGAGCACCGCGCCTCAATAGAGGGACCCAACAGCACGACGCCCGATGACCTCCTGCGCGTGTCGGTCGGCCTGGAAAACGCCGACGACCTGATCGCCGATTTGGCCCAGGCTCTCGATTAAACTCCCTCTCCCTTGATGGGAGAGGGTTGGGGTGAGGGTGAAACTCTCTGCATAACATCCTGCCAATCCGGTTCATCCTGTTCATCCCGGTAAATTGACCGCTCCTACCAGGCGTTTGTGCTACCATGCATTATCCCGGCGCGGTTTTTTTGCGCCATCCGGAGGGCTGAAAATGTTTGATCTGCTGATCACCGGCGGCACCGTCGTCATGCCCAGCGAGGCCGCCGCCGTGGATGTCGGCGTGCAGGACGGGCGCATCGTAGCCATCGGCGCGCCCGGCACGCTCATCGACGAGACCGTGCAAACCATTGACGCCACCGGCCGTATCGTAACCCCGGGTGGCATCGAGCCTCACGCCCACGCCGCCGCCAACGTCCAACCCGGCGTGCACCAGCAGGTCGCCGGCGTTCCCAACGCCGGCCCGATTGACCACTCCCTGGGCGCGATCTGGGGCGGCACTACCACCATCGTTGACTTCGCTCCCGCTCCCAACGAGGGCGAACTCGTCGGCGGCATCCTCGACTTCATGTCGGTTTGGGAAGGCAACGCCTATACCGACTATTCCGCCCACGTCATCTACCGGACCAGCAACACCGCTGACAGCATCGCCCGCGTCGGCGAACTGATCAACAACGATTTCCCCAGCGTAAAGATATTCACCACCAACATCCGGCCACCCCAGGATCCTCCGCTTACCCTGACGCCTACCGGCCGCATCGATAACGGACGCCTGGCGGATCTCACCGCCCAGTTGGCCCGCCACGATGGGGTCCTGGCCGTTCACGCGGAAGACGACGAAATCGTCATGTACAACTACCTGGTGGCTCAGCAGCGCGGCCTGTGGGACTGGTGGAACGCCCATCTCATCCATTCCAAAGAAGTTGAGGATGTGGCCTTCCGCGACGTGATACGCATCGCGGAGCAGAACAACGCCGGCATGTACTTCGTCCACGTCACCGGGGCTGATGGCGTCAACGCCGTGGCCGCCGCCCGCAGCCGTGGCCAGGCAGTCTACGGCGAGGTGCTCACCCTGGCCCTGTCATTCAACGCGTGGCAATACCGCGAACCCGACGGCATGAAGTACCACACCTACCCGTCCCTCAAATATCCCGAGGACGGCACCGAGTTGTGGTCCGGCCTGCTGGGCAACGACCTCACCTTCACCGCCACCGACAGCAGTTTCACCACCTATATCGACAAGACCGCCGGCCTCAACGTCCAGGATATGCGCGGCGGCAACATTGGCATCGAGATCCGCATGGGCGTCAACTACACCGAAGCCGTGGTACGTCGCGGCATGTCTCTCACCCAGTTCGCCAACATCACTGCCACCAACGCCGCCCGCCTGCTCGGGATGTACCCGCAGAAGGGGGTCATCGCCCCGGGCAGCGACGCCGACTTTGCCATCATCGACCCCACCATCCACAAGCGCCTGACCATGGACGACCTGCACCTCCGCGATTACAGCCCCTGGGAGGGCTGGGAGATCTTCGGCTGGCCCACCACCGTCATCCTGCGCGGCAAGGTCATGGTCGATAACGGCCAGCTCCTCGGCGAACCCACCGACGGCCAGCGCATTCGCCGCCGCATCGACCCGGCAGTTCTACAGCGCCCCGCCTTCTAGTCCACTTGAGCGCTAACCCGTCACAATCTGAGGAGGCGAGCGTCCTCCTCTGTCGCTTCTGCGGCTACCTCAACGACCAGCCGACTCCGGACGCCCGGTGCGCCCAATGCGGCGCGTTCTCCGGCCTTGAAACCGTCGCCATTGAAGAGGCGCGTCAACGCTCTCGTCGCGTTCGTCTGGATTTCCTGCGCAACCGCTTGGTGCGCGTCGCTTTCGTCGTTCTGCCGATGCTCGGCGTTTTGATGTACGTCCTGTGGGCCTACACCGGACTGCCGCCCGACCCTCCGCAACCGACCAGCGCCATCGGTGACACCTCCGTCCCACTCTCTCCCGGCGATTGGCCCCAGGCCAACGGCGGCGCCACCAACGCATCTGCAACCGATGGTTCACACGCAGCCGTCGGTGATGCGCCATCCGCCTCTGGCGGATGGGAATACTCTGCCGGTGCCCCCATCGTCGCTCCACCTTCGGTAGTCGGCAGTAGAGTGTTTGTAACTGCCGAGGATGGCAGCGTGGTCGCTCTGGATCGCGAAACGGGCGCACTGCTTTGGCGCTACGACTCAGGACTCCCCGCCGCCGTAACTCCGGCCGTATCCGACGGTTTGGTTTTCGTGGTATTCAAGCCCGGCATCGTCTCCGCTTTGGACGAAAACTCCGGCGATGTGATTTGGTCAAAACGCCTGCCCGTCGCATCGCTGCCCTCGCCTACCGTCGCCGACGGTCGCCTCTTTGTCGCCGAAACCGACCGCAATCGCTTGCTGGCCCTAGACGCAGCTACCGGCGAGACCCTGTGGGACTACCGCCTGAGCGACTGGGTTATCGCACCTCCAGCCATCAACGACGGCCTGCTAGTCGCCACCTCCAACGACGCGAAGATCCATGTCCTGGACGTCAATACCGGGAAGCTCCGCATGATCTACGACGCTGGTGAAGGGCGCTGGACCCGCGGCGGCCCCGTGGTAACGGACGACCTGCTCCATGTCAGCAGCAACGGAGTCCGTCGCGATGGGAACCGCGCCCGCGTTTGGGGCATCGACTACCGGGGCCATCGCTACCCGTTGGAGCGACCCATCTATTACGTGCGCACCCAACTGGCCGTGTGGGGTTTCGCCAAGCAGCCGCCGGTCCAGCAGGGCACCGTCTGGTCCACCAGGACCTCCGGCAAGCAACCCTACCAGCCGGCCGTATCCGAGCAAACCGCTGTCGTCGCCGATGCCGCCGGCCTGGTCACCGGCCTTGACCTTTCCAACGGCGAGATCCTGTGGGAAACCGATCTCGCCGTGGACATCACCACTGCTGCCACCATCGCCGGCCCGGTCGCCCTCATCGGGGACGAACACGGCCGCGTGACTGCGCTATCCATCGCCGACGGCTTGCAACAATGGGTCGCGACCCTGGAAGGGGCGGTTGCCGCCGCTCCCATCGTCGCCGGCGACCTGATCCTGATGCCTACGGCAGGAAACGGCGGCACGTTGACTGCCCTGCGAGTAAATAGCCAATAAGCCCCCGGTTCTGGCCGGTTTTGGGATTTGCACGTCCCGTAGCAGCGCGCTACGCCGCGATATTCAACGCCCGTTGCGCGTTCTCCAGCAGGACCTTGGGTATTACGTGGTCCCTCATCTGCAGGTTCTGGAAGTCGGCGAGCCAACTGTCCGGCTGGATGAACGGGTAGTCTGATCCGAACATCACCTTGTCCTGCAGGCGGGTGTTGGTCTCGCGGATCAGCGTCTCCGGAATGAACCGCGGCATCCAGCCCGACAGGTCCAGAAACACGTTGGACTTGTGCAGCGCGACTGCGATCTGCTCGTCGATCCACGGCCATGCGGGATGCGCCATGATGATTGTCATGTTGGGAAAGTCGGCTGCCACATCGTCGAAGCAAGGTACCGGCTTGCTGTACTTGAGTTTGAGGCCGCTCCCGCCCGGGGTTCCTGATCCTGCGCCGGCGAACCCAGAGTGGAAAAGCACCGGGATGCCCAGCCCGTCGGCTACCTCGTACAGCGGATAGAACCGCGTGTCGTTGGGGAAGAATGCCTGGTGAATCGGGTGCAGCTTGAGCCCCTTGAGCCCCAGATCCTTCACCGACCGCTCCAGTTCGTAGCACGCGGCCTTGCCCATCCACGGGTCCACCGACGCAAACCCCATGAACTGCTCCGGGTGGTCGTTCACTATGCTCGCTACCCAGTCGTTGCTGTCGGGCTTCTCGCCGGTGTTGGTGGTGGTATCCACGGAAAAAATGACGCCGAACAGGTCCAGGTCGCGGAACCTGTCGGCCATTTCCGCGGGGTCCGTGGGCGGTGGCGGCGCGCGGAAGTATCGCAGCAGCTCGGCCTCGATTTCGATCTCGGGCAGGCCGGGCTCGCGCGGAACGTGGATGTGCATGTCGATGGCTTGCATGTTGTGTTCTCCATATGGTTGTGATATCTACATCGTACCGGGTTTGTCATCGCGAGCGCAGCGCGGCAGTTCCGAACGGAACTACAACTCGGTTGGTACTGCCAGTATCCCTCAACGAATTGCGCCCCTACGCTTGACGGTATTCTCGGTATCATGGATGATGTCAATGTCTATCTGAGGTCAAGACAATCATCTTGGATACCGTAAACTTAGTTACTTATGCAGAACTGTTCCAGTTGCTCGCGATCTTCTCGGGTATCTGGCTCGCGATCCTTTCATTGATGGGATCGTTGGCGGTTGCGTGGTACATTCGCGATTCCAATCGTCGGGATAGGGATTACGACCGCCGGTTCGGGACGATGGAGAATAATGTCGACCACCGAATGGGGACATTAGAGAGCAACATTGACCACCGAATGGGGACATTAGAGAGCAACGTTGACAGTCGGTTCAGGGAAATGGAAGAAGTGATCGGCTGGCGATTCCAGCACGCTGAAGATGTGAACGAACGCCGCCACCAAGAACTCCTGCGGGCAATAGGCCTCCTATACCGGCACGTTCACGCGGACGGCAGCCCCGCCACCATCCCCCTGCCCGACGTCGATCCTGCCGTGCCCGCTCCCGCTGACAATTAGAGCGAGCCGCGCTACTTCGGCGGCAGCGTCCCAGCGAACTCCGCTCCCTGTTCCACCCATCGCGCCAGCATCGCGTCTGACGCCAGGCCTTCCGGCTCCACCAATACCCAGCCTCGCATGGGCCGGCCGGTTAGGTCCATCACCCTGGCATGCGGTTGGGCCAACGCATCCCCGTACGCGTCTGTCCCCACGCGCACCATCAGTCCATGCTCGGTCACACAGCAGCACATGTTGCCGTCCAACATGAAAGCCAGCCCGCCGAACATCCTGCGCTCGTCGATGCCGGAACGCCCGGCCAGTCTCTCCCGAACGCGCTCGGCCAGCGTTTCGTCGTAGGCCATTGCGGCAATCCCGATCCTTGACGCCGTCTACGGCTGCCGGCCCATGTGGCCGATCAGTTTGTCCTGTACACTGGCGCTGTCCGGAACGGCGACGGCGGGTCCGACGAACCCCATTTGACGGCCCATGTCCACGAACATCGATCCTTCGGGCAAGGTCATCATCGCGTACGCGGCTTCCACCACCTCGGCATCCAGCGTATCATCCTGCCCCGTCGCACGCGCCAAATCCCAGCCGTGGATTATGTGGTCGGTCGCCATGGCGATCAGGAACTGGGGCACCGTCATCATACCGCCCGGCGTGGCTGCGTCCAACGCCCCGGGCGTCCTCGCCGCCGCCAGAATGCGAGCCGATTCATTGGCATACGCCAAGGCCAGATTGGCAACGTCCATCTCCTTTAAGTAGGAACTAACGGGAGAAACACCGCCAACGCCCTCTGGAATGTTCCCCTCCAAGCTGCCCGCCAGCACCTCCGCGCCGCCGATCACGTGGTTCATGACATCTCGCACGTTCCACTCCGTGCAGGGCGTCGCATCGTCTCCCTGGTCCTGCCGTATTCCCGCCATGATCTCCTGCACGCGGCGGGACGCTTTTTCAAAGATTGTGATCGGGTCGGACGCGTTGGCGTGGGAGGTCATCGGTAGCTCCGAAAATAACACCCCGCGTCCAGCACGGGGTGTCGTTGGTGCGGTCGGGGTCGGTTGTTCGTTCAGAAAACCTGCGGGCAATCGCGCGTGAACACGTTCCACTCGCCCTTTTCGGGATCGTAGCGTGAGTTCACAAACACTTTCCAGTTGGCCTCGTCCATCTCGGGGTAGTCGCTTCGGTAGTAGAACCCGGGCCACCGGGTCTCCTTCCGGTGCAGCATGTGACGCAGGTGGGCTTCGGCGACCCAGGAGCGGTGAATCAATTCGTGGCAACGCAGCAGTTCGTGGCGACTGCGCGCCCCTAGTTTCTCCAAGTCCTCGCGTAACATGCCCATCAGTTCCAGGCCGCGCAGCATGGTGGACTCGTTGGTGGTGAAGCCAGCCGACACGCCGGCCACGTACTCGTCCATCAGCTTCTGCAATCGGAACAGTCCCTGGCGGGGCAGCAGGTAGTTCGGGTTGACCTCGGGATTGGTGGATGCGTACTGGTTCTCCTCGAAGGTCACCATGGGCGCCCAGGCTTGCCGCTTTAGTTCCTCGATCTTGCGGTCATCCACCTTGGGCGGTGTCGTGTTGTCCAGCGCGTACGCTACGGCTGACTTGCCGGCCAGGCGTCCCTCGGTAAAGGAACCGGAGGAGAACTTGTGCGGGCACGCGCCCACGCCGTCGCCGGCGGCGAACAGCCCGTTCACCGTCGTCATCTTGCTGTAGCCCCAGTGGTAACCATCAGGAGCCACATCCTCGGGCCCGCTCACCCACGCGCCGGCCTCGCCGCTGTGGCTGCCCATGATGTATGGCTCGGCCAGCACGACTTCCGAGGGTCGTTCCTCAGGCGCGATGTTGTGGGCGGCCCAGAGGATGGCCTGGGAAATCGTCATGTCCAGGAAGTCTTCCCACGCCTCCGCGATGATGTCCCGCTTGCGGTCCTCGTCGCCGGCCGCCAGCGCGTCGATGGCCTCAGGAGTCTTGAGCATGATCGGCCCGTTGCCGGCCTGGATCTCGGTCCACAGCAGGTGGTTGCGCAACGGCGTCGGCGTCGGGAATGCGGATCCGTAGGGGTCGTACTTCTTGAGTTCGGGCAGGCGGTTGATGAAGTAGTTCTCGCCGGCGGCGTTGGTCAGGTCGGCGCGGAACAACTGGGACCATGCGCCCACCGGCCCATAGGAGTCCTTGAAGCGGCTGGGCACGAAGCGGTGCTCCATCTGGGTCATCTCACCGCCGATGGGGATGATCAGCCCATAAACGGAGCCGGTATCAAAAATGGAGTACCAGGTGCGCCCCATGCCCTCGCCCACGCTGCGGGGCCGGAAGATGGCCGTTGCCCCGCCGGCCGCGCTGATCACGGAGCGAGCCTTGAAAATGTAGATCGCATCCTCGCGAACGCCGAATCCAACGGCGCCGGCTATGCGGTTGGGGTCGTCGGCGTCGGTGAACAGGTGCGAAATGAAGACCCGCTCGTAGTGGTTGTCGGGACCCAGGGCCTTCTTGGTTGCCTCGGACACGATGGGCTTGTAGGCCTCACCGTGAATCATCACCTGCCAGCGACCCTCGCGGACGTACAACCCCTCGTCGTCGTACCAGAAGGGGAGGCCCCACTCCTCAAACATGTGAACGCTGCTGTCCACGTGGCGCGCCACGTCGTACACCAGGTCCTCGCGGGAAACGCCCATCATGTCATTGCGGACGTACTCAACATAGTCCTCGGGCTGGTTCCAGCCGTGGCGCATCCCCATGTACATGTTGATGGCGGAGAGACCCTCGCCCACGGCGCCGCTGCGGTCGGTGGCAGCTTTGTCCACCATGACGATGCGCAGGTCGTCGCCGCCCCAGTAGCGGGCTTCGATGGCCGCGCCGCAGCCGGACATGCCGCCGCCGATGATCAGGACGTCGGATTCAACAATTCGGGTTTCGGGTTGAGCCATCTTGCGGGTACTCCTCTGGGTTTGGACGGCTGCGGCTAGTGGCAGCGCGCGGCAGTCTATCAGTCAGATTGGGCAGGTAGGGCGATCAGGGCGTGGGTTTGGGTGGAGGCAAGGATTCCAGCGTGTGGACGAATTCGGTAATTACTGTCTTGCCGTACCGTATGCTCCCCGCATCTGGCGGACCGCCGTAGAATCGTTGGTGGTAGTGCGACGCAATGTAATATTGCCCTTCAATGTGTGGCGGCGCGCCTTCTTCCCTGATCAATCGCAGAACGGCGCTTTCCAGCAGGTTGTGGGCATGGTGCTCCCAGCCGCGGCTTTCGGCGACGGCTTTGATGGCGTGGGCGGCGGCGCCCCACAGCTTATTGCTGGCCTCTTCCAACTCGCCCCGCGCCAGCTCGTCATCCACCAGGGCCAGGAAATGCCAGCTGCGTTCCCGGTGGTAGGCGATGGTGTCGGCGGCGGTGGTCATCTCGTTAGACGGATTCGGGGAGCATCAGATATTCGGGTTCGCCGAAGAGTGCCGTCGTGCGTAGCGCGTCGCGATCAGCCGGGTTGATGCCGGCGTAGGGGTCGATGCTGCCCCAGGGCGTTGAGCGGGACGCAAATCGGAAGTGCTCGGTGCGGCCGTCTCGGAATGTAACGTTCCAGACGATGTCCTGTCCCTCGTAGTGAGGTTGCACCTCCGCCCCTAAAGGAACAAAGTCCGCGTAACCGCGGACGTGAATGGCATTTTCAGGGCACAACTTGACGCAGGCGTAACACTCCGAACACATTTCGGGTTCCTGATTGCTGCCCTTGTTGACCATATCGTCCAGGACCATCAGGTCGTTGGGACAGATGTAGACGCACTGGGGCCCGCCGTGCACGCCGGCGCAGGCGTTACAGGCGGATGGGTCGACGTAGGTAGGCACGAATAGCTCCTCTGGTGTGGACGGTAAAAATCGCCCGGCGGCAAAAAAAGTCTGCCGAGCATTGTAACATCAATGGGAATACGACGGATTCAGGCCAGGCTGGCCGCGGCTTCCATTCTCAACACTAGTTCGTCGAAATCCTCGGGACATTTCCGGCGTATGGCTCGGATACGGCGCGACGCCAACTCGGCCAGCACTCTGCGGCCGCCGCCTTGCGAATTAGCCACTCCACGCAAAACCGCCAGCGGCTCAAAGTATTGCTCCTTGACGTTGATCTCTGCCCGAACGTCTGCCCACCGCCAGTTGCCAGGCAAGTCCAACCCGGCCAGCACCCAGGTTTCCAGCTCTTCCCAAGCATTTTCGGCAAGAAAGCTCGCGCCGTTGGGAAATTGGGCTTGTATCTCGGCTTCTATATCGTCAAGCCGCTGCCGCCGTCCAACTTCACCGTCGCGATCAACGCAGAGGATGTACAAGTCGTACATTCCACGATGTCTTGCAAGGATTCTCGTCAAATTGTCGGTCTTGAGAGCCTCGCTAACGCCTCCGAGCAAAAGGTTCTGGCAGATTTCAACCTGTATGACCGGCACGCCCAGATTCCGAAGAAGGCGGGTGAACAACGGCTTGAGAATATATTGGTCTTTTCGGAAATCTTCGGGAATGATGAGGGTTTTCATTCCGACTCCATCCCCCAGTCATCTTCGTCGTCATCCTCCAGATGGTCGGAGTCGTAATCCCCTTCGGACGCTTTCATCGCCGATTCCAGCCAACCTGACGTTAACAACCACCCTAACCCATCGGATTTCCGTAATTCGCGTAGGTGGTACAAATCGGCTATCGGGCGAATCACGCTGTCCGACCAGTATTGGTCACGATAAACCACGGACGTATGCTCAAAGGTTTCGTCGTTCATCCAGGCCAGCAACGCAGGATTGTGGGTGGTGGTGATGACCTGAAGGTTGCCCTTGGCGGTCTGCCGTTCAATGAGTTCCAGCAGCAGCCATAGGCGGTTGGGGTGGATGCCGCTGTCGATTTCCTCAAAGAAATACATCCCGCCGGCATCCTCATCCAACAGCGCGGCCAGTAACCCCAGGAAGCGCAGCGTCCCGTCCGACGCGCTGTAGGCAGACACCTTGCGTCCGTTGCGCTCCACTATTTGCAGATGCACCCGCCCGCTGGGGTCGCGGGGAAACTCGAAACCCTGCACGTCCATGGGCGTGAGTTCTTCAGACCATGAGAGCAGCGTTTGCTTGTGGTCAGCGTCGGCGCAGATTGATTCAATCACGGTGGGCAGGTTCTGACCGTAGTTGCCCAGTGTGTCAGCTCCCGGGATGGATGGCTCACGCATTTGCGTTGGCGAGAACTCCAAAAAGCGCATGCTCTCCAAGGCGGACCGAAGGTGTAGCCGCACGTCATCATGCGGCGACTCATCACCAAAATTCCGCGTCAGATATGGTCGGGGCGATTCGGAGATGGAGCGCCATTCACTACCCAGATCCAACTTCCCCGCGATCGGCTGACCATCAACGGACATTGCATCGGATAACCAGCGAAAGCCGTCCGGGTCGTCCGGGTTGAATCCGACCTTTGTGGAATAGATCACCTTCTCGTTGTTCAGGCGCAGCACGACATGCACGGCAAAGTCGCTCGCATCATAGGAACCACTTTGCTGGAATCGCACGATTTCGTTGGGCGCGCCGCGGATGGGCTCCCATTCGATGTAACCCCCGGGACCGAGCTTTCCGCCCATGATCTCCGCCAGCGTGTAGCCCCGCCCTATCCCATGCAGGAACCGAAACGCGTCCCTGATGTTGCTCTTGCCGCTGGCGTTGGCGCCAACGATCACCGTGAACGGGCCGAGCTTCAGCGTCTCGTCGGCGAAGTTCTTGAAGTTGACCAGGCGAAGGGATGTCAGCACGATGACCCCGCAAGCGGTGGGCGCGTCGGACGCAGTGTGAGGTCACTATAGCAGAGCGATTTGACGCGCCGACACGCAGGTAGGGGCAGGTTTGAAACCTGCCCCTACGGATGACACCGTACTCTGATGCGCTCAGTCAGATGGGGTGGAGGCTCCCGTCTCCAGCGGTACGTCCGCGTCTCCACCGGCCGGGTCGGACCGTCGCCAGACCAGACTGCGCACCCGGTAGTAAAGGTTCGGCGCCGATTCCTCGAACAGCATGTACACCACCGGAACCGCCACCAGCGTCAGGAACGTCGAACTGATCAAGCCGCCGATCACCACCGTCGCCAGTTCTGCGCCCACCAGGCCGGCGGATTGGCTCAGCGACAGCGGTATCAGCGCCAGGATGGTCGTAAACGCTGTCATCAGGATGGGACGCAGGCGCGTTCGGCTCGCCGACATGACCGCTTCATAAGGTGGCTCGCCTCTCTGTCGCAGTTGTTGAACGAACGTGAGCAGCACGATGGCGTTGGTCACCACGATGCCCACCAGCAGCAGGAACCCCATCAGCGCCGGCAGGCTCAGCGACCGGTCGGTGATCACCAGTGCGATCAGCGCCCCCACCACAGCCAGCGGCATGCTCAACACTATGATGAACGGAATCTTCAGCGAACCCAGAGTCGCCACCATCACCAGGTACACCAGCGAAACGCCGATTGCCATGGCTACGTAGACGTTGTTGAATTCCTCGCGTATGTCGCTGAACGTCCCGCCCGAGCGTACGCTAATCCCCGGAGGCAGTGGCGTGGTCGCTACAATGGCATCCACGCGGTCGCCAATGGCGCCGGCGTCCCGACCGGCCAGGCTCCCGGACACCGTGGCCGAGCGGTAACCGTTGTAGTGGGTGACCACGCTGGGCCCCACGGTATACCCGGCGTCGGATATGATGCCCAGCGCAACCGGCCCCGAGTTGCTGGAAATGGGCAGTAGTGGGATATCCTCGGGATCGTCTACCGCCTCCGGTTCGCCGCGCACCACTACGTCCAGCGTCTCTTCACCCAGGTTGATTTCCGTTACCTCATTGCCCTGCAACCAGGTGCGTATCTGGTTGGCAACGCTCATGGACGTCAGGCCATAGCGTCCGGCCTCGGCCGGGTCAATGGAGATGGTGAACTCTTCGGCGCCGTCCACGACATTGGTGCTGGCGTTGCGGACGCCCGGGTCCTGCTCAATCGCAACTTCCAAAGTGCTGGCGGCGGCCCTCACGTCCTCGTAGTTGGAGCCGGTCAGCGTGAGCCGCACGCCGCCGCCGCGCCCCGGCCCGCCGGAGTCAGCGAACACCCGCGCCGTTACGCCCCTGCTTTCGGGCAGCGCGTTTCGAATCTGCTCATCCAGGTCCGCCGGCGCATCCTCGGGTAGGACAACCGTGAAACCAGCCCGGTCGAACGATGCGTCCGTACTGCCCGGGCCGAAGTTGCGGCTGCGGGAACCCAGCGTCACCTGGTAGCTCTCCACCGCGCCGCTGTCCACGAATTCGTCCAGCACGCCCTCGACGCTCCTGACCTCCTGGAATAGCCTCCCGGTGGAAGGGTTGCTGCTCAGGCTCAGGTCAATGCGAATGCCCTCCGTGCGCCCTTGGGAAAACAGCTCAATCGGCAGCACGCGAATTAACGCCAGGCTCACCAGCACCACCACCACGCTGGCCAGCGCGGTCAGCAGGCGGAACCGCAGCGCCAGCCGGAGCACTGGCGTGTACAGCCTCTGCAGTATCGTGTCCTGCTCGCTGATGGCGGGGCGGTTGTCCATGTCGCCCCGGCGCAGGAACCACGACGCCAGCACAGGCACCGCCGTCAGCGCCACCAGCGTGGACGCCACCAGCGACACGCACACGGTCTGGGCGAAGGGCAGGAAGAACTGGCCCACCACCCCAGGCAGGAACCCCAGCGGAATGAACACCGCTACGGTGGTCAACGTTGATGCCACGATGGCCGGACTCACCTCCTGCGTGGCCTCGACCACCGCCACCGCGCGACTGCTGCCGCCCTGTATGTGCCGGTAGATGTTCTCCAGCACCACGATGCTGTCGTCAACGATCCGTCCCACGGCGATGGCCAGGCCGGCCAGGCTCATGAAGTTCATCGTCCAGTCGAAAACCGCCATCACCAGCAGCGTCACCATCACGCTGAGCGGAATGGACGCTGCGATGATCACGGTGGGCCGGAACGTGTTGAACACTCCGGAGAAAATCGTGGGCCGGATTTGCAGCAGGAACACGAACACCGCGATGACGGCGAAAGCGAACCCCTGGGCACCCTGAGACATCACCTTGCCCAGTTCCTCCTCCAGTCGGGGCGCCTGGCTGTCCATCACGGCAATGCCGAGATCCGGCGGGAGTGCGCTTTCCAGTTCCAGCAGTACCTCGTCGATTTCATGTGTGATGTCGATGGTGTTGCCGTCCGGCGTTTTCAGCACGTTCAGGCTGACGCTGGGCTGCCCGTTGGTGCGCGAAACGGTCCTGGCTTCCGGTGTGGCAACTCGCACGTCAGCCACGTCGACCAATCTGATCGGCGTCGCGTTGATGTCTCCGGTGCGACTTGCCGCCGGGCCGCCGTCGGGGCGCGCGAATCCCACGGGCAAGTTGCGAATGGTCTCCAGGTTGGCATACCCGTGGAAGGCGCGCACCGTTACGGTGCCGTCCTGTGCGGTCATGCTGCCGGCGGTCAGGTCCACTGAGTTGCTCTGCAAAGCACCGATGACGTTCTGGATGGTCAGGCCGTAGGTTTCCAGCAGGACGGGGTCAACGGTCACGAAAACCTGCTCCGACACCCCGCCCTCAATATCCACCTCGAACACGCCGGGGATAGCCTGGATGGGCGGCGCGATCTGGCGCTCGACGATCCTCAATAGCTCGGGAATATCCCGCTGCCCCGAAACGCTCAACTCCATCACGGGCCGCTGGTTTGGCGAGAGCGCGAACACTCTCGGGTCGCCGGCGGCATCGGGCAGGCTAAGGGCGGTAACCCGGTTCAGAATCTCCGCTTCCGCCTCCTCAAGGTCCGCGTTGTTCTCGAAACTCGCCCGAACGGTTGACCGGCTCCCGCGAGACGTGGACGTTACCTCCTTCAGCCCTTCCATCCCGATGATCACGTCCTCGATGGGCTTGGTGACCTCTTGCGACACCTGATACGGAGTGCCCTGCTGGAACGAGGTAGAGACGTTGATCACACCGAGGCTGATCTCGGGGAAAAGCTCCTGCTGCAACTGCTGGTAGGCATACACGCCCCCGACCAATATCAGGACCAGCGCCATGATGGTTACGGTGCGACTGCGCAGCGCCAGTCTGGTCAGAATGATCATGGTGTGCCCTCGCTGCGGGTCATCGGGTCGGTCTGGTGGGTTATCGTAGCCGTGCTGAAATCCATGCGGCCACGGCAACAGCATACAGCGCGCCCAGCATTTCTGCTTTACCGTCGTCGCGGCGATGATACCTGTCCGATGTTAAGATTTGTTCATGATTGCACTCGGTGGGTTGCAGTATCCCGCGTTGCCCGCCTCAAGTTGACCAGTGCCGCCGTCCCGCTCATTTGCCACGGTGGTCATACATCGCCGGGAATGCTGATTGGCGCGGTGAATGGGCCCGTGCTACCATGATGTACGTATGAAGGACGGCATTATGAATCAGCAGCAGATCCGTAATTTCTGCATCATTGCCCACATTGACCACGGCAAATCCACTCTTGCGGACCGCCTGTTAGAAATCACCGGTACGGTGCGTCCGCAGGACATGAAGGCCCAGTTCCTCGACCAGATGGAACTGGAGCGAGAACGTGGCATCACCATCAAGGGCAAGGCGGTGACCATGTCCCACCGCGTCAAGGATGGCGACCGGGCCGGCGAGTACCAGTTAAACCTGATCGACACGCCCGGCCACGTTGACTTCTCCTACGAGGTCTCCCGGGCTCTGGCCGCCTGCGAAGGCGCGCTGCTGGTGGTCGACGCCACCCAGGGAGTGGAGGCCCAGACCATCGCCAACACCCTCCTCGCCATGGAATACGACCTCGAGATGATCCCCGTCATCAACAAGGTCGATTTGCCCTCTGCCGAACCCGAGCGTGTCGCCGCTGAGATGGAGCAGATCTTCGGCTTCCGTCGCGACGAGGTTGTGTTTGTGTCCGCCAAGTCCGGCCTGGGCTGCACCGAACTGCTCGACTCCATCGTCGAACGCGTGCCCCCGCCGGACGGTGGCGCCGACGACCCATTCCGTGCCCTCGTGTTCGACTCCACGTACGACACCTACAAGGGCATCATTGCCTACGTCCGCGTGGCCGACGGCGACATCTCCGCCAGCGACCGCCTGCGGGTCATGTCCTCCGGCAAGTGGGTGGAGATCATGGAGGTCGGCGTTTTCGCGCCCGAACCGACCGCAGTCGATACTCTCCACGCCGGCCAGGTCGGCTACGTCGCCACCGGATTCAAGGACGTGCAGGAGTGCGCCGTGGGCGACACCCTGACCAACCACGCCCGTCCCGCGGAGGAGCCCCTGCCCGGCTACGTCGAGCTGAAATCAATGGTGTTCGCCGGCCTGTATCCTGCCGACGGCGAGGACTACACCCGGCTGCGCGCGGCCCTCGACAAGCTCAAGCTCAATGACGCCTCTCTCTCCATCGAGCCCGAGAACAGCGGCGCCCTCGGCTTCGGTTTTCGTTGCGGATTCTTGGGCCTCGTGCATCTCGAAATCGTTCAGGAACGCCTCGAGCGGGAGTACGATTTGGACCTGATCGTAACCGCTCCCAGCGTCGCCTACGAGGTGCTGCTCACCAACGGCGACGTGGTCCGCATTGACAACCCGTCCCTGCTGCCGCAGCCCAACGCCATCTCCGAGGTGCGCGAGCCCATCCTTGGCGTCACCATCGTCGCGCCCAGCCGCTCTGTGGGCGCGGTTATGGAGTTGATGCACGCCCGGCGCTCGGAGTTCCGTCGCATGGAGTACATCCAGGGCATCGGCGGCAGCCAGTCCGACACCGGAGCCGATAGCGAGCAGACGCGGGTGGTGATGGAATACACCATGCCCCTGGCCGAAATGCTGGCCGATTTCTACAACCAGCTCAAGTCCCGCACCCAGGGCTACGCCTCCCTCGACTACACCTTCGAGGGCTACCGGGCCGCGCCGTTGGTCCGCATCGACATCCTGGTGAACCAGACGCCCGTCGAGGCCCTGAGCATGATCAGCCACCGGGACAATGCCGTCGTCCAGGGCCGCACCATTGTCGAAAAGCTGCGCTCCACCATCCCGCGCCAGATGTTCGAGGTGCCCATCCAGGCCGCCATCGGCAGCCGCATCGTTGCTCGCGAGACCGTCCGCGCCATGCGCAAGGACGTCCTCTCCAAGTGCTATGGCGGCGACATCACCCGCAAGCGCAAACTCCTCGAAAAGCAGAAGGAAGGCAAAAAGCGCATGAAGCGCGTCGGCCGGGTGGAGGTGCCGCAGGAGGCGTTTTTGAGTCTGCTGAAGATAGGGGAAGATGGGTAGGGTATGGCATTACGTTGGCCTGCCGACTTCCCTGAGAATTGTCCGCCGGAAGGGGCTAACCCGGCCGGCGGTATCTTTTATCGCATCGTGAAAAATGACCCTCCTGAACTTGGCGATTTCATTCCAATCTACCACTTGAACAGGAGACGGGCTAACGACATGATGCGGCGCATTTCGGGGGTTCAATGCATGTTGATGGGATTGTCCGTCTATGTCGATGCAAACGAAGCCGTGTGGTACGCGCGTCGGTATCACAGTCTGGGGGATAAAATTGCTCGTTTGGCCCTCGAAGCGGATGCAGGGAAAATGCTCCCTACGCCTCGTGATGGCAACTCGCATCATACATGGTGGCAAGCGGACGGCTATAATCCAGTAGCCATTGCCACAGTTGTAATGAATTTAAGAAGGTAACGTTATGCTGTCAAAAATCAAGGGAACTTTGTTGCCTGCTCCGCCTTTTCCCGAGTTTTCGTTTGACGAAGTGCTCGACTACTATGATGGCCCACGCATTCTACTGGAGCGCGACGAGTCGGGCCAACTGTACCTAGTATGGTGGAGCGACGCCGATATGGAAATGGAGCGATGGATCTGCCTGCCGCTCACCGAAGCGCGTCTCCAGGCCATCTTTTCCGGCCAAGTATCGCCCCGCGACGCCATGGAGAACCCCGAAGGCGACTACCTGCTGGCGATTGAATTTGACCTGACCACTGATGCTGCGCCGCAAGCCATCAAGACTACCGCCGCGGATTTCCCTGAAGACGCGCTGCCCCATCCCGAAGCCGACTTGCGCAAGCCGATGCCGGCAACCTTGTAGATCGCCAAGTCCTATGCCAATGTTCAAAGTAAATGTCGGCGTCGGCCACCCGGACGGTGGCAACCTGTTTCCGGTAGATGCCGTTGTAGATACCGAGTCCGCTCACTCCGTGCTGCCGGCATCCCTCTTGGCCGATCTGAATGTCTCACCCCTGCAGGAGTTGGGCTTTATCCTTGCCGATGGTAGCCGGGTGCGTTACGGATTTGGCATCGCACGTTTCGAGATCGATGGGAAGGAACGACCTTGTCCGGTTGTATTCGGTCCGGGCGACAAATATTTGCTGGGCAAGACCGCGTTGGGGATTTTCAATTTGAAAGTTGATCACGGCAAGGAGTGTTTGTTGCCGCAGGAAACACTCTCGCTGAGCTGGGGTGGTAACCCGGGTTCCTCAAAGTCCACTGGCCAGTCGATTCTGGAAATGTTCGACGAGTTGCACCGCTCGGCGCCGGAAGGAGCGTTTGACGCACTGCCCACTGACGGAGCTAGGAATTACAAGCATTATCTGTATGGGTTCACGAAGGACGAAGATTGATGCCGGAGGTGTTTGCCGACACTGGCTACTGGATCGCAATGCACAATCCTGGCGACGAATGGCACGACATAGCGCGTTCGGTTACTAACCGAATGCGAGATGACGTGATAGTTACCAATGAAATGGTATTGGTGGAATTCCTGAACTTTTGCAGCAGACAAGGGGCAGCCGGCCGGCGTCAGGCAGCAACCACCGTGGACCGACTTTGGAAAAGTGAAAACACTGTTGTGGTACCACAAACCAGCGACCAATTGAGATTGGCCGTCCAGCGATACGTCGAACGTCCAGACCAGCGATGGAGTGTTACCGATTGCGCCAGCTTCATCGTGATGGAACAGCGAGGGATCACATCAGCCCTGGCATACGACCGGGACTTTGAGCAAGCGGGTTTCCAAGTACTCTTGCGGGCCGGCTAACCAAAAAACGTAGGGGCGACACTCGCGCCGCCCCTACTCCTGGTTACTGCGTGGTTGTGCCTACTGCACGATGTTCGGCGTTACCTCGGCGGGGATGCCGGTGGCCTCCATTTCGCGGCCGCGCTTCTCCACCTGGGGAATGGTGGCCGCCAGGAGATCTTCGTCTAGATCGGCCGCGACGCCGGGGTAGCCGGCTCGCTCGATCATCGACTTGAGCTTGCCGCCCTTGAACTGGTCCAGGCACCAGCCCAGCGGGTCGGGAACCAGCGTCTTGTCCCAGAAGATCCGGTGGTTCTTGTTGCGCGGGCCGTAGTGGTAGTGGGGCTCGTCGCGGAAGCAGTCGAACGCCAGCAGTTCCGTCTCCTCGGTGAAGACGCGCCCGGTGTTGCCGGCCAGGTCGCTCAGCACGTGGATCGCCAGCCCGCCGTCTCCCGAAGCCTGGCGGCGCATCTCCAGCCCGAACCGGATGTTGCCGGCCTCGATGATGTCAGTGCCGCGATTGTGCTTGACGGTGTTGCGGTCGGCGGCGAACTTGACCCGTGCGGTGCTGTCCACCTCGTCCAGGGCATTGTTCACGGCGTCCATGTCCAGGCCGGCGGCGGCATCAGCGTAGCCCGCAGCCTCCAGCATCGTGCCAAGATTGCTGCGCATGGTGCGTACCGACCAGCCGATGGGGTTGCCGTCGGTGGTTTGGTCCATGCGGTACTGCACATTCTTGCCGTCCGGCGCGTACACGTAGCTCTTTTCGATGTCGAAGCAGTTGAACCGCAGCGCCGTCTCGTCGCCCACCTGGACCAGGATGACAACGCCCTGGTCCGAATGGTCCTGGATGTTCCCGTCCCAGAGTTCGTGCTGCACGATGAAACCTACGTTGCCGGCGTCGACGCTGACTCGTCCTCTTGGTGTTGCCATGTCTAATCTCCTCCGTTTAGCGCGATAGATAGTATTGACCGGAATATATGCGCGCCGAGGCCGCAGTGTCAACTTGGAAAACGATTCGGTTCACTGTGCAGATGTAACCGCCAGGTTCACACACCGAGTGTCTCGCGGATAGTGCGCAGTTGGTTCAGGTGCTCGCCCCAGTGCCGTTCCAGACCGTCGATGAACGCCTGCGCCGTTCGCACCTCGTGGATCTCGCGGTGCGGCAGGTGCGCCATGGCCGTACGCTCCGTGAAGTCCGCATCCGACGCGGCGGCGATGGCATCCTCTGCGGTCTGCAGGATGGACAGGGGGCCGGCCAGCGCGTCGCCTATGTCGGTCGCCATCCGCTCGGGCGTCATGTTGTTGGCGTCGGGCAGGATGAGCACCTCCTCCCGCGTCCCATCGAGCACGCCCGAGATCACGCTGCCGATGCCGCCCTCCGGCGTGTCCACCAGGTGATATAGCACCTCGCGGGCGCTCCATTGGTCAAGGGCTCGGTTGTCGCCGTCTTTCCAGTCCAGGCAGTAGTCCATGCCCTCCAGCAGTGAGGTCAGTTCGTCGCGGATACGTCGGACGGTGGCGAGGTTCTCGTCGCGGGTGGCCATTTGTTGAAACTCCTGTGGAATTGGGCTGTCTCTGGCGGGGCGAATCCGCCTGAGGCGGATTTGCCCCTACGTGGGTTCAGCGGCGGGCCGGTTGCATCAGCCCCAGCGTCAGCCAGACGCCGCTGACGATCAGCCAGAGCAGGAACGCGATGCCCGATACGCGGTGCATCACGGTGGCGGCGTCAACCCAGATGAACAACATCGCGACGCCGATGATCACGTCTGCAACGGCGGAGATTTTGAGGATCCCGCCCATGCGCCATTGCACGGGACCCAGGGCGATGAGACCCAAACCGGCCAGCGTGAACCCGACCTTGCCGGCGATCCAGCGCACGGCGTCTGCCGGCTCCAACCAGCCGGGTACGCCCCAGGCCAATAGCGTTGGGTTGCCATCCGCCGCCTGCGGTATGCCAGCGGCCAGCGCCAGCATTGCCGCGCCGGAAATTGCCGTCATCGCCCCCGACAATCCCAGCAACGTGACGGCGATGCCCATAACCTGCGGCTGTCTGCCTCTCAGCGTCACCCACAGATACAACGCCGCCGCCAGCAGCGCCAGGCCGGACAGGGTGCGTGCGGCACCGGCGATGGCATACTGGCCGATGTCAAGGATGATCGGCAGCTGAATCGGTGAGCCGGCCAACGGCTCGTCGCTGCTAGCGAGGCGGGTCATTACCGACACCGCAGTAGCAACTGCGGTAAGCAGGAGCAGCAGGCCGGCGGAACGGGGGTGGGTCAGTCTCATGCGTATAGGGGGAATCTAGTATCCTGGCGAGGCTATGATCCGGTCAAACTGCCATACCAACAGGATCGTAGCCGCCAGGGCGCTGTAAAACGGCCAAATGGCTGTCGAACCAAGCCGTCGAAGCCCGTCCGTTCGAATAGCATTACCGTGCCGACGCACAACGTAGAGGTCTCTTGATACGATAGCGCGTTCGTGAAGTTTCTCCACGAAAGCATCGTAAGAATTCCGGAAAGACTGCTCCAAGGCCAGATAATAGGCGTCAAGGCATAGGAAAAGGCAGGTCGGGATAAGGGCCAAGAGAACGTAGGCGGAGCTTTGGGCCTGAGATGCCAGCACGGTTAAGCCCGCTACCAGAACTACGCATTGTATCTTGCACGACGTGCTGTTCGCTGACATCCGGCCGATAATGCCCTGTAATATGGACAAATGCGTAGAGACCGCTGGTGATTCGGGACCGTAGGCCGGTTCATGTAGCTGTTGCATAAGCCTCAGGATAGCGACCTCGGATCATGATGGCGTCATCGACCCAGTCGCCAATATGGCAGTCGATGTGATTGTACAAATCATCGTGACCTTCACCCCATGGGTCGTAGGTTTTCACAACCTCGGAAAGACAAAGCCCATCGGCAACGAATTTGTCAAAGGGATTAGTTCCGGGAGCGGACTGACGACCGTATCGATCACGCAGCCCGTGGATGTATATTCCGAGGATGCCTTTGCCGTCGTTCCACGATTTGGCAATTTCATAATCAATCCAATTTCGATGTGCAGTTTCGCTTCCTATCAAAACCACCGTGCAAGACACTGGCTTGAGTTGGCGATCTATCCATCCTTCAATGGAAGAGTAACTTTTCAGTTTAACGCCTTCGGAGTCGTTACTGATTACCGACGCGGAGCATCGCTCGCGAACTTGTGCGACTCGGCAAGCATCCCGTTCGTAGTGAAAGCTGAAAAACACTCGGTGCTGTGACATTGGCGCTAATCCAAATGATCGGTATGGTCGCGTGATTCGCCGCTACATTTTACCAGTTGGGTGATGAATGACCGACGCCGGCTCCGGCTGGCCTCGGTCGCCGGGGATCATCAGCGACGCCAGCAGGCCGACGAAGTAGATTCCGGCGGCGATGAAGAAGCCGTACTGCCAGTCCAGCCACTCGATGGGGCCGAAGATGAACACGGCCGCCACCGCGCCGAACAGCACGTTGTTGCCCCACATCAGGCCCAGGAAGCTGGACTCCAGCCGGTAGCGCGCCGCCACGTCCGCCGCTGCCGCCGACGTGAGGTTGATCACGGTGAAGTGCTGCAGCCCGTACAGCGCGACGCATACCGTGATCCACGGCGAGTACTGCTGACCGCCCAGTGGAATCGCCACCGTGAGCACGGTGGTGAACGCCATCAGGAACACGATCAGCGACTTGCGTCCCACCTTGTCCGACAGCGCCCCGATGAGCGGCGCCGTCACCATGGCCGGCCCGACCATCAAAGCCAGGTGCGCCGCCGCCTGGAACGAGTTGACTCCCAACGCCTGCGTCATGTAGAGCGGCACCAGGAACAGCAGCGATCCGTCGGCCATGCCGCGCACCGCCGACACCGCGAAGATGGCCCACAGGCCCGTGCCGCGAAACGCCACGCGGGTGCTGTCCCACTGGTGTCTCATACGCTGCACGATGTTGATATTCAGCGGCGGCGCGTTGCCAGCGTGCCTCAGCAGTCCGTAGATGATGAACGCCGAGACGATCATTACCGGCGCGCTGATGGCCAGCCACGCACGCCAGCCTATCGGCTCCCAGCCCAGTTCCCAGCCCACCGTCAGCCCGTCGGTCGCCTCCCACTGCAGCGCGCCCAGCAGCAGGATGCCGGCGGCCATGGGTCCCAGCACGTCGCCGATGCTGCCTGTGGACCGGTGCATCGATATGAACAACGCCCTCCGGTTGGGGAACCGTTGCGCCAGCAGCCCCAGCGCCGGCGGATGCCACAGCGCCGCGCCCGACGATGCGCAGGCCAGCGCAAACAACAACAGCCCGAAAGTCGGCGACACCGCCATCATGAGCAGGCCAATGCCCGACAGGAACGCGCTGATGGACAATACCCACGCCACACGATGGTGGAACAGGTCGGACAGGAAACCGCCGGTTACGCTGGTCAGGCCCCCGCAGGCGGAGCGCACCGCGACGATGATCCCGACCTGGATTGCGCCGAGGCCCATGTCGGCGGCGATGAACGTGGTCAGTAGTGGAATGGCGTTGGAGAAGAAATGCTCGAAGGCGTGAGCGCCGATGATGGTGGAGGCCATCACCCGGTTGCCGGTGCGGCGGTACGGCGCCTGCGGAGCCTCGGATGCCGGCTGGGGTGGTGCTGCTGCCTGTGCCATTAGAAAGTCGCTGTGAACATTATAGGGGCGAGGCATGCCTCGCCCCTACGGACGTTGGCTATGGGAGGTACTCGGGCGATCAGGCGGCTACCGGCACGGCCTCGGGCTCGCGGGGCTTGCCGGGTATCAGCAGCGATACCAGCAATCCCACGAAGTAGATGCCCGCCGCGATGTAGAACCCGTACTGCCAGTCGAACCATTCCACCGGCCCGAAGATCATCACGGCCGCGATGGCGCCGAACAAGGTGTTGTTGCCCCACATCAGTCCGAGGAAGCTGGACTCCAGCCGGCGGCCGGCAGCGATGTCCGCGGCAGCGGCCTGGGTCAGGTTGTTTACCGAGAAGTTCATCAGGCCGTAGATCGCGACGAAGAGGGTGATCCAGAAGGTATATACATCGTGCGATTGACCCGCCCAGATGATGCCCAAAGTAAGCAGGGTGGTGGCCGCCATGATGAATATGATCAATGGGCGTCGGCCAATCTTGTCGGAAAGCGCGCCGATCATCGGCCCGGCCAGGATCCCGGGGCCAACCATCAGGGCGACGTGGGCAGATGCCAGGAAGGTGTTCGCGCCCAGCGCCTGGGTGAGGTACAGCGGGATCAGGAACACCAGCGACCGGTCGGCCATTCCGCGCACCGCCGATACGGTGAAGATGGCCCACATGCCGGTGCCGCGGAACGCGTCCTTCATTCCCGCCCAGTTGGTGCGGACGCGCGCTCCCACGTCCACCCCGACGGGTCGCTCGCCGCCGGCGTTGCGCAGCAGGATGAATATCAGCACGGTGGAGATGAACATGATCGGCGTGCTGACGCCCAGCACCCACCGCCAACTGATGGCCGGCCAGGGCAACTGCCAGCAGAAGGGCAGCGCCCCGCAACCCTGGGTAACGATGTCCTCAGCTTCGCCGGCGCTCCACGCCAACGCTCCCAGCACCAGCGCGCCGGCGACCATCGGCCCCAGCACGTCGCCGATGCTGCCCGTGGAGCGGTGCATGGATATGAACAAACCGCGCCGCGCCGGGAAGCGTCGTGCCAGCAGTCCCAACGCCGGCGGATGCCACAACGCGCTGCCCATGGAACCCAGCGCCAGCGCACAGATTATCAGCCCAAACGTGGGCGCCAAGGACATGAGCAGGTAGCCGGTGCCAATCATAAAGGTGCTGATGGACAGCACCCAGGCCACGCGGTGGTGGAACAGGTCCACCAGAATTCCGCCCGATACGCTGGTCAGCCCGCCGAAAACGGACCGCACCACGACGATCAGCCCCACCTGCAACGCACCGAGCCCCAGGTCAAGCGCGATCACCGTCGCCAGCAGCGGTATGCTGTGGGCATATAGGTGCTCAAAAGCATGGGCGCCGATCAGGGTCGACGCCATCACTGAGCCCTTGGTGCGCGGCTCCACGTCCTGTGCTTGGGGTTGGGAAGGACTGATGCCGGCTGCGTGTGCCATCGTCGCGCTCCTCTTGTGGCTCCAAGAGCGGAATGGCGCGCATTATACACGCCGGCAAATGCAATGGAATGATGAGCAGGATGTTAGTGGGTTTGGTTTGGTGTTTCGGTTGGCTTTGCTCCTTTGGGGTTGGTTGGTTGGCGAGAGGCAGGATCCCGGTCCGCCAGAGGCGGACACTTGCGCACATCGTTGTCAGCGTACGGCCGGGTTGGGTACGCAACTATTTTGCCTACTTTTTCGTGTACTCGGCACGCTGTGTGCGCGCCTGCGCGCGGGCTCGGACAGTCCCGGGGACACCAGAAGGCTTCGCCGGTGAGGAGTCAGGTCTTTGAGCGGCGTTAGCCCCCGTGGGCCGGTTGCGATTTTGGTACTGACGGGGTTGGCCGTCGATGCGGGGAATCTGCCTCTCTTTTGATCGTGATGGAACGTACGTTTTGCCTAGACATCATTAGGATAAACGTTCGGCTGAGTGGCGTCAAGGGGTATCATCAGAAGCAGGATTTACGGGATCGGGGATTTTCTGGATTCCCGCGAAAGCGCCGAATGAGGGGATAACGGGAATGACGGGATAATTTGACGACACGCTTTTAAGCGAACAGGCCGGCCGCGGCGATGGCGGAGTCGACTCGCGGCATCAACTCAAGCGTCCAAGCGACGGCGGCGGCCATGCGGCGGTAATGCTCCAGGTCGCCGTAGGGCGACAGGGAGCGCCGGCGGCGGTCTTTCAGCCACTTGTCCATGGGCTGGTAGCCGCCGATGCGAAACTCCCATACCTCCGGCGTGATGCCGGCGAAATGGGCTGATTCGGGCCGAATTTGCAAGCAACATGCAAGCAAATTTGCAGGGCGGTCAAATAGGAACCGGGCAGATGAAGCGATGAAATCGCCCGTTTTTGCAAGCAACGTGCAAGCAAAGTCAAACGGCCCAGAACGGCAAGTAAGTTCGGCTGCGCGTCCCGACGCTCACATCCCGCACTCGCATTACTCCGTCGTCTACTGCTTCTTTGAGCAAACGGGACGCGCGATCATTATGATCATCCGAAAGGCCAAAGCGTTCTCGGATTGAAGCATTATTTACTGGGCGATTGGTCACATAGCAAAGACAAGCGTGCAAATAGCAAGCGCGAATCCGCTCTGATTTATCCATATCAGATAAAGGCTTATGAGCAAACAGCGACGCTCGAGTAGAGTTGGGAGGGGTTTCGAAAAGTGGCGGAGGTAGCTGAAAAACCTCCACCTCTTGCAGCACTTTATCGATGCCGCTGCCACGTTCTTCGCAAATATTGAACCTGCGCATCAATCGTGCGAGGCTTTCATTACGAGACTTGGGCTCAGCGTCCACAAAGCGATCGGTTGGTACTAGAGGTTCACCAGGATTAGCGATTTCAATGCGAGTGTCAAATACCGATACCATCGGCCCGGCGCCCGCTATCGACAAATCTTGGTGTATTAGCGCGTTGGCGACCAATTCCCGTACCGCGATGCGCGGAAACATTGGAATTTCGCGGCGGAGCGCCTGTTCAATCACTTCATTAGCTGGCGTTACTGTCATGACATATTCCACGGCGGCATCAAAAATGACAGCATAGCCTTCAGTGAACTCATTCTCGCGTTGCGTTTCGGTGCGCCCGTCGCCCCGATATTGAACGATACGCAGGTTTTTGCGCCCAAGTCTGGGGAAATCTTCCAGATTGCGTGCGAATAGCACGGCCCCCAAGTTGGTAATGTTCCAACCGCCGGCGTCGCAAGGCAACAGCAAACCATTGCTACGTAGCCCGTTCAGGATAGCGGTGCGTCCATCCGGCACTGCCCTGCCGAGCAGGTCAAAGTAGGATGGGTAATTTAGACTTGACAAAACGTCTTCGTCGCTTGCTCTCTCCAGAGCTATACCGTCTTCAAATCTTACTTTGTCGGAAAGTTGCCACAACGCGCGTTCTTTTTCGGGGTGCTCCCGCAGACTTGTCTTCACGTCGCCGATACGGATATATTCCCTGCCCAGGATAGCAACGGGCTGTTGAGTTGTCGGTTCGATTTCGAGTACTACCACCCGCTTCCCGTCAATCGTAACTTCGTGGAAGCGAAAATCTATGCGCGGTGTCAGCCCACGCCGCAGCCAATTGTCCAGTGGCTCATTACCTTGCTTTACTGTGTCCGGCTTGAACTCCGTACCGACCAAGGCATGGCTGCCGTTCTCTATGCCCCACAGCACATACGCAGCGTTTTCCCCGTTCAGGGCGGCTCCGTTGGCCAAAGCCGAAATGTACTCGCCAATGTCCTGGGGATCAGTTGCTTGGTTGACTTTGAATTCCACCCACTCGGTTTCGGACGGTAGCCGGCGTAGGTTGTCAACCAGATTAGTCAGATATTCGGCGTCTCTTTGTGGAATCATATCGGCACGGTCTTGCCTCGATGCGGCTCTCAAGCAGCATTATACTGGCAGTCGTTCTTACGGAATGCGCGGCCCGCGCGCTGTCAGTATTCGTAAAACATCTGCTGGAGGGCGTCGCGGTCGCTGGTGACGGTGAGGCCGAGCATCAGCAACAGGCGCGCTTTTTGCGGCATCAGGTTGTCGGATACTATGAAGCCCTGCTCGTCCTTGCGCGGCGTCATCACCACGCGGCCGGCGCTGGAACGACTGGCGAGGACTACGGGCATCCCCGCGGCCACGGCCTGCTCGGCGGCGGCGATGAAGGTGGGCGGGAAGGTGCCCGCTCCGAATCCGGCGACCACCAGGCCGGCCGAACCGTGGGAACGCACGGCATCGATGAGCATGCCGTCCGCGCCGGCGTAGGCGTGGACGATGTCAACGCGGGGCAGGTCGGTCATCCCGTCCACTTGGAAGGGAGTGTCCACCGTGTGCTTGCGGTAGGGCCGACGGTAGAAGACGACGCGGTGGTCGGAATCGGCGTAGCCCAGGAACCCCAGCTCGTTGGGCTTGAACGTCTCCACGCGCAGGGTGTTGGATTTGTACACGTCGCGCGCGCACTGGATCTGGTTATTCAGCACGGTGAGCACGCCCATGCCGGCGGATTCCGGCGTGGCGGCGATGCGGCAGGCGTCCAGCAGGTTCAGGTCGGCGTCGGTGCTGATTGACGTTGGCGGGCGCATGGCACCGGTGATCACCACGGGCCGATGGGTCTTGACGGTGAGGTGCAGGAAGTAGGCCGTTTCCTCCAGCGTGGCGGTGCCGTGGGTGATCACCACTCCGGCGGTGTCCGGTTCCTCGCGGTCGATGGCGTGGATGCGTTCGGCCAGGGCGATCCAGTTGGCAGGGCCGATGGCGGTGCTGCCCACGCTGACCATGTCCTCGGCGATGACGTTGAAGTTGTCGGCGATCTCCGGCACGCGGGCCAGGTTCTGGTCGATGGTGAGGTGGTCGCCGATCTCGGGGTAGCGTATGTAGTCCATGCGGTCGGGACCGACGCCGGCGATGCTGCCGCCGGTGGCAATGATGTGGACGGTGGGGTTGGGCATGTTGGTCTGGTCTCCTTGCGGCGGATCGTATCGCGGCGGATCGTATCGTTGATTTTGCGCGGATGGCGCCGGCGCTCCGCCAGTGTACATGACCCCAGGAATGCTGGAGCAGTCGGGCCGCGCGCTCGCTGATGCATCGTCAATCGGGTTCCGACCCCCACCGTGTTATGATGGCCCGACTAGATCCACTACGCTCAAAACCGATCGGCAATCAGGAGGTCTCGGCAAATGGCGACAGGCGCGCAGGTATGGACGGAAGAATTCGTGGAGGCGGCCGGCGTCAGTCTCCAGATGGTGAAAGGCGGCAACGGATCGCCCCTGCTGGTCCTCCACGGCGAACTGGGACACCAGGGCTGGCTGCGCTGCCACGACGCCCTGGCTCAGGACTACACCCTCCACATTCCGTCCCATCCCGGCTTCGGCGCAACCGAACGCCAGGAATGGATCATGAACATGCGCGACCTGGCCGGCTGGTATCTGGAGGCCATCGACGACCTTGGCCTGCAGGGCGCGAACATCATGGGCTTCTCGCTGGGCGGATGGCTGGCCGCTGAGATGGCCACCATGTCGCCCGACACTTTCAACAAACTCGTGCTGGTCAGTCCCGCCGGCATCCGCCCGCCCGAAGGCGAGATCTACGATATGTTCCTCGCTGTCGCCAAGGAATTTGTCACCGCCGGCTTCTACGACACCGCCAGCACACCCGAGTTTCTGGATATCTGCCCCGACGAGGTTTCGCCCGAGCAAGCCGAGGCGTGGGAGATCGCCCGTGAGGAAGCCTGCCGGCTCAGTTGGCGGCCTTACATGCACTACCTGGCCCTGCCCAACCTCCTGCACCGTCTGAAGCGTTTGCCCACGCAGATCATCTGGGGACGGGAGGACGAGATCGTCCCCGTCAGCGCCAGCCAGGTGTACAACGATTCAATCCCCGGCTCCCGCCTCACGGTATTCGACAACTGCGGCCATAACCCCCACATGGAAAAGACCGACGAGTTTCTCGCCACCGTCAGGTCCTTCCTCTCGTCCTGATCAGAGAACCGGAAGATGCACCGCCATGACCGCGCAGGACACCATCGTCGACCGGCGCGCCTTTGAAGTGGCCCGGGAGATCCACCGGATGGCCGAGCCGGAGCAGACCATTCTGTTCGGCTCGCGCGCCCGCGGCGACCACCGACTTGACTCGGACATCGATGTTCTCATCATCAGGAAACACTCCCCAACCGAGGAGTGGCTTGATGACCTGCGAGACCGCGCACGTGTCCTACAAAAAGTGCGTTTGCCGGAAGCGTCCGGCATCGACGTCATCTGCATGACCGTTGACGAGTTCGCCGGTCGCCGCCACCTGCGCAACAATCTCGCCAACTCCATAGCCAAGCAGGGAGCGCCAATCTTGCCCCAGGAAAACACCGAACCGCCCGAAGAGTCCATTGATTGGAACGACGTCGACGGGAAAATCAACGACGCTGTGGATGCCGCAAACGCTCTTACCTCACTGGCTGAAGCGGGCATACTTCACTCTTTCCCAGACAAACAGTTCGGGCGCATCGCACAAAACGCTCTTGAGAATGCCTACAAAGCCGTCCTGGGCGCCCACGGGTTCGAATACCCAACCAGCGGGGGCAACGGTCACAACCTACGTATCATCACCGAACGCATTCGGCAACATCAGATAATACCGGACGGTGCCCCCATGCCGGGCGAAGAACACCGCTACCTCACCGAGTTCGGCGGCGCGGCTCTGTACAGCCACGAGCATCTGCCCCTGGACAAGGAAAGCATCGCCCGGGACGTGCCCCAGGCCGTCGCCGAATTACGTGCCTTGGTGGAAAGGGCAAAATCCGCCCAATAGAGCGTCCATACCAATGACCTCTGCGTTGAACAACAATGCCGCGGTTCGTCCGCGAAGCAACTGCGCCGACCGGCGCGCGATTGAAGTGGCCCGGGAGATACACCGGATGGCCGAGCCGGAACAGACCATTCTGTTCGGCTCGCGCGCCCGCGGCGACCACCGACCTGACTCGGACATCGATGTTCTCATCATCAAGAAGCGCTCCCCAACCGAGGAGTGGCTTGATGACCTGCGCGACCGCGCCAGGACGGTGCAAAAGGCGCGCCTGCCGGAGGCCTCCGGCATCGACGTTATCTGCATGACGGTTGACGAGTTCGCCGGTCGCCGACACCTGCGTAACAATCTCGCCAACTCTATAGCCAGGCAGGGAGCGCCAATCTTGCCCCAGGAAAACACCGAACTGCCGGAGGAGTCCATAGACTGGGACGATATCGATGGCAAAATGAAAGACGCCACCGGCGCGGCCAATTTACTGGTAACCATGGCCGAGGCGGACATATTGGTCAACGCCGACGACAAGCAAATTGGGCGCATAGCACAAAACGCTCTTGAGAATGCCTACAAGGCCGTGCTGGGCGCCCACGGGTTCGAATACCCAACCAGCGGGGGCAGCGGTCACAACCTGCGCATCATCACCGAACGCATTCGGCAACATCAGATAATACCGGACGGCGCCCCCATGCCGGGCGGAGAACACCGCTACCTCACAGAGTTCGGCGGCGCGGCTCTGTACAGCCACGAGCACCTGCCCCTTGATAAGGAAAGCATCGCCCGGGACGTGCCCCAGGCGGTCGCCGAATTACGTGCCTTGGTGGACCGAGCGAGACCCGCCGAATAGAGCGTCCATACCAATGACCTCTGCGTTGAACAACAATATCACGGACCGACCGCAACGTCACAGCGCCGACCCGCTGGCGCTGGCAGTAGCCGAGGCCGTGCAGCGATCCGTGGCGCCGGCGCGGGTTATCCTGTTCGGCTCCCGGGCCCGGGGCGACTATCGGTACGATTCAGACATCGACCTTATGGTCATCACCAACGCCGCCGATACAACCGCCGCGGAGCTAAAGGCCAAACTAACGGCCCGCGAGTGCCTCCGCTTGCAGCAAGCGGACATCGGCGTGGACGTGGTGACTATGACTGTCACATCATTCCGTCGCGCCTGCCTAGCCAACCAGCACGTCGCCGGACAAGCCCACAATCATGGAATCTCGATGAGCAACGAATCTCTCGATAATGTCGTCCCCGAACCCGACGGCTACCCCGACCATTGGCCCGAAACGGCGCGTCGTCTGCAAACGGTTGAGGAATGGCTGTACCACGTCAACGATATGCTGGACCGAGAATCCGGCCCCCAGCGGGTTATGGGGTTCGGCGCTCAGCAGGCCGTTGAAAACGCGCTCAAAGCCTGGCTGTCCACCCATAACCTGCAACGAAACTACGGACATGATCTCATGCCTTTGTGGGACGAAATCCGCAACCTGCCGGAAACGTCCACTCCGGACGCGGCCACAGTGGCCACTGCAGTAGATGACCTTTTGGCTTACACGCGCTACGAAACGCCGGAGCTTCCCGGCGCCCAACTCGACTGGTTGACCAAGTATGCTGTGGACTACCGCTACGCCGGAGTGTCCTACGTCATGACTGCGGCGGAACGCGCCGAGTTCAAAGAACTGCTGAACATCGCCGTATCAGCGATAGTAGCTCTGGTTCACCAACGCAGCAGCACCACGCCCGCGGACGTCTGGCCGGAAGGCATCAGACCCTGGTAGGCAACGCAGCGCGAACGCAATTTCATCCCCTGTGCTAAAATCCGCCCGTACCCGGAACCATAAGGAGACCCAATATGTTCATCGGATACTTCACCGAAAGGCCGTACCAGGACCCCAAGTCCGGATATTTCGGGGCCACCGGCAAGTCCATCATGGACCTGAATGTCAGCAACGACATCTACGATAGCGAATTGGGCGCCAGCCTTTACAACCGCTACCTGGACGAAAAACTCTACGCCGAGGAAATGGGCTTCGACGGCCTCATGCTTAACGAGCACCACAGCACCCCCTTCTGCATGGGCGGCGCCATGAACGTGGAGGCGTCCATATTGGCCCGCATCACCCAGCGCGCCAAGATCGTGCTGCTGGGAAACATCCTGCCCATCTGGGACGACCCCCTGTGGCTGGTGGAGCAACTAGCCATGATCGACATGATCTCCCACGGCCGCCTGGTGTCCGGCTGGGTGCGCGGCACCGGGCGCGAGAGCGTCGCCCACAACGTGGAGCCCCACTACAACTGGGAGCGGTTCAAGGAGGCCCACGAGTTGATCGTCAAGGCGTGGACCACGCCCGGCCCCTTCCGCTGGGAGGGCAAGCACTTCCACTTCCGCCACGTCAACCCCTGGGTGCGCCCCTACCAGAAACCCCATCCGCCCATCTGGCTGCCCGGCGTGGTCAGCCGCGACTCGCTGATGTGGGCCGCCGAGGAGCGCATCCCGTACATCATGCTGGCCACCGAAATGGAACCCACCAAGGCGGCCTTCCAGCTCTACCACGACCGCGCCGCCGAATTGGGCTACGAGTCCGGCCCGCAGAACATCGGTTACCTGTGGAAGGTCCACGTTGACGAGACCGAGGAGTTGGCCGAGCAGACCGGCCGCAAGTACGTGCAGGGGCCCAGCAACCCCTTCCTGGCCGGCAACGAAGGCACCACCAACCAGGCCCTGCTGCAGCTACCCGGCCTGACCTCCCGCCGGCGAGTCCTGCCCACCCGGGACGTGGCGACCGCGGCTCGCGGCGGCAGCGCTGGTCCCGGCGGCGTCCTGTCCCGCCCCTATGAGCAGCAGATCGCCGACTACACCATCATCTCCGGCACTCCCAAGACCGTCATCCCCAAGATCCGCCACGTGCTGGAGACCATCCGCCCCGGCAGCATCTTCTTCTGGGATGGCGATGGCGCGATGACTCACGACGACGCTATGCGGAGCCTGCGCCTCATGGGACAGGAGGTGCTCCCCGCCGTCCGTGAAATCGCCGACGAGCTGGATCTCCCCGGGCCGTTCGAGATGGATCCCGCCACCGGCAAGCCGTACGTGGCCAACCCGCCGGCGCCGGAACCCGTTGCGGCTGACGACTAGCAACGTACGCCAAACTCGGGCAAATGGAGAGCGGCCCTGCCAACGGGGCCGCTCAGTTTATTCCCGTGATTTCGGCTTTACCGCCGTTCACACCAAAGCCATCACCGCCGCCTCTATGGGCACGCTCAGCGTGAACTCCGTGTACTCGCCGGGTTGGGTATCCACAGTGAGGTCTCCGCCGGCGCGCCTGGCCACGTCGGCCGCGATGGACAACCCCAAACCGGCGCCCATCGCTCCGTCGCGCGTGGTGAAGAACGGATTGAATATGTGGCCCACCACGTCGTCCGGTATGCCGGTGCCGTTGTCCCTCACCCGTACCTCAACCATCCCGTTTACCAGTCGGCTTGATATCTTCAACTGTGGTTCGTAGCCGTCCTCGGTGCCAGAGGATTCCCGTTTGGCTCGCATCGCATAACAGGCGTTGGACACCAGGTTGACCAAAGCCTCGCTGAAGTCCTGGCCCACCAGCGGCACCTGTCCGAACGAGGTGTCCAGGTCGTAGTTTGGTTCCACCTCAAAGTCCTGCCATTCCGCCCGGAAGGTGTCGCAGCCCAGCTGCACTGCCCGCCGCACCAGCGGATTGATGTCGGTCGGCACGGGTTCGCCTCCAACTACTCCCAGGCCGCGCATCCGCTCAACGATCGCCAATGCGCGCCCTCCGTTGTCGCGCACGCGATTGAGGCTGGTGGTCAGCTCCTCCGTGATGTCGTCCAGCAACTCGGCGTCCTCATCGCTCATCTCGTCCCGGTAGTTGGTCAGCATGTCGGACAGTTCGCCGTACAACTCCTGGGACCCTTCGGAGAAGTTCTTCACGAAATTCAACGGGTTGCTGATTTCGTGGGCGACGCCCGACACCAGCTCACCCAACGCCGCCAGTTTCTCCTGTGCCACCAACCGGTCCTGCATGCGCTGCAACTCGGCGTTGGCCTCCCGAAGTTGGCCGTACAGTTGCTCCACCAGGTTCAATCTCTGGACTTCCAACGCCTGTTGCCGGAACACCTCCAGGGCATCGGCAAGCTCACCGATCTCGTCCCTGCCCACCTCGGGCACCGGTGTTTCCAGGTCGCCGGTAGCCATGCCGCGCATCCGGTCCGACAGGCGAGACAGCCGACGGACCAGCCCGTTGCCCACCCAGAGCCATGCCGCCAGCGTCGCCGCCACCACGCTGGCTACGCTGATGATGACCAGCAGCACGCGGCCTTCATCGAAGCTGCGCACGGCGGCGTCCAGCATGGCCGATGATTCCGCCCGCGCTTGTTCCAGCAGCACGTCCACCGAACCGCCCAGCGCCGTTCCCGACTGCTCAAATTCCAGGGCGAACTGGTCGGCCTGCGCTTTCAACGCCAGTTGCTCAGAACGCACCGTGAAGATGCCGTCGCCTTCCCAGAGCGCTCGGACGTCGGGCGACACTCCCGACGTGGCGACCGTTTCAAACTCGGCCCTGAGCTCATTCAGGGTCGCTTCATCTTCCACTAGCAGCATGCGGGCCAGGACTTGCGCTGCCGTCTGTGATGCGTCGTCGGATGTTTCCAGCGCGTCCAACTGCTCCTGGAGTTGGGCAGCTTTTTGGTTGGCCTGGAGCGTGGCGATCCGGTTCACCGACAGAGCATTGATCACGTCGGCCACGTCGTTGGCGCCGTCAAACACTGCCACGGCGTGGGGTTGCAGGGTCTCGACGCTGTTCACCCGCGACAGAGCCGTTTCCAGGCGGGTCAGCGAATCCTCCACTTGGGCGGCGCTCACTGATCGCGAATCATCATCAGCTTGGGCCAGCAGGTTGGCGCCCAGGTAGCGCAGGTTATCCGCCTCGCGTGCCGCCTCCCACGATGCTTCCAGCACCGGCACTGATTCCGACTCGACCCGGTGGTTCAGGTCGCCGCTGCGTTCGAAATAAAACACGCCAACGGCCGCCGAAACCAGCGTCAACACCACCGCAAACCCTAGCGCCATATACAAGCGGGTGCCGATGCGGCGCCAAGGATTCGAAAATACGCTCATATCCGGAAACTCCGCTTCAACAATCAGCAAATGTCCTAATAATGGAAATTCATGCACTACTTACATTGCAGTGGCATTATAGGACTCCCAATACGATGGAGTGGCTAACCAGATCGTACCGCGCTGCGAACTTTCACGCCGGAGCGAGGCACGCGCCTCAACTCCCCGCCCATGGAACTAGCTGTTACGTCGGATCCACCAATTCCCAGGCGACGCAACGCAACACTTGGTGCGTCGGGTGCACCAGTGCACTTCGTCGTTCTTCAACCCTTGCACCCAAGGGGATTTGCATAACAGACTCGGCGATGAGTTCGAAGGAAGAAAGGAGTGGATCCAAATGGACTACAGGAGATTCGTGCTCGTAGCAAATCGCAAATAGACAACTGTGTTGATGGTCTTTTTTGGCCATCAACTTGAGAGCATCTCCTATGAGGCTCGTGTTTCCCTCATAAGGATGAATTAGATTCTGGCTCCAGTTCTCAGCCGGTTTCCCATCATCCCCGAATGGACGCACTATCTTGAACTCGACAGCCCATGAGTTTTCTATCTCAAGGTCCGGCGTCCTACGCGTTTGCGCCGGCATACCTTTACTCTTTAGGCGCAGAGCGAGTTCTTTGATAAGTTGGGGTTCTCCGAACGGCCCGATCCCGGGCTTGAAGCTTTTGTGGACGGGACGCTCGGCGTCGAAGTCCCTGAGGGTATCGGCAACAGTGCTAACAAGTTCCGAGAGTTGCAAGAGTGAAATCCTCGTGAGCAAATATGGTGGGGAAGGCGGGACTCGAACCCGCACGCCCAAGGGCACATGATCCTAAGTCATGCTCGTCTGCCAATTCCGACACTTCCCCGGAGCCTGCCGCTGATTGGCGCACGACCAAATGCATCGACCAATTCGGGAGGTGGTGACCCGCCTCGGGGTCGAACCGAGAACCTGCTGATTAAGAGTCAGCTGCTCTGCCAGTTGAGCTAGCGGGCCACAATAGGGCGTACAAGACGCACTCGTAGGCTATCAACAAGGTGCGCCGAGTGTCAAGAAACGGGCGGCACCTGTAACTGTTCAGACTCAATGTGACGGTTTCGGCTCACCGGCGTCATGTCGGCGAAAGCCGGTATCCAGAAAACGCTTCCATATGCCATCGTAGGCAGGCGCGAGGGTTCTCTGGATTCCGGCTCAAGGTCGGAATGACGGATGGATTCGAAGTGGGTCGCCTCGATTCTGAACAGTTACCGGCGCTAGTTCAGGCCGGCGGACTGCATATGCTTTGCCAGAAGTATGACTGGACCGGAAACCTCACCTCTCAGCGACTGAAACCGTGCCCAGGGTGTCCCTGGCAATGACGGCGTGAGCATAGGCGACGCAGGCGCGTATGTCTTCCGATTCCAACCCGGGGTAGTCGTCCAGCAGCTCCTCCGGTGTGGCGCCCTGGCTCAGCAGGCTCAGGATGAGTTCAACTGATAATCTCATGTCGCGGATGATCGGTTTCCCTCCGAAAACATCGGGGCGAGCCGTGATACGTTTCAGCAACTCCTGGTTATCGGGCATGGCTATCGTTCCTGATTGATTGGAGTGCGTCAAGAAATGGGCGGGGCCTGGTCCAGGCCGGCGATGCGCTCGCACCACTGGGCCGCGCCCAGCACCTGCCCCTCCTGGCCCCACGGTCCGCCGAACTGCACTGCCATGGGCATCCCTAGCTCGCTCAGGCCCGTGGAAACCACCACCGTCGGCAGGCCGGCCGCCGTCCATGGCTGCTGGAACGCCGCGTCGCCAGTGGTGTTCAGATCTCTCGGGGCAGGGGCCGGTATCGCCGGCGTCATCACCACGTCCACCTTGGCGGCCATCTCGCTCATGTCAGCGCGGAACTGCCGGCGCAGCCGCTGCGCCTTCAGGTATGCCGATGTCGGCATGATCATGCCCATCTCCATGCCGGCGCGGATGCGCGGCCCGTAGTCGGCGGCTCGCGTCCGGTGGTTGGCCTGGTGAAACCCTGCGCATTCCACGTTCATCACGATGCGCTGGAAACTGTGCACCCGGGCGAAACTGGCGGGCAGCGGTATTTCCTCAACCTCGGCTCCGGCCTCCGCCAGTTGGTTGGCGATAGCCTCGGTGTGCGCCCAGATCTCCGGCGTCGAGTAGTCCTGGTAGAACTGCCGCACCAGCCCGATGCGCGGCGGCCGGTTGTGCTCCGCCATCTGCGCACTGAAGTCGGGCACCGGTTCCCGAAGGCTGCCCGGATCATTGTCGTCCTCGCCGCTCAGTACCTCCAGCATCAGCGCGGCGTCGGCCACCGTGCGGGTCAGGATGCCCACATGGTCCAGCGACCAGCTCACCGGCGCGACACCGTAGCGGCTGATGCGCCCGTAGGTGGGTTTCAGCCCCACGATGCCGTTGTACGCCGCCGGCCGGCACGTGGACCCGCCGGTCTGCGAACCCAATGCGGCCGGAACCATCCGCGCCGCCACCGCAGCCGATGACCCGCTGCTGGAACCGCCGGGCGTGTGCTCCAGGTTCCAGGGGTTGCGCGTCGGCGATGGGTCGGATGTTGCGAACTCGGTGGTCACGGCTTTGCCCAGAATGATGCCGCCGGCTTCCTTGATCTTCGCCACCGAGGTTGCGTCAAAGTCGGGCACGAAGTCGGAGTACACCTTGGACCCGCAGGCGGTTAGCATCCCCTGGGTGTAGAAGATGTCCTTCAGGCCCACGGGCACGCCGTGGATCGGGCCGCGTATTTCGCCCCGTGCGACCTCCGCTTCCCGTTCCCACGCCGTCGCCAGGACCGCGTCCCGGTCGATGGTCACCCAGGCTTGCAGGTCGCCGTCCAGCGCATCGATTTGGGCAAGCAACGCCTCGGCCAGCGCCACCGGAGAAACGGTTCCCTCGCGAATCTGCGCGGCGGCTTCCACCACCGATAGCTCATTGAGTTCGGGCATGATCCAACCTCACATGTAAGGGCGAATGATTATTCGTCCCTACCCTGACAGGATTATTCCTGGAACAGCGGCTCCAGGTCTGGGTGAACGTCGTCGGCGTTTTCGACGTCGTGAATCTGCTGCGCCGCGGTTCTCAGGTACGACTCCAGTTCCGTCGCACGCTCCTCGCCGAACTGGGCAACCGCCCGTCGGCGCAACTCCTGGTAAATCCGCTCCTGGTCATTGTTCTGGCTCATTTCAGTGGTACCTCATCGCCGGTGTGGCCTCAGGGGCCGTTCCCGGTTCATGAACCGGATTCTAATTGGATGGCTTGTGTTTGGGCAACTGCGAAGAGCGCTGATGGATGCCCTACGCAAGCTCGCGTCGGTCCGTCGCGCAATCGATCAATGTCCCCGCGCCAGTCGGTCGGCCAGCGATTCCGGCAGGCCGGCGGCGCGTATTTTGCGCTGCGCCGTCGCGATGTCGTACTCGACCCTGCGGTGTTCCAACACGCCGGCGTCGCTGTCGTACAGCAGGTACGACGCGCGCCAGTCTCCGTCCCGGGGTTGCCCGACGCTGCCGGGATTGACTATTACCCGTTGGTCGGCTCGCAACGCCAGCGGTTCGGTCGGGTCCAGCAACGCAACGTCCGCGCCGCCCGCGGTTTCCGTCCACACCAGCGGGTAGTGCGAGTGACCCACCAGGCAAAACGGCGTTCGCATGAGTGCAAAGGTCGCCAGCGCCGCCGGCTCGCTCAGCAGGTATTCCATCACCGGATCACGCAGGCTCCCGTGCACGTGCGTAAAGTCGCCCTCGGTACGTACTTCCGGCAGCCCCGCCAGGTACGCCAACTCGTCGTATGTCAGAACATCGGCCGTCCACAAAGCCGCCGCCCGCGCCGCTCCGTTGAAGAGGTCAGGATTCAGCTTGCCGGTTACCGCGTGGTCATGATTCCCCGCGATGGCGACGTGTGGCAAACTTCGCAACCGCTCGATGCACGGGCCGGGATCCGCGGCGTAGCCCACCAGGTCGCCCAGGAACCACACGATGTTGTAGCCGCCGCGCTCCTCTGCGTCCGCCAGCACCGCCTCGAACGCCTCCAGGTTGGAATGAATGTCGGACACAATCAGCGCGCGCATGGCCGGCATGGTAGCACAGCCGGATCCCTGTACCCGAGACCTAAACTGAAGCCAAGGTGAAATCTACATTTACGTGGCTGGGAAGATCGGCTCGGGTGCTGCCGGTCAGTTCTGCGGCGCGAGCCTGAAGGATGGTGCGACATCGTCGCTTGAC
>DAOUJD010000095.1:0-16027 GCA_034423115.1 Dehalococcoidia bacterium | reverse complement strand
AACCCAACGCCAGTGGTCCGACTTGGCCATCGCTCGCACCACGCCCATCCTGCTGGGCCTCTTCTCCTGGACCACCCTGGCCGCCCACTCGTTGCAGCAACATCATCCCATCCTCCAACGCACCGTCGCCTGGTACGACAAACCATCGCCAACTTTCGTGGACGCCATCGCCCTGGTGCGTCGGCACCTCTGGCTGGCGTCAGAAGATTTCTCACTGTCAGCCGGCAACCCCGACACGCAGGAATTCCCCGTCGCTCTGTACCACCGGATGGTGGACTCCCTCGCTTACGCCGCTTGATTTGCGCAAAGTCCAGATAAGCGTCAGTTGCCGCGTTATTCCTGATCGATAGTACCCAGGCTAGAACATACGACGCTAAGACGGAGCGCAGCGTCAACGCCGGCAACACCCTCACGCGTATCCACTTTGCGTAACCTGTAACTGCCAGGGCCCCCGCCGCCCCAATTCAGGTGGCACAGTCATTCCTGTCTGCGCCAAAACGCACAACTTTTTGTGCATCACCTGCCTTTTGTGGCAAAAGGACCTACCATCACCCCCCATAATCACCCGATTCCCCCAAAAACCCCCAGTTCAGACCCCCCGCATCGGTGACACTTCCGCCTCGCTCTAACCACTACCCCATCCGTACCATATTACCCAACGCCCCAATTCCAACCCGCCACCCCAAGCCCGCCACAGCCGACCCAATGCCCACTTCCCAACACCGCGAACCTCGCTCCCCCAAACCCACCCAAACCGCCGCCAAAACCCTTCCCTCGGTCCCCAATTCAGCCCCACCACCCGCCTAATGCCCTACTGGAATTAGCGGAAATGAGAGGAAATGAGCGGCAAATCGACCTTTCCGTCCTTCGTTGGTCCTGAGCGCGGTGTCCGGAGACACCGCCAACGTAAGGATCGCCAGCAGGGATTTCGCCCACACCACGAAAGCGGATTGTGAAGCGGATACCGCCAACGGAGTCAGCCGGCACCCTGCAAATACTATGGCTACAAATCCGGCAACAACACCGCCACCATCACGGCCCGTGGGGGCGGCGTGTCGGGGGCGTCGGGCGGCGCGATGGCGCCGCGATTCGCCAACCAGGCGGGGCTGGCCTAGGAAGAGACGCCACACGTGAACAACGGGCCGGTGGCCCGCTACGAGGTGCAGTACCTAAACGACAAAATATGGAAGACGCTGAACGACCAGGTGAAGGGCAACCGACTTGTGGACACCAGCGGCGGTGCCGCGCGGACTTACCGGGTGCTGGCGTTGAGCAAGGCGAGCATACCCGGCCACTGGTCGAGGTCTGCGTCCCGGGCCGGGTCCCGGGAACCCTCGTCGGCGCTGAACGTGACCGCCGTGACTGGCGCGCCAGCGAGGTCGTGGCGTCACGGGAGCCGTCGTCGGACGACGGGGGTTCGCCCATCAGCTACTACTAGGCGCAGTGTTCGCGCAACGGGACCGGCGGCTGGAGCAACACCTGCCGGAGCAACAAAGCCTCCGGGTGGAGCTGCACCAGGACCGGGGTGCCCAGTGGGGAGACCCGTTGCTACCGGGTCGGGGCCTACCCGGCCGGGCTGGGCGTCTGGTCGGACCTTTCGGTGGCGACGACGGTGTCCGGTGTACCGGACGCACCGAGCCTCAGCGTCAGCCGGGCCAACCAGGGCTCCGGCGCCGACGCTGTCCCCGCCATCCCCTTGACCTTGAACCACCCCAGAGACAACGGCCGTACGTTCTTCGCCTCCGACATCTCCCGGGCGGACTACGACCAGGTGGCCTGGACGTGCGGAACCGACTCGCAGTACCTGGACCGGATGGGGGACCAGAAATTCCGGCCAGCCGCCGCCCCGCAGGAGTACCTGGACACCGGCGACTTCGGAGATGCCCTTGAGCCCGGGGCCTACCGGTGTTACCAGGTGCGGGCGTTCAACGGCGCCGAGGCCAACAACGGGCAGGGCACATGGAGCAACGTGGCCCAGGCCAGCGCCGGCGGCGAGGCTCCGCCCGAGTGGGGGAAGTGTGGAGCTAGCAGGACCGCCAGACCGCCATCACCCTGTATTGGTGGGAGCCGTTCTACGACGGCGGCGCGCCGGTTACCGGCTACCAGTTGCAGTACTTAGTAGACGGCGAGAGGTGGTGCAGCCTGACCAGCCCCTCGGCGTCGGCCCAGTCCTACACCCACGCCGGGCTGAAGGACGGGGACACGCGGCGCTACCGCATCAGGGCGCGCACAGCGCCGGCTGGAGCGGGTGGTCGTATCCGTACTCCATCACCATTGACGCTGACCTGGGGGCGGGTTTGTCGGCACCCAGCCTCACTGCCCGGGCCACCACCACAACCGAAATTATGCTGTCCTGGACCCGTCAGTGCAACCCTAACCGGGAGAACGATTACGAGGCCAAGGGGGTCGACGGTTACTACCTGGAGTATTCCGAGGACGGCGTATATGACAGGGAAGGTATCCGGCTTAGGTCTGACCAGACACCGTTCGTCCACTGGGGCCTGGGGCCCGGCACTACCCTGTATTACCGCGTGGCGGGATTCGAAGAGGTCAACGATCGCGATTTGCTGGGCCGCCGGTCGCCGGCACGGAGCACCACCACCGGCGCCGCCGCAGCCGCAGCGGCAAAACCCCCTGGTGGGGACTCACTACGAGAACCATGTCGAATTCGATCCCTATGAAGGAGAGGAGAAAGTTCCGGAGGTTCTCGCGACTCGCCCAGCCGACGAGGTACAGTGCGTTTACTCTAGAGGGCCCGGGCCCTCGCTAGATTTGGCAGGGGCCAAGTTATCGCGGTGAGCCTGATTTCCGCAGTCGCCTACCAAAAGGTACTATCACGCCGTTGGCGGCTGCAAATTCTAAGACGATTTTCGTCACAATGGTGGACACTTTCATCGTCCGTCCGACCATGAACCGAGTGGCGAAATTTCCTAGCGCCTCCCGTGTGTCCGGCCCCGTCGTTCACGGCTGGGCTGTTTTGGTTATCCTGTTCCGACGGGTAAGTATATGTAGAGTTGTCGCCTGTGTTGTCTCGGTTCGATTCCGAGGTGCTGTGAATGGTGAGTTGCCGCTTTTCGGGCGACTGCTATACCCTGAGTCGCGCCCGGTTTCGCCACCAGAGAAACAGCGCCCTCAGCGCGTGGCGCCGACACCCGGGCGACCAACCAACCGTGCCATCCGCCAAGTCGAAACAACACCCACGACGACGGGACCGTTGCAACGCTGAAGAGTAAGCCTCACAGGGGCGCACTGGCGTCCATCTACAGCGCCCAACCAACTACAACGCTTGTCAGCACTGGAGCGAAAAACGGACCCACGAAAAGGCTACCCAAGACCAAGAAAACGGTTCAGGTCGTCCCAGGTATTTCAGGAGCCATCACGCACCTTGGGACTGTCTGCTGTCATTAGAAAACACAGGCGCCCTACCGACAAGATCGGGCTACCGCATTCCGCGGGCGCGACTCCAAGCATGCGGATGACCCGATGCGGACGGATCAAAGGAGACACCCTATGAACAGGCTAACAATACTCTCGATGGCGGCCGTGCTGGCTGCGCTGTTGACCGTCGTATCGATCGGCCTGTTTGTTGGAGGGATCCCGTTGGTGCCATCCCAAACCGAGCAGGCCGAACCGGCCATAATCCCGCTTGGCCCGGAAGTCCGCCACATCGACCCCTACCCGTGGGGCCTCATGTATCGGTACGCCGCCGGGGAGGACGTACTGGCTAACGTTGAGGTCGTCATCCATACCGATGCTACGATAACGGTCCCAAAGTTGATCGAGAACCAGATCACGGAGGTTGGAGGTTCCCACGTTTCGGGCAACACTTGGCGCGTGCCGACTTCGGCGCTGGCGGCGGTCGTCCAGCGAGCCGACGTGGTGATCGTGGAGCATGTCCCCGGTCCCGCGGGACAGCCATCGATCCCCGCCTACGACCGGATTTCGGGTTCGGTCGAGGGCGCCGTCGCCTCCTTCCGGGCAGGCGTTCCAGTCACTCATGGCACGCACAAATCATTCGTCGCCAAGGACGGGAAGGTGACGGTCTTCATTGATGCTGCATCGACGTCGCAGGAGGCCTGTGTCCACGCCTGGATGATGGACCGGGGCATAACGCCGGTAGACGAGGTACCGGGTGCTGACACCAGCGACAACGTTATGGTCGGGATGGCGCCGATCTCGAAGGTGATGGAGTTGTCCAGTGCGTTTACCGCGGCCCGGCTGCATGCAGAGAGCTACGGCGGTCACGACTTGCCCCCCGACCGCAGCACATAGCGGTCCGACCTTCAAGATTTTGAGTCCGACCTTATCACGTTCTTCACGAATGGAGCGGCGCCCTCGTGGACAACTGGTTCGGGAAGAAGTGGAGGGACCGGTTAGATCGGGGCAACCGGTCAGAATGGAGACTTGCCAAAGGCTTGGGATGACGAGCTCGTGGAACGCCTACGCGAGCATGGCGTCAAGGAGTGGCAGGACGAAGGCCACACCGCGCTCGGGATCAAAGTCGGCATCATCGATTGGGGGTTCGCTGGAGTGAAAGAAACCCCCGGTTTGGTCGATCTCGACACGTGATCATCACCATCACGGTTGAAGAAGGGTCATCCATGCAGGCCCATGCCGTGCGGATCCACCGGGCAGGTCCAGAACCAACGGAGGCACCATGTCGGTAACCAGGTCGTCTGCGTCGTCGTGGATCTGTTCCGTCATCTCTGCGCAATCCTCGGATGCGCCTTGAACATGCGGAAATCACACCAGCGCGTCCGATCGAAACAGTGCAGATGAGCATACTTTCCTGTACAAGGACATCAATAGGGACTTTCGCGAAAGCAGTCGTTCTGCTCCTGCCGGTTGCGTTGCTGGCAATGACCACGACCTTCAGTGTTGCCAACTCGCAGTCCGCCAACGGAGACGATGACACCGACGGCGACGGCCCGATTGAAATCCAATACCTGGAGCAGCTGGACGCCATCCGCTACGGCCTGAATGGCGACGGTAAGGCGGACGTAAATGCAGGCATCAGTCCCTACGCCGCCGCTTTTCCCGGAACGGTGTGCAACAGCAACTGCAACGGCTACGAACTGATCCGTTCCCTGGACTTTGACGACGCCGACAGCTACGCCTCAGGAGCCGTCAACACCGCGTGGACGACCGGTGAGGGATGGGAACCGATTCAAGCTGGGGAACTGTGGGGCATCGTTGCGGAATACCTTTTTGACGCAACATTCGACGGCAATGAGCACACCATCAGCAACCTGTACATCAACCGACCCCAGAGCGGTGAAGGCGCCGGCCCGGTAGGTCTGTTCGGTTCTACGTCGGATTCCATCATCCGCAACGTTGGCCTGATCGATGTGAGCACGGATGGGTTCACTGTGGTTGGTGGGTTGGTAGGTATCAACCACGGATTCGTCTCGGACAGTTACGTTACGGGCAGCGTGTCCGGCGTTGCCGCTCTCGGCGGGCTGGTCGGCTGGAACGCCGGTGAAATCACCGGCAGTCGCTTTTCCGGCACCGTAACAGCCCGGACCGGCGATCTGGAACCGAATGCGGTCGGTGGACTGGTCGGCGTGCAGGACAGCGGCGCGATCATCGCCGGCTACTCCTCAGGCAGCGTCTCGGGCCACGAATATGTAGGTGGACTGGTCGGAGGGGTCGAAGGCGGCGGCTACGTTGTAGCCAGCCGCTCTTCCGCTCGCGTAACCGGCAGCGTGGGCGTGGGCGGACTGGCAGGGGTTAATCGTTTCCTCATCAGCGGTAGCTACGCCACCGGCCACGTGTCGGGCGACACGGGCGTCGGCGGCCTGGTTGGGTATCACAGTGGGGTAGGGATGATCGTTGCCAGCTACGCCACTGGAAACGTGGCCGGCAAAGAGGACGCCGGCGGCCTTGCCGGGGGCAATGGCTACCTCATCACCGCCAGCTACGCCACCGGCCACGTATCGGGCGATGAGAACGTCGGCGGTCTGGTCGGACGAAACTTGGACGCAGGAAACATCACCGCCAGCTACGCCACCGGCCATGTCTCCGGCGGCGACAACGTGGGCGGCCTGGTTGGCTTCAACGACGCATCCGTAACGGGCGGCGTCTGGGACGCTGAAACCTCTGGCAATGCCAATGGCGTTGGCTGGGGAAACTCTGACGGCGTTACTGGCATGACCAGCGCGGAACTGCAGGCTGCTGCCGGCTACGATGGAGCGTTTCGTGACTGGAGCATTCATTTCGTCGGCGATGACCGAAGGTATTTTCGATATTTGGATGACGCTCCGGGGCCATACGATTTCTGGGACTTCGGGGCTTCCGGCCAGTACCCGGCGCTGAGCGCCTATCTCAATATTGACGGCATCACGGTTTGGTAGGAAGCCGGCCAACAACCCGCGGCAGCGCGGCCTCCCCTGCTGGCTCCCACTCCGACCAGGGGAATCGCCCAGGGCCGTGGGAGCAGGCACGACGCCGATGGCAACGGGCTGATTGAAATCCGGTTTCTGGAGCAGTTGGACGCCGTTCGCCACGACCTGGACGGCGACGGCATACCGGAAGATGCGGCCGCGGCTGAATACGCCGCCGCGTACTCCGGGTCCGGCGACGCGGTGGTCTGTGGCGGCAGCTGTCAGGGATACGAACTGGCCCGCCCCCTGGACTTTGCCAGCGCCGACAGCTACGCCTCCGGCGCCGTCTACGCTGCGTGGACCCGCGCCGCGGGCTGGCAGCCCATCGGCGGCGAGGACGCCCTCAACGGAAAGTACAACGCAATTTTCGACGGCAACGGGCACGCCGTCGCCAATCTGTACATCAACCGCAGCCGTTCACCTGCCGTCGGTCTTTTCGGCTACGCCGGCTATTCGTCCGTCATTCGCAATGTGGGCCTGACTAACGTGAGCATTGCCGGGTCGAAAGACGTCGGCGCATTAGCGGGCGTGAACATGGGCGAAATCGTAGAGAGCTACGCTGTCGGCAGCGCGTCAGCCCACCATCAGATCCCCGGGGATCACGCTGGGGGACTGGTTGGCAACAACCTGGGAGTCATCTGGGGAAGTCATGCCGCCGTCGCCATGTCGTGTGGAGAGTACGGCGAGTATATCGGCGGGCTGGCCGGTGGAAACCAGAAAAGCATCGTGGATAGCTACGCCACCGGCAGTGTAACGTGCGCCAACGGCACCTCCCTGGGCGGACTGACCGGGGCAAATTGGGGAGCCGTCGCCAGGAGCCATGCCTCTGGCGACGTAACGGGTGGGCGTAGCGCCGGGGGGCTGACCGGGTCCCAGGGCTACGACGGCGCAATCATCGCCAGCCATGCCACCGGCAACGTAACGGGCGGGCGTGACGTGGGCGGGCTGGCCGGGGGAAGCAGCGGCATCATCAGATGGAGTTTTGGCACCGGCAGCGTAGACGGCGACAGCAATGTCGGCGGCTTGGTGGGACAAAATGGCGGCCGGATCATCGCCAGCTATGCCTCCGGGAGGGTAGTCGGCGCTCAAGCGGTTGGCGGACTGGTCGGCGCGAACAACTACGGCGCAATCTTTGCCAGCTACGCTACCGGCCCCGCATCGGGCGATATGAGCGTGGGCGGATTGGCTGGAGAGAGCCGCCACAGCGATGTTGTCGCCAGCTACGCCATTGGCGCCGTGGCCGGTACTCGCGACGCCGGTGGGCTGATTGGCGCTGGAGGCCTCACGGTCAGGGAAACTGCCAGCTTCTGGGATGCGCAAAGCACCGGCCAGGAATCCTCCTCCAACGGCACGGGCAAGACAACCGACGAGCTGCATGGTCCCACCGCCTACACCGGTATTTTCGCCGACTGGAACGTTGACCTCGATAACGCCGACGGCGACGACGATCCGGCCACCGGCGCAGACGATTTCTGGGACTTCGGTACCAGCACCGAGTATCCGGTCCTCAAGTTCGACCTCGACGGGGACGGCGCCGCCACCTGGCAGGAGTTCGGCAACCAAGCCCGAACGGCGATACCCGCTGCGGACAACTGCCTGGAGACGGTGCCCAACGCCGGCGTTGTGGCCGGCTCCTGGGGCAGCGCCTGCCTCTCCTTCAACCGACCCGGCAGCTATGCCCGCTACTACGTTTTCACCCTGGACACGGACTCGGAGGTGTTCATCACCCTGGTATCTGACGACGTCGACACCTATATTTATCTGCAGAAGGGCGCCGGCACGCAAAGCGACTCCTTCCAGAGTCAGGGCTCTTCGGACCCGTATTCCAGGATAGAGGACGGCTTCGCCGCCGGAACCTATACCATAGAGGCTACTACCTACGAGGCCGGCCAGGCCGGCAGTTTCACCCTCACCGTCCACAAGCCCGGCGCAGATGACGACTGCGTGGAAATCATGACCACCGTCGCTATCACCGGCACCTGGAGCAGCGACTGCGCGTCGGGGAGGCGGCCCGAGAGCTACGCTCGCTTCTACACCTTCACCCTGACCGAACCCTCGGTGGTGATAATTGACCTGGAAACGGAAGGCGCGGGCGCTTACCTCTACCTGCTGCGGGGCGCCGGAAAGGCGGGAGAGGTCATGGAAGACTACGGCTCACGCAGCGGAAGCGCCGAGTTGGGACATACGCTGGATGCCGGTACATACACCGTCGAGGTCACCACCTACGAACGCGCGCAGACCGGAGACTTCACGCTGACTGTCCTGATGGCTGCGTTGTCACCGCCACCGCCACCGGATATGCCTGCTCCTCCGCCCGAGCCCATCCCGACGGCGACGCTTCCGCCGGCGCCAACGCCCGTCTTCGTTCCGCCACCGACTCCCGCTCCGGCGGGACCGACCAGTGCCGTGACGCCTACTGCAACCCCGATCGCTGCGCCGGAACCTACTCCTGCCACAGGGTCAGGGGGCGCTTGCAGTCACCCGGACGGGAATGTTCCGCCGGGCGCGGCGGCGGTCAGCATATTCCTGTTGTTGGCTCCGACGGCTGTGATGAGCGGATTGCGCCTCCGCGCCCGGCGGGCGGGGCGGTCACTGACCCAATCTCAGGGAGGCGACATTGCCAGCCTGCGCCAACACAGGCGGCGGGTTTACCACCCATGATCCCCACTCGGGTTTTCTTCGGGAAGGCAAGACCACCATACTGGATAAAATCAAGAGCCTGCATTCGACGGTCCGGGAGAGGGCAATGGACATCAGGAGACTTTTTGTGGTTGGGTTGCTGGTGTTGCTGTTGGCAGGTTGTCGGTGGTTTCCCCAGGAGGATCAAGCGAGGGCTCCGGCCGCTGTGCCAAAGCCAACTCAAATTGCGACGCCCGTCCCGACGGCAGACCCAACACCGACGCTGACTCCCGTCCCAAGGGAAGTGCTCACGGCCACCCCCAAAACGACACCTGCGGCAGATCCGAGGACAGAGCTTCCCATGCCCACAGAGGGACCCACGCCACCCCCGCTTTCCGATTCGGCAAATGGGGAAGCAGTTCCGATTGAGGACCGTCCATTCCAGGACAACTTCTGGAGCAACGCCGGCCTCCAGGAGTCCAGGGAGGCTCTCGAAGGCGGTACGGATATTCAAGCGCTGGACGCGGACGGGCTGGCCCCGCTGCATGTCGTCGCGGCGGTCAACCCGGACCCGGCGGTAATGCGCCTGTTGCTTGACCGAGGCGCGGACATCATGGGGTTAGACTCGCGGGGTCGGATGCCTCTGCATTGGGCGGCGAGTTTCAACCGCCTGGAAATGGTTGGTCTGCTGATAGCTAGAGGCTCGGAGGTCCACGGTCTGGATGAGAGGGGTGAGTCGCCCTTGCACTCGGCCGGAGCCACCAACCCGGACCCCCGGGTGGCAGGCCTGCTCCTGGAAAACGGGGCGCAACTCCACGCCGAGAGCCAGTACGGTGATACGGCGCTGTCGATGGCGGTGATCTCCAACAAGCAAACCGAGGTCGTGGAGTTCCTGTTGGACCAGGGGGCAGACACTGAGAGGGAGGACGAGTCGAGTTTCACGCTCCTGCATCGGGCAGCCTTCTCCGGAGCCACCGAGGTGGTGAGGTTGCTGCTGGAGCGGGGGTTTGACCCGAACACCAACTCCGATGAGGGCTCAGGGACTCCCCTGTTCCCAGCGGTTATCGGTGGAGATCCTTTGGTCGTCGAGGCGCTGCTGGAATACGGCGCCGATGTTCACCTTCGGGAGGGATTCTGGGGCTGGACGCCCCTGCACGTCGCGGTGTCCGGAATGACCAGTGGCTACGCCAAAGGGACCGCACTGGAGGTGGCTCGGCTACTGTTGGACCACGGGGCGAACATTCATTCTCAGGACAACGAGGGTATGACGCCCCTGCATCTTGCTGTGACTCATGACGACGACGAGGATGGTTTTCGCGAGTTGGTTGCTATGCTGGGCAGCGAACATCCGGCCACGAAGGCGCCAGAAATGGTGGAGTTCTTGCTTGACCGGGGTGCGGACATTGAGGCTGACAACAACGGACGCGAAACGCCTCTGCTGAGGGCGGCAGCGGGCAGCAGGAAACCGGATGTGGTGCGGTTACTGCTGTCGCGGGGCTCGGACGTTGGCGCGTACAACGGCCGGGGGGAATCGGCATGCCAGGTGGCCACCCGGATGGGTTGGCTGGTGGACACCGACGTCATGCCGGAGTTGTGCGGCGAGTTCGGGATTTGGCTCACCAACGGATTCTGGCAAGACGCCGCCATACCGAACATCCAGCGGGAGTTGGACGCGGGCGCGGACATCAATGCCCGAGACGGCAAGGGTGAGACGCCGCTGTACAAGGTGGTGGCGTGGAACCCCTACCCCGATACCGTGGTGGAGTTCCTGCTGGACCAGGGCGCTGACCCCAATATCGCGGAGAGGCGTTTTGGTTGGACCCCTCTCCATAGGGCGGCGGAGAGGGGACAACTGGTGTCTGTCGCCATCCTGCTGGGTGGGGGAGCGGACCTCGACGCCAAGAGTGGTGATGGCTATACGGCACTCCAGAGGACGTGCGGCGCTTCCAGAGGCTGGAAGGCCGGTTGCCGCTGACCAGTGGACGCCGATGCTCGTTAGAAGACAGCCAGGCCGCGCCGCTCGTCGAAATTGCATTACCCAGGGAACGCTATCATTGACCTGGGCGGGTTCATTCCGTCCCGAGGGGTAACCAGCGATTCGGAGCGGGAGTCAAAAGCGGTTCCCGATTTGTCGGAAGGGCTACCGCTGACGCCGGAGTCCTCGACCGTTGATACCGGTCACAGGGTATGAAAATCAGGGGGCTGTGGACAGCCCCCTGATCGCAAAGCGAATGATTGCGGCGGGTCGCCGGTTCGGGTTAGCGCAGGAATTGGGCCAACTGATCCGCGTTGGTCCGCATCATGTCGAGATACTCGGGATAGGTGCTGTCGGGCAAAGATCGAATGATGCCGACCTGGATGCCGGCGTCCCGGGCAACTTGCTCGAGGGCATCAGCGGAGAATTGGGGTTCCGCAAAGACGGCGGGCAGGCCTTTGTCCACCACCAGTTCCAGGACGTTGGTGATGTCGTCAGGGGAAACATCCCCGCCGTGGCCGCCGACGAAAGCCTGTACCTCCACGTTATAGCGCTCACCGAAATATCCGAAGGCGTCGTGGAACGTCACCATCACGCGGCGTTCCTCGGGTATCGTCGACACGGTGTCGGCGATGTAGGCGTCCAGGGCCTCCAGTTCCGCAATGTACGCCGCCGAGTTGTCCAGGTAGGTTGCCGCGTTGTCCGGATCCGCTCTGACCAACCCGTTGGTTATCTGCTCCACATAGTGAACCACGAATCGGGGATTCTGCCAGAAGTGCGGGTCACCCGCGCCGTGGTCGTGCCCATGGTCGTCATCGTGTCCGTGGTCGTCCTGCCCCTCTTCATGGTGGTCGCCCTCGCCCAGAATACCGACGAAAGCGATCTTGGTGGGGGTGCCGGAAACTTCCCAGTGGTTCACCTCTTCCAGGTCGTGGGCATCGAGCGCGATGACTTCGCCCGCGCCGGAGTTGGTGATGAAGATGTGTCCGGGGGCGGTGGCAATGTGGGGACGTGCCCAGAAGCCGGGATCAATGTCACCGATCAACACGTCCGACGTTGACGCCAGGAGGTGCAGATCGTGGGCCTCGTACATGCGCACTTCACCGTCGCTCATCACCACCAGCAGCAATTCGCCGTCGTGGCTGAGGGCCACCTGGATCGGTCGCAGGTCCTCGCTGGCCGGTATCAACTGCTCCATCACGCCTTCTTCCGGCTCAACGACGTACAGACCCACCGCTGAACCCAGGGCAAAGAAATGGTCGAGCCCTTCATATCCCCATACCGAGGTGAGGCGGAAGTCGTCGGGTGAACCCGCCGGAGCCGGGATGAAAGCATCCTCGTATTCACCGTGGTGGTTTTCCACCATGAGCACGCCGCCGGTGCAGCCGAAAACAGCCATGTGCCCGTTGCCGGCATCGCCATGGAGGTCGGGGCAGCCTTCCGCGCGGTGTAGCGAGTTGCCGTCCAAGTCCCAGATCTCGGCGCCAATGGGCAGCCGGTATTCGGTCGGATTCTGGGCGAAATTGGGGTGCTGGATGGTGACGGCGAACAGGTCGTCTTCCAGAGGGATCACGGCGCCGTGTTGGGCTCCAGCGTTCATCTTGATCGGCACATAGGAAGAGCCCTCTTCCTCCAGTTCGTGCTCATTGATCAGCACAAAGTCCCCGGAGCCGTCGTAGTACACGGTGGCCCACTCGCCGCCGACGTACATGTGGACCGGACGGTCACCCGTGAGGTTGATCCCCAGGAGGCTGACCTCCTGTTCCACCATATCAAAGTGGTCGCCGTGCTCTTCCAGGTACATGCCGCCGTCGATGATGTTCACCGCGTTGGCATCGCTGGAAACGGCGATGGCAAATCGCCCGCTCCCAGTCGGATAGATTCGGCCGGCGCGGGAACCCAGGTCGAACTCATTCTCGTGGACGTGTCCGGTCTCCAGATCGATTACGGATAGAGCGCCGGTTTCCCCGTCGCCGATGAGCAACCGGCCGGCTAACTCGAGCTCGTGTCCGTGCCCGTGCTCCATAGCGTGGTCGTGGTCGTCTCCCCCAGGGAAGGGCAATTCAACCAGTTCCTGCGGCTCCAGTCCTTCCGACGCGATCACTCGAATGGCGTCGGCGGAGGCAGCGTTGTCGAGCAGATCTTCCACCTGGCCGGCGAGGTTGGTCCCATTGCTGACCAAAAGGTCCGCCTCCGCTATGCGCACACTGTCCGAGGGAGTGCTCTGCCACGTGTGGACGTCAGCGCCCGCTGTGACCAGCGCATCCACCTGCACCAAATCGCCACCGACCTGTCGCACGAGGTCCGCGAGCACGACGTTGCCGGCTATCACTTTCACAGGTTCGGCCGGCACGGAGTCGGTTGCCGCAGGCGCGGGGGCCGACTGGTTCGACTGGGCCGGCTGGTTCGACTGGCCCGCGGGGGCGGCAGGGGCTGCCGTCGGCTGGGCAGGTGCAGCCGCGGCTTGAGGCGCGGAACCTGCGGAGGACGAAGCACCGGACGGAGGGAGGTCCGGTTCTTCGCCCCCGCATGCCGTCAGCAGCAGCGCAATTGCCGCCAGCACGGTCAGGAAGGCCGGGACCCTTAGCGAAAGGGTTTTGGCAGAGAGCAGGGATTTTTGCGCAGGTGGGTTCATCGGTTGTCTCCGTTGTTGTGAGTGTCGATTGCTGGTCTCATCGACATGGAACACTAGCGGGCGGCCATATTGATTTTGGGTATCAATTATGTTCGGGCCATGCTCGATGGTTTCAATCGCGGATGGGTTTGGATACTAACAATCAGTAGAGTGGACAAAATAAAATGCGTCGGCGATCAGTCTGCGACGCACTCGCCGCATTCGCCATACACTTCCAGCCAATGGCCGCTCATTCGGAAACCCGCGGCGGCAGCGGCTTCCCGGAGTATGTCCTCGGTATCGCATCTGTCCAGATGCGCCGATGCTCCGCATACTCCGCACAGCAGGTGATGGCGGTGCCCCGGTTGGCTCAGTTGGTAGCGCAGTTCGTGATCTTCCAACAGGACCCGGCACGCGTGGCCGGTTTCCACCAACAGGCGCAAACCCCGGTATACGGTGGCCCGACCCACGCAGGGTAGGGACGCGCACAGTTCCTCAGCAGTGAAGGGGCGATCCTTGGCGGCGGCGGCGCTGATGACCAAACGCCGGGGTTCCGTGTCCCGATAACCCAGGGCGCTCAAATGCGTCACGATGTTGTCGACGACTGCGGCGGAGCGGGGCTTGGGGTGTTCGTGCCCGGAATGTTTGGTGAAGTCGGGGACCATATTGATACCTAATCTCGAATGCTAACATCGCAATTGGGGAGTGTCAAATTCGGACGGAGTCTCACCAGGGCAATCGCATTGGGAATTTACGGACTCGTCACTCCGGCGAAAGCCGGAGTCCAGAGGCCGCAGGATCAAGACTACGGTTGCGAAACAGCCGACTTCAGGCATTGGATACCGGCATCCGCCTATGGCGGATCCGCCATGGGCGGACGACTTTCGCCGGTATGACGGTAGCCGGAAGTGCCGGACCAAATAGCCAAACTGAAAATCCGATTGCCCTGATCGGCTCACGCGTACCCACTGTGCAATTGCGTGGTGAAAGGACGGAAATGTCGTTTTCCCGCTCATTTCCTCTCATTTCCGCTAATTCCAGTAGGGCATTGGGCGGGTGGTGGGGCTGAATGGGGGCCGAGGGCAGGGTTTTGGCGGCGGTTTGAGCGGTATGGGCGGGCAGGTGAGCGGGTTTGGGGGACCGAGGTTCGCGGTGTTGGGAAGTGGGCATTGGGATGGCTGTGGCGGGACCGAGTGGCGGGTTGGAATTGGGGCGTTGGGTAATATGGTACGGATGGCGCAGGGGTTAGAGCGAGGCGGAAGTGTCACCTGGGCGGAGGTGTCTGAACTGGGGGGTTGGGGAAAATTGGGTGATGATGGGGGGCAATGGTAGGTCGATTTGCCACAAAAGGCAGGTGAATCACCAGAAGTTGGGCGTTTTGGCGCCGGCAGGAATGACTGTGCTGCCTGAATTGGGGCGGCATGGGCCCTGGCAGTGACAGGTTGCGCAAAGCGGGTACGCGTCCGCAATTCGCCTGTTTGACAGCGACGGGGTCGGCAGTGTAAGGTAACCGACTTACTAAACGATACCTCATATCAATAAGTTCAAAGGGAGGAGACTACATGAACACGATGACCACGCCTAGCAAAGTACCTGTCACCATCCTCACCGGCTTCCTCGGCTCTGGGAAGACGACCCTGCTCAACCGGATATTGACTGAGGAGCACGGCAAGCGCATTGCCGTGATCGAGAACGAGTATGGGGAGGTCGGCATCGATCAGGCCCTCGTCATCAACGCTGACGAGGAGGTCTTCGAGATGTCGAACGGTTGCATCTGCTGCACGGTGCGCGGAGACCTGATTCGGGTACTCGGCAATCTGATGAAGCGTCGCGACAAGTTCGACTACGTGTTGGTGGAAACCACGGGGCTCGCCGATCCCGGGCCGGTCGCTCAGACGTTCTTCATGGACGATGAGCTTCGCGCGGAGTTCTCGCTTGACGGGATCGTCACGCTCGTCGATGCAGCCCACATTGAACAGCAGCTCGGGCGAAGCGACGAAAGCACGGAGCAGATCGCGTTCGCAGACGTCCTCGTGCTCAACAAGACGGACCTCGTCAACGGCGAGGCGATCGACAGGCTCGAAGCTCGGCTCCGAGACATGAACCGAATGGCGCGAGTCGTGCGCAGCGAGATGGCGAACGTCTCCGTCGAAACTGTCCTCAACCTCAGCGCATTCGACCTGGATCAGGTGCTCGAGCGGCGTCCCACCTTCCTCGAGCCGGAGTATCCGTTCGAATGGACTGGAGTCTATTCGCTCGATATCGGCCGCTACGAACTCAGCCTTGCCGAAGGGCCGGATCCGGCGATGTCGCTCGTCGTCGTGTCCGACCAAGGCACGGATGACGCTGCCCTCCGTGAGGGTGCGGAGTGGTGCGTGCGGGAGTACGCCGAACCTGCGGAGCCCATTCAGCCGGGAGAAGAGATTCCGGTCGGAA
>DAOUJD010000094.1:0-49531 GCA_034423115.1 Dehalococcoidia bacterium | reverse complement strand
GAGGTCATCCGTTGCCTCAAGCGATACGTCGCCCGCGAGGTCTTTTCCACCCTGCGGAACACAGACCACATAGCTAAAACTATCCCTTGACTTCTATAGGAGCATCAGTTGCTTTCCAAAGTCGCCACGCGTCCCGCTCATGGTGAGCCTGTCGAACCACGAGCGCGTCCTTCGACAGGCTCAGGACGAGCGGGTAGACTTCAATCGTGCAACTTTGGAAAGGCATTGCCTCCCGCCGGAGGCGGGGGTTCCGCCGATCGTGGGAGAGGGTGATTTTGGAGGTGATCAGTCGCCGGGGTAGCCGCGGTTGCGGATTTCATCTTCCATGTGGGCGCGGATGCCGATGAGGGCGGCGGCGCCTTCCCCAACGGCGGCGGCGACCTGTTTGGTGCTGCCGGCGCGGGCGTCGCCAGCGGCGAAAATGCCGTGGCGGTTGGTCTCCATTGATGATGAGGAGGGGCCCGAGCCGGTCACGATAAAACCCCGCTGGTCAAGCTCCACGGTGTCCGAGAGGAAAGCGGTGTTGGGGTCGAGGCCGATGAAAACGAAGACGCCGGCGGGATGCAGCAATTCCTGCTTTCCGGTCTTGAGGTCCTCGACCAGGACGGACTCAAGTTTGCCGTTGCCGCGGAACTCCCGGACGGTGGTGTTGAGGCGAATGTCCATCTGAGGATGGGCGGCGGCCTTGTCCTGCAGGACCTGGCTGGCGCGCAGGCGGTCGCCGACTTCCAGGACGGTTACATGGGATGCGAAGCGGGTGAGGAACAGGCCCTCCTCGATGCCGCTGTTGCCGCCGCCGACCACCAGGGTTTCCATATCGCGGTAGAACGGGCCGTCGCAGGTGGCGCAGAAGTGGACGCCGGCGCCGATGAAATCGTCCTCCCCAGGGACGTTGAGCCGGCGGTAGCGAGTGCCCGGCGTGAGCAGGATGGCCGGAGCGCGGTACTGCTGGCCGGACTCGGTGGTTATGGTGCGCACGCCGTCCGACTCGGACCCGGGGTACACGCACGCGACCGTCTGGGCGACGAGAATCTCCACGCCGAACCGCTCGGCCTGCTCACGCATTTGGTCGGCGAGGTCCGCGCCGGTGATGCCCTGGGCGAAGCCGGGGTAGTTGTCGATGCGCTCGGTGGAGCCGGCCTGGCCGCCGACGCCGCCGCGCTCGATTACCAGGGCGTCCATCCCCTCGCGGGCAGCGTAGATGGCGGCGGTCAATCCGGCGGGGCCGGCGCCGACGATGATGAGGTCGTAATGGGAACGGCTGGCCCTGGGGTTGATACCCAGGCGGGCGGCCAACTCAGCGTTGCTCGGCTCGGCAAGGATGGTTCCGCCGTCGTCGAATACGATGGTGGGGATGATCTGGCGGCCGTCGTTGAGCCGTCGGACGGTGTCCTGGGCGTCCGGTTCCTGCTCGATGTCCACCCAGCGATAGGGTATGCGGTGCTCGGCGAGGAACTGCTTGGAGCGTCGGCAGTCGGGGCACCAGAGTGCGCCGTAGACGGTGATGTTGGGGAACTGGGCCATATCGAGGACCTCGCTGTATGTCAGCGTGTAAAGATATTGATTATTGGGGTTGATGATAGTGTAGCACGCGTGGCTCACTCGCAGACAGGCGCAGGATGAGCGCAACGGCGGACATATGCTTGTCGGGGGCGGAGGGCGTCGGGCCAGGGCGCTACGGTTCCTTGCCCAAGCACGCAGGCTACGAGCGGATGAAGGTCAGGCGTCTCACCGCCGGTCTGGGAGGGACAGTCGCTGGAATTCACCGTCGTCCTGCGGGATCTCCAGGAGGAGTTGGCTCAGGGTAGGGACATCAGACTTAGCCACGCGACAGAGTCGGTCGTATTCATCTGCGGACAATACGACTGCGGCAGGCACTCCTCGCCTGGTAACGAGTTGGGGCTCGCCGGCTAATGCCGCGTTGACCAAGGCGCTGAACTTATTCCTCGCGTCCCGTATTGACCACTCTGCCATAAACCCGTCCGATTGGATTACGAAGTTGAGGCGGTCACAATAGAATTGGCAGAGATTACTTACGAGTCATCGTCTCCGACTGTAGCCGTATTGGGTTCAGTCGGAGTTTCTGAGTCAACGGCTTTATACCCGAGGAGACCGTCCGTGTACTGCTCGGCCAGGATATGCCGGATTCTCATGCGGGCGAGTCGGCGTTCTTGGTCGAGATGAGGTGGGGGGACCCACTCGTAATGGCGGAGTGATTCTTCAAGTTCCCGTTCGTATTCATCCAGGTCGTCGTCGCTAAACGGCCACCAGGCATCGAATTCCTCATCGGTCAACGGCGCATCCGATGGTTGGTCTTTTTGATTTCGGATGTTGGTCATCACCAGACCATCATACACCGCGCATTGCAACAAAACGTCGCGCTCTCACGGGAGGCACCAGTACAGGGTCGGCGGGTGTCGTTTCCGCAGGGGGTATTTTGCGGAACCGAGGGCCGGACAGACTGAACGTAGGTAACCGCGCTCAGGATAAGGTTGGCTGGATGGATTCCGGCTCAAGGCCGGAATGACGACTGGTTCGGCAGAATTAGAGGACGCCGTCAGAGCGCCACTGGGCGATGGTGCCGGATGGGTAGCCGAGGTCGGGCAGGTCGCCGGCTTTGAGGGCGTTGCAGAGCAGTTCGTTCAGGGTACGAGGGTCAGTCCGTTGAGCCGACTGCGTCTGGAGGTTCCTGCTGCTCCGTTTCAGCGCCTTCATCGATGGGAACCAATCGCCAGAGGTCGTCCGAGGGTGTCAAGGTTTTGCGGAATTCATCCCAGCCCGTCGGGTCGGCATAGGGCGTGGAGGCCTCCCCGCGCCAGTAGGCCAGCAGCCCGGGGGGCAGCAGTCGTTTTTGTTCGTCAGTCATGCGACCCGGATGTTTTTGGGACAATGCGCGGCGGGCCATTTCCTCGATACGCCGCTTGTTCTCCTGCCAGTTGGGATCCGGGAGAATCTCGTATCCCTCAAGGGATTTCTCGATTTCCCGCTCGTATTCGTCCAGAACATCGTCGCTGAACGGCCACCAGGCATCGAATTCCTCGTCGCTCAAGGGAGGCGGTGTTCGCGGTTCATCCATATCGGCCTTCATTGTCGCCTCCAAGTTGGCCCCGGTAAATCCGCGTGAATTTCTGGCTGGGATATGCGGTGTACAAGAATACGGAGCGTCCAGTCTGCCGGTATGGAACTGCCCAGGCAAGATTATTGATCCGAATGATGTACAAGCGTTGGCCGGGATATCGCTCCTGGTTGGGGTTCGGTATGTCGTCCAGCAAATCCCCAGATGCTAAACGGTATTTTACATCGTCGAAGGATATGCCACGCTCCCGTTGCAGCCGTTCGTTCTTCGCATCGTCCCACAGGTATTCCGGCATGGAGATGAGGGATTAGAGGACGCCGTCGAAGCGCCACTGGGCGATGGTGGCGGATGGGTAGCCGAGGTCGGTGAGGACGGCATCGGTGTGCTCGCCCAGGGCGGGCAGGTCGCCGGCATCGAGGGGGGTGTCGCTGAAGGAGACGAGGGGGCCGGCCATGCGGACGCTGCCGAGGTCGCGGTGGTTCACGTCCACGGCGAAGTGGTTGGCTTCAACCTGTGGGTGGTCGAACATCTCCTCGACGAATCGGACCGGGCCGGCGGGGACGCCGGCGGCGTCGAGGAGGTCGAGCCACTCGGCGTTGGTTTTGGCGCGGAATATGGCTTCGGCGTCGGTCATCAGTTGGGCGCCGAAATCGGCGGCTTCCTGCGAATGCTGGTCGTAACCCTCGTCGAACCGGATGTCGTGGAGGCCGATGACGTCGAGGAGTTTCAGGCGGAGGGCTGCGTTGAGGCAGCCGACCACCAACATGCCATCAGCCGTCTGGAAGAAGCGGTAGTAGATGTTGCCGGGGGACTGGAAGTGCTGGGCCTGGTAGACCTCCAGCAGGTCGGGATAGGGAGTGCCGGATGCGCGCATGGCGTCCACGGACTCACGGACCTCGCGGTGGGGCTCCAGGTCGAGCGAGTCGATGCGTACGAAACGCATGCCGAGCATCAGGAGGCTGGTACCGAGCAGGGAGGCTTCCAGCTTCTGACCGCGTCCCTTTTCACCAGCAGCGGCGTTACGTTCACGGTCGAAGAGGGCGCCGCAGACGGCCCAGGCCTGGGCGAGGCCGCAGGCGGAATCGACGAGGGGGCTGGCGACGATATGTTCGGGCACACCGTTGACGACCTTGCCCTCGGCGGTGGCAATGCCGGACATGGCCTGGATGATGATGTCGTAGCCGGGGCGGTAGGCGTCTGGGCCTTCGTGCCCGAAGGCGGAACCCTCGCAGTAGATGATGGACGGGTTGATGGCGGCGAGGGTTTCGTAGTCGATGCCCAGGCGACCGGCGACGTCGGGCCGGTTGTTGGCGAGGACGACGTCAGCCTGCTCGGTGAGGCGGCGGACGATGTCGGTCGATTCGGGTTTGGTGAGGTTGAGGGTCATCGAGCGTTTGCCACGGTTGTAGGCCATGAAGGGCCGGCCGTCGGTGGGCAGGACGGCCTGGGCATAGCGCCAAAGGTCGCCCCAGGGCGGCTCAACCTTGATGACGCTGGCGCCCATGTCGGCCAGCAGCATCCCCGCCGTGGGGGTAGCGATCATCGTGGAGAATTCGACGACGTTGATGCCGTGTAGAGGGCCAGCCATGGGGCCAATCCAGTAGAGGGAGGTTAGAAATCGGGACGTTTTTTGAGTGTCGCCGATTATAGCACCGGGCTACTGGGTGAGCCGGATGCGCTCGGGGCCGAGGATCAACGCGTCTGGCGGGATCATTGCAGCCAGGGACGACGGCGTGTAGCCATGCGCGGCGGGTTGGCCGTCCAGCCACGACAGGGCCGCGGCAGCGCGTTCGGGATCGACGTTTTTCGACTGGAGCAGGACGCGGAAATCGCCTAGGCCGCCGGGTTGGGCCAGGTGGGTGAGGTTGGTGCGCCACGCCAGGGTGTCGTCGGATTGTGGTTCGAGAACATCCGGGAGGGCGTCGGGCGGGAGGCCGTCCGGATCGACGGGGAGAGTGATCCAGCCGCTGCCGCCAGAGTCGAGTGGGGGAGCGCTGCGTCGGATGGTCTGGAGGCCGAGGCGTTGGAGGAATGGGCCCTGGGGGACGTTACCCACGGTTATCAGGCCGGCCGCTTCGCCGGCGCGCTGGAGGGAGGTGAAATCGACCTGGGCAGTGATGTCCTGGCGTCCCACGTTGTGCAGGGGCGCGTCGGTCTGGCGGTGGTTGCGGTAGGTAACGAGGGTTCCGTGGGGGCGCAGCGCCGGATCGTAGAGATCTGAGGCGGCGCGACCGTAGTCGATGGTGAGGGCGAAGCCGGCATCGAGCAGCGCGGCGGTGGCGGTGGCCCAAGCGTCCAATTGGAGACAGAGTTCGGCGGTCTGGCCTTCGGTCAATGCTATTGCCAAGTCAGATAGACGGGCTTCCAGAGCCGGGGTTGATGGTTCGCCGGATATCTCGACGAGCGCGCCCTCATATCCGTCGGCGACGTCGGACTCGATGGCGACGTAGAGTTCCCTCAGGCGGCCGCCTTCCATGCCAACCCGATGGACGGGCAGTGCATCGAGGAGTTCGTTGGAGAGGATGCAGTGGACGGGATACGGAAGCGACGATGGGTCCGCTGTGAGGATGTCAGCGACCACCCGTGAGGCGTTGGAGAACGCAGCCTCGTGTCCGGCGGTCACTGACTGATCGACTACCGTGTATCGAATGGCATCGCCGAAACCGTCGGGCAGGTGGCGGGATGCGGTGAGGATGTCGCGGCACAGCAGGCCGTCGTCTCCGCCGGGTTCCACAACGTGGAACGGGCTGGGACGTTCCAGCAGGTCCCAGAGGTGGAACAACTGGACCGTCAGCAGAGCGCCGAAGGCGGGATGGATGCGGGGGCTGGTGTAGTAGTCAGCGCCGGCGGTGGATTGGGTGTAGTAGCCGCCCGGGCCGTACAGTGCGGTCGCCATGAACTCGGCAAAGGTGATGGGGCCGTGCCGGGCGATGCGGCGGCGGATGGCCCGCTCCGCCTGGGTTGGAGGGAGGTCAGTCGTCGTTGGGGGCGTGGCCATGAACTCCGTCCATGCGCTCAATGCAGCAAATGCCTGCTACTGATCATCAGCTGATTATCTTGGGATGACAAATGGATAAGTTATAAATAGAATGGTTGGCGTTTCATCCCAGTGATATGAGCCGCAAACCGTTCACTTCAGCCGTGGAAATGAGAACTTGGCAACGACATTGATCATAACGCTTCTCATTGCGGCGGGTGCGGTCGTCGCCGTTGTGTTTGCCTGGCTGGGGCGGCCGTCCAGCCCGATAACGCTCTTCGGATTGGCCGCAGCGTCCGTGTTGGCGGCGTTCCTCGCGGTAATCGCGAAAGCCGAAGGGCCGGTTCTTCTGATTGCAGGCACAATTGTCGGTTTATCCGGGTTGGCACTCGTGGCCACGCCGGCTGCCCTGCTGATATGGGAAAAATACCAAGCCCACCAAATCAAAGCGCCAGATCGGCAAGATACGCCGGGTGCTGACGAGCACAAGGCATGAACAATTACTTTGCTGTTGGCGTGCTGCTGTTCGTCTTCCTGCTTGGCCTCGCGGGTATTTCGTTTCACTCTCACTTGAACTTGCCAACGTCTGCATTTGAGACTTTCGACTGGGTTGCCAAGGTATCGTTGGGAGCACTGCTTTCGCTAGTGCTCCGCCAGCCCAATATCCAGCCCGCCGGCCATCAAGACCAGGAATAGCCGGCCGGTGACTGTGGGTGAGCCGGGGAAGGGCGGCGGGGTCGGGGCCGCGCATCAGCGGTATAGGGGTTTGAAGAAGCTGTGGAGGAAGTTGTTGCGGTGGGCCCAGGAGTGGGCGCGCTTGAGGACGGCGTCGGGGATGGGCCCGGCGTGGCGGCCCGGTCCTCCCGGATTGGTGATGCGCAGGGTCTCGTGGTCGGACAGTTCGGGCGGGGCCTCGGCGGTGTAGAGCAGTTCGCAACCCTCGGCTTCGGCGTATAGCTTGAGGCTGTCGAAACCCTTCACGCGGCGGCCTGGGGTCTGATAGACGTAGAACTCGGTGCTGCCCACCAGTTCGTCGAAATGGTCGTTGCCGTTGCCGCGCCCGCCACCCTGACGAAGCTGGTCGCGACCGATGCCGTAGTTGCTCAACCGCCTGTTCTGCATGGTGTTACCGCCTGAGACTGGTCTTCGATCTGAGACTGGTCTTCGATTGTGACTGCGTGGCCTCGCTGAGCCAACGGCTCATGCCCTCGATGAAATCGTCGCGGGTTCGGCTGGACGCGCCGCAGAACTCCGCAATCAGTTGCTCCTTGAACGCCTGCGGGTCCTGACCCTGGAGTACTTCGTTGATGTGTTTCCCCGAGTAGGTGCCCCGCCATTCCTCGATGATGGACTCGGGCCGGCGGGAACTGGCGCGCTGGTAGGGCATATCCCTGACCAGCGTAAAGCAGACTCAGCGGTCAACGTCTGATCAGAGGCGATCAGGCCGCGTTTGTGGCCTTCCAGTTCTAGCAGTTCGGTGAGATTTTTCATGGGAGCGCTTCCACGCTGATGAGGGGGCGGTCAAATAACTGTCTTTGCCTGGCAAGCGAGCAATGGCATTTTGTGGAATCCCCCTCACCCAACCCTCTCCCGCCAGGGGAGAGGGCGTTCGCAGACACCGTCTACGGGTAGATAGCCCAGCCGACGGTGTCGGTTTTGGCGTGGAAGAAGTGGCCGTCGGTGGAGGTCACAAAAATGTCGGTGTTGTCCGCGCCGCCGAAGCAGACGTTGGTGGGACGGGTGGCCGCCACGGGATGGGTCGAGATGACGCGGCCGGTGGGCGAGAAGACGTAGAGCATGGGGCCGGGGCCGCCGGTGGGCCAACCCGCGGTGGCGACGATGTTGCCATCGGCGTCCAGACACATGCCGTCGATGCCGCGGTGGACGGCGTTGGCGTCGCGGCCGAAGGTGTGGAGGGTCTTGTAGGGGCCCACGGTGCCGTCGCCGGTGATGGGATAGGCGCGCAGTTCGCGGTCGATGTCGATCTCGTCGCTGTTGCTCTCGGCGACGTAGAGGGTGTTGCCGTCGGGCGATACCAGGATGCCGTTGGGCATGGTGGTGTCGTATGTGGAGCGGACGGTGTTGTAGGAGCCGTCGGCCTGCGGCACGGCGCAGAGGATGGAGCGATGGTCGAGTTGCTCAACCTCGTGGGGGTCGATGTTGCCGGTGTTCCAAGGGTTGGTGAACCAGATGCGGCCCCGGGCGTCGATGGCAAGGTCGTTGGGAGTGTTGAGCGGCACGCCGTCCAGGTTGTCGGCGACGGTCACCATGCTGCCGTCGGGATCGAAGCGGACGATGGCGCGGCCGTTCTGGCAGCAGCCGAATAGGCGGCCCTGTGCGTCAAAAGCCAGACCGTTGGTGCGGTTGGTGTTTTCGCGGAACACCGAGAACTCGCCGGATTTGGGATTGTAGGCGTAGATGCGGCTGGCATGAATGTGGGTGAACAGGACGACTTCGCCGTTCCAGGCGGGGCCTTCGGTGATGCCGCCGGGCGGGTCTTCAAAACGGTTGAGGAGGCTGAAACGCCAAGACATATCGGGCAACTCCTTGAACAAATTGCGGGCGGATGCGCCGCCGGGATGCAATGGGCAGGCGGCGTTGGCGGGATTGTAGCAGGCGGCGATGATGGGCGGCAATTCAACTCAACGGAGCGCCTGTTGGAGTTGGAGGACCATAGCGTCGGCGGGCACAACATCGGCGCGTCGCGACAATCGGGGTGGTGACGCGACGACGATTTAACATTAGATTCCTCATGCGATATATTATGGACAAATTATGCATTTAAATATCCCCGCAAATTGGGTGCCGACGTTCATGCCACGGCGTTGGTCGGACGTAGGTCAATGTGCAGAGTTTCGTAATGTTCCGGTCATGCTCAACCAAGGACGGCAGGTCCCGAACGCCCACCACGTATCCGGTAACCTCCTTACGCACACAGCCGGATTGAGGATGACGTATTGTCCGCCGTCGCTTCCAGACGCGCTCTAGCAACCGTTCTCTCAGCAGTGGCCGCCATGCTGATATTGGGCGTGGTGGGCTGGTTGGTATTTGGGAACGGGGCGGGCAATCCGCAGGTTGATGCCGACGTACAGATCATCCCGCCGGCCGGTGAATCGGCTGCCGTTGAATCTCCGGGACCGACTGACTCCGCGGTGGATGCGCAACCTGTCGAGGTCGCCGTTCCGGTCGATCTGGTGGTGTACATCACGGGCGAGGTGGTGAACCCGGGCGTTTACACCGTGGTCGCGGGGCAACGATTGGCGGACGTCGTTGACCTGGCGGGCGGGCCGTCCAAAAGCGCCGATCTCGAACGGGTGAACCTGGCAGCCCACGTAACCGACGCGGGACACTACCGGATCCCGGCCCTGGGCGCATCGGACGACGTGCCCGTGGGTTTCGGCCTGGCCGCGACGGTTCAGGACGAAAGGGCGACCAGCGCCGCGGCGTCTGCTGACCCCTGCGCGGCTCCCGTGAACATCAACACCGCCAGCGCCGAATGCCTGGAAACTCTCCCGGGGATCGGCAGCGTGCGGGCTCAGTCCATCGTGTCGCATCGGGAGAAAGTGGGGCCGTTCGTTTCGCCAGACGGCATAACCGACGTATCGGGGATCGGCGATGGGATTTACGGGCGCATCGCCGACATGATCACCGTGGGCAGCCAGTGAGCCCTCCCACGGGCCAAACCAGGATGATTGCATAGTAGTCGCAAGCCGCTCATGGTGAGCCTGTCGAATCATGGCCCGTCCTTCGACAGGCTCACGACGAGCGGGGGGACACTTCACGACGAGCGGGGAGAGACACTTCACCACGTCGTGCGGCTGGTTCCTGAGCTAATGCGGCTGGTTCCTGAGCTAATCCTGACGGCGCTGATCGCCGGTGTTGGTTTCGGCGTATGGGCTGACCCATCCCTACCATCCGCGCTGCCGCTCCTGCTGCTGTGCCTGGGTGCGTTGGGGGCGGCAGTCGGTTGCCGGCTGTTTGGAATCCCCGCCGGACCGGTGTTGCTGGCTGCGGCGGTGATATTCGGGGTTTGGCGGGCGGAAACTGCGGAGTCGCCGCCGTTGCCGGTGGTGCCCACGGGGTCGAAAGTGACCGCCACCGCGCTGATAACGGATGCGCCGGCAACATCCGGCGGGCGATACCGGTTCAAGGCACAGGTGGTGGAGGATGCCGACGACGCGGTCAGGGACCTGCCGGTTGGCGTCAACCTGCTGGTGTACTCGTTGCCGCCGGAGGAATTGGTAGCGCAACGGGATCTGCCTTTCCTGCGGTACGGGGACCGTCTGCGGCTGTCGGGCAGCGTGGAGAGGCCGGAACCGATCGGTGATTTCGACTATGCAGCGTGGCTAGAATCGCAGGGAATTGTCGGCGTGATGTGGGCGCGGCAGGTCGAGTCGGTTTCGACGGGCGGCGGATCCACGGCGACGGCAGCATTGCACCACGTCAGGACTCAGCTGGCGTCAGCGATACAGAGGGCGGTGCCGGCGCCGGAGTCGGGACTGGCGCAGGCGTTGCTGCTGGGGATACGGTCGGAACTGCCGCAGCCGGCCAAGGAGTCATTCCGTACGGCGGGGATGTCGCACCTGCTGGCGATTTCGGGCCTGCACGTTGGCGTGGTGATGGCGCTGACGCTGGGGGCGGCAGCTACGATCGCGGGGCGGAACAACCCGTGGTCAGTCCTGACGACTGCGCTGGTGGTATGGGGGTACGCCGTTCTCTCGGGTCTGGATCCGCCGGTGGTGCGGGCGGCGATCATGGGTAGCCTGTTTCTGGCGCAGGGCCTGTTGGGTCGTGGGATCAGAGGACTGACGGCGTTGCTGTTGGCTGGCGCGGCGATGGTCTTGATAGACCCGTTGCTGTTGCGCAGCCTGTCTTTCCAACTGAGTTTCACGGCAATGGCCGGCGTGATCGTGGGACTGCCCATCATCACCGCGCTGTCTGCCGCCGCCACTGCGCCGTTGTCCGCTTCGGGTTCAGGGCCGGCGCGTTGGGCTCAGCATGGATTGTCGCTGCTGATCGCATCGGTGGTGATCTCGACCACCACATCGCTGGCGACGCTGCCGCTGGTGGCGTGGCACTTTGGTGTAATCCCGCTGATGAGCGTACCGGCGACGATTCTGGCGATGCCGGCCATGCCGGCCGCTCTTTTGGGCGCGGCGCTCACGTCCCTCTTGGGGATATTGGCGTCCGCGTTGGGGTTGGCTCTGGGTACGCTGGCGTGGGCGCCGTTGGCGTGGCTGATATGGGTGGCGGACACCATGCCGCCGCTATTGCTGCCGGCGCCGTGGTTGACCGCTCCGCTGGCGGTAGGTTGGTTGGCGATGACCGGGCTGCTGGCGGCGCTGGTGTCGTCGCACAGGGTGCGTCGGGGTGTGGCCTCGCTGCGGAGGCGACGGCGTTGGAGGCCACGCGGGTCCCAGGGTTTAGCAGCCGCCGCAGCACCGGTAGCAGTAATCGCCGCGCTGCTGCTGGCCGGACAATTCGCCAGCGCCAGGCCGGACGGTTTGCTGCACGTGTACGTGCTGGACATCGGGCAGGGCGACGCGATATTCGTGGTCACGCCCGAGGGACACCAGATACTGGTGGACGGGGGCCCTGACCCGGAGAGGACGTTGGTAGCGGTTTCACCACTGATGCCTCCGGGGAACCGGTCGCTGGACGTGGTGGCTGCGACGCATCTGGACAGGCGTTGCCCAAAAAGGTGCCCATAAAGTCAACTTCTTGGGCAGATCGCTGACTTCTTGGGCAAACGCTGGACTTTTTGGGCAGACCGCTCATTATGTTGCCCTCATGGGAGGGAGCATGCTGGCTACGGCAAAATTTTTCCTATGCCTTGACCGACTCGATAGACGGCGCAGGAGGCCAGCCAAACAGCGTATCCCCACACTACAATGGCTATTGTCCAAAACCACGCGGTTACCCATAGCGGGGCATCACCACCGACACCGTTTGTCGACGTGTACGCCACGGTTGCGCCTACGCCGTATGCCAATGCCGCGCGTACAGCTATGTAACGCTTATGCCCGGCGATGCTTGTCGCGAACATTTTGACCCGATCCTGAATAACGCATCGATGAGCTCTCATCCAAGACAAAATTACCTTGCAAGAGTTCCAGATGAAAACAATAATCGCCAAGATGGCTGCGGTGAGTTGGATAATATCCCAAATTTCCATGCGACCTCCAACGGCGTGCGAAGCCGGCCGATTGCATGGAGGGATGGACGGTGTTATGATGGACAGACGTCGTCGCCACCGCACAAGGCGGAGTCGTTTTGCCGTAATGGTGTGGGCAAAAATATGTGCGCCAACGAGACTCGCCGATACCACGGCGAGTTTGGCGTTTCTCTTTAGGTCATGATGATCCCCTCCATAAACGGATGCGGCCATTTTATCAGCCGGGCGGCGCGCCGGGAATAGAACGCCCCATCGCTGGCCTTTCACATAGGAAAGGACCAGCGACGGGGGCGGTTGTCGGGTTTGGTTTAACTCTGTTGGCCAGGCAAGAGCATCACCGCCGGAAGACAGCTGACACGATCACTCTCAACCAAACGCAATGGGATTCAGGCGACTGCGATTTTCTCAAACTCCGGCTCCAAACCGATCTTGTAGATGGCGCCGATCAGTACGTACAAATTATTGGCGAGCAATTTGCACAGTACGCTGTTCGCTTGACTGACCGGTTGCTTGCCCCGCACGCTGGCACCGTACTTCGATTTGACCATGGAGAATGTTGTCTCCACCTGAGACCGCTCATGGTAGTGCTCCGCGAACAACTCTTGATTGAGCAAAAACGTTGCCAAGTGTTTGTCCCAGAGCGAACCGTCATAGTGGAATTTTGAGTTCTTCCGGAACGGGACCCAGAAATCGATTCCCATCTCGTTTATCCACTCGAGCATAGGCTCGCTGAGATAAGCGCCGTCGGCCACCAGTTCCTCGACCGTGAAATGCGCGCCCCTCGTCTCCAGCAACAACGCCGGCAACTGAGTGATATCGCCCACCGGCTCGACTGATGCGGTAGCAGCGGTGATGATGTGGCTGTCCACTCCGGTCATGATGTGGGTTTTCACGTAGGTGGCTCCCGTCCTGGCCGAACCATGCTTCTCGTCGCGCCAGCTGGCGTACGTGCTGGTGCTGAAACCCGAGCTGTCGGGTGCGAAAACTCGCTCGATGCCCTGAAGAGGCCTGGCTGATTCGGTGATGAGAGCGCGAAGCAGGTGCGTTGTCTCCGGTTCGTTCAGAAACGACGTGCCTTTGTTGTGGGTGTACGCCTTGGACAGGTACCCATCCTCCGCGTATTCCTTTATGGCACTCTGATACCGTCTGGACGACTTGTTGGCATACTCCCGGTACACCTCGCCGAAAATGAGGTCGCGCAGAGGGACCGGCGGACGCCCCATCACGTGTTGGTCCGGTTCCGGCACTACCGCACATAGAGCATGGAGCAGTTGTGGAAACACACGTCCTTCATTGATCTGGATGAGGTTATTCGTCCTCCAGTAATCTGGGTCGTCCTTCGTGAGTCGCATACTCCTCGGTTTTTCTACTTTGCCATTGGGCTTCGACGCGCCGTTGGCATGCGCAACGGACACTGGACGCGCGTCGGGCAACTTGACAGGGGCTGACTCCAGCAAAGGGTTGTTCGCGCCCTTCTTCTGTTCACGTTCGAGCATGAACCGAAGAGCATGGATGTGCTTGCAAGTCCTGAATGCGTCGGGGCAACTGCAGTGCAAGCCGTTCTCATCCATATGGATGCGGTAGTACACGCCCTGCTTAGATTGGGATGGGATCGTCCAGCCCTCGGAGTCCTCTACGATGCGAGTGGTGGCAGCGATGCGCTGGCCGCGTTCTATGCGCTTTTTGTCGCCGTTATCCGAGCCCGGCAAGGGCGCCACAGTTGGGAATTGCTCAGCTATGCTCATATTCGTTCCTCCTGGGTCGCATCCCACAATCGTGCCGGTAAGAGGAACGGTCTGATCTTCTGGCGGTGAGGCCGGCGTAGAACCGTTCAACTCGTTGGCATGATGAGGGGGTATGCCGGAGAGACGGGATGAGCAGGGCTCGCCACCCAGGGCGGCTTGCTCTGGCGCAGATCTCTGGTGATTGATAAGCGCTTGGGCGTAGTCTAAACTGTCGGTAGGCCACTGGTGACGCATACTCTCCGGCGGTCCAGGCATCGCAGAGCGCCGCGAACGTTCTGTGATGCCGTCATCATTAGAACTATTGTACCCTATATGTTCGGTTTCATGTCAGACGTCCTGCGGCAGCGCCGCTAATGGTCCTCGTCTGCCCACGATCCGTTGCTGTTTTCGTAACCCGTGTATCGGTACGTGAGCGGCGCAATTTTCACCCAGTCATCGGGATGTTGCCTGATCCATCGACGGATATCTGCCGCAAGCACATCGCGCCTGGGCTCGGTCGGCCACGAGCTTTCCATCACGTCGAGCGCTTTGTTCATGTCAATCTGTCCTCCCATCACCATCGCAATTTTGTGCAAGCGCTGGCCCATGTTTTTACAATCTCTGATGTCAACGGGAGGTACGATATCCTCTCGGTCCACGATTTCTGATACCTCTGACCGTAGACTCTCGATGGCCTGAGTGACGGCCCGCCATCGGTCGTCGAGGTCTTGATAACGAGACCAGACCTCGCTGCGTTTCTGACCCAAATCGGCCTGCGCACGCTGCATCATGTAAATGGCCGAATTCGCCCGTTGTATTTCTTGATGAGGGGTCATGATCTACCTGCTATGACCAGTGCCCAATTCTGCAAGGGACGCGCGTCCCGGAAGCGTCAGGGTAGCGACGGGCCGAGGTACTCGAAAGTCCCGCTGTCTACGTACCGCCATTCAGGATTTCGTCGAAGGAGCTTATGGATTGTTGCGCGTAGAGAGGAATATTTTGCATCGCTCAGACCCTGTTCTTTGACATCGCGCACTACGTCAGCCACGTGTACCCGGCTACCTGTGGTACTGGCCAACCCTTTGGCCGATTCCAGGTACATGCGGGCCTTGATGCCGCCGGCCTGGCGCACACCATCAACCAATCCAAAGTCCTCCGAGGGGGGATCCGGGTCCATGTCCCAAAGCGGATCGCCAACCGGCTCATCCATGATGCGCAAACTTTCCATCAGTGTTTGTTTGCGTTTCTCCACATGGCGAAGGCTGCGTCGTAGGTCCTGGATCATGGCGTCATACTCCTCAATTTTTTGGTGAATTTGGCAGCTCATGGTCCCTCCCTCGACGGCGTCGTATCCGCTTGCGTCCTTGTTTGATCTTGATATAATGACAGCAGAAATCGGCAGGGCAAAAAGCCCCTGTTGTTTTGCGGGGAATGCCCCGGTCATACGAACGGAGCAATCCCCTTTTGGGAAAGCGGCGGTCCCGTCTGTCAAACACGACCGCCGCTTAATCATGACAACCCGGTCGACTCGCTGTCAACCGTTCCAGCGCTCAAAAAAACATTTTGGTCAAAAAACACATAGGTAGTCTCGCAAAATCATACCTAATCCACGATATTGGCGTGTGTATGACCGTTCTGACTGCCGGAACCCCGGAAGGCTGCCCACAAGATTGAGGCAGGAACCCTCACGAGTTCCTGCCTCAATCCGCTTTTGCGAGCAGTCGATGCCTGAACCACTCGGGCCCTATGGCGCATCTACATGAAACCGAGGCTGCTGCGTTTGCAATTGCTCACGTCAGGCATGCTGTCTGCGCATGAGCGCCATTCCATTTGAAGGCAACGTTAAAAATCGACCGTGCTGCCGCTATCCTCTTGACCGAACCCATCGACGCGCTCCGGGCAATAGGCGGCGCCGATATCACAGAACCGGCATTCCTGGTAGCTGGGAACCTTCCGGGCCGGCGTGTCCGATGCGATCCGAAGAATGAGCCTGTTCAGGCTCTCTCTGAAGCGATCGTCCACCTCCTCCGCCGGTATGTGGATCGTCCGGTCCCGATACGCCACCTGTCCGCTGATCTTCAGGTCCTGGTACATCGCCAAGGCCATCGGAATGGCGTACATGTAGATCATGACCTGCACGATGTGGCTCGCGCTCTCCTGCCCGGTCTTCGTATCGACGATGACTGCCTCATCATCCTGGCGGGCTATGAGGTCGGCCTTGCCGGACAGATTCGCCGACCTGCCGCGCACCTCAAACTTGTTCTGTCCCTCGATGCCGACCTGGTAGCCGTCGGCCTCCCATTGGTCTCTCTGCTCGTTCAGGAGCGCAGTGTGGAGCATCAGCCACCGGGCCTGGTCGAAGTCCGACGGCGCCCTGCTCCAGTTTTTGTAATGGGCCTTGAACCACGCGGCCCATTCGCATGAATTCTCTCCGGTCAGCAGGCGGGGCAGCCATGTTGCCCAGATGTAGGGATGTTCTCGTTTCTGAAACACGTCAGACTCCTTGCGTTTGTGGTGCACGCCTCAGACTGAAACAGTTCTGTGCGTTACAGCAGGACCTTGTGACGTCTGGATTCGTCAAATTGACGACGCCCGTCCGGTACGCCATCCATTCGCGCCGAGCCAGCGCATCCACCCATGAACTTCTCGACGCGCAGGCTGGAAAGTTCGCCGGACGCTCTGAGCGCCGACGTTGCCGGGTACGTGTGTACCTCGGAGGCCCTGATCAAGGCCAGTATGCGCCAAAGGATGGCGTCCACAACAAAAACCTCCGTCGCGGGTCCGTTTGGAATAGCCCGGCGGAGGTTGCAAAGAAAATCCGGTAACCGATATAATCGGCGGTGAACATGTATGCCCCCTCCACGGGGCATTTCTTGATTCATCGCCGTCCCGCTGTCTCGAGCAGTGGGGCGACGGTTTTAACGGGTTCAAGTCATGATGCAATGCCTCCGTGTCCTGGTTGGGCTTGGAACTATTGTATCAAATTGAATCCCGGCCATGCGTCAGTGCTATACGGGCGCTAATCGCGCATAAATGCAGGATCAGGTCAAAAAAGCGCAATAGGGGGCGCATTCTTCAGCCGTTGCCCCTCGCTTTTCTTGCATACGCGGAAAACGCCACCTGGTTGGCTGTCGGTCCACGATCCGCGACCCTTGGGTTTTGCCTGCCCTTGCCTGATGACCTCGCTTATTGACAGAAGGTAGGGGGCTTGCTACCGTCGCAATGCCACAACGCCTTGAGAGTTGCCTTATGTCCACCAAGGGCATACCCGTTGGAAATATGAATACAGGAGGCACCATCGTGCCTTCCTTGCGGTTTCCAACCGGGCATCTGGGCGTTGTGGCAAACGACCTTACCTGTGTGCGCAAGGGAGGTGCCAGATGACCCATCAGGTCAGCTATGCGCGTCGGGCGCCTGATATGCCGGCGTTTCCCGCGTCCCTTCGCACCGCAGCGGACGCCTCTTTTTGTGCGGAACAACCCGCACTCCATTGCCGATCTCCGTACCGAGTGGACGGCCTCGGCCAATCTCCTCGCTCGTCACCTGACATGGGGTTCCCCATGAACCATGCGCGTGCCAGCCCACCATAGACCGAAATAATCGTCGCCCCCCGCTTGTGCCAGAAGCGGGGGCGATTGGGCATCCGCCGCCAGGACGGGGAAGCCCCTGGCCAACAGGCCGCCGAATAGTTTATCCAGCGGTTGCCGTGGGGTCAAAACGGACGTGGGCTACGAAAAAAACCAGTAGCCCTCTGTACCGTCCTCCTTTCCAGGCAGGGATGTCCCCGGAGGCAACCGTTTTGCGTTGTGTTTCACATCTCCGCGGCGTGATGCGGTTCCTCCACCATCCCTACATGATCGGAGGTTCCACATGACTCGCATTCTCAATGCTCTGCGCAGCCCGGCCTTCTGGGACGCCCTCCTTCACGCAAAAACGCTCGCGAAGGCCGGCATCATTCCCATATTCGCTCTGGCCCTGATCGGCGGCTGGCATGCGAGCTTCGACCCCGCTGTAGTACACGCCGGGAATGCAGGACATGCTCTCGTCGCTCCGTCGGATGAGACGAACTCCATTTCGACGCTGCCCTCCAGTCCCGTGCCCGCCGCATCGTCAGCCACGTTCTTATCGTTGGACGTTGCCGCACAGCATGCTTGCGGGGTGATGGCCTCGGGCAAGATCGCCTGCTGGGGCCATGACCAATACGGAAAGGCTTCGGCTCCAGGAGGAACATACAAAACCGTCAGCGCTGGAAGGCACCATTCCTGCGGCATTCGCTCCGACGACACGGTCGTCTGCTGGGGCAAACACGCTGAGGGTCCACCAGAAGGCGAGACCTTCGCGTCCATCAGCGCTGGCGACGGCACCACCTGCGGCATCACCACGTCGGGCGCCACCAAATGCTGGTCCGGCGGAGTTGCCTACGAAGTTCAGAGCGACGTGCAATTTCGGCAGGTCAGCGTCGGGCACGGACACGTTTGCGCGATCGCGACTGACAATACGCTGCGATGCTGGGGTGAAAACTATCATGGACAGGCCACGCCGCCGACAGGGGAGTTTGCTCAAATACACGCCGGCGACGTTCAGACCTGCGGCATACGCACCGATGGCACAGCCGAATGCTGGGGGGCCAACTGGCACGAGCGCTCTGATGCGCCGGAGGGAACGTTCCTGGACATCTCATCCACGTGGGATCACTCCTGCGGTGTGGGAACCGACGGCAGCATCGTCTGTTGGGGCCTCAACAATGTCGGTCAGGGCGACCCGCCCGACGGCGACTACCGGTCAGTCGGTACCGGGGCGGGATTCGCGTGCGGATTGAAGACCGACGGCACAATAGTCTGTTGGGGTGTAGGTAACGACGGTCAAATTTCCCCGCCGGTCGCCGCTAGGTCCGTTGAGGTAGGCAAGAAACGAAGTTTCAACACGGGCGAATGGCATCAGTGTCAGATATCACAGGATGGCTCCGTCCAGTGCGCAGGCACCAATTGGGACGGCCAGACATCTCCGCCTTCGGGCTCTTTCCTACAGATATCGTTGGGTTCGGAACATTCCTGCGGCATCAAAGACGCTGGCAGCATTGAGTGTTGGGGGGCCAACTACCACGGGGCTGTCGAGTCACCGACGGGCGTCTTTCGGTCGATTTCCGCAGGATGGGAGCACAATTGTGGAATACGGTCCGACCAGACGGTGGCCTGCTGGGGCAAGAACGAGGATGGCGAGGCGGGTTCGCCAGCGGGTACGTTCACGCAGGTGAGCGCCGGCTATGCCCACTCCTGCGGGGTCAGGACCGATTCCAGGGTGGTGTGCTGGGGCCGCAATCACCACGGCGCAACCGACGCCCCGGTCGGGTCCGTCACATCCGTGAGCGCCGGCTATGCCCACTCCTGCGGCCTGATGGCCAATGGGAACGCAGCCTGCTGGGGCAGTAACGAATCCGGACAGGCAGACCCTCCGGGGGGCGCCTTCCTCTCGGTGACCGCACTGGATAACCGCAGCTGTGGACTGCGCCGGAACGGTACGGTGGAGTGCTGGGGCCCCGAGGGTTATGAATCCACCCTGACCGATGGAATGGTCTTTCAATCCGCCAGCTTCGGGTCTGGCCACAGTTGCGGCCTCGACGAAGACGGCATCATCCATTGCTGGGAAAGCAGGTTTCGCATCCTGCCGCGACCTCCCGAAGAATTCACGTATCAGAGCTTCAGCGTATCGCGGGAGTTTGCCTGTGCCGTAACCGACACCGGCTCGATTCAATGTACCGGAACCACCCCTCCGAGCCATGGGCCACAGGTCCCTCCTTTTCTTCCGTCAGGGCACGCGCCTCACATCGATTTCGATGCGTCAGATGGCCCGTTCCAATCCGTGGCCCTGGGGCATCCAGAAGAACACAGCTGCGCGATCCGGACTGATGGGCAACTGGTGTGCGTGGGCAACAACAAGTTCGGACAATCATCTCCCCCGGAAGGTACGTTCCAATCCGTCAGCGTGGGTATAGACTTCTCGTGCGGTGTCACGACGGCAGGAGATCTGCTGTGCTGGGGACGCAACTACAATCGTTCAGCCACGCCGCCGGAAGGCGTGTTTCGCTCCGTAAGTACGTCCGTGGATTGGGGGAGAGCAAGCTGCGCGGTAGATACCGACAACCAAGTTAGTTGCTGGGGGCATTATTCGCCGAGCGATCCAGATGATCAATTCCGTACCGTCGACGTACGCCAACACTTTGGCTGCGGCATTCGCACCGACGGGACAGTGGCGTGTTGGGGGGATGATCGCAGCGCCGACGCAGAACCGCCGGAAGGTCAGTTCATTGCCATAGCCGTGGGAGAGGGCAGCCACTCCTGCGGTGTACGTAACGACGGGACTGTGGTCTGCTGGGGACATGAGAGTCAAATCGTGAACGTCCCCACCGAAGGCCGCTTCACCGCCATTGATGCCGGATGGTACCGAACCTGCGCCCTTCGCGACGATGGAGCCATCGTCTGCTGGTAGGTCTCATGACCCTGATGAATGAGACCTGCTACGCTGTTGGCACGGTTGATTAAACCTAAATGTAAACAGTGCCTAAGCCCACTAACTTTCTGGGCAACGCCAGTCTCCGGTACTTTGTCGAGTGCTCCCGCCTTGCATCGCTCCGGGAGCCGTACTCACCATTCCCTGACGCTGAGATACGGAGATCAAATGACTACGGAAAATCAACACCCACCATTTCACCGCAGATTTTGGGACGGCGTTGCTAGGCGCTTCGTACGGGGAGTTATCCTTCTGTTCCCATTACTACTTACTTTCTGGCTAGTCAAGTTCGCCTTCGACACCCTGGACGGGCTCCTTCAGCCCGCCATCGCCGTCGTTTTTGGTCGGGAGCTGACCGGCCTGGGCGTTGCTATAATTGTTGTCGCCCTGCTACTGGTTGGGGCGGTTGCATCCACTTCAGTATTCAGGTGGACAGGTCGCGGGATTGAACGAGGCATTATCTCGACGCCCGGTATCGGTTCTATCTACGGGACCACCAAAAAGCTCCTCCCGGGTTCCGGACCTGGCGAGATGAGTATGGGTTTCGACACGGTGGTTCGGGTGGAATACCCTCGTCATGGTGTGTGGACAGTGGGATTCTTAATGGGCGTTGTTGACAACGGGCAAGACGGCAAATTAGGAGTCGTTTATATGCCCTCCACACCCATGCCTCAGTCAGGCTGGTTGATCCAAGTACCACTAAGTGAGATCGAAACGGTGAACTGGTCGTCGTCAGTAGCAATGCAGTACATAATATCGGCTGGCGTTACTTCTCCCAGCAGCATTCAAGCAAGACCAATGGAGATATCCTCTCGACCAAAGTAGGCATTATTGTTGCCAGAGCCGGCAGATTCCCCAGTCGCTGGCCACGCTGGGGATGGGCAGCAGGAAGTAGCCCACGAAGATAACGTCGGTTCGTGGCAAAAACAGACCCTCGATCCAATACCAGCCCATCGAACAGGCGACGCCGACGCATCCGCCGGCGAGTCCCGCCAGCAATCCCTTGCGCCAGGTCAGACCGGACATGCGCCAGCCGCACAGCGAACCTATCGCTATGGCAGGCAGGAACGTCAAAGCCAGCAGCAACCACCAAACGAACCACAGCAAGAAGAAGTAGGTTTGCATATCAGACGGCCATCGCCACGTTGCACGCGGTGTAGATCAGCCCAACCATTAGGCTGGCCGTTAGAAATGTTAGGATCATCACTCTATTTCGCAACCCGGCACACTGCCGGATAGCCAAACCACACGGGAGGCCCTATGAATATCCGCACTCTCGCCATCGCCACCGCTTCCGCTATAGTGGCCGCGTCCGTCGTCGCCGTCGTTCTTTCCTTCCAACCACAGGCACAAGCGCATGATGACGGCACTCTCCATATTCACGTTACGCCCACACCCTCGCCTACACCACCGCCCGCACCTCTGGGGCTCGATGGACCGCTCAGTTTGGACACGAGCGCAGTTTACGACGACGCGACCAGACAGTTGGTTGTAACCTCCATAATCAATAATCCGCCACCAGAAGGATGGGAATTCGAGCGAGCTTATATTACGGTCAGTGCATGGCATGAGGATTGGAGTCTTGAAACGGAGGCGGCGGGGTTCGGTCCTAGGTTCGTATCTGGCCTGCCTGATCGTGTGGCCTTCAGTACCGACCATTTCATCGCCGAGATACCGTTGCCCGACTACGCCGACTTCAACCGCCTGACCGAGCCCGTGCTCGCAAAGGTGGATTCCCAAATAAATTATCATGATCCCGTACGTGAGGAGTCCATCCGCCTGGAAGAGACGCTGTACATCGACCTGAACGACCGGAGGAACTGGAAATAAACAGAGAGCTGAATCTTCGGGCAAGGCCAATCCCCTGACTTTCTGAGCAGACTTCAAACTCCTTGGGCAAAATTGACTTTCTGGGTAACGCCGGGAGGACCCGATGTACCACTTCATGAGTGGCCTTGGCGTCAAGGTCACCGTCCGGGACAAAGACTAAAGGCGGAAGTCTACCGAAGACTCCCGCCTTAGTGCCGAGCCAACGCGGCGGCAAAAACTGCACCTGCCCAACGTTGACCTACCGGGCAGGTGAAGGCTATTATTGCAATACCCCGGGCGGGATTTGAACCCGCAACCCGCGGCTTGGAAGACCGCGTATCTGTCCTGTTGAGATACCGGGGCCAGAGGCCAAGAGCTACATCTCTTGGCCTCCACTAATTGTATCCACCGGGACACTGCATTTCAAATTGTGCAGATGTTGGTCTGTCATCCATCTTCGCTCATCGTTTGAGAACTTGACATGATGGTCCATCTTGTGATACCAGGCGCCGCCAATTCCGCCTATCAAATCTGAACGTCAACACTCCCTAAGGCAGCATTATGATGACAACTGGCGCATGGGTGGATAAATATTTGAACCCTACTGCTGGCATTCTCGTCCAGCCAGCAATCATTCTGTCCGCTTTTTTCCTCACATTTTGGTTTTCGCTTTGGTGCATGGACTACGTGGGGATGGGGGACAATTGGTTCCTGTTGTTGTTGCGTATTGCAGCAGCAGTATCCTTCATCGCCACAATGATTTTTGCGTTTGCCATGGTGGTGTGCCTAGTTATCACAGCTCTTGCCGGGTGGCTTTCGTTATTAGGCTGGGTATTCGCTTCGCTTCTAGTATATGAACTAATTCAAATTTTGCCCAAGGTGTATGACCGCGTTGAGGGCAATATCAATCCAAGCCACTTGGACTTACTGATCATAATGGCCATGCTCTCACCAGTAGTCCTGCTTGCTGTTGCGTTCCTGAGTACCAGACGACATGCTGAAGATCTGGCAAGGTTGCGCAATATCCCTCTGACGAGCAGGTACGCATGGAGCCAAGACGACGGATAAACTGGGGGTGTTCGTGCGCCGCAGCAGCGCAGACATAAGCGGAAAGGTTGTATTACCAGCATGAACGTTCAATACTTCGACATCACAGGCGATGATTGTACGTTCGACAAAGAATCTTTTGGTCGGCTCGTAAAAGCAAGGGCCATTAACCCACAGAGAGTTGAGCGGTTCGGACAATACATCGCCGATGCCCGGGCCTTCATTGACATCAACCCAAGGTGGGCCTTGGGAGCCATGAGAATGATGCTGGAGTACGCGTTGTACGAAAGTCAGGAAAATCCGAAGGACGACTACCTTGGTCGGTTGATCGAACAGCATCACGGACCAGAACCGCTGAAGCAATGCATGATATTCATACAGCAGGTAGGGAATGACGGCACACACCCAGCGAGGTCACTATCCGGGAAAGGCTGGAGGCAACTGGTACTGTTGCTTGCGAGGCAGTTCCTTACGGGGCAGTCTCTTACGGAAATTGAAACAGCTTCCGAAGCTGACCTCGCTCCCAGAGGGAACCGGAGTGAATTTGAGCTATTGATGGCAGAGATGACCTTGTGTGCCCTGTATAGCGTGTTGGGGTGGCTTGTGATGCCTGAAGGGGAGCACTTATGGAATGAAATACCCCCCGACGCGGATGTAAAGAATGAAGGGAGCGTTTAGCATGACGTTCACTTCGACCCATCACGGCACATGATTCCAAACTCTGGCCCACTCACTTTTTGGGCAAATTTCAGACTTTATGGGCAAACCGCAAACTTTTTGGGCAAAATCGACTTTTTGGGCAACGCCATCTGGACAGGGACCATGTGGGCGGGCTGCTGGGTATGCTGGATCGGTACCGGGTGGGCACGGTGGTACACGGCGGCGACCTGGGAGAGACCGCGGCGCTGTATCCGCAATGGTCGGCTGTCCTGCGCGACCGGGGCCATCAGACGGCAGCGCTCCACGCCGGGCAACGCATACGGGTGGGACAGGATGTAATCCTGGAGGTCTTGCATCCGCCGGCCGACGGGTTGCCGGCGGGAGTCGAGCGGAACGCCAACAACGGGAGTTTGGTGCTCAGGCTCGACTACGGCGAGGTATCGTTCCTGCTGACCGGAGACATAGAGGTCGAGGCCGAGAGATACCTGGCCGCAACGGCTGGCGACGAACTGCGGGCCGACGTGCTCAAGGTGGGCCATCACGGGAGCAGGACGTCGACGACACAGGTTTTCCTGGAACGCGTGAGTCCGCGAAGCGCGGCGATATCGGCGGGACGGGAGAACCGGTTCGGTCACCCGCATGATGAGGTGGTGGAGCGGCTGGAGTTGTCAATCGGACCCGAGCGCGTATTTATGACCACACGGGACGGGACGGTGGAGTATGTGAGCAATGGGGAGACGTTGTGGGTGGAGGTGCATGGGGAGATAGGGCAGTAGAAAGTTCCCGTGTGTTCACGTCATCGCATCAGCCGATTGCTAACTTACGCGGATGAAGTCATGGTCCTGGTCGTACCATAAATCGCTCCGTGTACCACCGAGGGCCAGGGAACTCTCCGACCGTCATGCCCTCTCGGTACAGGTCAAATCGTTTGTAAGCCGCTCCCCATGGGCGTTTGGGGTTAGATTCGACCAACATTGTGATGACCATGTCATCTGATAACGGTTTGCGTTTCTTGACCATGATCAGGTTAGGAATGTCGGGTTGGTCGAGCGGTAGGCATAGTGTTACGCGTTGGGCGCGTTGTCCGCTTCGAGTTGGCGTTCGTACCAGTGGAGTTCGCCGGCCTTTTGGAATCCCATGGAGTGGTAGAGGCGTATCGCCGGCGTGTTGTCGCCGTCGACCTCAAGGCGGATGTAGTCAGCGCCGGCCGAGCGCAGATAGATCATGCCGGCGCCGAGGATGGTCCTGCTGATTCCCTGGCCTCGGAACTCGGGCACCAGGCTGATGGAGCCGATCACGCCCTGTCTGCGCTGGCCGTCGGACATGAGCAGCGTCCAACAGTAGCCGGCCAGGCGTTCACCCTGAAGCAGCAGCCTGATCCCGTCGTACGAGGTGTTAGCCATCTTGGCGCGGTGGGCGGTCTGTTCCTCCGTGTAGGGGGTGAACCACCACGTGTCAGCGAACGCGGCGTTATGCCCTGCTGTGAATAGGGCAACATCGTTTTCGGTGAAGGACCGCACCCGGTAGGTGTCGGGCAAATCGACATGGGGAACGCGCTCCTGCTCCCAGACCATATTCCAATAGACGCGCGCCAGATCGAATCCTTCATCGACCAGGGCAGCGGCCCGGTCGTAGGGCGGCCACAGCGCGATGTGGGCCACCGATGCGGCGACTTCACGCGTGCGGTCCAGTCCAGCACGTAACAGGGCATGCCATCTCGTTTCGTAATCGTCACCGGGGGCGGCATGGATGTTCAGGACGCAGCGACCACCGTTAGCTTCATCGGCCGAGCGCTCGGGAAACACCAGGCAGAACCCACTCAATCCTGCATTGCCGTCGGCGGAGTCCTGGAACAACAGCAGGCAGTCTCGCTGCTGGTCGCGGCCGGGGAGCTGCATGATGTCCGTGAAAACGCTGCGGTGGACCGCGGTGTCGGAGTTGGGACGATTGCCCGCCGGTTGGGGAACGACAAAATCCAGCAGGGCCGGCAGGTCGCCTTCGGCGAAGTTGCGGATGGTGAACACGACGGGAGATCCCTAGACCGGAGCGCGGCGGGTGTGCCAATCGGTGGCCTGCTGGTAGGCGTACCCGGCGCGCAGGATGGTTCCCTCCGCGAATGGTCCGCCGCCTAGCTGCAGGCCGATGGGCAGGCCGTCGTCGGTAAAGCCGCCGGGGATGGACACCGCAGGCATTCCGGCCAGCGGGTAGCATCCGGTGTAGGAGCGGCGGAAGAAGAACCGCTGGCGTACGTCGTCGGCCGACTCAAAGGGTGCGGTGAGGGCGTCGTGGCGCGGCGCGGGATAGGGCGCGGTGGGGCAGACCAGCACGTCTACACTGCTGAAGGCGTCTTCGAACTGCCTGCGGAGCAGGACGCGGGCTTTCATGGCCCGGTTCTGCACCTTGGCCGGCACCAGGGCAGCGGATTGGAGGCGCGTGCGGGACGCCCGATCCAACAACTCCGGCGAGCGGCGCATCAGGTCGTCGCGGGCGCCGGCTCCCTCGGTGTCGGCGATGCCCACGAAGATTGCGCCGGCGATCTCGGTGAGCGGCAGGGAGACGTCGGAGATCTCCGCGCCCAAGCCGGCGAACGTTTCCATCGCGTCGTCGACGGCTCGGCGAACATCTGCGTGCATGTCGGGGGAGTCGCACAACTCCGTCATGCGGCCGATGCGCATACCGCGGATATCCCCGTCCAGCATCCCGTAGTAGTCGGGCACGGGCCGGCGGCTGGTGGTCGGGTCGAGGGGGTCGTAGCCGGCGATGGCTCCCAGGACGAGGGCGCAGTCTTCGACCGTTTTGGTCATGGGCGAGGCGGCGTCCAGAAACCAGCACATGGGGGTGATGCCGTGGCGGCTGATGCGGGTGAAGGTGGGTCGGAGGCCGACGGCGTTGCAGTACGAGGCGGGTCCGCGTCCGCTGCCGCCGGTGTCCTCGCCGACCGACGCCGCGCAGAGGTGGGCGGCCAGGGCCGCGCCGGAACCGCTGCTGGATTCGCCGGGCGTGTGGCCGAAGCGCCAGGGATTATGGGGAGTGCCGTAGGGCGGGTCGGCGGTGCCGCCCATGGCAAGCTCGCTGAGGTTAAGCTTGCCCATGATGATTGCGCCGGCTTGCTTGAGGCGAGTGACGATGGTGGCGTCGTCGGACGGGACGTTTTCGGCGTAGGCGCGGGATCCGTTGCTGGTGAGGATGCCGGCGGTGTTGAACTGGTCCTTGATGGCGACGGGGGCGCCGAATAAGGGAGCGTTGATCAGGTCCTGGTCGCCGCGACGCAGAGCCTCGTCGATGTCGGCGGCTGCGCCGAGGGCCTCCTCACGGGTGACGGTGATGTAGGCCTTGATGTCGCCGTCGATGGTGTCGATGCGATTGAGGTAGGCGTTGACGGCATCGGTGGCGGTGAACTCGCCGGCGCGGATGGCCGCGGAGGTAGCGGCAGCGGAGAGAAATACGATTTCGTCGGGGTTGATAGCAGATGCCATTACACAGCTCCGATATGTTCGCCGGCCTGAATCACCGCATATTGCTCGGCGATGATGGCCTGGAAAGAGGGTGAGGTTTCGTGCCAGTCCAGCACGTCGACGCGGAAGGGCAGAGTTGATTCCTGGAACGCCTCGACCAGCAGGCCCAAGCGTCGAAAACCCAATGGTTGATCCGCGATTACAGCCAAATCCAAGTCCGACCACGGTTTGACACGGCCTGTAACGCGGGAACCGAAGGCGCGGACCTCGCATTCGGGGACATGTTCCCGGAGAATGCGCTGCACTTCATCCATCTGTGCCGCGCTCATTTCAATCATTTCGGGCCTCCAGCGCGGCCAAGAGCATCCTGGCGTCAGTCAAGAACGCAGGGATGACGGCATACACGGCGTCCGCAGTGGACTTCCGGTAGGTATGAGAGGCGTCATTTCGGGCCAGGTGATAATCCATCCACCGATCCACATTTTGGATCAATTGATGCTCGAACCCGTAGCGGAAAAGTTCGCGGCGGGTTACCCCATCCGCTGTATTTGGGCTAACGTTGAGCTCGAGCCAACGCTTGATGAACTTCCAGGACATTTCGTAGGTGAACTCGAAATGCTTGATTACTCCGGCTTTCACAGCATTTTGAAGCACTGTATCGAGACCCCCCATTGTTGACTCGTCCTCGCAACGTTCAAGGATCAAACACAGGCTAGATATGGAGTTTCTGAGGTTTTCTAAATTGAGGGGCATTCGAGATTTGCCAAACTACGCGTAGTGGGGCAAGGTCGTCTTTACTAGGCGACCTCGGGGAGGTCGGCGTCGTGGATGTTGATGCCGACGAGATCGGCGAGCGTGGCCATTCGGCCATGAGAGAATTCATCTGCGGGCATGGTCTATCACCTGCGGTTCCTGCGACCGCATAATTCCCAGAAATTTTCCACGGTCCAGCCAGCAGCGGCGATTATGCTACCTGCCGTGGCCGGCGCGATGTCCCCGCCGTGGCGTGGTATTTCGACTCTGCGGTTTCCTTTTCTCATCAGCGTATGGTTTGCGCCTTCCCGCTGTTCCCAACCTCCGTCTCTGCGAAACGCCCGCAGCAAAAGGCGGCGGCTGACGCCACGGAGATAAGGCGGCATCTAACGTCGAACTTGGATTTTGACCATTTCTACCGGGAATCCTGCGGCTACATACTCGCCAACTACTGTGTCCGTGGACACGGGTTGCGCCGGTAGATTCTGATGTGGCCCAAGGTCGTGAAGGTATAACTCGACGGCCTCTTGGATCATCTCCAACGCCTCGTCGCGTGAGCGGCCATCAGACACGCATCCCGGCAGTGCCGGACACATGACGGCATAGCGATAGTCCACGCTTTCATCAGTGACAAGCACAACTTCGAACTCGGCGCTGTCTGCCGTCAAAGGAGACGCAGAAGGTTCCGAACCGGAAATGGTCATAACTCTACACCTACGGCGAATGTGGATTTACTCGCCAGTGTCGGGGAAGATGGCTACGGGCTCGATGCCCTCCAGGTCGAGGTCGCGGAGGCGGTCCAGTTCCTGCATCAGACTGGCGAAACGGTTGGCGACCTCAGGCACGTCGGCGTCGTCGATGGGGATGCCCACCAAGTCGGCGAGCATTTTGACCTGGGCCTCGGACGGGTTTGTTTCTGGCATGCGGAAAGCCCTCGGGGGTTGGCATCTTATTGATGAAAGTACGATACGGGGCGATGCCGGCAGTGTCAAACCAACCGCGGAGCTGCCAAGCAGCGCCTACAGCCAGTGCTTGAACCAGCCCAGCATGCGTTCCAGGTAGGTCTGGCGCAGCGCGACGTGCCCCGTGCGGAGAAAGCCGTGTCTGCAGCCGGGGAACCGCACCATCTCGACCTCTTTGCCCAGGCGTTTCATCACCTGGAAGTACTGCTCACTCTGGCCGATGGGGCAGCGGGCGTCGGCCTCTCCGTGGAGCAGCAGGACGGGAGTTTCCACGCGGGGGGCGAAGGTGATAGGGGAACGCTGAAGGAGGCGGTAGGCCAGGCTGTCGACGCCTTCCGCCAGTTCATCGACCAGCGGGCGGCTAATCGACAGTCCGCCGGCCAGGCGGTTGGCCCACTGGGTCTCGCCGAAACTGGTGGCGATATCGGAGGTACCGTACATGCTCCACAGGTCTATGCAGGGAGCGCCGGCCACGGCGGCGCGGAAACGCGTGGTGTGCCCGATGGCCCAGGTGGTCATGTAACCGCCGTAGCTGTAGCCGTGGATGCCCAGGCGGTCGGAGTCCACGTAATCCCGCCGGCAGACCTCGTCCAGGGCGTCCATCAGGTCGCGGTAGTCCTCGCCGCCCCAGTCACCCAGGACGGCGTTGACGAACTCCTCGCCATAGGTGGAGGAACCGCGGGGATTCACGGCGAGGGTCAAAAAGCCGGCGCCGGCCAGGACCTGATGCCAGGGCACGAACGAATCGTAGAACGCTCCGTTGGGGCCGCCGTGAATCTCCAGCACCAGTGGGTATTTGACGGCGGGGTCAAAATCGGGCGGATGGTACAGGCGACATTCGACGTCGTATTCGTCGGTTTCGACGGTGAACTTTTCCATGGGGGCGGGCCGATGCGCGGCGAGCCACGAAGCGTTATGGTCAGTGAGCCGGCTGCGTTGGTATGTGTCCGCATCGACCAGATAAAGATCGGACGGCTCGGATGGAGCCGACGCGACCAGCGCAACGGTGCGGCTGGACGCATCCATGGCGACGCCGGACAGCATTTCGCCTCCCCTGGTGAGGGACACGGGCCGGTCGGAATCTGTGCCGTCGGGAACGTCCAACGAGTACAGGCGAGTTTCGCCGGCGGCGTCGGCCAGGAACACGATCCGGTCTTTGCTTCCGTTTTTGCCCTTGGTCCAGCGCAGTTCCAGCGGCGGGTAGATGCCGGGGTAGCCGAGGCAGGGCCGGATGCTGTCGTCGGTCAATCGGCGGGGCGGCTGGCCTTCTTCGAGGATATACAGGTAGGGCTGCCACAACACCATGAGGCCGTCGCCCTCGCCGCCGGCCACCAGCAGGCGTTGACCATCCGGCGACCAGGACACCGCTGCGGCGTCCGCCAAACCGCGCGACCGCAGTTCCGGTTCATCCCACTCATCCTCCGGCAAGTCCACATCCACCACGTACACCTCATTGGTAGCGGTCACATCGCGGGATCCGGAGCGGTCGGATATGAACGCGATGCGGCTGCCGTCCGGGGACCACGTCGGGGCGGTATCGTCCCAATCTCCATCGGTGATCTGCCGCGTTTCGCCCGATTTCGCGTCCACCACGAACAGGTGGAAGTGGGCATCGCCCCGCCAGCCAATGGCGTCGTGGCGGTAGCGGATGCGTCGCACCCCGCGAGCCCGAGGCTCATCCGCCGGAGCGTCCAGCGCCCGGCGGTCATCGGGGTTCACGTCGGCCACAATCGCCAGGCGGGTTGAATCGGGAGACCAGGCTAATTCGCGGGCGCCGGACGGGAGAGTCGTCAACTGAGCGGCCTCGCCTCCATCGGCGGGCATCAGCCAGACCTGGCGGAGTTTTTCGGGGGAGTCGTCGACGCGAAGGAAGGCGAGGTACGCGCCGTCTGGGGAGTAGCGAGGGTGAGTATCGGAGTTGCCGCGGGTGAATGGTTCGGGTTCCGGTCTTTGGCAGCGCTCATTGAGCCTGACCTGGTAAATGCGGGACCGGGCCTGAGAGGTCTCTTCGTCGATCCAGGACAGAACGTAGGCGCACCTGCTGCCATCCGGCATCAGGGTGGGGTCTCCCACGCCGGTCAAATGGCGGAACAGGTCTGGCCCGATTGGCTTGGTCATCGAACACGAACTCCCACGGTGGTTTGCGGATGGCGCAAAGCAGTCGCGCACGGTGGGTAGTTTACCTTACCGACAGGCGCGCTACGTCCAATGGAGGCCGCCGGTTGCGGGACGTTCCCGAGTTCCCGAGAACGGTCGAACCGCGGGGTTGTGATGAACCGGGCAGGCTTGGACCATGCCCAGACGATGAGTGGCGAAGCGTGGACGTACTATAAAGAATAATGATAGTAGGCAGCGCTGATTTTCTTGACATACCGTTAACATGGGGAGCATACTGCGCCATTCAGGGAGAGGATTATGCGCGCAATCAACTTCAAACCTGCGGAGTTGTCTCTCGCTGGGCGGCACATCCACTACGCGTGGGTGATTGTGTTCATCACGGCGCTGATGAGGCTAGTCTCGTCATCTTTCCGGATGGGATTTCCGGCGCTGATCCCGTTGATTGCCGTCGAGTTTGGATGGGAAGTCTGGCTGGTCACACTGGCTTTCTCATTGCAGTGGGTCATTTCCGGGGCGTTTGGGCCGGCGGCGGGGTGGTTGGGCGACCGATACGGCGCTCGAGTCACCATGACGATTGGAGCGACGCTCTACATAGTGGGGATGATTCTCACCGGGTTTATGAGCCAACCCTGGCACCTGCTGCTCTATTTCGGCATCATCCTCAGCGCGTCAATGGGTATTTTCCAAGTGCCGCTGACAGTTTCGGTTACCTCGTGGTTCCGCAGACATCTGGGTTTGGGCATGGGATTGCTGCAAGGCTCACAGGGTCTGGGCCCCGTTGTTGCCATCCCCATAATGCTTGGAATCGTGGCGTGGTTCACGGTTGGCAACGGCTTGAAACTACTCGATTGGGGGGGATTGAATTCGCCGCTGCTGAGCTGGATACCCCTGGGCACCCCTGAGATTTTGGGCATCCGGATGGCATTCTGGATCCCCGGTATCATTGGCGGCATCCTTCTTTTGCTGCTGATCCGCGCATTCTATAACGCTCCGGAAGACATTGGCCTGCGCCAGTTGGGCGCCGATTCCAGTGCTCCCGTGCGCAGTGCTCCGTCCACGGGAGCCACGGCCAAAGCGCGCGCCAGCGTATTTCTGCGCCAGGTGCGCACGACGCCGGCGTTCTGGAACTTGATCGGCATTCACTACTGGGGTTGTGCCGGGCACAGCATCGTGATCGTCTTCCTGCCAGCAATGATCATAAGCTCCCTGGCGCCGGAAGGCGGGTGGGAGAGCATCACGGATGATTCGGCTCGTTCGGCGGCGTTGTTGCGTGCCTCTGCAATTGGTGGCGGCGCTGCTGCCGTCATGAGCCTGGTCAGTACCTTCACGAGATTCGGGGTCCCCATCGCCGCCGACCTGCTGGGCAGCAAATGGGTGATGGCGGTATGCTTCTTCCTCCAGGTGGCCCCGGTGGTGATCTTGCTCTTTGGCATCCTGTTCCACCCAGTAATCTGGATGTTCTACCTGTTCGCAGTATTGTTTGGGATAGGTTTCGGTGGGGAAATGTCCGCATTCCCCATCATCAACCGGCAGTACTACGGCAACGCCCCAATTGGTACTTCGTATGGTTTCCAGATGATGGGAGCCGGCGCCGGCATGGCGAGTGGCGCCCTGCTGGGAAGCCTGCTGTTGGCCGTGACCGGCGGCTACGCAGCGACCGCAGCCCTGTCGCTGGTGATGAGTCTAATCGGGGTGATTTCGATAATCTTCCTGCCCGGGACCCACCATCACCAGTTGCCGGACTGGGAAAACGACCTTCCCGCCGAGTTGCGTCCCGACGTTGCGCCGGCTACCGGAACGGCCCCGGCTGCCGGCAGTTCCACGGCCCCGGCCACTTCGGGCAACGACGACTGAACGATCCTTCAAACTCGACGGCATCCATGCGGGGACGGTTCTTGCACCGTCCCCGCAGTGATTTGGACAAAAAGAAACGCCCCGGGAGGGGCGTCGGCCTAACAACCTTCGTCGTTAGGGGGGTATGTCTATACTGGGCTGGTATTGCCTGTTTGTCAACCTCCAGCATATTGCTAGAGTAATGATTGTGCAGCGAGTGTCATTCTATATCGACGGGTTCAACCTGTACTACGGCCTGCGTTCCAAGGGCTGGCGTCGATATTACTGGCTGGACTTGTGCCAATTGGCGCGGAATTTGCTACTCCCTGACCAACGTTTGGCAGCCGTCAGGTACTTTACCGCGCCCGTGCTGCCCCAGCCGGATAACCCCGGCCAACACGAGCGCCAGCGAACGTATCTGGAGGCGTTGGCAACTTTGCCCCACTTGAGCATTCATTACGGTTACTTCCTGGCCAAGGACTACACTTGCCCGGTGTGCGGCGCGGGGCGATCAACATTTGAAGAAAAAATGACCGATGTAAATATTGCTGTCGCTCTGCTTCAGGACGCCCAGGACGACGCTTTTGATACTGCCATCATCATATCCGGAGACAGCGATTTATCGGGTCCGATATTTGCTGTGCGACAGCGTTACCCGGGTAAAAGGGTCATCGTTGCGTTCCCGCCAAACCGGACTTCTTTCCGGTTGCGTCAATCAGCAACCGCCTCGTTCACCATCGGGCGGCGGCGGTTTAGCGCCAGCCTGCTACCGGAACAGGTCCAAACTGCCGATGGATACGTCATTACAAAGCCGGCGGAATGGATTTGAGCGCGACGGGCCGTGGTGTCCCGGCTAGCCACCGACTCGCTCCGGCGGTATGATGGCGGCAACTGTACCTAATCCCCAACACAAGGAGGCGTTACCATGGCAGACGGAATCACTATCCTCGTGGGCACCGCCGGACAGGGCGTGATGCGCAGCACCGACAGCGGCGAGTCCTGGCGGCGGGTCGGAATCACCCAGGGCATCCACTCGGACGCCGTCGTGCGTTGTCTCACCCCGGTGCCGGGGACGGAGAGCAGCGTGCTGGCCGGCTGCGACCGGGGTATCATCCGCAGCGACGACAACGGCGACACCTGGCGCTCCATTGACACCCCGATGAACGGCACGGCGGTATGGGCCATCGCGTTTGACCCGTCCAACCCGCAGGTCGCTTTTGCCGGTACCGGCACGCCAAACCCGTGCCAGATTTATCGATCAAGGGACGGCGGTGCGACGTGGGAACTGCGCCCGGTGGAGGTAGCGGCAGAGTGTCCGGCGGTGGGCGTGCCGCGAGTTACCGGCATCGCGATCGACCCCACCAACGGCAACAGCGTGTGGGTGGGCATTGAGGTGGACGGCCTGCGCCACAGCGCGGACGGCGGTGACACCTGGGAAACCGTGCCGCACGCGGACATCCCCAACCTGGACATCCACAACGTGACCGTGACCTCCGGCCCGCCGCATCGGGTGGTGGTGATGGTCAACGACGACGTGTTCCTGACGGACGACGACGGCGACACGTGGCGCAACCTGGACGTGCGGCAGAATTTCCCCCTGGGCTACCCGCGGGGCATCAAGGTCAAGGCCGACGACCCGCAGACGATCTTCACCACGTTTGGCGACACGACCCCCGGGTCCACCGGCGTAGTCATGCGCTCTGACGATGCCGGCGCGACGTGGAACAGCCTGGATTTGCCGGTGGCTCCGAACACGGCGATGTGGGTAGTGAACTCGCAGCCGCAGAATCCCGATTTCCTGCTGGCGGGCAGCCGGTACGGGTACCTGTACCAGTCCAGCGACGCCGGCGCATCGTGGAGCAAGTTTGACCGGGAGTTCAGCGAGATCTCGTCGGTGATGTGGTTCCCCAACTAGAGGCGTCTCGCATACCGCGAGGGAGGGTCATCTATGACTACCCCAAGCAATGCTGAAGTCAAGCCGGGCGTTATCAAAAACGCCCGGCTGACACCCTTGCCTGACCCGCCGCGGAAAAACGACATGCGCCAGACCGAGAACTTTGAGCTGCGCGCCGTTATGAACACCTTAGCCCGCTTCTTTGGCGCTCTCAAGGAAGATTCCGACGTATTGGTCAGCGGCAACGGCTACGTTTGCGCCTCACGCAGCCAACTACCCCACGCTCCCTACCCCGATATGGTAATCGCCTTTGGCGTTGACCGAGCCTCGCTCATCAACAACAACGGCTATGAGATTGACCGGGTGGGCAAACCGCCGGACTTTGTGCTGGAGGTGGCCTCGGAGCACACGGGTCGCCGCGACTACACTACCAAACGTGACGACTATGCCCGCCTGGGCATACCCGAGTATTGGCGATTTGACTACACGGGCGGCCGTTTCCACGACGCTGCCCTGGCAGGCGACCGGCTGGTCAACGGAGCGTATCAACGGATTGAGGTTACGCCGGGCGTCGAAGGGGGGTTCTGGGGTTATAGCAGAGTTCTGGAACTTTATCTGTACTGGGACAATGGCCGGCTGCGTTTTTATGACTGGAGAACGCGGACGTTCCTGCAAGACCCCACCGAACTGGAGGAAGAACTGGATGCCGCAAGAACCGCCCTCCAAGCCGCCCAAGCCCACGTCCGTGAGTTGGAAGAGCAATTGCAACTCCGGACACAGGAATAACGTCAGGCTCAGAACCAGTTGGCCTTGTCTACCACGTTGCGCAGTTCGAGGCCTTCGTTGAAGCGCTTGCAGTTGTCGAGGAACAGCTCGGTGCGCCGCTGCTCGAGATAAGGGCCATTGCCGGCGACGTGGGGCGTGATCAGGACGTTGGGCATACTCCACAAAGGATGGCCGGCGGGTAGTGGCTCGATCTGGAATACGTCCAGGCCGGCGCCGCCGATCTCGCCGGCGTTGAGCGCAGCCACCAGGTCGTCCAAAACCACGGTAGCGCCGCGGCCGATGTTGATGAAGAAGGCGCTGCTCTTCATGGCCTGGAACTGCTCGGCGCGGAACATGCCTTGGGTTTCAGGCGTCTCCGGCACGGTGACGATGACGAAATCGGCGCGGGGCAGTACGTCAAGCAGAGCGTCTGGCCGGTGCAGTTCGGCGACTCCCGGGGTTGGCTCCGGCAGGCGCGGGTCTACGCCCAGCACGGTCATGCCGAACTCGGAGCAGAGACGGGCGGTTTCGCCGCCGATGCCGCCGACGCCCACAACGACGACGGTGGCCTCCGGCAGATAGATGGTCTGGTAGCCCTGTTGCCAGACGCCGGCCACCTGCTGGGGTATGTACACCTGCAACCCACGGGCGAACGCCAGCAGCAGGGACATGATGTGCGCGCTGATGTGGTCGTTGTAGATCTCGCGGGTGTTGGTTACCACCACGTCGCTCTGGATCAACGATTGGTGGTAGTAGCCGGCGCGTGGGCCGGCCTGGGGACAGGCAATCCACTTGAGGTTCTGGGCGCGTTCCAGCAGCTCGGGCACGATGTCGCCGAAGGCCGCGTCGGCGTCGCCGATCACCTCCATGGCCTCGCCCACGGTGGGGCACACCTGCACGTCGATGTCGGGGATTTCCTGGCGCAGCAGGTCGGGCCAGTGTTCCTGGTAGTTGGGTGGGCAGATAACCAGTTTGAATGCCATGGGTAATTTCTCCCGCGTTTGTTTAGGCCACTGCGGAGCATTGTAAAACAAGGTTCAATTGGCGGTTGCATCTCGGATTCGCGACTAAGGGCTTTTTCAACCGGAATCGACCATCAGGACGTCAGGAGAGTTCCAGAAGGCCCGCTGCGGCGTTATGGTAAAAGCCCGCGACATCGCTATGGCGATCGCGCAGCAACGCGGCCACCTGGGACGTCGGGCCGTTCCCCAAGCGTATCCAAATTACCTTTGGTGGATGGCCACGAGCTGAGCTCAGGTCGCGATAGTCTGCGTCTTTGGTGACGATGGTCAGGCCGTGCTCAATGGCGTAGGCCCAGATCACGGTGTCGGGCGCATCAGCCAATCCTATTTCTCTGACTTGCAGAGATCCTGGATAAAGGTCCGACAGCAGCACTCTGAGATGTCGTGAAAGGTTCTGATCAAACAGCAATCTCATAGTGGATGAGGATGCCGTATGCGGCGCTTCGGCTCTGCGGCAAAGGCGTAGCAGGCCAGGATATCCTCATGGGTCAATTCAGGAAAATCATGCAAAACTTCATCCTCGGACATGCCGCCCGCAAGATATTCCAGCACGTCATATACCGTGATGCGCATCCCCCGTATGCACGGTTGACCACTCCGCTTGCCGGGCTCGATGGTGATGATTTTCTTATAGTCCACGGACATAATGCCCCCTGCCGGCGCAACGCTTTCTCGCTGCCGCAGTGTTTATCATAACCCAATGGTCGGCGTATGAGCCTTCGGTTTTGCGCTATACTGCCGCCATCCAACGGCGCCGCCGCCGTGCGGGGTTTGCATACCGGCTGACGCCGTTTCCGGAGGGACCGAAACTATGCTGGACTTGATTATTCGCGGCGGCCAGGTGGTCACGCCCTGGGGGGTGGGCGACTGGGACGTCTGCATCACGGGGGAGAAGATTGTCGCCATCACCGCGCCCAACACCATGACCGACGACGTGGTACGCGTCATCGACGCCACGGGAAAGATCGTGGTGCCCGGCGGGATTGAACCCCACGCGCACATCGACGCGCCTATTATGGGGCCGGGCAACCTGCGCACCGCGCCGCCCGAGCAGGTGAGCCGGGCCGCGCTGTTCGGCGGCACCACCACGCTGCTGGACTTCGCCATTCACCATCCCGGCAACACCATCGACGAGGCCATACAGGAGCGCACCAACTCGTGGCGGGGCAACTCCTACGCCGACTACGCGCACCACCTGATGCTGCTGGGCGAGATCCCCCAACGCACCCTGGAGTCGCTGCACGAATACATCGAGGGCGGCTGGTCCAGCGTCAAGATCTTCACCACCAACATCCGGCCGCCGGAGATGTCGGGAGAGCCGCGCAAGGTGGGCATGGGGCACCTGCACGACCTGATGGAGGTGATCCAGCGCAACGACGCCATGCTGCTCGTCCACGCGGAGGACGACGACATGGTGCAGTACATGTACGAAAAGCTGCAACGCGAAGAGCGCAACGAGTGGTGGAACATGCCGCTGGTCCACAGCAACGAGTCTGAGGACGTGTCCTTCCGGCGAGTGCTGCGGGTAGCCGAGTGGACCGGATCGCCCGTTTATTTCGTCCACGTCAGCGCGCGCGAGGGCATCAACGCCATCGGCGAGGCGCGCAACCGGGGCGTTCCCGCCTACGGCGAGACGCTACACAATTACGCGTGCTTCAACGCCAACAACTACAAGGAAGAGGACGGGATGAAGTACCACACGTACCCGTCCCTCAAGTCGCCGGAGGACGCCGCCATGCTGTGGAAGGGCATCGCCTGGGGCGGGCTGCACACCATGGCTACGGACGAATACTGCACCAACTGGGGCCTGAAGATTCAGGGCAAGTCGGTTCGGGACGTCACCGGCGGACACAACGGCGCAGAGACCCGCGTGGGCATCACCTACAGCGAGGGCGTGTCGAAGCGCGGAATGTCGCTGCAGCGGTTCGTGGATGTGACTTCGGCCAACTGCGCCCGCATCATGGGCTTGTATCCGCGCAAGGGCGCGCTGGCGCCCGGCAGCGACGCCGACATCACGCTGATCGACCCATCCATCAAGAAACGCCTCACCATGGACGACTTCCACATAAGCGACTACAGCATCTGGGAAGGGTTCGAGATCGAGGGCTGGCCGGTGATGACCATCATGCGGGGTCAGGTGGCCGTGGAAGACGGCCAACTAACCGCGCAGGCCGGTCGCGGCCAATGGATTCCACGCAAGATTGACCGGGAGGTCACCAACCGACCGATCGGGTAAAACATCCCGAAACTGTCAACGACGGCAGAGTAGGGGCGGATGAGGATTCGCCCCTATGTGTTTTGCGTCAGGCCAAGGAACGAGGACGGGTAAAACTGCCCCGGGCGTCGGTGAGGGTGTTGGGGAACTGGGCAGCGCGGAGGACGGAGGCGTTGATTTCCGGTATCGTACGTGAGGCTGCTATCCGCAACTCGCTACTCTGCCTTCCGGCAGGGTAGGGATTGACTACAATCACGCTCTTGCCCAGCTGGTTCACCACCATCTCTATTGGCGTGGTTAAATCTGAGTCGTTGGATACTACAACGGCGGCGGAATACCGGCCCTCAAAGGCGTCCATCAACAAATGGGATGCGATATTGACGTCGGTCCGCTTTTCCTCAAATACTTCAATAGTTGCCATTTGAGGTGGCGCCGATTTTGGCAACACGACACCCCTTTTCGTTCGGATCGCCATCCTCCCCTCATAAATAATCAGGCCAGGTATAGTAGCCAATGCGCGAAAATAGACTGACCGGCGGGCCAACGCGCTCGGGTCAGCAACATTTTTGATCAGCGGAGCCGAAAAGTACCTGATAGTGGCAATGCCCTCGTGCGGCAATAGCCTCTCGAGCATTGCTCTCGGATTCACCCATTTCAAGCGTGCCCGATTCCTGACGGCACCATAATAAAAATTCCAGCCGTCGATGTATGCAACCGTTCCCGGCATAGGAAATCCTTAAATGCGTAACCGCCCAAGCGGGCGGTTCGCTGCCCACCCGACGAAGAGGGGTGGGGGGGTCGCCTTCAAGTATATGCCCAGTAGGCACCAATTGTCAAAAGCATTTGGACGCTTGGCCATGGCGTTCTCTCACGCGCCCCCACTTTGAGTTGACTGGTCGAAAAGGCCGGCTTCTCCGGGTAGGGAATGGTTACACGCCACATTCCTGCCTGGGGACGCCGACCGTGTCGCGGTATCACCGCGTCGTCGCCTTTCCGATACTACCTCGGCACACCCGACCGCCTGACCACCTCTTCACCATCCAACCATACCAAAGCGGGTACGCGTGAGGCACGCCATCCTCACGCGTACCCGCTTCGAGCAACCTGGCACTGCCAGCGCCCCCGCCGCCCCAATTCAGGTAGCACAGTCATTCCTGTCGGCGCCAAAACGCCCAACTTTTTGTCCATCACGCGCCCTCTGTGGCAAAAAGACGCGCCATCTCCCCCCCTTCATCACCCGATTCCCCCGAAAAACGCCAGTTCAGACACCGCCCCGCCCGGCGACACTTCCTCCTTGCTCTAACCCTTCTCCCATCAGTACCATATTACCCATCACCCAATTCCAACCCGCCGCCCAGGCCCACGACAGCCGTCCCAATGCCCACTTCCCAACACCGCGAACCTCGTTCCCCCAAACCCGCTCACCTGCCCGCCAATACCGCTCAAACCGCCGCCAAAACCCTTCCCTCGACCCCCATTCAGCCCCACGACCCGGCCCATGCCCTACTGGAATTAGCGGAAATGATAGGAAATGAGCGGGAAATCGACCTTTCCGCGCTTTCACCACGCAATTACAAAGTGGGTACGTGTCAGCACTCAAGCCATGTTGACCGACAGCGTGAGCGTTGATACTATCCCTCCAGTTTGTTTGTCTCGCGTGATACGTGCGGAGTCTAATGCCCCTCTCATCCACGTTTACTCGATTATTGCTGCTCGTCGCCGTAGCGGTTTTGATGGCGCTCCTGGCGACCGCCTGCGCCCAGCAAGAGACTCCGACCCTGCGGGTGGGTGGCATTCCCGACCAGGATGCCCAGCGCCTGGCGCGCCGCTACGAAATCTTCGCTGACTACCTGTCAAAGGAACTGGACGTTCCGGTGGAATACGTGCCCAGCGTGTCCTACTCCGCGGTGGTGACCGCGTTCAGCCAGAACGACGTTCAGCTGGCGTTCTTCGGCGCGTTGACCGGGGTGCAGGCCCGGATGCAGAACCCCGGCGCCCGGGCTATCGTACAGCGGGCCCACGATGCCGAGTTTCACTCCAAGTACGTCGTGCGCGGAGGCGACGAGTTCGCTGGTCTGAACAGTCTGGATGACCTGGTTGGCAAGACCGGTGACCTGACCATCACCTTCGGCAGTGAGAGTTCCACCTCCGGCCATCTGATGCCGCGGTATTTCCTGGGCGAGGCCGGTATTAACGTCGCCAACGATTTCCGCACGCCACCGGGGTTTTCCGGTTCTCACGACAAAACCTGGCAGTTGGTGGCGGCCGGTTCCTACGATGTGGGCGCGCTGGCCGAGGACGTATGGGAGCGGGCGGTTACGGAGGGCAAGGCCGACCCCGCCCAGGTGCGCGAGTTGGACACCACACCGAACTATTTCAACTACAACTGGACGGCCCGGGCGGATTTGGACGAAGTGTACGGCGACGGATTCACCAACAAGGTGCAGGCAGCCCTGCTGGCGCTCAATACGCAAGAGCACGGCGAGATTCTGGAACTGTTCAGCACCGAACGGTTCATCGCGACGGAAAACGACAACTACCAGGCGATTGAGAGCGTGGCTAGGGAACTGGGCATAATTCAATGACTGCAACCGGTGTCCGCCTGCGGCGGGCCGGTGAGCAGTTTGCTGTAGCCAAGCCGCTGGTAGCGATTGATAGCGCGTCGAAGGTTTATGGAACCAACCGGGGCCTTGCGCCGCTAAGCCTTGCCATCCACGCCGGTGAACGGGTGGCGCTGGTAGGCCCTTCGGGAAGCGGCAAAACCACGCTGCTGCGTCTGCTGGCCGGCGCCCTGGTGCCCGACGAAGGGCCGGGCGCCGTCGTCATTAACGGCAAGTCCCCGGCCGAGCTGAAACCGGGCTCGGACTTGGCCTCGCTGGTGGGCATCGTGAGCCAGCGTTTTGATTTGGTGCCGCATCTGCCCGTGCTCCACAATGTATTGGCCGGCAGGTTGGGCCACTGGAGTCTCGCACGCTCGATACTTTCGCTGGTCTGGCCCTTGGAACGTAGCGCCGCGCAGCAGGCGTTGGCTCGCGTCGGCATCGCCGACAAGATCAACGAGCGCCCCGGACACCTGTCTGGCGGCGAGCAGCAGCGAGTGGCCATCGCCCGCATGATGATGCAGTCGCCGCTGGTGATTCTGGCGGATGAACCCGTGGCCTCCCTGGACCCGGCCCGCGCCGAAGAGGTAATGGAACTGCTGGTCGGCCTGGTTTCATGGAACGGCAACGACGGCAGCAGCCAGCGTACCCTGGTTGCGAGCCTGCACACGGCATCTCTCATCCGTAGGCATTTCACCAGGGTGATCGGCCTGCGGGACAGTAGAGTGCAGTTTGACCTGCCGGCGGGCGAACTCACCGACGCCGTGCTGGATGAACTATACGACCTGCGCGACTATTCCCATGAAGTTGAGCCGCTGGCCGGCCTGGCCGCGCGAGACGGCTAAGCAACAACCCCATGCTATGATGCCGGCTCTGGCCCAGCGGAGGTGCAAGCGATGACGAAGCGTGATGAACTTCCTGAAGAAGAAAAGAAACGCCGCTACCAGGAAAAGAAGCGTCTGGCGGAGGAAATCTACGAAACCCGCATCCGCCACCTGATCGGCCCGCAGGACGAGGACAAGTACGTCAAAATCGACGTCCTCACCGGTGATTACGAAATCCATGAAAGCTCGGCCACCGCTGGCCGCAAGCTGCGTACCCGCCGTCCAAATGCCGTGATTCACACGATGCACAGGCATAAGACACACGTCATCCGCCTTCGTGGCCCCATACGTCAGGTAAAGGCGACTTGACATGCAATATGGCACTGTCAACGAGGACCTGGAAGCATGGGTCACTCTTACCGTTCTTGGTGATGACGGAGCCGGCGAGCATCACGAATTCTTCATTGATACCGGATTTTACGGCGAACTGACTCTTTCCCAAGCCGTTGTTGATCGTCTTAATCTGCCAGTAAACGACCGCAGAGAGGTTTCGCTTACGCTGGCCGGCGGATCGATCAGGGACGCCAACCTTTACACGGCACGTATCCTGTGGCACGACCGGCCACGCGACGTTGAAGTGGTGAGCCTCGAGACCGACGCCCTCATCGGTATGGGTCTCCTCCGAGGCAGCAACGTCAACATTGACGCTATTCACGGTGGCGCAGTGGTCATCAGCGAATTACCAACGTCGCTCTGACGCCTGGGGCGGTGTTTGTTAGTGTCACGGCGGCTGGAAACCTGGTTCACAGGCCCCCGTCTGCTGACGCTGGGGATCATAATCGCGCTGGGCTGGAGCCTGTCTCGAGTCGATTGGCAGCAGCCCATCGGGCACACCGGCGGCGGCGCGGCCGCACTGAAGGTGCTGCTCGCCCTGTTCCCACCGGACCTGTCGCCGGAGTTTCTGCGCATCTGCGTGGTCGCCAGCTGGCACACGTTGGCATACGCAGTGGCCGGTATGTCGCTGGCGGTTGCGCTCGGCCTGCCCCTGGGGGTGCTGGCGTCCGGGGTTCTGGCGTCGTCTACGGACGGGAGCAACCTGCGCCGCAGGACCCTGATGGCGTCGGTGCGTTTCCTGCTGGCCGCCATGCGGTCGGTCCACGAACTGGTGTGGGCGCTGCTGTTCGTGGCCGCAGTCGGGTTGTCGCCCATGGCGGCGATCCTGGCGATGGCGATTCCCTACGCCGGCATCCTGGGCCGCATCTATGCGGAACAGTTGCAGGACGTGCCCCCGGAGCCGGTCGCCGCACTGCGGTCCACCGGCGCGTCGCCGGCTCGGATACTGCTCTACGGCTACATCCCCATGGCCCTGCCCGACCTGCTGAGCTATACCTTCTACCGGCTGGAGTGCGGCATCAGGGCCGCCGCCATCATGAGTTTTGTAGGCATCGACGGCATCGGCTTTCAGATTGAGCTTTCGCTGGCCGACCTGCTGTTCCGCCAGGTGTGGACGCTGCTGATATTCCTGGTCGCGCTGGTGGTGGCGGTCGACTGGTGGAGCAGTCGGGTGCGTCGGAGCATGGCGTACTGATGGAACGGATCGACCTGCAACGGCCGGAAGCGGGACAAGAATCGCGAACGCGATTCAACGCGCTGCGTTGGTCTGGCTACACGATGGCTTTGCTGGTGATAGCGGCATGGGCGTTCATCCTGCTGGAGGGCAACAGCGGACTCACCGACCTGTTCCGCGAGCGCACCTGGGACAACACGGGCCGGTTCATCGCCAGCCTGGCCGGGGCGGGTTCGGATGGCCCGTCGCCATTCGTCCAGGTGACGCGATGGCGTGAAACCGGCCGGCTCGCGCTGAACACCCTCGCCATGTCGGTGCTGGCCATGGGCATTGCCGGCGTGGGCGCGCTGGTCCTGCTGATGCCGGGCGCGCGCAACGTCAGCGACGGCACGCTGGGCGGCGCGCCGTCCCGCACTGGCGCGGCGGCATACGCGGCGGTTCGGGTCTTCTACACCCTGACGAGGGCTGTACCCGAGTTGGTATGGGCCATGCTCATCGTATTCTTCCTGTCGCCGGGCATCATCCCGGGCGCGCTCGCCCTGGGGATCCACAACCTGGGCATCGTGGGCCGCCTGACGTCGGAGGTGGTGGAAAACTTGGACCCGGCGCCGGCGCGGGCATTGCGGGCGGCAGGCGCATCCAGCCCCAAGGTGCTGCTGTACGGCGTATTCCCCCAGGCGCTGCCCATGTTCGTCACCTTTCTGATGTATCGGTGGGAGGTGGTGATCCGCACCACCGTGGTGGTGGGATTCCTCAACGCCGGCGGCCTGGGCCGGGAGTTCCGGCTGCGGATGTCGTGGTTCCACTACGACGACGTGGCGTTGCTGCTGGTGTGGTATCTGCTGCTGGTCATCGCTGTGGACCTGCTCAGCGCCCAACTGCGCCGCCGCGTGCGGTGGGAGTAGGATTGCCGTATCATCGGCGGTAAATTATGGCGGCGGCATCGTACAACGGCGGAAGATTGCGGCGTTATTTGAGTTGGCCAATCATATTGGAGCTAGTGATTGCGCCGCCGGCGACCGCGGGAATCGTGGCGGCGCTCACCTGGAGGGTGTATCCGAGCCTGGAGGAGAACACGCACCCGGCGGTCACGGCGTCGGCTTTGACACCGTTGGGGTTGCTGGCTTACTTGGTTTTGCAGGCGGTGGGGTTAGCCGTAACGCTAGGGTGGATGGGAGTTAGTGGAGCGCGCAACCGGCGGAAAGCGCAAATTGAGCTGGAGAGGCTGGCGGCGGTACAGGCATCGCTCGGTGAAACACGACGGCGACGTTCTCGCTCGCGTCGCAACCTGCGCGAAATCTAGCCTGTGATGGTATTATCAGGCAAGACGCTCGGTTCTCAAGGCGAACGGAGGGATTAACTATGGCAATGGCTTGGGCAATCGGCAAGGCGTTTGCCAGAGATATTGGAGCGCGGCGTCGGGCTAGAGAAAACAGGATTGTTGACCGACTGATGTCTGAACCGGACTTTGCGGAAAAATGGCGCAACGATGCCACGTTCCGCAAAAAGCTATTGGGATACTCGGTAGTTCAGGAACGGATTCTAGCCGACCCTAAAGTCCGCAAAGAGCTACTGGACGATCCCAGAATTCAGAAAAAATTGAAACGACGTTGGTTCAGGCGCCTTCCGCCGAATATGCGCCGCGCTCTCCAAGAGACAGCAATCGAACAGGCAGAGTAGAGTTCACCCTGCATGAGGGGACAAGTTTTCTGATTACCCGTCCGGCGAATATATCTCCGTATCCGGATGGTACTGGAACCAGCCGAACCAGAACGACGTGATACTGGGGATGCGCGCCAACCGTTTGGATGGGTCGTCATCTGCAACCAACCCCGTCTCCGTCACCGTCCACCGTGTTCCGCTTTCGTCTAGCAGCGCCGCCGGTGCCAGGTCAGGATCGTCGTCCTCGGTAGTTGTGAAGGTCAGGTCGCCGCGTTCGTAGATGCGTCCGGCGCGGGATTCCGGCGACGCCACCACCACCACGTCCGTCCCGCCCACCGTGTCGTTGACCAGCCGCGCCTCTTGTAGATCCCTCACCGAATAAGCCTTGGCGGCGTCCCCGATGGAGAGTCCGACCACGACCTGCTTGGGCTGGAAGGTCTCGTCCCGAATCCACACCGGGAACATCACCTCCTCCGCGGTGAAGTAGTTGTAGTAAATTGCCAGCGGATTGTCCTCGGGGACGTAGAATTCGGCGGGGTAGATGCCGGTATCCTGCGCCAGCACCGTGGTGTCGGGATGCTCGTCCCACCACTCGCCCCACGTGGTTACCACCGACGGGAAGAAGGGCTGGCGGATGCCCGAATCCGCCAGGGGGCCAATCACCGGCTCGCCGATGAACTGGTTCCACAGTGATCGGGTCGCCCGGTCGTACATCACCTTGTTGCTGCGGTAGAGCAGGCCCGAGGTGCCGAACGTGGTGGATTCGCTGTTGACGATGCCGGAATACACGATTCCGGTGCCGCACAGCGTTCAATACACCAGCGAGATGGGTTCGCCCCCCAAGGTGTCGTTCGCCAACTCGTGGGCGTTCATTACCCGCAGCGGGTAGGCGCGATGCTCGCCGTTGATGGAAACGCCGAACACCCGGTCATCGGGCCAAAGGTAGGTGGCCTGCTCAGGCAGGATGTGCGGCGGGTGTTCCAGCGGCGGGATGCCATCTACCCGAACGCCGCCCCACACCACCTCGGTGAGATTCACGCGCGAACGCTCGATGCCTGGCTCCAGCATCGCCGCCATTTCGGGGTCGATCACCGAGAGCGCGTTCACCTTCCATCGCCCGTAATCCGACGGTGGGGCGTACTCCTCCTCTCGGGCTCCGACGAACTCCCGCCACCGTCGTCGGTCGAAGTCAAAGTCCTCCCCGGTCAGCTCGGTGAGGGTATCCAGCGCCGCGCTGGCGACATCAAGGTTGAGGAACTTCAGGGCCTCCAAGATCACGTAGGCTTGGGACTTGTCGTTGTAAAAAACGGTGTCTTCCAGCGCCGCCAGGGAATCACCCGTATCGTGCCCGAGGCCGTCCCAGATGCCGTACATCGTACGGTTGGGGTCGTACTCCTGTTGTGAGTGGGGCGTGGCTGGCGCCTCGACTCCCGGCGTGGCGGTGGCCGTTGCCGTTGCCGTGGATGCGGGGGCGCTGGTGGCCGCGAGTGCAGTTGGCGCGGAGGTCGCGGGCGGAGGCTGGGTGAGACGCTGCGGCGTGTATGAGGATGGACTTGGCTGGCCGCAAGCCACAGCAAACGCGGCGAGAGCGCAGATCAGCGCGGTCACGACGTAAAGGCGTGTCATTACCTATGAGGTCACTGGCTTGCCCAATCGATGCCGGTCAATCCGCTAGGTCCAAACCGTTCAGTTGAGCGTTAACCAACACCACCAGTGCAGGACGTAGCACGGTTGTCAAACCGCTGAAATCAATGCGCATCAGTGGGTCGTTATCCAGAAAGTCCACAACAAAACCGTCTAATCCTACGATGGCTCGTCGGTATTCTTCGTTCTGGACTTCGGCCAATACTCCTTGCCGAAACCGGGACGCCATATCGGTTCCGTTTAAGTTATCGAAAGCCAGCAACTCTGCCGCGTATCTGATAGTTTCAGATTCGCAAAGCTGCTGGCATCTGATTACTGCGTCTATCGCAGAATGCACCTAAGCGTTCTCAATGTTCTCATCGAAGGGCATTCCTCGCTCAACCATTATTTGTTTGAGCGCCATTGCCGCCTCATACAGTTCTCTATCTCTCCGTTCTCTTTCGCGCATTTCCTCAGGCGTGAGGATTTCCGACAGTGGAACTCTTTTTTTAGTGGCCATGACGCACCTCCCGCTGACGGATTAATTGCAACCTAGCATGGTGGGAGAAACAGTGTCAAATTGGAGATTGTCGCGCCAGGGCCTTTTCAAAGTCTCTATGCGTCCCGCTCATGGTGAGCCTGTCGAACTACGAGCGCGTCCTTCGACAGGCTCAGGACGAGCGGATGCAAGAAGATCACGTAACTTTGGAATGGCCCTGTTGTCGCGCCGAGTCTGAATCCTTAATCGAACTGATAGGGGTAGACGACCTGGACGACGCGGCCGTCGCGGAGCGCGTCGAAGTACCCGTGGGCCGTGCCCGGTTGCTGCAGCCAGCGGCGCACGATGTACGCACAGATGGCGGCCAACTGGGCGCCAACGCAGGATTCGGGAGGCGCCACGATCAGATCGTCGTAGATGGACGGCGAAACCGTATCCGATTCCTCGCCCAGGAACTCGGCCATCGCCGATGCGATGGATTTCGATTCCGCCCCGGCCATCAGCATCGCATAGTCGTGCACGTCCCATACCGACTGCATGATGTCGTCGGGGTTCATCTGCGACATGACGTTCTCATCCAGGAACATGGTGAGGGCCAGCAGGAACCGACTGAAAGCAAGGCGCGACGGATCCGTATGCCCGTAGAGAGAGTTGCCCTCGGTGCTGGCGGCCTCAACGTACTCGCCCTTGTTGATGTAGGAAATGATCAGCGGCGTTTCCCGCCGGATGAGGATGCTGAGGCAGTCCTGGATCAGCTCGGCGCGTTGCTCGGGCCGCCAGGTCCGGAACGGCCCCGTGCCCTGGTACATGTGTCGCGGATTCAGTTCGGCGGGCACGCCGTCCGACCCGGGAGGAGAACCGAAATGACGGCGCACCAACGCGTCGTACTCGCCCGATATCGAGACGTACTGACTTTCCTGGATGAGGAGTCCGGCATGGACGTGATGCGGTTGGTTGGGGTCGTTGGCGCTGACGCCGGTGAGACCGGACTCGCTGAGGAAAATCATGTACATCGTGGGCCTCCTGGAGCGGCGACAGGATGCGGTAAAGGGTTAGGGGCGGGTTTTCGCGCCCGCCCCCGATTGGCGATAAGGTGGTGTCAGGATGAGACGGTGCGGAAATCCACGTGCAGCACGTCGCCGGTGCGGGGATCCCACTGGATCTCGGATGCCTCGACGGTGTAGGTTGCGGATTCCCCTGCGATGCTGATGTTCATGGGTTGTCCGCCGTGCTCGCCGCCGGCTCGGCTGATGGTCCGCAACAGGTTGCGCACCTCGCACTGCAGGGCGCGGGACTCTACGCCTCGCCCGTAAAGATGAACCGGTACTACGCCGGTGCGACGCAGGGCTTTTACCTTCTTGCCCAACGTCTCGCGGGGTTCAAGTTCGAGGGAAACCGCCTGGGTGGTCATTGTGTCAGGGACTCCTCGGTACGTATGGGATCGCGGGCCGGCTTAGCCCGCATCGTGCGTCGCATATCATAGCACATGCAGGGTCAGGCCATTGCGTCGGCAGCAGCAGGGCAATCGCATCTTAATGAGCGACAGCGCCGCCATTGGAATTGGCAGTAACGGACGGTGAATTCACAGGGATCCGCCAAAGGCGGACAGGTTCCCAGGATGAACGAGATGGACAAGATATTTTGATTTGGAAGTTTTGGGGTTATGGGCTGGTTTCGGGGACTTTCAGGCAACGAGGTGTGTGGTCATTATCACCAAACGGAATGTAATGCAGGCACCGGCATCGTTTGTTTTGAAGACGCGAT
>DAOUJD010000093.1:0-43277 GCA_034423115.1 Dehalococcoidia bacterium | reverse complement strand
GCCCGGTCGGGCCACCTGCGGGATTACCTGGATTGATCGGATCAACCGGCTCTGCCGGGACGGTGGATGGTCTCGGAACCGCGGCAGCCCGTGGCATTTCGATAATATTCTCCGGCCGGTGCTACGGTTCGCTGAGCAAATCCAGGCGCCGGGACCGAGATTCATGAGCGAATTGTTCGGCGATTGGTGGCAGGCCCTGTCCCACTGGGCCGCCGGGTCGGACACGACCTGGGTTGACCCGCTGATCAGCGGCGTCATCGTGGCGGTGGCCATAGTCATCGCGATATTGTTCAGCACCCTGGTCTTCCGACGGCTGCTGCGGCCTTCCATCATGTCCAGCGTCGATTTCGACGTGAAGACGGCGGCCGCGATCAGGCTGCCCTTCGCGGCATTCATCGTGCTGTCGGGCATCTACGTGGCGCTGACGGTGCTGTCGCCGCCGGAGGCGGTGCAGGTGGTGGTGAACAAGACCAGCGGGGTCATCGCCGTGCTGATCGGGGCGTCCCTGGTCAACGGCATCGCCTCCGCAACCCTGCTGTGGCTGCAGATCTACCTGCATCGTTCCCATCCCGAGCATGGGAGCGGGTGGATGTTTCCGCTGGTGCGCCGGGGGGTGCTGGGTTTCGTGATCGCGGTGGCGCCCATGGTGTGCCTGGACATTCTGGGGATCAACATCAGTCCCCTGGTGGCGGGCCTGGGCATCGCCGGTCTGGCGGTGGCGTTGGCGCTGCAGCCCACGCTGGCGAACCTCTTCGCCGGCACCTACATGGTCACCGAGGGTCTGATCAGCGTGGGCGACTACATCGAGATGTCCAACGGCATCGACGGTTACGTGGTGGACGTGAGCTGGCGCAGCACGCGGCTGCGCACCTGGAGCAACACCTGGTGGTGGTGCCCAACTCGCTGTTTGCGGAGACCATCATCACGAACTTCAGCAAGCCGGAGGATGCGCTGGATATGGTGGTGTCCTGCGGCGTGGCCTACGAGAGCGATCTCAAGCGGGTGAGGGCAGTGAGCCTGGAGGTGATGGAGACGGTGCGCCGGGAGTGTCCGGGGGCGGATCCGGAGAGCGAGCCCGTGTTCCGGTACGAGGCCTTCGGGGAGAGCAACGTCAATTTCTATATGATCATGCGGGCGCGCAATCGGGTTGCAAGTTTCGAGGTGCGCAGCGAGCTGATCGAAGAGTTGCACTCGCGGCTGGCGGCCGAGGGCATCACCATCAACTATCCGGTCCGCAAGCTGCAGTTGCCCGACGGCCTGATGCCCGTGCCGGCTGCCCAGACGCTTTCAGTAACTGGAGACGATAACGACAGGTAGGGCGGCGGCATCAGCGGGCGTCGTGGCGGCGGGGGATGATCTGGTAGTCGCGGAGACCTTCGTTCCAGACGCGGCGGACCACCTCGGCCGGAATGTCCCTGACCTCCCGCCGCATGGCGAAGCCCACGTCGGGAGTGCCGGAGAAGGCGAGCTTCACCAGAGAGGTTTCGTCGGTGGTGATCTCCACGCTGAGGGCCGCGTCGGCCCTGAGTTCCCCGATGAGGTTCACCAACCGGTCCAGGGCGTCGGCCAGGGCCAACTCGGTGACGATGGGTTTCCGCTGCTCCGGCATGGGCGCCTCCCCGGCGGAAGGTCTGTGGGTAGATCGCCCATGTCATGCACGGGCGTGAACCGTTTACTTATGCGTGATGGCCTACTCTAGCACCCCGGTAAGCCACCAATGGGTCGAGCAGGTCGGGATTCCAATTGTAGTCATAGACCCGATTGCACGCTTCCTCAAACGTCTCTGCTACGCACAGCATTCCAGGTCCCGGCCGGCCGCTTTTCTTATCGACGACCAGCACTTGCAACGGAGGGAGTCCCACCATGCATAGGTGAACAGCAATGGCATCCAGGCGTTGCGCAACCTGCCTATGGTGGGGAACGCGGATTTTTGGCGCCAGGTCTCTATAGGTGATGGTATCCCGTTGTCGCGCGAGGGCGACCAACTCCCGATACAACGAAACTATCTGCTGCGCCTTCTCACTCTGGGCCATGGTGGAGCCCTCCGCTAAAAGGTCTGGTAGGTGTCTTTGTCCGAGGAAATTTCGCTACTCTGAATCGTTTGAACGGCGGCTGAAAGTGCACGGGTCCGCGACAGATCTCGTTTCAGCATTTTAGCCGTTCCTACAGGTGTTTTGCGTTTAGTGCAGATCGGGTTTTGATTGTTAGAATGTGCCCGCGGCCGAAGGGGGATGCTTCCGCGGGCAAACGGCCGATGACATGACAACGCACTACGCGACAGCTTGGCAAACGGCACTCGCCAAAGCCACTTATCCAGCTATAGAACAACCGGTTCCGCGGCGTCAGCTACTCTCCGGCGCCATGCCGAGCGTATGGGGCGACCAAGAGGTAAAGCCAGCACCAACCACAATGAGAACCGTCCCAAACGTACGACATTGCATCGACGGCAAAGTCGGAAGCCGTTGTCCCAACGCAGCCACCGTCGGCTACCTCTGCTGAGAGCACGGGAAGTCCTAGCTTGCCAGACGGACACGACCCGCATCATACGGGAGCAGACCAGCATGAATGAAACCATCTTGGACCTGGCGGAACGCGTCGCCATCGCCGCCTACGAAAAGGAAGTCGGCATCATCAACGCCGCCGAAGCCAACAGGTTGCAGAACAACCTGTTAGCAAAGGTTGAGCTGAGTAAAAGTCGCTATCCGATCACGGACGCTCTCAACGCATCCCATATGGCAGCTGTGGCAACGAAAAGCGCCCTGCATCCCGAACTATCCCAGACAAACCGAGGCATCTACACTCCAGTCGCCGACAATCTCAGCGACACAATAGATGAGGTGGCTAGCGAAAGAGCCGAATACCACTTCAGGCAAGCTGACCAGTATTTCCTGAATGGACACCATCGGCAAGCGACAGAAAACCTGGCAAGCGCCGTGATTTGTTCCATCGCCGCCATCGCCGCCCGAAACGGTTGGTCCCACGACGACGACGGGGTCCACGAAGCAGTAGAACTACTGGCAACTGGACGGAACCCAGAAATCACTTGGGACATCCACCAAGCCCTAGCCGATTCATCAGAGTTAGGCCACGACCTGACCAGCGCATTCAGCGCGGCCATGGCCCAGCCCGACTTGGTAAAGTTCGGAATGGGATACGACAGCGCCAACGGCTCCGACGAAGACGCCAGGAACTTCGCCAGACGAGCCATCCGGCTGGCGAACCACCTGAACGCCGAGAGGCGGGCAACGGAATGAACACCCAACAGCGGCTCGACGCCAGCATGGAGCTCATGGAACGCTCCAACCAAGAATTCAACCCCGGCGGCAACACCATGATTGCCGCCGAACTACTGTGGGGGCCTATGCCCAACTATCGCTGGCCGTGGCAGAACTCAAAGGATGGCCGGCACTCAGCCACGGAACGTACCGCAACACCGCCATCAACTTGCGCGACTTACAGGGTTCAGAACGGTGGGTTTCGGACTGGGCAGCCGCCGAAAGACTGCATTCCCACTTCTATCAAAACAACCTGAGCCCAAATCAACTTAGGACCGCGCGGCGGGCAACAACACAGGGCATAGCCCAACTGCGCCAAGTGATCAATGATGAAGCCAATCAATGACCATCCGATCGAAAGGCGGATCGTTCGTGTTTCTGAGGGATCGCCGGTTAGGTTACGAGAACCGTCAGCTGGACTCTGACGCGGCTAGGCTGAGTTCCGAGTAGCGAAGTTTCCTCCTTTGTCCTTGTCGTTCAGGGCGTTCGCAGCCTTGCTGATCGCGCCGATGAACGCGCCCACGATCCCCAGCGCTACCACCGCCAACCCGCCCCGAACCATGAACACTCCAAGATCAAGACCGCCCCCACTCGCTGCGAGGGCTCCACTGACACCCAGCAAGCCAGCGCACACGCAACCTGAAAATCCGATCAGGATTGCGGCAGAAACTTTCGGTTCCATCGTTCAGATTCTCAATAGGTCTCCGCACTTACACTGCACAGCTTTGCCGTCCTCTGCCAACACATACCCCTCTGGAACCTCTATCGCATGGCGTTCGGGCCCGCGACGCCATAACCGTGGAGGATCATTTTCCTCAACACGAATGTCTGCTAATTTCCCACAGGCTCCGCATTTCGACTTTATCCAGTGCCGATCCATTTTTGTGTTGCTCCTCCGCCTTCCGCAGAATTTCTACCGCCTCCGCGCTTCCGTAGGCGAAAGCAACTTGCCCAAATGTTGCAACTCGCCGTTTTCGCGAACGTGGACATCCCTGCCGGGTGCATTGTCGCGCGGTGGGATGGCGGTTCCAATCTCCGGTGCGACGCTCAGGCGGGCGGCAGCGCAACGGGGCCGGAGGGTCGAGGATCAGTGCTCCCAGCGGCCGGCAGCAGGGGCGGCATCTCGCCGGTGCGGTATGCCTGGTCTATCTGGGGGATCATCCACTCGCCGGCGGTGGAGTTGTCGGGGAGGACGATGTTGGCCAGGAACTCGGTCTCGATGGTGGAGATGCCGGCGGTCACCGCCTCGAGCTTGGCCTTGATGACCAGCAGCAGGGCCCGCCAACGCTGGCGGCAGGCTTGGTCGTGGGCTTCCCGCTGGGCACGAGCGCTGCGCTCCCGGGGCGGGCTGTGGTTGGTGTGGCGGAAATCCTCAGGGTCGGGAAGCTCCAGGACGAAGCGGATGCGACGGTTCTCCATGGCGAAGATGACGGTGGCCAGGTTGCCCTGGGTGGCGTAGGCAAAGCCGTCGGCGCCGTAGCGTTCGAGGGTCTCCTCGATCTCGTTGCGGGTGCGGATGGCGCTGACGGTGGTGTTGCGGGCGTAGGTCATGGCGTTCACCTGGAGAGGCGCGGTTCCGCGCGGGATGGCCGCGAGCAATGGCAATTATAATGGCCGTGGAACCGGCGGGTTCGCTTCCAAGCGTCCGGATGGAGCGGGATGCGCCGATATTGACGGGGAGGTACGGTTGGTCATGATCGCCGATGCCGGGGAGACGACAGCATTGATGACGGAGCTGGGGGAGCTGGACCTGGCTCTGGAGGAGCTGGGGCAGCTGTTCACCGTCGAGAATGACCGGGCGAGGCTGGCTCTGGCGCGCCTTGAGGAAGATGGCGCCGATCTCGACCGGTCGGATGGGATGCTGGCCCAATGTGCGCTGGCCCAGCGTGGAACTGTGCGACCGCGGAGCGAATGTATTGGCCGACGCGGCGAAGACGGGATAGATGAAAGTCAGCTACCTTTGCCCTTGCGCGATTTCCTGCCCGGTTGGAGGTTCAGCGTATGACACTCTCATCCCGTAAGAAGCGCCGTTGGGAGGGTGACCGGAGACGGGACCAGAGAAACCAGTTTCAGCGGGACCGGGACCGGATACTTTATACGTCCGCCTTCCGTCGTCTGGCTTGGGTTACACAGGTGGTATCTTCGGAGGAAGGGGAACCTTTCCATAACCGGCTGACCCATACGCTGGAAGTTGCACAGATAGGTCGTAGATTGGCTGAGAAGTTCCTGTCCCGACAGCGTGGTAAAGCGCGTGAACTGGGTGGCATTGACCCTGACGTGGTTGAGGCAGCCGCCTTGGCACATGATATGGGTCATCCTCCCTTTGGACATATTGCCGAGGAGAAGTTGCATGAGTGCATGAAGGCTGAAGGTGTTTGTGATGGATTTGAGGGGAATGCGCAGTCATTCCGGATAGTGACCAAGCTGGCTGTTCGGCACTCCGATATCCAGGGCCTGAACCTGACCCGTGCAACCCTCAACGCCATCCTCAAATACCCTTGGCTTTGGCGGGACCGGCCAGAGAAATACGGCAACAAGTGGGGAGCCTACGCCACGGAAGAGGAGGAGTTCGAGTGGGTCAGGAAGGATAGTATGGCTGGTGGTGCCCAATACGTGGAAGCCGCCATCATGGACCTGTCTGATGATATTGCCTATGCCGTTCACGACGTGGAAGACTTCTACCGCGCCGGCTTAATCCCACTGGACCGATTGACGGTAAGGGATGATGAGTTGGGCAAATTCGCGAGCTACGCTTCTAAAGCCTTGGCGCGGGCGGGAGCGCCTGCTGATTATGAGTTGGACGCGTGCCAGCGAGTTCTGCGTAAGGCGCTGGCACGGTACCAGATAACCGAGCCATACTCAGGGACACGGGACCAGCGCGGGCGATTGAGAAGCATGACCGCCGATCTGATTGGTAGGTACATCAAGGCGGCTGAACTGTGCGCCTCTGCCGGCGAAGGAAGCCGGCGGGTCAGGATATGCGATGAGGATGCGGAGAAAGAGCTGGCGATCTTCAAACAGTTGCTCTGGTACTACGTCATCGACGGTGCCGCTTTGGCTTCACAGCAGTATGGTCAACGCCGGATAGTCAGCGAACTCTTCGGCATTTTTCATGGGGAGTTGGGGTCACCGTCGTTGGGTGTATTCCCGGTGGGTTACCGGGAGCGGCTGGAGGAACTCCGCGAAAGCGGTCAGTCCGATACGAAAGAGGATCGCGCTAGAATCGTGGCCGACCTGATCGCAGGCATGACTGAACAGGAGGCGGTCGCCATGTACCACCGGCTTACCGGTGTTTCGCTCGGTACGGTAATGAACTCGATCGTTCGCTAGCCGCTGGTGTTGTGTGCGACCGATTTGGGACGGATTGGGTTGACGTGATCTTCATTGGGCGATGCGGGGCGCAATTGACTAAGGACGTACAAAAGCCGTCGCTGCGGAGTGTCACGCCCAGGGCCGGCGCTTGGATAGGGACTTGGCGGACTCGGGAGTGGGCAGGCCGCGCTGTTCCAGGGGCATGAGGGTCATGCGCCTGAACTCCTCCCGGTCGTGGCCGGTGATGACGGCCTGCTCGTGGGCCTCGGAGATGGCCACGGGATAGCCCAGGCCCAGCTGGCACCGCTTGACCAGCATGGCGTGGCTGAGGGCCAGCAGCTCGGGGTCCTGGGCCAGCCAGTCGGGAACCTCGACCCGGGCGATCTCCGTGCCGCCGTTGAGGTAGTAGAAGTGGCTCCACTCCTGGCCGGAGGCGAGACCCAGGGCGAAGCGGGCGGCCAGGTGGCTGGAACGGTACAGCGGCGAGCGGTGGCCCGGCTCCAGCACGAGTTCAAACACCTCCCGGTCGTCGAAGCCCGCGGCGATGTCGCAGGTTTCCGATTGGGAATGACGGGCGGTGCAGAGATCGTTGCAGCGGGCGTCGCCCTGACCGCAGAGCATGAGGCGAACGGCGCCGGCCACCTCGGTGGTGCGGGGTCTGGAGGTGTAGGCGGCCACCGCCACCGGACGACCGTCCCGGGATGCTTCACGCAGGCGGGCCAGGGCGCGTTGCAGCCGGTCGCCGATGAGCAGGTCGGCGACGTAGCGGGGATACTGGGCCCCGCTGCAGGTCCCAGAAGGCCAGGGTGCCGTCCAGCAGGGCCAGTACGGGCCGGTCAGAGGGCAGGCTTTCGACGGCGTCGGCCAACCGCTCCACCTCCCGCACAGTGCGCAGCGCGCCCAGCATCGGGCCGGCGATCAGCGTCTCGCCGGAGGCGCCGTCGGGAGGGCGCAGGTACAAATCCTCGTCCTCCACGGCGAGGCTGGGCTCACTGAACAGCTGGCAGGCGAAATCCTTCCCGTAGGTGATGGCGCAGCCGCCCAGGTTGATCAGGTGGCAGCGCAGGGACAGGTGGCGGTCCACGTCGATGTGGGAACCGTCCACGGCGACGGCGGTCCAATCTTGGGGAACCTCCGGGGGGCGATGCTGTCCAGTAGGCCCTCGGGGCCGGTGCGGGCGGAGATGTAGGGACGCCGGCCCACCGCGGTGGTGCGGAAGGCGGCCTCGTCGGCGGGAACATACTGGGCCCGTTCCAGGGTACCGGTCAGGCGGTGGCCATGGCTGCGCACCGCGTCGGCCACGCCGTCCATGGCGGACAGCAGCTGGTGAGTGGTCAGGACCAGGTCCAGCGCCATGACGGTTGACGAAAACCCGCGCTCAGGGCAGGGCGCCGATGCGGAACTTCCTGGCGCCGCAGACGGTGCAGGTGGAGCGGATGGCGGGACGGCCGTTCTTCATGGTCACGGCCTCGATGTCGCGGGATGGGGTCTTGGCCCGGCACTTGAGGCAGTAGATCGCGACGGGTCGGGACGGGGCGGTCATGGACGGCGACTCCTGGGCGATGGCTGCTGCCATTTTAACTTACCGGACGACCTGCGGAGAGATTTCGCCGCCCGTTCCGGCCGCGGCTCATACGCTCCGAGAACCGTCGGGTCTCGATTGCGGCCGCCGAGGACAGGCAACCTACCGGCGCTACGTTGCCCGCAGCTGGCAGTGTCATTTACGGGTTTAAACTGAGCCAAAAATTACGGGTTGGAATTGAGCCACCTCGATATGGCCCAGCGCAGCGGGTTGAGCCACAACACGGTGAGCCGCATCTGGCGGGCCTTCGGTTTGCAACCCCACCGGACGGAAGCCTTCAAGCTGTCGTCGGATCCCTTCTTCATCGAGAAGGTGCGGGACATCGTGGATCTGTAATCTGGACCCGCCGGACCGGGCACTGGTCTTGTGCGTGGACGAGAAGTCCCAGATCCCGGCGTTGGACCGCACCAGACCATTATTGCCCATGCGCCCGGGACAGCTGGAACGGCGCACCCATGATTACCTGCGCCATGGCACGGTGTCGCTCTTCGCCGCCCTGGACGTCAGCACCGGCAAGGTGATTGGTCGCTGCCACCAACGCCACCGGGCGGTGGAGTTTCGCAAGTTCCTCGATACCATCGAGGCCGAGGTGCCCGCCGACCTGGATGTCCACCTCATTGTGGACAATTACGCCACCCACAAGACGGCGTTGATCCGGAACTGGTTGGCCAAGCGCCCGAGGTTCCATCTGCACTTCACGCCCACCAGCGCGTCCTGGCTGAACCTGGTGGAAAGATGGTTTGCGCTGCTGACGGAGAAGCAGTTGCGGCGGGGCGTGCATCAGAGCAGCGGAGAGCTTGAAGCGGCCATCTACCGCTATCTGGAATCACCAACGAGGCCCCCAAGCCTTTCGTCTGTACCAAGACCGCTGACCAGATATTAGCCAACGTAGCCCGCTTTTGACAACGAACTTTGAACACATGACAATTAGGTGTATTCGCGGCGTTCCTGCAGTTCGACGGGGCGGAAGCGGCACCCACGGAATAGGAAACCTCTCTCTGACCCCAAGCAACTGATACGGGGGGATTAGAAATGAAATGGCTTGCGTCCGGCCTGCTGATGGCAGTTGTTACCGTCGTTATCGCAGTGGGTGTCTATGGCGCCCAAGCCGAGGGTGGCGCGCCTCCAACCACCAATGTACAGGTGATTAACGGGCACAACCCCGGTGAGGCCATCATTTCTTGGGACACCGTGCCCCAAGCGACGCATTACCGCATCGGCTATGTCAATATGGTACGGGACTACCCCATCGCCAAGGCCAGCGCCACCGGCGAATGGTTGGAAGCCTTTCTGTACGCCGACGTGAATGCCCGGAATTTCTCCGTCGTCAACGGACGAGTGAATTACACCATACGGGGCCTTTGTCAGAACACCAGGCACGCCGTCACCGTGCTCACCAGCAGTGATGTAACCAACACGATAGAGCAGTTCGGCGGTCAATATTATTGGCCCCAAGACCCCCGCTGGCAGTTCATCACCACCGCCGACCACGGTGACCGCTGCCCCGGGGTTTCGACGACGCCTCCGAGTTCGACCGCACCGACTGCTGGGGATTACGACGCTGACAACGACGGCCTCATCGAGGTGTCCAACCTGGCGCAACTGGACGCCATGAGGCACGATCTGGACGGCGACGGCTCAGCCACCCACTCAGACTATGCTGCTGCCTACACCAATGCTCTCGCTGGCATGGGTTGCCCTGCAGCTGGATGCACAGGCTACGAGTTAACCGCCAACCTTGACTTTGACACCAACGGTAGCGGACACGCGGACGCCGGCGATGCCTACTGGAACGGCAATTGGGGCTGGACGCCCATCGGCGACCCGGATGAGGCGTTCCGCTGGAACGCCACTTTTGACGGCAACGGGCATACCATCTCCAACCTGTACATCAGTTGGGGCGATACCGACCATGTGGGCCTGTTCCGAGCTACTGGACCGGCAAGCGTTATTCGCAATGTGGGGCTGGTCTCTATCGATGTTTCAGGCCAAAATGACACGGGAAGCTTGGTCGGTAACAATGATGGGAATATCGCCAATGCTTACGCTACGGGCCGTGTAATCGGCGATGGCTATTACGTGGGCGGTCTGGTCGGGAGTAACGATGGAACGATCTCAAATAGCTTTGCTACCGCCAACGTTACCGGCAAAGGCTATCATGTTGGCGGTTTGGTCGGGAGCAGTGGCGGGGGTCTCACACGCATCTCCAGCAAGTCATTGGGAAGCGAAGACCGAGATACAACAATCACCTCAAGCTATTCCACTGGTGACGTAACCGGGGATTTCGATTATGTCGGCGGCTTGGTCGGAAGTGTGGGCAACGCTGCTAACATTACCGCCAGCTACGCAACCGGGAACGTATCAGGGAAAAATCACGTTGGAGGATTAGCTGGGAAAAGCTCGGAGACTGCAATTACTGCCGGTTATGCTTCAGGGAACGTATCTGGGAGATACACAACGAGAACTAATCGGGGTCAACGGCGCGTTACGGTTGACGGCGAGAGCGTTGGCGGTTTGATCGGATCTGGTAGCGGAACTACAGTCGTCGCCAGTTACGCAAATGGCACCGTTCAAGGAGCTCAAATGGTTGGTGGTTTGGTGGGTAATGTGTCCGGTGGGACAATCCGCGATAGCTACGCCGCAGGTAGCACATCTTTTCCCTACACTACTCATTGGCAGGGTCCAAATGGTAGTGGTGGCGGTTTGATTGGTGGCGGCGAAGATACGACAGTCGTCGATAGCTACTGGGACTCTCAAGCCACCGGTTTATCTCACAGCAGAGGCGGTATTGGAAAAACTACCCGTGAATTGCAATCCCCTACCGCCAGCACCGGCATCTACGCTAACTGGAACCCCAACTGGTGGGATTTTGGCACGGTGCGCCAGTACCCGGCGTTGAAGTACGGCGGCCTGGACCCTGCCTCCCAACGCCGCTAACCCCGAATCCACCGATGCGAAGCGGCGGGGCTGGTCAGAAGATAAATGAGGGATCGGCAGCGGACTGGAGAGGACCGGATGCCGATGCAATGGACGATGCGGAGTGTGCCCGCTACGTCGAAGGGAAGTTGACGGCCCGTGGTAGCGGGGCTGGGCGCGATTTTCAGGGCAGATCGCCGGCGGAGACCATCAGGAGCCTGGCCTGGGTGCTGCTCGGCCAGGCGCGGGGCGTCATGTGGACAGGTCAAAGGCCGAGGGCGGCGTCAGGAAGGGAGTGGCAGTGAGCGCGATCGGGACAAGGGCGCCATTGAACTGGTTTTGCCAGGGCCAGCCCTGGGGGGAGATGCAAGGTGAGGTGGCGCGCCTTACGGGCGAGCCGTCCGGTCAGGGAGAAGAAGCGCCGCCGGAGGGTCTTGGTGGTAATTACCGGCTCGCCCAGACCGATGCGCCCGGTCCAGCGGGCGAGGTTGTGGGTCATCGCCTGTACCGCCAGCCATGCGGCGTTGGCGGGGAGACGGCGCAGAGAGGGATGGTTGAACCCTGCTATTATTCGCTCATACCCAGTTTAGTCCAAATTTTCCGAAGCGACCGACCTTAGCGCTGCGACAAGGGATGATGGGGAAGGGAAAGCGAACAGGCTTGGCCCGATTCCAATAGAATAGAGATAGTGGCGGCCCACGGTGGCACAGCGGACGGAAGTCGATAGGTGGCAGGCAAACGGAGAACGATACTCTTGACGGCGGAGACTCTAAAATCACTGATCCGGCAAGGAGAGACCGTAGCTGTCGAATTCAAGGGCGAGGAAGCCGGTTCGTTATCGGACCGCGACCTGGTCGAAGCGGTGGTTTGTCTGGCGAACCGGAGCGATGAGGGCTTCGGCTGGCTGCTGATCGGAGTTGAGGATGACGGCCGCATCACCGGTGCCCGGCCCCGTCATGAATCCTCCAGCATTGATCCTCTTCGCGTTCAGGCGCTGGTTGCGAATCGTACTCGACCATCTCTTTCCACCCGGGTGGAAGTTGTCGAGGCGAACGGGCATCAAGTTCTGGTGGTGGAAGTGCCTGCGATGCGCCAGCCTGTTGGCACCGCGGACGGGCGTTACCTACGGCGGGCGATCGGAGGCGACGGCAAACCCGCTTGCGTGCCCTTCCACTTCCATGAGATGCAGTCGCAGCAAGCTCATCACGGTTTGCTGGATCATTCCGCCCTCCCGCTGGACGGCGTGGGCATGGACGCTCTGGAGCCGCTGGAGTTCGACCGCTACCGCCGGTCCATCCGGGAGAATCGGACTCGCGGGGATGAAGCGCTGTTCGACCTCAGCAACGTTGAGATGGCCAGAGCGTTGGGTGCCTTGGAGTCCCACGGCGGCGAGGAAACCGTGAGAGTGCTGGGGCTGCTCCTCTTTGGACGGGAAGACGTTTTGGCTTCTGCTCTACCGACTCACGAAGTCGCCTTTCAAGAGATCTCGGGCACCGACGTGCTGGTCAACGATTTTTCCGCGGGCCGTTGCTCCGGGTGCTGGAGGCTATATCGGCTCGTTTTCGGGCGCGGAACCGTGAGCGCGAGGTGCTGGTCGGCATGACCCGTGTTGGTGTCGCCGATTATGCGGAGCGCTCCTTCCGGGAAGCCGTTGCCAATGCCCTGGTCCACCGGGACTACACCAGGATGGGGGCGGTGCATATCCAGTGGCGAGCAGATCGCTTGGAGGTATCCAATCCCGGCGGATTCCCGGCTGGGGTGCGTTTGGACAATCTGTTGGTGACAGCGCCGCGGCCGCGCAATCCGCTTTTGGCGGACGCGCTCAAACGCGCTGGCATCGTGGAACGCACTGGGCGCGTTATTGACACGATATTCTATGAGCAACTGCGCAACGGCCGCGCCGCGCCCTCTTACGAACGCAGCACGGAGACCGGCGTCACTCTGGCGCTGGCCGGCGGTGAGCCCAATCTGGGATTGGTACGGCTGGTGGCTGAGGAAAGCCGCGACGGAATTCCACTCTCCCTGGAGGATTTGCTGCTGCTGACCACGTTGGCACACGGGGGTAGGATGACGGCGCTCGACGCCGCTGTGGTCCTGCAAAGGGAGGAGGCCGCAGCGAGGATGTCTTGAAACAGCGAGAGGGGCGAGGCCTGCTTGCTGGACAAGGTGTGGGGGAGCGGCGTTGGTACGTATTGTCGGAGGAGACGGCCTGGCAAATCGGCGGTGGCGAGGGTGAACCGCAGCGACGCGTCGGACCTGCGGAGCATGGCGATCTGGTGCACCGGTACGTCGAGGAGCACGGTTCCATTTCACGCACGATCTCGGCTAATTTATGCGACATCACGCATCCCCAAGCCTACCGGCTGGTGTCGGAGGCAGTCCTGCGTCGCGTGGGAACCCGCGGCCGAAATGTCCGTTATGAGAAACACGAATAGAAAGGCACGGCGTGCGTTCCTAACGTACGACGTGCTTTTAATAACACGCGGGACCGCCAATGACGACGAATTGAGTGGACGTTGTCATCGGAGCCTTGACTGTCGTAGACACCCAGGTAACCGTACACTGGCCTTTCTCGCGACGGTCCTGCCCTGACCGGCGCGTTGCTTGCCCTGATGGCCTCGCGCCGGAGCGGCGTTCGATGTGGATCTCTAGCTGCGTGAATACGGGATTACGTAATAGCCCTTTGGCGAACCGGCGAGGGTAATCAATACCGTGGCAAGCTAGGCATGCAGGTCATTGTATAATCCAATCACAGATGTACTTTACGAGGAGTGGTCCTTGGACAACGCAGCGATTGCGAAAACCACGTACGTGGACGAAACATCGTCAGGACATTGATGCTGTCCGACGGGCGATTTTAGGTTCGCACGTATCTGGTAACCGGAGACCTGGAGGGCAAGGAGGCGGAGACCTGTAGCCTTGCCGCTGACGCAAACAAGGTGCATGATGAAGCCGTCAGGGTCTGGAGCGACGTTCCTCCCGCGACCTAACGACCGCCCCCCGAGATGGCTCGGCTGAATGCCGGCGTAGAGCCCACCCGCGACTTCCGGGAGCGCTGCTGATTCTGCAACGAGCGGAAGGTTAGCGTCTGACGAAGGTTGTATCGCACCATGAACCTGGAGGAATCCGTGACCGAGCCAAACCATGGCCATCCCTACAAAGAAACCGTCCAGCTAGGGGATGAGGAAATCACGATCGAATACAGCACCGTTGAGTTGGACGATGTCGATTGGGGACGGATGGCCTTAGTAATCTCTGGTGCGAACTACCACGCTCAACTTGACGCCGTGCGAAAGTTCCTGTCGTCGCAAAAGCGAGTTGAGGCCCAACTGAAAGAAGATCTAAGACGAGCCGAACAGCTTGTCAAAGCTGCTAATGGTGATCTCCACGACTGGCTTATCGAGGATCTGATTGAGCGCTGGGAGAGTTCGGTCTACGAGGACGCCACGCGAAGCATAGGGGCCGCTGTGATGCTTGCACCGTTGGTCGAGTCTTTGTTTCAAAGACTGGCCCTGGCAACGCACAGAGAATGGTCCGGAAAAACTGTCCCCAGCAAAATCATGGGTTTGATGAACGACTGTGAGTTGTCGCCAATCCCCGACGAATTTGAGCGAACCCTACGTGCGCTATTCAAATACAGGAACAACATGCTCCATTGGGGTCTGGAATGGCCCGTGGAGGATCGCCGAAAATTCCCCGAATTGATACGGGACTCCGGATGGTCCGAGTCGTGGTTCAACTGCTCAGACGATGGAGAAGGACCTTGGATCTTCTATCTCACCGACGAGTTCGTGTCCCATTGCCTGGATACATTCGACCTGATTCTGGACCTGGTGCAGGAATATATCCAGGCAAAGGGTCTTGATCAGTGGCAATAGGGTAATGTACGCCTAAAACTTCTGGATACGCTGCTAGCTTTGCATCGAGCAGAATGTCCACGTCGTCAATGAATACGACAAGTATGGCGCCTTTCACACCAGTTGATGGGATGTAACCCGGGCCTGTGCGCTGGCGAAGAGCGCGAGGTGACGTAACGGCCGTTTGGCGAACCATGGCGGGTATCGGCAAGTCCACTTGAACCGGCAGGAGTTGAGAGCGGCGGCTGGAAGTCGGCCGCCCGACAAGACTGCGGCAAGCGGCCGTACTGCAACGGTTGTAGTGTGGGGAACACGGTCCGTGAACTGGAAACGGGGGCCATAGCCTGCGTGGATTGCGGAACCTTGAATGGGTAGTACGGAGGACGGCAATGCTCAAAGTTCGGCGGACTAGCCGGCCAAATTCCGAAGACGCCGCGCCAATTCCTGTTTCGGAACCGGGCTCCTGGGATCCGTGAGCATCGTTTCCAGAGCAGCGACCACTTGGGATGTGGTCAGTATCGCCGCGTGGTGCATCTGGTCAATGATCCACAGGAGGTCGTGGTGCTGGATGCCCTCTTCGAGGGCGAAGGATCTCATGCGCCTGTCCTCCGTCAGAAGGGTGTACCCCTGGTGATGGGCCAGAGCCAGGGCAAAGCAGTCCACCAGGCTGAGGGCCCTCCGCCGGCTTTGATAGGTAATTGCGGTTGCCAGGCCTTCAGGGTCCAGGGCTTCGACGCGAAGGCCCAGTCTGATCAGGTCCTGGCGGTCGTAATGCCCCAGGTCGATGAGTTCCTCGTTGAACAGCAGGTCCGGCACGGCGAACTGAAAGCTCAGCTCGAACATCCTGTCCAACAAGTTTCGCTTCGAGAACTCGATCAGCACGGAACTGTCGCTGACGAGGATCTGCATGGGGTATCAGTCCGCCGTTCCCACCATGACGCGCTCGATGTCGATGATCCGCATACCGAGGAGTTCGGCGGCTTTGGATTCCGATATCGCGTCCTCCGCCAGCGCTCTCAAGCAGAGGCGCCGGAACCGTTTGGGGGTTTCCGGCTGTGCGAGAGGACAGGGCTCCTGCGTTCTCCAGGATCGCCCGATGCCGCGGAAGATGCGCGTTACCGTTGCTTCGTTGATGATGCCCACATCGCGCATGCGCATTACCAGTGCCGCGGCGCTGACGCCGAAAATCTTCTTGATTTCAACCAGCTCACCGAAGCCGAAGGCGAGGCGGCGGCGGCCCACTTCTCGTATCAGTTCATCTTCGGGAACCAGGAAAGCGCTGGCAAACCGGTCGCAGATCTTCTCTTCGGGCATTCCGGCGGGGATGTCCATCACCAAATGCCCGAGCTCGTGGGCTAGGGTGAACCTCTGCCGCTCGATGGACTTGCCGGTAGAGTAAACGATCACGGGCACGGCCGTTTCGTCGGTACGATGGACGAAGCAGGTGAGCCCGTCCACAGCCCGGGGGAAATCCAGCTTGAGGACTTTGATGCCGTGTTCTTCAAGCAGCGCGGTCATGCTGGGAATGGGTCCGCCGCCGAGGTTCCAGGCATCGCGTACTTTCGTCGCGATGAGCTCGTCATCCTCAACGGCTTCTGCGGAGTACGGGGCGCCGTTGGGGATTTCCCAGACGCTGCTGACGACGTCCAGGAGCTCCTCCACCTGCAGGTAACGGTCGACATGGTCAAGAACCGCTGCTTCCACCATCGCCCGTTCCCTGACTTTGGTCGAAGCCAACTTCCGGAACTCGACGGATTCCAGTGAGACGACGGTAGGGCTGAGCAGGTAGGTGGTTGAAACATCGAGAGCGTTGGCCAACGCTATGGCAACGGATGAACTGGGCATCATCTCGCCGCGCTCGTATTTCCCGATAGCCTGGGCGGAGACCATCCCGCCCATATTCGAAGACAAATCCCGCAGGGAAAGACCGCTGCGTTTCCTGGCGAGCTTGAGGCGTTCGCTGAACATGGGGACACCTCCTAGTTTACAGTGTATGGTACAATGTGAGTACCTGTAGACCAACGTGCCCGCAGGGCAGGGTTGAGGATCAATACCCTGACCCGCGATAACCAACGGACCTTCCGATACGGAAACGATGAGCGAACGGGATAATCCGGAGCGTAGTTCAGCAGCCCCAACCAGCGTTGCCGCCTTAACGACGAGTGCCAAGCCGGCTACGTCGGATAATTGGCCAGCGCCCGGCGATCTGGTTGGCTCTCCACGTTCCTCCTCCACATGCGCCGCACCCTCTGACGTGGTTGCTCATGAGTATCGGTAAAAGCGTCGTACTGATGAGCGGCGGGATCGACTCGTCGGCATCGGCGGTAGCCGTACGTAAGGAAGGCTATGAAACGTCTGGACTGTTCGTGGACTACGGGCAGCCGGCTGCCCGCAGCGAGTGGCACGCGGTACAGGACGTGGCCAATCACCTTGAGATTGAGGTCAAGAAAGTGGAATTGGGTTTCCGGCTGGGTTCCCAATCGGGTGAGTACTTCGGGCGCAATGCTCTGTTGGTCCTCACCGCGGCGGGAATAACGGAAAGCAGGCCGCTGATGATTGCGCTGGGAATTCACGCGCTCTCGGAGTACTACGATACCCAGCCCCTGTTCCTACGGCAAATGCAGAGGATCCTGAACGGCTACTTCGCTGGTTCCGTAGTTCTAACCGCCCCGTTCATGGCCTGCCCGAAGGCCGAGGTGATTGCGTTTGCCAGGGACAACGGCGTGCCCCTGGATATGACCTACAGCTGTGAGGAGCAGAACGCGCCTCCGTGCTTGCAGTGCCCATCGTGTGAGGACCGGGTCGATGTTGATGCAGGATGAACGGGCGCACGCCCGAGGTCGTCGTATTGCGAGGGCTGGTGTCGATACGCCGATGCTGGTGCCATCGTTCTCCAGCTGTGGGTTTCCTTGGGTGGGGGAAATATACGGTGAGATGATGGATAAGCTCTATGGAGTTTGCCTAGTCAGCGCGTTTGATCTGGCGTCGGGCAGCATTCCCACAGATGCGTACACCGGGAGCAACGTGCAGGTGATTGACAGCGGCACGTACGAGGCCGGGAAGCTGGCAGCTGGATGGGGTGGTCGCGACATATCCGCGAGCAAGGCCCTTTGGTCCAGAGAGCGCTACTTGGAAATTGTGGCCGGTCTTGATGGCGACGCCAACGCGATCCTCGTGAACTACGACGGATACGATCCCCTGAATGAGCAGGTGCAACGGGCATCAGATGATTTTTGCCACGCGCCCAATGCGGCGAGAGACTTTCTGCTCAAACCGGAAACCCCGGCTCGCTTGCTCAACATCGCTCGTCTGGCGCAACACGTCGACGGGTTGGACCAATTCGACATCGTTGGCGTTACCGCTCGCGAAGCCGGAAACTCTCTATCCCAGCGATGCCGAACGTTGGTGACGTTGCGGGACGTCTTGGACGACGCCAATCTCGACCTGCCCGTCCACGTCTTCGGAGCCATCACGCCCAAGGAGGTGATGGCCTATTTCTTCTGCGGAGCCGACGTGTTCGATGGTTTGGCCTGGCTGCGGTCGGCCTTCCGAGACCAGGGGCCAATAGCCATAGAAGCGATGGCGTTTGAAGGGATGAATCCCACCCTTAGCGACTTCGAGCTGCATACCGCTGCTTGGACCGCGAACCTGAATATCCTTTACCGGTTACAGGTATCGCTGCAACGGTATTGCTCAACCGGTGATTTCGACGAATTGATGCGGGACTTTCCGGAAGCGGTCAGGGCGGCAGACGTCGCCGAACTGTCTGGGGCAGTTATTTCAACCAAGCGAGGAGTGCAAGCTGTATGAGTGGTTCTTCCGGTGGCGGCTATCCGGGCCGGCCACGTCGTCCAACCCAGAGACCTCTGACTGATGACGAGATCAACGGATGCCTGAGGGACCAACTTCGGGACTATAACGATCGGGACGTTGAGGCTATCAACCGCCATCTGCGTGGACTGCGGGACGCCTTGGAAATCGAGGACGACGACGTGGTACAACCCTTGTTCGGAGGTTCGGTCAGCAAACACACCTACGTGGCTGGATTGAGCGATGTGGACGTGCTGGCCATCGTCAACGATTCATCTCTGTCGGGGCAAACCCCCGCGGACGTAATTGCACTGATGAAGCAGCGAATCATGCAGCGTATGCCCAGGACCACCGTAACTGCCGGGGATCTGGCGGTGACCGTCAAATACGCGGATGGCACTGAGATGCAGCTGCTCCCGGCGGTCCGAACGAAATCCGGCGTCAGAATAGCCGACCCGGGAACGAATACCTGGAGCAACGTGGTGCATCCCGAACGGTTCGGTCGGAAGCTGACGCAGATCAATCAGCGGAATGACCGGAAGGTGATACCGACCATCAAGTTGGAGAAGGGCCTGATCGCGCACACTGTTCGCAGCGACCGGGACCGTATTTCGGGTTATCACGTCGAATCGCTGGCGATTGAAGCCTTCCGGAATTACGGCGGTCCGCACGACCTCAAAAGCATGGTCCGTCATTTCAATAACTTCGCCGCCCGCGAGGTGCTGCAACCGATCAAGGATCCGACGGGGCAGTCACGCCACGTGGACGACTACATGGGCCCGGCGAACAGCGAACGACGTCGACGCGCTTCGGATCATTTCAGGCAGATGCAACGTAGCCTTGACCGCTGCAAAACCAGAGCGGACATCGACAATCTATTTGGGCTGTGACGGAACGATCAATGCACGGCCGGTTCATACTATTCTCAGGCAGCGCCAGTCTTTCTTGCCCGACTGCGCGGTTGGAGCAGGCGGTCCAATTCTTGGATGGCTTCGTTCTGCAGGTGCTGCAGGCGGGCGGAGGGTTTGTGGTCCTGCTGGGTAATGAGGACAGGACCAAAGGAGATGACGGTGAGCCCCGCATTTTTGACTGGACGATCCTGCGGAAGATCCAGCATTACGCGGAGAGTACGACCGACGCGCCCAGAGTTTACGCTCGGGTTGTTATGTCCGATGACGCGTGGCTCACCAGGATGAGCGAGGATAACCGGCGGACATTTTCTAACCTTCAGCAGCGTGGGGTGCTGGAGGTAGAGCGCATCCAACGCGAGGTGTATGCCGGGGGCAAATACCGGGGGATCGAGTGCGAACTGGCCGATGCATTGGTTTCATTGGGGGGAGGCAAGGGCACTTACTCGGTTGGCCGAGAGATGCTGGAAATAGGCAAGCCGGTCTTGCCGCTGGACCTGGAAATAGGGGCATTCTCAGAAGATGGAGAGGGTAGCCTGCTCCTGCATCGGGAGATGCAGGCGGAGCCCAGCCTATTCTTCCCTGCTACACATCGGCGGGTCGTTGACCAGATCGAAGCGGTATCATTGCAGGGTGGGTCGATTGACGGCGCGGCCCGTCGGGCGGTGGAGATACTCAATCGAGAGATGAGCAGTGCGGCGCACGGTGGAAGGTCCGGCTTCAAACGTTGTTTTAGCGTGCTGGAGACGGCGGTCATGAAGTTGCTTGCCATAGTAGGTGTACTGAGAGCCTGGGATTTTATCCGGCAGATGTTCAATTTCGGTTGATGATCAAACGCGGTTCATTTCGAAGGTTAAAATGGCCTATGGCACAGGAAGCGACGCTTCTCGGCAACATTCGCGACATTCACTCATGAGATGCTGCTTCTCTGCACCAACGGAATCATTCATGGAGCTATGACGAACGGGAAGTTGACACAGGCCGTCGAGGCTTACTTCACCGACCTGCGTTTGGTACGCGGCTCTGGTGGCGCCACCGATGAGCGCTCACTCTATGTGCCGCTGGCCAACCTGCTGAACACGGTGGGTGGTACGCTACGGCCTAAGGTTTTCTGCGTGCAGGACTTGGCCAATCAGGGTGCCGGACACCCCGATTTCGGCCTGTACACCACCCAGCAGGTGCAGAAGGGAAAACCGAAGTCGGGCCAGAAGCCGGAGCGCGGCGTCATCGAGGTGAAGCCCGTGGCGGACGACGCCTGGCTGACCGCCGCCAGCGACCAGGTAGCTGCCTATTGGGAAGGATACCGGCAGGTGCTGACCACCAACTTCCGCGATTTCGTGCTGGTGGGCGAGGATGTCGCCGGCAACCCGGTGCGTCTCGAATCACTCCGCCTGGCCGGATCCGCCGCCGAGTTCGACGCAAAACTGACGCGGCCTCGGGCCTTCGCCAACGAGGTGGGCCCTGGCCTGGTCGAGTACCTCACCCGCGTCATGTCCCACGCCGCCTCGCTGGCGGAACCAAAGGACGTGGCTTGGCTGCTGGCATCCTACGCGCGGGACGGCCTGGCGCGGGTGGAACGGGCCGGCGACGATGCGCCGTCGCTGGTTACGTTGCGGTCAGCGCTGGAAGAATCGCTGGGTGTGAAGTTTGAGGACCAGCGCGGGGCGGCTTTCTTCCGCTCCACCTTGGTGCAGACCCTCTTCTACGGCGTGTTCTCAGCCTGGGCGCTATGGGCACGTCAGACCCCGCCGCCGTCTGGTCCCTTCAACTGGCACGAGGCCATCTGGCACCTGCGGGCGCCGGTGCTGCGGGCCCTGTTCCAGCAGCTTGCCGGCCCCACCCAACTGCAGCCTCTGGGCTTGGTGGAGGTGCTGGACTGGACCGCCGCTGCGTTCAACCGGGTGGACCGGGATGCCTTCTTCGCCAAGTTCGGCGAGGGCGAGGCGGTCCCCTACTTCTACGAGCCCTTCCTACAGGCTTTCGATCCCGAACTGCGCCGCCAGTTGGGCGTGTGGTACACCCCCACCGAGGTCGTCCGTTACATGGTGGCGCGGGTGGACCACGCGCTGAAGGATGACTTGGGCATCCCCGACGGGCTGGCCGGAGAGAACGTCTATGTGCTCGATCCCTGCTGCGGCACAGGTGCGTACCTGGCCGAGGTATTGCGTCGGATCTCCACGAACCTGGAGGGCAGCGGCCTGGGCGCGTTGGTCGGCGCTCGGGTGAAACAAGCCGCAACGCAGCGGGTGTTCGGCTTCGAGATCATGCCCGCGCCCTACGTGGTCGCCCACCTGCAGGTTGGGCTCACCATGCAGGAACTGGATGCCCCGCTGTCCGAAGATGGCAGCGAGAGGGCCGGCATCTTCCTGACCAACGCGCTGACCGGCTGGGAACCCACGGTGCAGAAACCGCTGCCTTTCCCCGAGCTGGAGGAGGAACGTGATCGCGCTGAGCGAGTGAAACAACACGAGCGGGTGCTGGTCATCCTGGGAAACCCTCCCTATAACGGTTTCGCTGGCATGGCGGTGGACGAGGAGCGGGAACTGTCTGAAGCCTACCGGACCACGAAGCAGGTGCGCCGCCCAGAAGGGCAGGGGCTGAACGACCTTTACGTGCGGTTCTTCCGCATGGCCGAGCGGCGCATCGCTGAAAAGACCGGCCAGGGCGTGGTCTGTTTCATCTCCAACTACTCGTGGCTGGACGGGCTGTCCTTCACCGGGATGCGTGAGCGGTACTTGGATGCCTTCGACATCGTCCGCATTGACTGTCTCAACGGGGATAAGTACAAGACCGGCAAGACGACGCCGGAAGGCGCGCCTGACCCCAGTATCTTCTCCACGCCCGAAGATACGGTGGGGATCCAGGTGGGCACCGCGATCGCCACGCTGGTGCGCAAGCCAGGCCATGAACCAGCGCAACAGGTAGACTTCCGCCACCTGTGGGGTCAGACCAAGCACGGCGATCTGGTGGAAACGGCGGAGAGTGCGCCGGATAGTCTGTACGGCGTCGTCGAGCCGTTGCTGTCGCTGGGATTACCTTTTGCCGACCTCGCGGTGAGCGACGGCTGGCAAAACTGGCCGGCGTTGCCCGATCTGTTCCCCAAGTCGTTCCCCGGCGTGACAACTAGCCGGGACGGTTTCCTGATTGACGTTGACCTTGACCGGCTGAAGCGACGGGTGGTCGATTACTTCGACGCGGATCTGCCCCACGAGGAGATCACCCGTAGCTATCCCAGCGTGATGAGGTCCACCGCACGGTTCGATGCCCGCACCGTGCGTGACGCCCTGCTCAAACGCGGCGGGCCGGCCGAGGACGGTTTTGTCCGCTACGCCTATCGCCCATTCGACACCCGCTGGCTCTATTGGGATGGTGACGGCGTGCTATTGGATCGACCCCGCGTCGAATACAAGCCCCACGTTTTTGAAGACAACCTTTGGTTGTCTTCAGCTCAACACCTACGAAAAGGTGCGGAGGAAACTCAATCCAGTTTCACACGACACATGGCTTCATATCACCTAATTGAGCGGGGAACTCTCTGGTTTCCCGCGTGGCTGTGGGACGATGGGCTCAGCGCCGATGGTCACGGGGCGCAACAGCAGCCTAACCTGACGCTTTCCGCGCAACATTACCTAGACGTGCTTGGGCTGGACGTTGAGGACCTGTTCCACCATGTCGTCGCCACGCTGCACGACCCTGAGTACCGGTTGGCCAACGCCGGAGCGCTTCGCATGGACTGGCCACGCATCCCGCTGCCGGGCTGGCCAGATGGCAAGAACCCCGGCGCGGCGGATGAGTTGGCCGCGTCTGCGGCCCGAGGTCGGGAACTGGCGGCGCTGCTCGACTCCGACACGCCCATCGCCGGCGTGACCACTGGCGCGCTGCGGCCAGAGTTGGCATCCATTGCTGTGCCTGCCACCATGGGCGGAGGCAACATGGCCGGCGACGACTTCGCCGTATCCGCCGGCTGGGGCCATTTCGGGACGAGTGAGGCCGTCATGCCCGGCCAGGGTCGGGTTGTTGAGCGCGATTACACCGTCGCCGAGCGGGACGCGCTGGCCTACGCCGACTTGACGCAGGGCGAGACCACCTTCGACGTTTACCTGAACGAGCGAGCCTTCTGGCGCAACATCCCCGCCGCCGTGTGGAATTACCAACTCGGCGGCTACCAGGTCCTCAAAAAATGGCTGTCGTACCGAGAGTATAAGATCGTTGGTCGACCTCTGTTGCCAGAGGAAGTGCAGCATTTCACTGACACGGCGCGGCGGATCAGCGCGATCATGCAGCTGTCGGCCCGGAAATGAGCACGATCGATTGGAGCAGATGGGCTCGCTAATTCCAATATTGCGATTCGCCATGCAGAATACCTGTCCAAGTAGCCTACCGAGAACACCAAGATGAGCCAGCCTGTCAACATCGCAAGTCCAGCGGCGACCGGTGGGGCTGGAACCACATTCGAACACCAGGTGGCGGCAATGTTCCTGGCGTTGCTGCTCGCCCGTGGCATACCTGCGGTTTTCAAGGATTGTCAGGTGGACGAAGTCGGCTTTCAGACCCAGCGGCTGGGTTGGAAGACTGACGACCTTCTCGTAGTTTGTTCGTCAGCACAACACGGACAACGCAGATTGGCGATACAGGTCAAGCGGACCCTGCACATTAGGGCCAGTTCTAAGGACTGCCAGGAAACATTCCAGGGTTTCTGGATGGACTTCAATGACCCTGATAGGTTTGACCCTGATCGCGACGCGCTTGTGATCGTGACCCTCCGCGGAACCAACACCTTGCTGGAAGGTCTGAGCGGCTTACTGGATTGCGCGCGAAATGCCTCTGACGAGTTGGATTTCGACCGCAGAATGGCAACGCAGGGACTGTCGTCACGTGAATCACGCAATTGCAGGTCGGTGATCAGTGCCATCGTAGAGGAGGCGAATTCGTCCGCCCCGAATGGCAAGGACTTTTGGTGCTTTCTGAGGGCGGTTCATCTTCTCAGCCTAGATTTAACCACGTCAACGGCTCAAACCGAGAGTATGACCAAGCAGGCTTTGGCCATGGCATGCGAGTTGCCAAACCCACTGAAGGAAGCCGAGGCCACTTGGTTAAAGCTGATCGATGTCGCATCATCCGCGGCTATGGGTGGACGGACCCTGCGGCGACGTGACCTGCCTGAAGACCTATTGTCCCGGCATCTCGCGATCGATGGTTCGGAGACGAAGCTCCAAGCTTTCCGGGATCACACTCAGCTTGTACTGGATGGGATACGCGTAACCATTGCCGGGTCCGTGAGGATTTCCCGGGACGAGCTGTGTCAGGCAGCGTCTGACGCCTTGGCTGAACATCATGCGCTGGTACTGACTGGTCCGCCGGGTGGCGGCAAGTCAGCCATTGCCAAGTCCTTAGTTATATCAAACCAAGGCAACCACGAATGCCTGTCCTTCAGGGGTGAGGATTTCGCAAAGAGCAGCATCGACGATGTGTTGCAGGCCCGGATGACAGGGTTGCGGCTGAAAACCCTGCTGGGCGCGCAGGAGCGTGTTTTAATCCATGTGGAGAGCGTCGAGCGTCTGCTAGAACATACAGTGCGGGATGCGTTTGCCGACTTGGTTAGGATTGCCGAAGAGTGTCAGAATGTCCACCTGCTGCTGACCTGCAGAGATTACGCCGCCACGGCCGCGGTTTCTTCGTTTTTCAACCACGGAAGTTCGGTGCCGGCCGTGATCAACGTGCCTCCCCTGAGTAATTTGGATCTGCATGAGGTGGTGGAGGCCCTGCCGGGACTTGAGGTGCCGTTCTCGAATTCCAGGATCAAGGATCTCCTGCGGAATCCGTTTCTCCTGGACCTGGCCGCGAAGCTTGACTGGCTGGGAGAGCATGACCTGCCCACCGACGTCGCTGCTTTCCGTGAGAGGTGCTGGAGCGACTTGGTGCGTCGCGACGGTCTCACCACGGCCGGGATGCCAGACCGGCGCGAACGTGCTCTGATCGACTTATCGGAAAAGCGTGCCCGCGAACTGCGCGCCTTCGTTCCCCCTGACGGCATGGACTCTGAAGCGCTGGATGCCCTGTATAAAGACGGCGTCGTGAGTAAGGACGCTATTGGATTCGTAGCGCCAATTCACGACGTTATCGAGGACTGGGCGATCATACGTTGGACCGCAGTGCAATTCGCGCAACACCAATGGCAGGCCCACCCGATAGCCACAGCTGTGGGTGAGCATCCCGCGATACGCCGAGGATTTCGTGAATGGCTCAAAGAATCGTTGGAATCGGAGGGCGATAGAACGGACAGCTTTGTTCTGTCGTGCTACGCGGCTAGCGCCGTTCCCCGGCACTTTCGCGACGACGTTATCGTTTCAATGCTGCGCAGCAGCTCGGTCAGGAGTTTCGTTTCTCGGCAACAAGCCAAGCTTCTTGAGCGGGACGCCGAGTTGTTGGCTCAGGTGATACACCTGCTACGCGTTGCCTGCAAAAAGGCTCCGGATTGGCTTGGGGGTCGATATGCTCCGCCTTCCGTATGGCTCGAGCCGGACGGACGGGCGTGGCCGGCGATAATGGAACTGGCGGCCGAGAAATTCGACGCATTGTTCCCAAACCATTCCGGGCTGCTGTTGGGGTTGATTGAAGATTGGACACAGGCAGCCAGCCGGCCAGGTCCGGTTCCTGACGGAGCGGTGGCAGCAGGTCGAATCGCGTTCGGGTTGCTCGAACGTGCCGAGGGATGGACAAGAGATGACGAGCGGCGAAAGCGTGTCCTGCAGGTGATAGCCAAAGCGCCCTGTTGCGATAGTGCGCGCTTTGCGGCACTGGTCGAAACAGCCTCGCTTCGCGCCAATCGACGCGACCCGGTCAGTAAGGATTTGGCCGAGGTTCTCCTCGGTGGGATAGAGGGGGCGATCGCTTGTCGTGATTGTCCCGAACTGATGGCCAACTTCGCGATGTCCTGGTGGTGTCTTTCACATGAAAACCCTGAACGTACCTTCCCCGACTGGATGCCAGATACCGATCATGAGTTTGGTTTGCGTGATGATACAGCTATCGAATTATTTCCTCCCAGCGCGATGCAGGGACCGTTCCTATGGTTGCTGAAGCAGCACCCTGAGATTGGCGTCGATCTGGTGCTGGATCTGGCCAACCATGCCGCTGACTGGTATGGCGAAGGTAAGTCAGGGTCCGGCATCTTAGAACCTGCCTTCCAGATCACAATCTCGGTGCCGGATCACGGGAAGGTCGAACAGTGGGCCAGCGAACGCCTCTGGCTCGCGTACCGGGGCACATCGGTGGCCCCGTATATAATTCAGAGTGCGCTGATGGCTTTGGAATATTGGCTCCTGGATCTGTGTAAAAACGGCGAGCCTGTCGAGCATTGGCTAACTGAGTTGCTCGTTGAGAGTAACAACGTGATGCCGACAGCGGTCGTGGCCAGCGTGTGCAACGCGTATCCGACAGTTGGCGGTGCGGCTGCGTTGGCTGTGCTGACCTCTCGCCAGGCTTTCCAGTTAGACCTTCGCAGAATGGTCAAAGAACGCGACGCTGAGATGCTAAACGCAATGTCACATTCGCTCCCAATGGCTGACCGTCATCGCAAGGAACGCGAGCGGTCTAACACTTTGGAGCATCGGGCGCACCACCTCGAAACCCTGGCCTGCCAGCTGCAGTTCGCGGGCAAGAGTCGGGAAGTGTGGGAAATCATGGATCGCTATTACGACGGGATTCCGAACGGCGATGAGCGATCCAAAGATGACCGGTTGTTTCTGTTGGCGTTGCACCGCATGGACGCCCGTAAATGGGAGTTGGGCGAGAAGATTCCGGCCCGGGCAAACGGTTCGACAGACGACGAAGCCGGCACTCGGGAGGCATTCAGTACCCACATCAGGGAAATGGATGATGACCTTCAGCGCTACGTCGATGAAAGCGCCCAAACGAATGAGCCGTTGGGTACATCCCTTGGGCTACTGGGTTGGGGGTGCGCGGAGTGGCAACGGCGTCAACAAGATAGCGACGGCATGACGTGGCCCACCGCATTGTCGCAAGCCAAAGAACTGCACCGCAACCATCGGCCCGCTACCGACTTTGACCATAATGCTGTGGGATATGTGGCCGCCCTTTGTATCCGGGACCACTGGCACGAGATGCCAACGGACGACCGGCGGTGGTGTTTGGATACTGTCACGTCTGAAATCGAACGCGAATGCGACAGCACCGATCACCTGGTCAGAGTCTCCAACGATACGATCAAGGCTGACCGTCCGGCGGCTTCCGTACTTCCCATGGTGCTAAGCATGGCACCGGACGATGTTCAAGTGTTGACCGCGGTGGCGCGGTCAATCACCCACGCATCCGACCAGGTCAAGATCTGGTGCGCTGAAGGAGCGCGCCGTTACTTGTCGTCGGGACATCAAGACCTGCTGATGCGCTGCGCAGGTGCTTTCGCCATGTCTGCTCGCGCTCTTGACGAGCAGGAGCGGCGAGCGCGGGCCGCTTTCATCGAACGTAACAGGGTTAGCCAACCGAGTAGAGGCATTGGGAAGAAAATAAAACGATGGGCGGGGAGATTGCTTTCTGTTTTTGGGTCGCCCCAAGTTGTAGATTGCGGTTGGCGGGACCCGATCACTTCGGCAGATGTAAGGGATGCTTTCATAAACCATAAGATCGATTCTGAGGCAGAGATTACCTCGCTGGACTTCAACACTTGGCCAGCCCGGTCTGTGGTTGTGCCTCTTTCGACCACTCTGTCCGCAGCTACCGATCTCGCTCTGGCCAGAGAACTCCATCATAAGATGGCGCGGGCGGTTGTCGGATCCTGGGAGGCTCGCAGCGAAGACCACGATGTGGGATGGCAGTTTAAGTCCAACTACGCAATGATGCAGCGGGTCTCTGAATTTGTCTTGAATTTGCCGCCTGATGAAGCTCTGCGCTGTTGCCAGCCGTTTCTGGTCGCTGTCGCTGATCATCCTTCGGAGGCCGCCTTTTTCGTCGGGTATGTGGTTGCTCAGGAAGATATTGCCGATAGCGACCGTTCCTGTTTCTGGGAGGTTTGGAACGCCATGGCGGACAGCGCCGTCAACGCGTCTTGGGCATTCTCCGCTGTTGATCAATATTCTGAGGGCGCCTCGTTCGTGGATAGCATCCTTTTCAACCTGCCGCCCTGGGAAGAAGGCGTACGTCATTGGCGGCCATTGGAGGGACATGGCCATGATGTGGACGCATTTGCAGCCCGTATGCCGGCTACCGCACCGCTCCTGATGGCGTACGTTCGATATTTGTATGGCATAGGGCGAAGGTCGTTGCCAGACGCGTTTTCGGTCATAGCCGGTGTCCTTCGCGAAGGTGTCCCGGAAGATCTGCTGAGCGACGGGAATACCCTGTACTACTTGGAGAACTTGCTTGGCGGATACGTGCACGGCGAACCGTCGCGCTTGAAATCGGCCCCGACTCTGCGCGATGACGTGCTGTACATATTGGACCAGATGGTTACCGCCGGGTCTTCGGCCGCTTACATCATGCGTGATGACTTCGTTACTCCTGAGTCTTTCTACTCAGGAGGAGGGCGTATCCTTGCCACGAACCCACCTGGGCATCTGCCCTAAACCATCGGGACGGCGTATATCTATCCTTCACTTTTCATACCCTGTTTGACCGACCTCACCGCATCCTTTCGGTGGATCGGGGCTAAGGCAGAGAACCTCAGGAAGTGGGTGGAGGAGCGAATCCAACAGCATAAAGTGCCGTGGGTTGAGGGCTACGAAGTTGATAGCCATCGTCAAACTGCTTATCGGAGCTCCGATAGCGATCATCATCAAGGCGTTATGGCTAATCTTGTTTGCCTTCTTCCTAGTGGTGGTGCTGCCACTGGCGCAGGGCAGTAGTAGCCGGTGTATTTTTGACCTCAGCCGCAGTTTTGTTGGAGGCGTTGGTCAACGATTGCCGATACCTTTGCCAGCAATGGCAATCCACGGGACTCGATATCCTCGCGACGCTCTCTGCATTTTTGATGGGTTTGGTGCTAACCCGTGCGCTCGATCCTAAAGACATGCCTCTGAATAATTGGGTGAAAACCGGGGTTTGGGTAACAGCCCTTTTTGTCTTCGCAACGGTTTTGGTGATCAGTCCTCTAGCTGATGCGACTCCGAACAGCTTCGCGGTTTTCCTATGGGCCCTGTGGCTACCGGTTGTGGGTGTGATTATCAAACGGTGTTGGCCCTGGCTGTTCTGAGAAAGATTCAGGTCAGCCGGCCTTGGCCGTGGAGGCGATAGAAACCCCATGGTAAGCTGCCCCCATTCCACGACCGTGGCGAGCGTTGGCTTGATGGAGACCAAAGATCAGGCCACGCGGTCAACAGCAGGGCGTCAGCGTAGGAAATCACCTCGCAGGGGAACCCAATGACCATCCAAGCTACTCCGCAACCTCAGTTGGCAGTCAACCTCGATCTCGTCGGGGCGATATTTACGTGGATCGCTGATCATCCAGAGGGCACTCCAGAGCCAGAAACGTTCCAGCACGAGTACATCCGTGATGATGTTCCAGCGCACATCGCTGCTTTTGTTGAAGCCAGCGAGGTTTCCACCGGTGAGAGCAATCTGCCGACATCGGACAGTGAGCCGACGACGAACAGCGAATGGTCGGAGCTAGTACAGGTTACGCCATGGCCGGTCCGTCCGGACGTCATTGAGGTGGCCAAGGAAATCGCTAAGAAGACTTGGCGTGCTGTCCGCACGACGGTCGGCCTAGATCGAGCGTTGGAGTACATCCTGCGATCCGCACAGGGATGGGACGAGGGTTCTCCGATAACATGGGCAGTTAAGAAACTGATCGAGCTTTTGCAGGACGCTCTCTGATCCGACAGCACGTCACGATATGGGAGAGCGGAACGCATGAGTACCCAACCCGAAACGGTCACCATCTATCGCGCCGATGCCATCGCTTGTTGCCTCTGTGTCGAATCGTTTCGTTCATCTATCGATGTTTACCTCTTGACCGGCGCGGGCCTTTTCGCAGCAGCACTTGGGGAACTACTTCCGTAAGCGCTGTAGCAGCCGACATAGTTAGATGGCCTACCTAGTCATCGAGACTACAAGTACCGCAGCGCCGATCCGGCGGTTTCGCCGCGGGTGTAGCGGCCGACCATGCCGCCGCCCTGTTTCCAGCGGCCCTGGCGTTCGATCTCGTGGGTGGGGGCGCCGTTCTGGGCCATGCGCCGGGCCATGCCCACGCGCCCGCTGTGGCCGCTGAAGAACTCCCAGTCCGAAAGCCCTGCGGCCCTGGCGATGGCCTTGACCCGCCGGGCGATCTGGGACTCCGACAGCCCGAACACTTTCACCCCACCGTCAGCGCCCGCCGGCCGGATGGCGGAAAGCGCCGCCATGGCGGCGGGTGTGGTTTTTCAGGGTCTTTAGGCCGGCGATTTTCACGGACATCCGGCCACCCTGGGAGGGTTGCGATCTGACGAATATCAGGTTGCAGTTGTTTGGTCAATCACCCCCTTTGCCCAGCAGGGCGCGGTGTGGGGACAGCCGTTCCCGGTAGCTGGTGCCTTCGATGACGATCTGATAGCTGGCGTTGGCCAACCGATCCAATGCGCTGTTCCCCAGGATGGGGTCGTCGAAGAGGCTGAGCCACTCGTCCACGGCGCGGTTGCTGGTGATGACGAAGCTGGAAGAGCGGTGGCGATTGAGGATGAGTTCATAGAGGTCAGCGGACTGCTGTGGCGTGAGCCGGTGCAGGCCAAGGTCATCGAGGATCAGCAGATCGGGCGAGATGAAGGACCGGAAGGTACGGTCCAGGGAGTTGTCGACCCGAGCTTGGGCCATGGCCTTGAAGAAGTCATCGGCGTGGACGAAGCGTACGGTGTGACCGGCGCGGACGGCCGAGTAGCCCAGCGCCTGAGCCAGGAAGCTCTTGCCGACACCGGCGGGTCCCACCAGGAGGACGTGCTCGTGCTTGTCCAGAAACTCCAATGAGAAGACGGCGTCCAGGAGCCGGCGGTCCAGGGTGATTGACGCCGACCAGTCAAAATCCTCCAGGCGACAGGTCTCCTCGAAACCGGCGCCACTCAGCCGCAGTTCGATGCGGCGTTGGGCGCGACGGTTGACCTCGTCGCTGAAGATGATCTCCAGGAATGACGCGTAATCCAGCTGATCCCTTCGGGCCAGCGCGATGCGTTCGGGCAGCGTGGCGGCCATGGGCCCCAGTTGCAGACGCTTGAGCAAAGGGGTGAGTTCGGTGATGCGGGTCATGATTTTCCTCCGGTGGAGAGTGCGAAGACGGACCCGGGTCGGGCGAAGCGGCCTGGGGGCAAAGCCAGTGGCAATTGGGGCATGGCCTCCTGTTCCAAAGCCTGCACCAGGATGCGCTCCACCCGGTTCACGTCGATGAGGTCCACGGCCAGGGCGCGCTGGCAGGCCGAATCAAGACGCTCAGCGGTGTAGCGGTCCCCAAGCCTGATCAGCTTGTGCCCCTGACGGATCTTCGACCAGGGATGCCGGTCGTCGAAGAGCCGTTGGGCAAACTCGGCCACCGCCGGTCCCAGCAGCGCCGCGCTGCGCTTGATGCGCTCCGGAGCCTTCATGGTGTAGGCGGTGAGCTCGGCGGGATAATCGTCGACGTCGGTGGCGCGACCGCCTTTGGGCTGACGCTGGTGGACCTTGACCAGCTTGCCTCGGTGGTAGATGCGCACCAGCTTGCTGTCCAGCCTGATTTCCACCTTCTGACCCGGCGGGCAGGACGATGACGGCACCGAGTAGAGCGCGTACTGACAGGACACGTGGTGATCGGGATGGACCTTGGCGGTGCGCCAGTGGGTGATCTCGTAGGGCTCGCCATCCCAGGGGAGCAGGGCATGACGCTCCTCGTCCTGGAATACCACCAGTGGTTGTCGTCGCGTCGTGCCGTGGACCCGCTGACCCGCCACCTCCAGGCACCAGCGCTGGGCTTCAGTGCGCAGGTGAGCCAGTCTGTTGAAATCGCCACCCTTGAAGAGGCGCTCCCTGACGTAGGGCACACTCCGCTCCACCTTGGGCTTGTCTTTCGGATGACGGACCCGCGCCGGATCGACGACGAAACCACGATGCTGGGAGTATTCCAGAAAGCTCCGGGTGAGGCGCGGATGCAACCGGTCCGCTCCGGCCACGGCGGCGGGGAAATTGTCGATGACCAGGTAGCGGGGCACGCCGTCGAAAAAGACCCACGCCGCTTCCAGACCGGCGATCACATCCTCCAGCTTCTGGCTGTGCGTCGGCCAGACGAAGCAATGCCGCGAGTACGGCAGCACGATGATCAGCGCCCAGACCACCTTGCGCTTGCCCGTGGCCGGATCTGTGATCATCCCCAACCGGCCGAAGTCCAACTCGGCCACTTCTCCCGGTTCCGTATCGGCCATCCGCACCGTGCGAGCGCTGCGCCGTCCCCAGTTGCGCTTCCGGATGAACCGGCGCAACGACGTGTACGATACCGTGCAGCCCCGCGCCGCCAGCAACTCCTGAACCCGCGTCACCTGCAGCCGGTCGCCGGTGAGCCACTGATAAATCTGGTCTGCCCATGGCTCCAGGTTGTCCTCAACCGGCGTCTCCACTCGCTTGGGACCGGCCCGGCTGATCCCAGCCAACCGGCTCAACTGCTCTTCGCTGGGAGCCGGCCCGTCCTGGGTAATCCCCTCCCCTTTCGCCGCCGACAGGTACTTGCGCACCGTCGCCCACCGGTGGTCATAGACCTTGGCAAACTGGCCTATAGTTCGTGGCGATTTCGCAAATTACTGGTACATAGTTCGTGGCGTTTTACACTGACCTGGCTTTATTTGTGGTCAGGCTAACGACGATCGTTCCGCAACAGTCTGGAGTTACTTCGCGAACCTGTAGGGAAGGGTTGTGGGGATAAAGGGGCCCCGCCACCCTTCCCTACTCCCCCTCCTCTGTAGAGGTAGGGGTAGTAGGCCCGATTTTCATGGAGATTTGAGTACAAAATCTCCATCCACTGGTCAGGCTAACCGGGCTTTTGGTCAGGCTAACCGGGCTTTTGGTCAGGCTAACCGGGGAATCTGGTCAGACAAACCGGGATAATTGGTCAGGCTAACCGGGGAACCTGGTCAGACAAACGACGGTAGTTGGTCAGGCTAACGACGGTATCTGGTCAGACAAACGATGGTCGGTGGTAACTATGGGTGGAAGTATTTTGCCCTCGACGAACCTCAATTCTCCGGCCTTCTCCAGCTGCTTAGCAACGGTGAGAGCCTCGGCCGACCGACGACCACGGTGCCGGCGGGTGGTGGGAAAGGTTAGTGCCACCAGCTCCGCTTCGCTTATGAGTGGATACCGGTCAGGATCATCTACCTGGACCCAATGGCGAGCCTTCCCTTTGCCCAAGGGTATTTTGGTAACGCCCGGGTTGTGCCACTGGTAGGCGAGGTTGATCAGAAGTCGGTATGCCGGCGCCGACTTCACTCCCCACAAGCGCAGATTGTCGGATACCTGCGGGCCGTTCCCCGAGCCAGGCGGTAGGTCAACTATGATGCGGACGGACTCGTCGAGAGCGCCGGGTCCGCGGGGTATTCCGCTTACCGACACGACCCTGCGCAGTTCGTTGCGCTTGGTCTGTGGATCGTACAGGGGGATCCTGGCGTCCCAGCTGTCCAATGCTTCCACTGCGGCCATCAGCCGCGGCCAGTACTCTGCTGGACTGGGAGTGCGTGTCGGATACAGCCATTTCAGGAATTCACGTAACGATACGGACATCGCCACCGGTAGGCCCCGCTCCCGTTCGTCCATGGGAACGCACAGCACGGATTCCACGAACATCCTGAGCGCTAACGGCGCACCCTTGCCGGGGCTGATCGCTGGACCGGCTCCCAGTTCATACAGTGCCAGCGGCAAAGCGGGAGAAGGCGTGTCCGGCTTCGCGAAGCCCGGCATCACCATTTGCTCGCCATCAGGACCGTAATCCGTATGTGCCGCTGGGCTGAATAGCAGACGTGAATTTCTGGATCCACCGCCATCGGCCATTGCAAGTCGCGCCGGTATCACACGCGCGGTGGTACGCCTGCTGGGTTCGACCGGACGGGGCGGGTTCTGCCACGCGTTGACCAGCGGCGCCAACGGCCATCGGACTTTTCCCCCGCCGTCTACGGCTTTGCGATATGTACTCCATAGGTCATCAAAGGAGATGACCACGTCCCTGGCGAAAACAATCCCGCCGAGCATCTTCAGGGGCGGCAAGACGTCGCAACCTAGCAGTGCGGTCATCCTTCCGCAGGCGGCATTTACCGCGTCCGTAGGGCAATCCCCCTCGTTGATCCATTGTGCAAGTTCTTTCTCGGAGGGACGGGAGCCATTACCCTGCGACAAAATTTTGTTGGCCCGTGATGACGCACCAGGATAGGACCGGGCCACCGATTGCAGCACTGTATCAGCGTCAGCGAGATCCTCAAGAAAGGCGGCGGCTAATTCCTGCAGAGTGTTTTCAGCCATCAACGTCATACTCCCCTTCCTCAAGATATCCAATGGTCTCACCGACTACTTCCCATCGCAAACCGGCATTGGTATTCCAGCGCAGTTGCAGCGGCTCCGGCCTCGGCCCGTAGTTGCCCTTGACGAACTCCAGCTTCCAAATGCGCGGGGTGGGCTCGGTGGACTTGTCGATCTCGGCCTGCAGCGTCCACAAGGCCCTGACTGCGCCCTGCCAGTCCGTGGAACCGGCGTAGTTCATCCCTGCCGACTTGGGCGGATGCGCTAGGATCAGCACCGCGCAGTTGTTGGCCTGCCCCCAGGCGTCCCAGTGGGAAACGAAGGCCCTCACCAGCCCTCGGGCGTTCTCGTCGGCCGCGTAGGCCGCGGCCAGGGGGTCCAGTACCAGCAAGCGGGCATTCTCCTGTTCGCACAGTCGCCGCAACCGCTCGCCGGTGACGGTGAGCTCCGCCATGGTGGAGATGTGGCGTCCCTGGGGCGGCGCCCAGACCGGTCCCTCGCCCACCAGGTTGACTATCCTCAGCTTCTCCAGCCGCTCCGGGTTCACCCAAGGGGCCGCGTTGCCCGAGATCTGGTGCAGACGCCGGTAGAACTCCTCGGTCTCGTCCTCCCAGGACGCGAAGACCACGTTGGCCCCGTCCGTTGGCACGGCATTGCCCAGCCTCATCATCCGGCCGGGGCTGGAGATCCACTCGCCGTCATCGCCACCAGAAGCCACGCCGGTGGCCAGTTGCAGCGCCAGGCGGGATTTCCCCGCGCCTCCCTCGCCAGTGAGCAGGGCCACACGCCCGGCGGGCAGTCTTTCGTCGATCAGCCACTGCCGCGGCTCTGGAGGCGTGTTGCCCCAAGCGGACACTCGCAGCGGGGTCGCTATCTCGATCGCTCGGGACAGTGTTTCCAGGGAGCCTCGGGGATCGGTCTGTGCCATGGCCACCGCCTGGCGGAAGCCGGTGGGTCCTCTTTCCACCTCGCGCCTCAGCGTCACCAGAGCTTCTTGGGCACGTCGGTGGCCATCGCCGGTGAGTGTGCCGGCCTCGATGTCGTCGGCCAACGCCATCAGGTCCAGAAGCGCTTGGGACGCTGCGTCCGGTGCGAGTTCCGCTCCTTCGAAGGCTGCGACTTGGTGGTGTCCGTTCTGGCTCGTCATGTGGGGACCTCTTCCATTAGCAACGCGGCTTGGCGCTGGGCCTCCCAGCGAGGCCAGCCGTTCACCTCCGCCAAGGTGTCGGCATAACCGGGCCAATATTCCGTCAACGGCGGAAACGGGTTGTTTGCGGACACCACGCCAGCGTCCTTGCCTTGAGGTGGCAGTACTGCTCTCGCCGTTCCGCCGTGGATGCGTACAGCTCCGCAGAGCCGCCTGGCAGCGGTCTGGCCTGCATCATCGTTGTCGGCGTGGACCACCGCGCCCGCCCCTGACCAGGCCACCCACTTGGGGAATCCCTCGGCTGTCATGCCGGCGTCGCCCATAGAAGCTATTGCGGGACCCGAGAACCGCGCCGCGAGAGCCAAGGCGTCGGCAATTCCCTCGGCAATCCGCACCGGTACCTCGGCGTCGCCCAGCAGAGGGTTACCCAAAATCAGGACCGCACCCACCTTGGCGCCCAAGGTGCGTTTGCCCAAGCCACCTTCCGATGCCGGACGGTCCAGCGCCGGCTGGCCATCCTCTTTCACCGCAATGATCTCCACCGCTTGGGGCGTAGGCAGGTGTGGCCAGGACTCTGTCCATGCGATGGGCTGCGCCAGCAGCGCCACCAGAGAACCGGCTCCAGTGTGCGGGCCGGGGCGCGTTTTGGAGGCCGGGAGCCAACGCAGCGAAGCCGGTGCTTCAACCTCGGGACGCCACAGGTTGCGATTGGCAAGCCAGCGGCGAGCAGGGTGGTCAAAATCATGTGGTATGACCGTCGTCTCCGACCAGATTCGCACGGGATAGTCAGTACGTGGCTGTGGACGTGGCGGGGAAACCGGTTGTCGCGGCGTCGGTGGTGGGAGCGGCCGGTTGCGCAGGTGCGGCGTCACCAGTGTTTCTCGCAACTCGTCATTGCGGCGGCAGTCGAAGCAGTGAACGCTGATCCAGCCGTCGTCGTTCACCCAGATCGCGGCCGCTGCGTTCTTCTTGCGATGGTCCAGGGGACAGAAGAAGTTCCAGCCGCGTTGCGATCGGCTCTGTTTAACACCCCGCAAGCCGGGGAGAATGGCGTTGACTATCAACTGTTCCGATGCGGCGGTGCGCTCGGCGGTGTTAGAATATGCCACAAGCAGGGTCAACCTCCGTACAAAGTTGGCTCTGATAGCCGTCCGGCCCGCCAGCCGGACGGCGCGATTGTATCATGGGCAGTACTTTCCGGGCGACGGCGTTGATCTGGTTGTCCATGACCCCGTAGCCGGCCCCGTTGTTTCGACTGATCATAATTCCGCGATCCAGCATATGGTAGTTGTCATAGCTATTTATGAACCTAGGTCAATAGTCTGTTAGTTAACTATGATCATAGTTGATGGAATTGCTCGCAGCGGGTCCGACTGAGCGTAATTCCAGCCCTTCGCACATCAGCCGTTTGCCCTGGCCTGGATGTCTGCGCAGCGCTCCATGACTGTCTCGAACGTTTCGGCATCGTCAAGTAGCATCCCGCCCGCCGCCATCTTGGCGTAGTCGTCGGCCAGTTCACCCAGAGCGGGTTCCCCCGGAACCAGTTGCAAGTCGCCCGATACCGCTGCGATGTAGTCAATGACATTGCCGTCAGAGTCGTTTTCCCGGAAAAACACTGATTTGTGGCGGGCAACATCGAGCGCAAGGTCGCGATCATCCAGGGCGCGCACACCGTACTCCGCCTCGTCCAGCCGCACCAGGTCGTGCCAGTGCCGTGAAAGGCGATCCCCTCGCATCCTTCGCTGGCGACAGAAGACATGGGCAGCCGTGGCCTTCTCCCAGAAGGTGCGCTGGGCCAGCATGACGTGGGGGCGTGAGGATGGGAATGCGATGCCCGGCAAATGGACGGCTGCGTCGCACTCGATCAGGCGCTCTTCCCGAGGATCACCGGTTGAGCGTGCCCCGAATTCAACCATGACCTCCGGTCGCACGAAATCGTAGCCTTCGAATATCGGACGGTAGGTGATGAACACCCGGTCTCCATCGGCTCGCAACTGAGCATCAAGGCCGTCGTCTTCGAAGTGGGCCGCGATGGCCGGCAATGCTTGTTCAGAGATCCACAAGGCCAGACGTTTCCGGATAATTCGCGACCATCGTCGTTCTTGGTTCCGCGTCGACGGGATAACCTCGCCGTCATTGTCCTCCACAAGGTCCGCGGCAATGGTCCGGATGTCGAAGGTGATATCCAGGTCTTCGGAGAATCGACGGATGGCGCCATAGGCCTTGGACAGCGATGTCCCTCCCTTGAAGGTCAGCGCATGGCCGAAAGGAGCGTCGACCAAAGCTCGGAGCGCCCACACCACCCAGAGGTCCTTCTCAAGAAGATACGCCGGTCGCCCGCTCCGGCCCGCCGCGACCAGGAGAGCCTCTCTTTGGTCGTCCTCAGGGAGGGCTTGAAATGGCGGTTCAAGCATCGACGACCAGTTCGCTGACCGTTTCGGTTAGCCATGCCGGCATCCGGGCGCGGGAGGCGGCCAACTCCTGGAGGTCCTCGGTGGTGAGCTTCTGCCTGACCGCGTCGATGTTCTCCGCCACTGACGTTGGTCCCAACCATGCTAGGGCGCGGATGGCTTCTCCGGCCGGCTGGTGTGGGGCCACCAGCTGCCACGCCGGAGCGTGGCGCAGGAGGACGGTCTGTTCGCCCAATTTCAGTTTACGGTCTCGACCTGAGGTGAGGTAAACCGGTTGCACCGGCACCTGGGTGGTCAGTCCCAGGACGTTGGCCGAGTGGCTTCCACCGGGAATGATGGTCTCGTTCCACAGCTTGGAGAGCGCCGGGATCGTCTTTTCAACCGACGGCGGTCGGGGGCCGAAGCGCGTCATCACCGGTCTCACGTAGACGCCCTGGCTGATTCTGATCAAACGGCCGTTGCGAGTGAGCCGTGAGAGCGCCTGGTCGACGGCCGCTCTATTCCCCAGGTCGAGAAGAGTGTTGGAACACAGGGGAGCGCCTTCGGGCGCCTCCTCGGCGATCTGCATGATCTGTTGGGGCAAGCTGGCCACGGTGAACGACTGCCTCTGTTATTGATGATGTCAGAAATATATCATATTTACCGACAACATCGGGTGCCACATTCAGGAGCGCCGCCCTGTGCTAGGATTGCCCAGCCGGACGGAGTTCGCTCCGCGTTCTGGACGTCAGTCTGCCTGTCTGTGGGAGGAAGGAGCTTCTATCATGACCAGCCGCAACGGACGCGCCATCGCCGATGGCGAACCCATGCCCCAGTTCGGGCTGCCGCTGGACGATCCAGATTCTCGCACCCGCTCCCCGCAGTTGCAGGTGGTTTATGCCCAAGCCCTGCGGACGGAGGCGTTCGCCATGGACCTGTTCGCCGGGTTCACCTCAATGAGGGCGCTCACCTACACGTCCAGCATTCCGATGGTGTTGCGGCTGCTGCGGGATTACGACTATGACGACTTTGAGTGCGTCTTTGGTCACGGCGGGATGCTGAGCCGGGACGCCGCCGACCTGCTGGCGTTCCAGAGCGTGGTGCAGGCCAGGCTGAACCAGGGTTTCGTGGGTGCTCGGGGCCTGACGCCCGAGCGGCGGGAGGTCGTCTATCGGAGAGCTGCGGAGGGCACGGCGCGTTTCTTGGTGGTCAAGGACGCCATCGCCCACGCCAAGATATACCTGCTGGAGCGGGAAGGGAAACGGCGGGTGATCGTGGGCTCGGCCAATCTGTCTGAGACCGCTTTCTCCGGCCGACAGGCGGAGACCGTTACGGTGTTTGATGACGACCCGGTGGCCTGGGATCACTTCGGCCGGCAGTACGAAGACGTGCGGTCCGTCGCCACCAGCAGGGTACCGCTGAGGGCCGAAACGTTGCCCAACGACCTGGTGGAGTCCACTCCGGTTCTGAAGGACGCCGAGGAGCGGACCGACGGCGTGACCATCTTCATTCCGGCCCAGACCGAGGAGGAAGCTCAGTTCAACGTTCCCTACGTGCTGCGCGAGGTGGAGCGCATCGCTCCGGTCCACCGTCAGGTCCTGGCCGACCTGCGGCCCGACCGGAAGGGGATGCTGAAGATCGTCCCCCAGGTGGTCAAACAGATGACCCGCATTGCCACGTCGCGCCATGACGAGGCCAAACCCGCCACGTCGTTGTCCTACGACGGCCGTACGCTTTTGCTGTCGGGCCAGGAGATACGGCTTGAAGCAGATGGTGCTCAGGTGGCCAGCGACGTGGCGGCCTGGCTGGAGTTCTTCGGCAACTACGAGAACGGCTTCGTGGGGGACGTGCCCCGCATGCAGCGGGATTACTTCACCTTCATGTGCTGGTTCTACTTCAGCCCGTGGATGTGCGACCTGCGCAACGCGGCGCTCAGAGCGAACACCTTCAGCTTCGACCGTCCCATGTTCGCCATCGTGTACGGGGAGAGCAACTGCGGCAAGAGCAGCCTGATCGAGACGTTGATGACGTCGATGTTCGGCTATCCGAGGATCGTGGAGACGCCGTACTTCACCCGGCGGAACCTGCGGGCGCTGCAGGCCTCGTACCGGAGGTTTCCGGTGGTGTTTGACGACATCCACGACGACCGGTTCCGCCGGCACGCTCCGGAGGTGATCAAGGATGAGCACATACCCTATGTGGAGTACCCGTGCATCGCGCTGTCGATGAATGCCGACGCCAGGAACTTCCAGCCGGAGATCGTGAAGCGGTCGCTGATGATCTGGACCACAACGTCGCTGCCGGGGGACGCCATCACGTCGATAAGGCAACTGAGGCGTTCGGTGACGGGCATCACCAACCGGATGAGCACGGCGCTGTACCGGCGTTACCTCGCGGAGACCCGGGAGCTTCTGGACCGGATGGACGAGCAGGACATCCAGGATGCCGACGTGCTGGAGGTGTCATCCAGCGTGCTGTGCCGTTTGTTTGAGGATCACCTGCCGCCGGGGGAACAGTTGCCGGAGTGGTGCGCGCCCATGACGCTCCATCAGTACCAGAACCGTGCGTTCGAGCAGCCGCGCTCGGTGCTGGAGGGGTTGATCCATCCGGACAAGTACACGCGAGCACGGCGACCGGGCGTTGGGGATTGGACCATCGCCGGGGACCAGGTGATCGTCGGCATCGAGCCCTTGGGCGCGCGGCGGATCAGGGACGAGATCCCCAACTGGATACTGAACCGTCCGGCCAGCATCTCGGGTCAGATCGTGCTGAAGAAGGAGCCGTTGGACAGCTTTCTGGGACAGATCACGCGAGCGCCGCGCCGGTTCCGGTGGTTCTGAACCGGTGCGAATGCGTCGGATGCGACGGCCTCATGAACGGCGCGGCATTGAGGTGTCAGCGCGCGCTTTGGGACAGGCCGCATGATTACTTCGTCGGTGCGCCGCCCAGATCGTGACTGGCCTATATAGATAGATACCTAGATTTGCAAAGTCATAGATTGTATACGACGCAACCGGCCAGTTGCTCAGCAACGATGAGATCGTCGAGTCCTTCGCCGTCATGCGGATATTCATCCCGGGCAGTGTCCGTGACCGCGCCCTGGAGCAGGTCCACCACGCGCCCCGAGCCAAAAGAGCCGACCATCATGAGCATCATTGATACCAACAGAAACGAATGCACTCACGCTGAATTGCAACTGATCTACGAGGGGGCGGATCTTTGCCCCGCGCTGCCCAGCATCACCGGCGTTCTGACCTATCCCGAGACCATCAAACTGGCGAAGTGATGTTTGGTGGCAATGCCGACGCTGGCGCTGGCCCGTCAGACATTCCCGTCGCTGCGCTTTCGCGACGACGAAACCGTTGCAGCCGTGCTGGACATCTTTCGTACCGAGCCATCGGTTCGCAACGGTTTGGCACTGTGAAGCAGCCCCATAAGGAGCGTTTGTCGCATGGCATACTCACGCTGGAGTAGCACCATCGGGTTCGACTTCGACCAGGCTTTCCCGGGCATGGACCAGGTCGACCAGGTCATGGGGTTCATCATGTTGGACAAGCCGGCCCGCGACCGCCTGCTGGCCAGCCAGCGGGCCTACGTCAGCAGCTGGTACGTGTACTGGCACATCAGCGGCGACGACAACCAGGGACGGGAGGGGCAACTGCTGTGGGTCGGCAGCAACCGGGTGAGCATGCGAGATTGGCGGATCTACACCTACGACCATATGAAGTTCATCGCCACGCGCGGGCGCTGGGCCGACATCCCGGGGTACGCCGAGTGCGAGGACCAGCGGGACTGCTTCAACCTGGCCAACGCGGTCAGGGAGTGGCTGGCCGAGGTCGAGGAGTGCTTTCCCGCCCCCGCCGCGACCGGTTGAGGGAACCCAGACCATGCCAGCAGGTGAGGTCCGATCAAGACTGAAGTTCATCCGCGATTTCCAACTGGACGGCGGGACGTACGAGGATGCGGTGAAGCAGTGGAACGAAGAGGGCGAGGTCCTGGAAACCTTCAAAGATGACCAGGGGCGGTTCCCCGAACACGTTTCCTATGGCGAGATCCGCGACGCCGTTGCCGACTGGAAGGCAATCAGGGATGCCGGCCTGTGAGGGAGTTGCGGTGGTTCAGTCGGCCGCTTCGACCATAGCTTCCGGCCGATGGTCCCAGATGGGAACCCATTTGCCGCAGACGCGTTCGCCGCGTCCTTGAGGACATCCGGTGGTGATGCATCCCCGGAACTGCCAGCGCACCGGCGCTGGCGCATCGCTGCCCACAGGGTCGACCGGCGCCATCGCCTCGAGGACGTGCAGCACGCGGAATATCAGCTTCTTCGCCCACCGGACCTTCCCGCCGCCGCCGCTGGCCCTACTCTAAAGGCTGGTGCAACAGCGTTTAGAGTAGCCGCCGTAAACTGGACATTCCGGTGGACACGCTACCGATCTGCGCGTGCTGTCGGTGAGCACGGATCAGATGGACATGGACCTGGACAAGCCGGCTACCGGCAGGCATGACGATCCTTCATTTTGTACACACCGGTCGCCCGATTTATTTGCGCGTCATTTGCAGCGTTGGGACGGCGTGAGCACGACGATTAGCAGTTTCATGCTCCGGATTTGCTTGCACGTTGTTTGCAACTGGA
>DAOUJD010000092.1:0-16613 GCA_034423115.1 Dehalococcoidia bacterium | reverse complement strand
TGCTGATGCACATCTGGTTGCCAACGCACAGGTTGTGGTCGACCGATACGCTCAATTTCCTGGCCATATCCTCCCCCAGCATTGCGAAATGTAGCTGCGGCAGCCTTGCGGGTAGTGGCTTACCGCCGTCCGGCCCGCCCGGACAAGGTTGCCGCATTCTAGCAGTGGCCCATACCCCGGTCAACCTGTGATGTTCCCTCCCGCTTGAGGGGGAGGGTTAGGGTGGGGGTGAAATTTTAGCCACCGACACCGCCGACTGCCCCAAAACTTTCCAAAGAATCCGTGTACAATGACCCAAACCAACGATGGAGCCATCCCCATGAAATACGACCACATCGTTGTCGGCGGCGGCACCGCCGGCTGCATCGTCGCCGCACGGCTGTCCGAAGACCCGGCCCGCTCGGTTCTGTTGCTGGAAGCCGGCCCCGACTTCCCTGACTTTGCCCAGCTCCCCGATATGCTCAAGCTCGGCTGGGGCACCGTGAACCTGGAGGCCCGGGCCGCCGGTTCGCCCTACAACTGGTCCTTCACTGGCACCGCCACGCCCGAACAGGGGCCGATGCCCGTGCCGCGCGGCAAGACTATGGGCGGCTCCAGCGCCATCAACGGCCAGACCTTCATCCGCGGCGCACCCGAGGACTACGACACCTGGGAGTCCTTTGGCAACGACGGATGGGGCTACGTGAACTGCCTGCCCTACTTCCGCCGGCTGGAGAACGACGCCGACTTTCACGACGACTTCCACGGCACCGACGGGCCGGTTCCCGTGCGCCATCACCAGCGCGAGACCTGGCCGCCGTCCCAGGAGGCGTTCTTCCAGGCCGCCACCGGACTGGGCTACCCGTTCCATCCCGACGTGAACAATCCGGAGGCCACCGGCGTCAGCCTGCGCGCCGAGAACAACATCGACGGCGTGCGCATGAGCATGGCTCTGTGCTACGTCGATATGGCGCGCCATCGCCTGAACCTTACCATCCGGCCCAACGCGCAGGCCCGGCGCATCGTGCTGGACCGTGATTCCTCCGGCTCACCGCGAGCGACTGGCATCGAGGTTGAGAGCGGCGGCGAGACCTTCGTGGTCGAGGGTGACGAGATTATCCTCTGCACCGGCGCGGTCGGCTCGCCGCAACTGCTGATGCTGTCGGGCATCGGCCCCGCCGACCAACTACGGGCCCACGGCATCCCGGTGGTGGTGGAATCGCCCGGCGTCGGCCAGAATATGCGTGACCACCCCAACGTATCGGTGCGCTACATGGTCAGGGAGGGCGTTCCCCAGGACCCCAACGGCATGCGGGCCCTGCGTTTGCGCTACACCGCCACCGGCTCGGATACGCCCAACGACATGATCCTCTCGCCGGCGTCGCTGAACACGGTGGTGCGGGACGACAACCCGGCCCACACCGTCAACTGCGGCCTGTACCTGGCGGCCGGCAAGGGCGAGTTGCGGCTGGAGTCCGCCGACCCCCACGTACAGCCCAGCATGGACTACCGCTACCTGGAGGAGGACTGGGACCGGCAGCGGCTGCGGGAAGCCGTCCGCCTCTGCGTGTCGCTCCTCCAGCACAGCGCCTACGACGACATCATCGACGAGATCACCGCGCCGACGGCGGCCGACCTTGAGAGCAACGACACGCTGGACGCCTGGCTGCGCCGCAACATCAGCACGTCGTATCACATCTCCGGCACCTGCAAGATGGGCCCCGACGAAGATGCGATGGCCGTGGTTGACACTCAGCTGCGAGTGCGCGGCGTCGCCGGCCTGCGGGTCGCCGACGCGTCAATCATGCCCGATGTGGTGCGGGCCAACACCAACGTCACCACGATGATGATCGCCGAGCGCGTCTCCGACTTCATCAAGGCGGGGGATTAGACGGAGCAACGATAGAAATGGACAAAACTCGCTCCTGGGATAGTTGATATAGCATGTACTCCATAATAACTACCCTATCAAGCGTGTTAGAATGGGGAAATGAGGGGGCTATGGCAACGGCTGACGCCAGAGAAGTTGCTACGAATGCACTTCTTGGCGTCCCCGTTTGGGGCCGCGGCAGCGACTTACCTCGTAACCTATTACGCGACGGGTTGCAACTGGCCTTCAATTATTGACGACTTCGATCATCTAGCGGAGTATGCCAGCATCAGCGCGATCTTGTATGGAGCGCTAGCGGTCACCTCTGAGCTTATTGTGATCTGGGGAGGTAAGGCAATGCTTTACGGCATCGCAACGCTTGTCCGAACGTGGCACGAAATAAAAAATTCACAGCGGGGGGACGCCGTCCGAATCGTTAGTCAAGAAAATACATTGACGGCAGACGCCATCAGGAGCAATTCTACGCTGCAAGCTAACCCTGAATTGGTTCAACAGGTCTTGACCGAATTAGGATACAAACCAGTCGATGAAGGACATTAGTGCCCGGCTGTGGTTGGGAATCCAGAACGACAACCCTGGCGCTCTAGAGGTCGCTACGCCGATCTTTTCTCAACCAAGTCCTCGTTGGAGCCGACGATGTGATCGCCGAGGCAGGGCTCGAAGAGGCGTTGATACTCGGTTATCTGGAGGTCTATGTCGCGGCCATCCTGCGCCTGGACCTCCACCTCGAATATCTGGCCGACTCCTTCAACCGTGTCCAGGTTGAAGACCACGTTGTCCTTGCGCCATAACTCGCGTTGCTTGCGGACGGTGGCGCTGATGCCGAGGGCGGCGGCCAGCACGTCGCCCATCAACGGATCGTTGGCCTCAGCCGTCTGAAAACGGCTGGTGCGGGCGCCCCTGTCCTCGCCCTCGCAGTAGTAAATCAGCTCCCCTTTCCCCTTCTCCATACGGAGCTTGAGGCGACGCGTTCCGTCGGTGGCCTCCAGTTCGGGCGGCAGACGGTAGTAGTAATCCACCTGCTCCTTGATCTCGACGAACGCCGCGCCGTGGTCCCGCAGCAGTTTGCGGACGGCGGCGAAATCGTTGCAGTAAGCCTTGAGTTCCCGGTTGAGGCGAAGGTTCATGGGATTGGCGCGTCGGCTCTCAACGCCGCTATCCCCTCCGCCAACCCCGGGTGCTCCAGGTTGAGCCGGCGCATCGTCTCCCGGCAATCCAGTCCCAACCGGTCGGGGCGGGCCGATGCTCCGGCGCGCGCCCGGTCATCTGCGTCCATCGGCTCCACCAGGGCGGCGTCCAGCCCGAAAGCATCGGCGATGGCGGCTGCGAATTCGTACATGCTGACCCAGTCGCGGCCGGCCACGTGCAGGATGCTCGTGTGTCTGCCTTCCACCAGCCGCGCGATGCCGTCGACCAGATGCTCGACGTACACGGGCGTTCGGAGCACGTCGGTGGGCGCGCGGTAGGATCTGCCATCCCGCAGGCTCTCGATGAGCGACGGGGCGAAGTTGCGCTTGCCTTGACGCGGCCAGCCGTACACGATGCTGGTGCGCACGATACTCCAGGACGCGGCCTCCCAGACGACCTCCTGCTCGGCCTCCCACTTAGTCCGCCCGTAGTGGGTGTTGGGTCGCGGCGTTTCGTCCTCGCGGTAGAACCCGCGCTGGCCGTCGAACACGTACTCGGTGGACACGAAGATCAAATGCGCGCCGTTCTGCTCGCAGAGTCGCGCAATGGCGGACGTCGCGGCCACGTTGATCGCGGTGGCGCGCTCGGGTTCCCGCTCCGCCGCGCCGACGTCGGCCATGGCGGCGAGGTGTACCACAACCTCCGGTCGGGTCTCGTCGAAAAGCCGCTCAATGGACGCAGGGTCCGTCAGTTCGACCTGGCGCCAGGCGTTGCCGTCACTGGCGGGCGGCTGGGACCCGTAGGCGCCGGTCACGTCGTGTTCCGGCGACCCGCCGAGTCGCCGCGTCACGTAGCGTCCGATGAAACCGCTGGCTCCGATTACCAATACGCGCAAACTGCACCTGCCCGATGTCCCTTCGTGGCGATCACTCGCCCCGCAGACGGCGGATCTGGTCCTCCAGTTCCCGGACCCTGGCTTCGGCCTGGATTCGGGTTGCTCGTTCTCTATTCAACGCTTCCCGTTCCCGGTTCAGCGCTTCCCGTTCCTGCGCCAGGGTTTGACGTACGGATTCCAGGGTGGCGATGGGCTCTCCGGTTGCCGGGTCGTACCAGACCAGTTCCCCGTCGACCCAGCGCGTGTCGACGTTCAGGATGGCGCTGTGTCCCCGCAGGCTGCCGTCGGGCAGTTCTTCAATCGGGATGGGCTCGTACTGTCCACCCACCAACCGGTCCCCGGCTAACCTGGTACCGTGAAACTGGCCGGTTTCGCCGAACCGCCAGTATTCAGGAATGTCCAGGGCCGCGTAGGTGATTCGCTTGTCCACGGCGTCCCTGCGCCCGGTTGACTCTGAGGCCACTTCCAGCACGAAGTCGGGCGGCTTGCCCTGCTCTGATATGACGTAGCCGTTGCGGGCGCGGAAGACGTCCGGGTAGGCGTTGAAGGACACCAGCATGTCCGGGTAGGGCACCCCGGTCATGTCGGCCAACTCGGCGGGCAGAACCGTCGTGAGGTAGCGATCGCCACCCATCACGGTGGTGTCGAGGTTGCCGAGATATTGGGCCAGGAAGTGCGCGCTGCCGGTGATGGTCAGATGGTCAAAAACGGTCATCTTCTCGTCAGGAACAAAGGGAGTGTCCGGCAGTCTGTGGGTGGGAAGAGATTTGGGCGATTTGGCGGTGGTCATGCTGAGCCTCGCCGGGTCGGATGTGAGACGGTCGGTCTGCGAAAGGGTGGGCGTGGGATGGAATTATACCCCGCGCCGGATTTGGTCTGCGGCGACACGCCGCCGCTTGGCCGCCACATCGCCGCATACTGCCAATGTCGACCTAATATGAGCCCGCAGCTGTGCCTTTTACCAATACGCGCGAACTGCACCTGCCCGATGCCCCTTCGGCGGGATCACTCGCCCCGAAGACGGCGGATCTGGTCCTCCAGTTCCCGGACCCTGGCTTCGGCCTGGATGCGAGCTTCCCGTTCTCGATTCAACGCTTCCCGTTCCTGCGCCAGGGTTTGGCGTACGGATTCCAGGGTGGCGATGGGTTCCCCGGTTGCTGGGTCGTACCAGACCAGTTCCCCGTCGATCCAGCGCACGTCAACGTTCAGGATGGCGCTGTGCCCCCGCAGGCTGCCGTCGGGCAGTTCTTCAATCGGGATGGGCTCGTACTGTCCACCCACCAACCGGTCCCCGGCTAACCTGGTACCGTGAAACTGGCCGGTTTCGTCGAACCGCCAGTATTCAGGAATGTCCAGGGCCGCGTAGGTGATTCGCTTGTCCACGGTGTCCCTGCGCCCGGTTGACGGCGAGGCAATTTCCAGCACGAAATCGGGCGGCTTGCCCTGCTCGGAGATGACGTAGCCGTTGCGGGCGCGACAGGTGGCTGGGTCGGCGTTGAGGGCGACCAGTAGGTCGGGGTAGGGAACGCCAGTCATATCGGGGAGTTCGGCAGGTGGAACCGACGTGATGTAGTGTTCGGCGTCCATGACGGTGGTTTCGGGGCTACCGAGATGCTGAGCCAGGTAGTGGGCGTTGCCGGGTAGGGTCAGGTGGCGGGCGGCGGTCATCTTTTCGTCTTGGATCTCAGGTGGATCCGGGAGCGGGAAGAAAGGCGGGGATTTTTGCGATTTGGCGGTGGTCATGCTGGGCCTGGCCGAGTCTGTCGAGTATGCGGTTGGTCTGCGAAACGGTGGGCGTGGGATGGAATTATACCCCGCGCCGGGTTTGACCTGCGGCGACACGCCGCCGCTTGGTCACCGCATCGCCGCATCCTGCCAATGTCGATCTATCAGGAACGCGCAGGTGTGCCTTTTACCAATACGCGCAAACTGCACCTGCCCGATGACCATTCGGGGCGATCACTCGCCCCGCAGACGGCGGATCTGGTCCTCCAATTCCCGGACCCTGGCTTCGGCCTGGATGCGAGCTTCCCGTTCCTGCGCCAGGGTTTGGCGTACGGATTCCAGGGTGGCGATGGGCTCCCCGGTTGCCGGGTCGTACCAGACCAGTTCCCCGTCGACCCAACGCGTGTCGACGTTCAGGATGGCGCTGTGCCCCCGCAGGCTGCCGTCGGGCAGTTCGTCAATCGGGATGGGCTCGTATCGCCCGCCCACCAACCGGTCCCCGGCTAACCTGGTACCGTGAAACTGGCCGGTTTCGTCGAACCGCCAGTACTCAGGAATGTCCAGGGCCGCGTAGGTGATTCGCTTGTCCACGGCGTCCCTGCGTCCGGTTGACTCCGAGGCCACTTCCAGCACGAAATCGGGCGGCTTGCCCTGCTCGGAGATGACGTAGCCGTTGCGGGCGCGACACGCGGCTGGGTCGGCGTTGAGGGCGACCAGCAGGTCGGGGTAGGGAACGCCGGTCATATCGGGGAGTTCGGCAGGGGGTACCGAGGTGATGTAGTGTTCGGCGTCCATGACGGTGGTTTCGGGGCTGCCGAGATGTTGAGCGAGGTAGTGGGCGTTGCCGGGCAGGGTCAGGTGGCGAGCGGCGGTCATCTTTTCGTCTTGGATCTCGGGTGGATCCGGGAGCGGGAAGAAGGGCGGAGATTTTTGCGTGTTGGCGGTGGTCATGCTGAGCCTCGCCGGGTCTGTTGGTTGCGCGGTCGGTCTGAGATGCGGCAAGTGTCGGATTCGGATTATAACCCGCTCAGAGCACACCCTCGCAGGTATGCCTCTTGGGTTTATGCGTACAGCCGGTTCAGGTTGGCGTACCGGTCTGGGTCCAGATCCTTATCTGCCAGCGCGGGGTGGTCGACACCGTAGCGGTGGGCGCGGAACACGGAGTTGGCGAGACCCGAGATGGAACCGCCCACGCCGAAGCCGCTCTGCCCCAGGAACGGATTGATGTACTCCCACACGATTTCCCCGGCCGGCGTGACCTCGAAGATGCGGCCCGGCGCGCCCTCGCAGATCAGCGTGTTGCCGTTGGGCAGGCGTTCGGCGCCGCTGATGTGGTAGCTGTAGAAGGATATGGGCGGATCGCCCCGGTATTCCCAGGCAACCTCGTTGGTGGCCGGGTCAACTTCAATCACCCGCGAGTGGGTGACGCCGCGCTTGTGCGGCCCGTTGTCGAAGAGGAGCACGTTTCCGTTGTCAAGCATCGTTGGGTGATGCTGGCGGGAGATATTCCCACGGCCCCACTTCCAACGGAACTCGCCGGTGGCTTTGTCAACAATGCCCACGGTGTCGGTCTGACGGAAGCTGACCAGCAGGTCGCCCTCGTGGGTGACGTTCAGCGCGTTCTGGTGCGTCCACTCCTCGCGCCCTTCCGGGAAGCCGATCCAGTCCTCATCGAAATCCAGATGATCCCACGATGTCCATTCGTACACCAGGTCGCCGGCCGGAGTAATCTCGCGCACCACGTCGCCCAGCATTCCCTGGTATCCTTCGCCTGATTCAATTCCGCCCTTGACCTGCCGCGAGATATCCTCGGGGATCAGTTCCCACGCCAGCACCAGGGTGTTGCCGTTGGGCAGCCGCTCGAAGTCATGGTGCAGCAGCGGATACCGGTATTCCCAAACGACGTTGCCGTCCCAGTCAAGTTCCAGGATGGCCCCGGCCACGGTGCGCCCGCCGCGCGGCAGCAGTTCCATCTCCGGACGCTCCAGAAACGAAGTCTCCGCCGCCGGCCCGGTGCGCAGCAGCAGGTTCCCGTTGGGCAGCAGGTACGAATAGCCGATGCCCCGGTCGGAATGCCATCGGTGGCAGATGCGTCCCTCCATGTCGATGAGGCGCGATTCCTGTCCGTTGAGGTTGGTCACCAGGGTGTAACCCCGGTACGCCTGCCGGGAGTTGTAGTGGATCAGACCGTTCGGATGGTTGTTGGACCAACCCATGGCTGTTGCTCCTTTGACGTATCTGGCGAAATTGCGGGCTGTATAATACCCCGAACAACCGACGGGAGCATGGCAAAATGGCAGATTTGACGAGCACGCGACGCATCGGGGCCCTGGTGCCCGCGACCAACCCGGTGGTCGAACCGGACTTCTACCGGGTGGTGCCGCCGGAGATCACCGTCCACTTCGAGCGCATGTGGAACGGCGCGTGGGGCAGCCAGCCCGACAGTTCCGCCGACTCCGGCCACCGGCTCAGTATGAGCAGCGCCGAGGCCAACGAGGTGGAGTGGGCGCTGTTCGGGTTCGACGTGGGCAAGATGAACGACGACGTGGCCCGGGGCGCCAGCGCGCTGTCCAACATCGGCCCCGACGTTCTGGTGTACGCCTGCACCTCCGGCACGTGGCATAAGGGCTACATGGCCTACGACCAGTCGATGGCGAAGCTTATGGAGGATGCCAGCGGCATCGAGTCGATAACCGCCGTAAGTTCCTGCATCGCCGCCATGCGCCACATGGGCAGCCGCAAGCTGAGCATCGCCGGCCCATACCGCAACTACCACCTGCGCAACCGGCTCAAGCCGCTGATGGAAGAGGCCGGATTCGAGGTCCTCAGCGCGGACGGCGCGCCGTGGATGGAGAACTCCATGAACCCCCGGGAGATCGACATGGACCCGCCCCAGGCCATCGTTGATTTCGCCGCCGAGGTTGCCCAGGACGACGCCGACACCATCTTCCTGCCCGGCACGGCGTGGCGCGCGCTGGACGCCGCGGAAGAACTGGAGCAACGTCTGGGGAAGACGGTGATCACCGTCAACCAGGCCACCATCTGGGCGGCGTTGCGCCACCTGGGGTGGACGAAACCCATCGAAGGCTTCGGCAGCCTGCTACGCAACCTGAAGTAGGCGGCGCATACCCGTCCCTCGGTCACATGCGACCACATGGAATCCGGTTGCCGCTTCGCCCTGCAAACCCCCGATGATCCGCAGCCGTAGGTACCGGCGGCGGGGTTGATACAGTTGTAAAATCGGTGCCTGCGGCCGGGGCGATGAGCGGCTCCGGTTCGCCCCGTTGCCGTCACAAAAGCGGCGGTTTGAAAGCATCCCGAACGCGATACCCGCGAAACCGAGTGAGCGCCGGTCCGGGGGAGTGGATTGGAATGGGCAAAGTTGGCATAGCCGTAGCTTTCCTGGCTCAGGGCCTTTTCAAAGTTTCCATGCGTCCCGCTCATGGTGAGCCTGTCGAACCACGAGCGCGTCCTTCGACAGGCTCAGGACGAGCGGATGCAAGAAGATCACGTAGCTTTGGAATGGCCCTGTTCCTGGCTGCCTGTATCCTGTTGGTCCTGGCGGGTGAGGCGTACGCCGGAGAGCCGGCCTGCCCCGCCAGCTGGCCGGAAACAGACCACCAGGATTTCTTCACCGATTCCGACGGCGAGAGTTGGTTTGTCATCCGCAGCGCCGACAGCAACGGCTACGAAACGGTGCGCGCTTACCCCGCCAGCGAACAATACGATGCTGGGTACGTTCCCAACTCGCCGGACGAAGTTTGCCACCTGCTGGTGCGTCGCCCCGGGAATGACGAGGATCTGGCCGAGCCGAAGCAGATGATTTTCCCTCGGGAGAGGGAGCAGGAACCGCCCAGCGCGGCGACGCCCACCGCTCCTCCGGGCGGCATAACCGTCGCCCCCGGCGCGAGTTGGGGCGATCTGTTCGCTGACTTCACCGAGGCGGAACGGTCCTGCATATCCGGCGCGCTTGGCGAGGACCTGCTCGCGGTGGTCGTGGATACTCCAATCCATCGTCCGGGAGACATCCGGGAATGGGAGTTGACCATATTCGGCTGCCTGTCCCAGGACACGGCCATCACGCTGTTTCTCTCGATTTTCTTTGCCCATTTGGGCGTGACCGTTGAGTTGCCCGACGCGGCCACGGCCTGCATGAGGAACGTGCTGGCCGACGCCGACATTCCGACCCTGGTCGGCGGGCTCGGGCCAAACCCCACCGCCGCACAAGCGGAAGCGATGATCACCTTCTTTTTCGGCATGGCGACCTGCGGAACGCCCGCCACTGGGATCGGCCCCGGCGGTTTGCCCGGAGACGAGACCTTGCTGTGGAGCTTCGCCACCGGCGGTTGGGTGGCGGTCGCCCCCGCCGTGTTCGATGGCGTGGTTTACGTCGGATCGGCCGACCATCACGTGTACGCCCTGGACGCGGCGGACGGTAGCGAGTTGTGGAGCTTTGCCACGGGCGATGCGGTCAACTCCACCCCCACGGTGGCCGATGGCGTGGTGTACGTCGGTTCCAACGACAACCACCTGTACGCGCTGGACGCCGCCACCGGCAACCTGCTGTGGAGCCACGACGCCGGCGCCTGGGTCCAATACTCGCTCACCGTCAGCGGCGGTATGGTCTATGCGACCGCTGTGGTCGGCAGCGAGCCCAGGGCGGCAGCCCTGGACGCATCAACCGGCGCATTGGTGTGGACCGCGCAGGACACCCATCCTTCCGACCCGCAATTCACCCCCACCGTAGTCGGCCAACTGGTGTATGTGCCGGGAGCGGAATACGGCGTGTTCCGAGCCCTGGACGCCGCCACCGGCGAAGTCGCGTGGACCGCATCGGTCGGCAGCTACGTGGACTCTGCGCCCACGGTGATCGATGGTGTGGTGTACTTGACGGTGGTGAACGAGGGTTACGCGCTGGACGAGGCCACCGGCGCGGTGATCTGGCGCTACGGAACCGGCCGGCTCCCGGCTCGGGATTTCCCGGCGCTGGTGGTCGACGGCGTGTACTATCTCTCGCCCGACGAGTTTGTCCATGCGCTGGATGCGACCACGGGCGAATTGCTCTGGACTTATCAGGCAAGCGGCCCCATCAACGCCGCGCCCGTAGTCGCCGGCGGCTCGCTGTTTGCCGCTACCGAGAGTGGCGTGGTCGTTGCTCTGGACGCAGCCAGCGGGGCCGAGCTTTGGAGCCTGTCCGTCGAGGGCAGGGGCCTGCAAAATCTGACGGTGGCCGACGATGTCCTCTACTTCGAGTCGGACGAGGGCTTCCTGTCCGCCGTGAGCGCATCCGACGGGGCGCACATCCGGGACTTCCAAAAGGGCTACATCATGGGCGTCAGGAGCTACACCGTCCACGACGGCGTGGTGTACTTCGGCTCCTTGTCCAACGGCGTGCATGCCTACGCCGCTCCCCGTGCGCCGTGATGCTATAACATCACATGAGCAAACCCACCGTCGCTCCCTACGGTTCCTGGAAGTCGCCGATTACGCTGGACATGGTGGCGCACGGCACGGTGAACCTGATGCGCATCGCGCTGGACGGCCCCGATACCTATTGGGCGGAGGTGCGCCCCGCTGAGGATGGCCGAACCGTTATCGTCAAGCGGCATCCCGACGGATACCTGGAAGATGTAACGCCGCCGGGTTTCAGTTCCGTCTCCATGGTGAACGAGTACGGCACCCGCAGTTTCACCGTTGCGGACGGCGTCGTTTACTTCTCCAACGGCTCCGATCAAAGGGTGTACCGCCATCGGCCCGGGGAGGCGCCCGTCCCCATCACTCCGGCCGGCGAGTTTCGGTACGGCAGCAAGGTGTTCAACCGACGGCTGGGGCGCATCATCTGCATTCGGGAGAACCACACCGACCCGGACGAAGACCATCCCCTCAGCGAAATCGTCGCCATCGACGTCGAGGGACGCCACGCGCCCGAAGTGCTGTTGGCGGACAACGATTTTCACAGCTCGCCGTGCCTCAGCCCCGACGGAAGGCAACTGGCGTGGCTCACCTGGGACCACCCCAACATGCCGTGGGACGGCACCGAATTGTGGATGGCCGCGTTGCGAGAAGACGGGAGCATGGGAGAACCTGAATTCGTGGCCGGCGGCATAGACGAGGCGGTGATACAGCCGGAATGGTCGCTCACCGGAGACCTGTGCTTCATATCCGACCGTACCGATTGGGCCAACCTGTACCGGTGGCGCGACGGCGAGGTGGAGCCGATCTACCCCATGGAGGCCGAGTTCGCCCGTTCCAACTGGTGGGTCGGCATGTGCTCCTACGGCTTCGATTCTCCCAACAGCCTGGTCTGCTCCTATTCCCATCGGGGCCACTGGAGCCTGGCCCGGGTGTCTTTGGACGATAAACGGCTGACGCCCATCGACTTCCCCCACTGGGAGATGGGACACGGCGACCTGCAGGTTGACCCGGGCCGGGTCGTATTGGTGGCCGGTTCGCCCGTTCAACCCATGTCGCTGATGGAGGTGAACCTGGAGGACGGCGCGGTGGAGGTCCTGCGCGTCGAGTACGAAGAGGACCTGCCGCCGGGATATACCTCCTTGCCGGAGACCGTCGCGTTCCCCACCGACAACGACGAGACGGCTCACGCGTTCTTCTATCCCCCCGCCAACCGGGACTACGTCGCGCCCGACGGCGACAAGCCGCCCATGGTGGTCCTGTGTCACGGCGGGCCCTACAGCGCGGCCTCCGCGGATCTGAACCTCACCACCCAGTACTGGACCAGCCGCGGCGTGGCGGTGATGGATGTCAACTACGGGGGCAGCACCGGCTATGGCCGCCACTACAGGGAGCGTCTGATCGGCGAGTGGGGCGTGGTGGACGTGGACGACTGCGTCAACGCCGCGCTGTACGCGGTGGGTCGCGGCGACGCCGACGGCCAGCGGGTCGCCATCAGCGGCGGCAGCGCCGGCGGCTTCACCGCGTTAGCATCGCTGGCGTTCCGGGACGTTTTCAAGGCCGGCGCCAGCTACTTCGGGGTCAGCGACCTGGAAGCCCTGCTCAGCGGCATTCACAAGTTCGATGCCCACAGCCTGGTCGGCCTGGTGGGGCCGTATCCCCTGTACCGGCGACGCTATATCCAACGCTCGCCGATCAACTTTCCGGAGTACACCACCTGCCCGGTCATATTCTTCCAGGGGTTGGAGGACACCATCGTGCCGGCCATCCAGTCGGAGGAGATGTTCAATACCCTGAAGGCGAGCGGCGTTCCCACGGCCTACCTGGCCTTTGAGGGTGAGTATCACGGCTTCCGCATGGCGGAAACCATCAAGACGTGCCTGTCCGCCGAGTTCTATTTCTATTCGCGGATCTTCGGCTTCGAGCCGGCGGACGACCTGGCACCCGTTCCCATCGAAAACTTCCAGCCGCACCGGTAACAGGAGGGGCCGGCCGCCGCAACGCCCCATCCCTAATTCAGCGAGGCAGCGTCCCCGTCGGAGAGACCTGGCCTCCTGGAATCTGCTCGTAAGAAAACGCCGGAATGTCCATGCGGGCGCTGGCGTGTTCGATGGTCAGCGCGCAGAGGCGGCCGGCTGCGTCCAACTCCAACAACGTGTCCTCGTCCAGGTCGCGGGTTTCATCAACCTCGGCTGGATAAAGCTCAATGTACAGGGTATCGGTATCCTCAAAGTACTTGACGTTCATGACCTGAACTCATCGCGATAGGCGTCGTGGAGAGTTCGTTACGCCGCAATGCCGATTTTGCGGAGGTACTCCGATAGGTGTTCCTGCGAGCGCTCCCCTTTGGCGTGGTTGCAATGGACGCAAAGGAGCTGTAGGTTTTCCAGGCGGTCTGCGCCACCGCTAGCTACGGGGACAATGTGGTCCACGTGCAGGTTGCGGAAGTCAAAGGCAAAACCGCAGCCCTGACACTTTCCTCGCTGTTGTCTAAAGAGAGTGCGTTTGTTATGACCCATAGTTTGCCCTTCTTGCGCCTCTGGGATTTTGAATGCCATATCACGCCTCCTGATTGATGTCATGCCCGCATCTCACCCGTCATTCCGGCGAAAGCCGGAATCCAGTCGACAGCGCAACGGCCCGACCCTGATGCAGCGAGGCAACGTCCCCATAGGAGAAACCGGCCCGCCCGGAGCCTGCTCGTAAGAAAACGCCGGAATGTCCATGCGGGCGCTATCGATGTTGCCAGCTTTGCAACATAGCTCCCGCCATCGACGACGGATCCACATTAACCGCCCAGTATCTTGCAAGCGGGCGTGTATCATTTCTTTGGTGGTTACCACTCTCACGCAACTGATGCTTGACAGCGTTGCGCTATCCCGGTCGCTTGAGAGCCGGTACTCCCATTTTTTGGTATGTTGCGGCTCAATATCAAAGGGCGTATAGCTGACTGAAAACGGAACTACGGGGACATTCAGTGGGCCGTCATCCTCCGGGCGGCGAGGACGGAACCCTCCCGTGCTATCAGGCACCCGCAGCCATCCACTTCCTTTCACGTGGTAATGAACCTGTTGAACCCGTTCCAACTGATAGCCGGTGTTGGTCAACTCTAAGTGAAGTTCCTGCCCTCCTTCGTCCTGACCCGGCGGGACGGGAGCCTGTCCAGGAGTACCGTGTTCATCAAAAGCGATGATCACATAAGAGTTCACACGATGCACTCGGGCGGCATTTAATTTGAGCCAGCCTGTCAGTTTATTCTGACGGCGCAGCATCCATGCCGTGTAGATTGAGGACGCGGCAATTGTGATCGCCGCGGACACAGGGCCATAATCCTTGAGCGCACCAAGTACGTAATCAAGCAATACAGTTCCTCCCCATCACGCCGCAATCCCCATCTCCCGCAGCCGCGCCATCAGGTACTCCTGCGGCCTGTCCCCCTTTACGCTGTTGCAGTGCCCGCACAGCAGTTGCAGGTTTTCGATGTGGTCGGTGCCGCCGCGACTCTCCGGAATGATGTGGTCGATGGTGAGATTGCGGAAAGGAAACTCGCTACGACAGCCGTTGCACCGCCCTTCCTGCTGCCCAAACAAAACGTGCTTGTTCTGTCGATACGGAATGGGCGCGTCGATATCCGTCCGCCGGGGAATGTCCGTCCGCGCCGTCACCAGCCGGTTGTGAAACAGATCGCCCATCGTCTGCTGCAACCGCATATTGACCAGCTCGACGGCCTTGGGCGATATGTCGATCCCAACCCAGCGCCGGCCCAGGTTCTCGGCGGCGACGCACGCAGTGGCACACCCACAGAACGGGTCCAGCACCACGTCGCCCTCGTCGGACGACGCCTTGATGATGCGCTCCAGCAGCGCCAACGGTTTTTGCGTGGGGTAGCCGACGCGCTCTCTTGATTGGGAAGCAATGGGCGCGATGTCGTTCCACGAATCCTGTATGGGTACTCCAGGCATCTCATCAAGGTAACGCTTATAACGGGGCACTACCCCCGGTCTTATTTGGATGACTCGACCTGCTTCAACCAGTTCCTGCATCCTCTCTTCGCTATACCTCCAATAGCGCGTAATCCCCATCAGCTCGTAATACGGATTGCCCTTTGACGCACCGCCGGGCGCGGTCAAATCACCCAGTGTGTACCTGCGCCCAGTTTCCGGCTCAATGTGCCTATAAAACTTTTCGATGTACTCCGGATCGTAGTCGGTATAGATGGGATTCCATGTCCACTCATCGGAGATGGTGTAGAAGAGCAAAACGTCGTGTACTCGACCATGCTGTTTGCGTCCTTGCCTGCCGTCGCTATGGGCATTGGTGCGCCGCCACACGATTTCGCTACGGAAGTTCCCCTGCCCATAAATGCTGTCCATCAGCATCTTTAGGTAGTGGCTGGCCGTCGGGTCGCAGTGCAGGTAGATGCTGCCCGTATCCTTCAACACCCGCCGCATTTCCAGCAGCCGCACCGCCATCATGCACAGGTACGACTGCATCCCCTTGCCGTGCGTCAGGCCCGCCGTCTGCAATACCTGGTACATCGCCGGCTGCTCGTCGGCAATCAGCCCCATCCACGCCACGTCCAAGTCCGACAGCGTCCACGTGTCCTTGAACGCCGCGCCCGCCGCCGCCGAACCCACCGGCGCAGCGTAGTTCCGGTTCGAGTTGAACGGCGGGTCCAGGTAAATCAGGTCAACGCAGTCCGAGTTCATCCCCCGCAGGATGTCCAGGTTGTCGCCCGTCCAGACGGTCTTGTCGGCAAAGTTCGGCGTCGTCATGGCCCGATTTTAACACGGACGGACGCACACCCCTCAATCCCGATCCGGCGGGCGACAAGCCAATGACACTTCTCCAGGGCCTTTGCAAAGTTGTGCGATTGAAGTCCATCCGCTCGTCCTGAGCCTGTCGAAGGACCCGCTCGTGGTTCGACAAGCTCCCGCCCAAGGCGGACGTGCCGCACCATGAGTGGGATGTGTGGCGACTTTGCAAAGGCCCTGACACTTCCCCCTTTCCTCTACTCACCATCCTTCCGTACCATTTAAATGGACCATCCAACCGCCCCAATCCAAATGACCGGAAACTCCCAATCCTGCTAATCCTCTAATAACTGCCTGCCCCGTGCCCGACGCGGGGTCACCCCGTACTTGTAATAACGTCACCCCGTACTTGATACGGGGCCCAAAAATCCTGATTCAGACAATCGCGAGCCATCCCAACCACCGCCCAAACCCTCTCAAACGCCCGCCAAAACCACCAATATCACCCCCAAACAACCCCAATCCTCCCCCATTCACCCCCAAGTCTCACCCCAACGCCCTGCTCAAATGAACAGAAATGAGCGGAAATGAGCGGGATTTCGCCAAAATCCCCACCATCCCACCCATATACCCAATCCTTTACATCCTGCTCATCCATGAAAAAAGCTCCCGTCCGAGGCAACCCCGTGACCCTTTCCCAAATCCGCCGCCAGGGCAGGGCAATCGCGTCTTCAAAACAAACGATGCCGGTGCCTGCATTACATTCCGTTTGGTGATAATGACCACACACCTCGTTGCCTGAAAGTCCCCGAAACCAGCCCATAACCCC
>DAOUJD010000091.1:0-16997 GCA_034423115.1 Dehalococcoidia bacterium | reverse complement strand
GTCAGGTTGTGGTTCGGGTTGCGTGTTCCGCCTGAGGCGGATGAACTCTGCACGGCCAACACTGTTTTTGCTTGCGCAGAAAGATATCGTCCTAGGCTTCCGTGTCCTCGCGGGTAACCGGCCAATGATACCGGGGCAGCGCGAGCACGGGGCGGTGGTAACACCCGCTGGGTTCCGGGAGCTTGATCGCGGAAAAAGACGACTCTAGGCTCCTTGGGAACCGTATTCTGCTTTTGGGTAACCGACAGGCCGTTATGCGACCCGAACCCTTTTGACACCTCGCCATGTTGGTAGTTTGGTGGCTGCCGCTGCATGCGATGCGGCACCCCCGCCCGGCTCTCGAGTGTCGAGCGGGGAGCCTGACGAATACAGGATAGAGCGCGGGTGCGGTCAGCGGCAACGGGCGGATGTCAGTGTTGGAAAATCAATTTTTCATGGATGCATCTGCCAAAGGCGGACCTGCGGCGGGATGGACTGGACAACGGGATGGGATTGAGGGCTCATCCTACGGCAGCACGGAATGAGCAGGCTACCCTGTCCGCCGAGCAATAATCGAATGGCCCTGGTTTCCAAGGCAATCGCATTTGGGATTAAACGCCCGCCACTCCGCTGCAAGTCGAAGATGCGCCTGCGGCGCGCCGGAGTCCAGAGGCTGCCGAATGAAGAGAGCGACCACGAAAGTGCCGATTTCAGGCACTGGATACCGGCATCCGCCTATGGTGGATCCGCCATGGGCGGATGACTTTCGCCGCTATGACGGTGGCCGGGAGAACCTTATGCAAGGGCCGACAATTGAAATGCGATTGCCCTGCCCTAGTTTCACATTGACTTGACTTTCGCGTAATGCTAAATTCAACGTACAATTGAATGCCTGACGCGAAATCTGGCGGGAGCTTGGGCAAACCGGGCTGAGAGGGCGACCAAATTCGTCGCCGACCGTCTGTACCTGACTCGGGTAATGCCGGCGTAGGAACAGTAGGTAGCACCGATGCTTTGCCGCCGGGTTTCCGCCTGGCGGCGACGTTTTTCTGGGCCGTCTCCAATGGCCCGAACACAACACTAGGAGAGTAGCAGCCATGGCCGATGAACTGGTGATAGGCGGCGTATCGTTCAATTCCAGGCTGATCGTTGGGACGGGTCGACATCGCAGCATGCAAGAAATGGTCGATTCGCTGGAGGCGTCGGGCACCGAGATGGTCACGGTTGCGATCCGACGGCTGGACTTGGATAATCCGGAACAGAACATCCTGGAACACATAAACCTCGACAAGTACCGGATCCTGCCGAACACGGCAGGCTGCCGGACCGTTGAGGAAGCGCTGTTCGTAGCACGTCTGGGCCGCGAGGTCGCACAGACTGACTTCGTCAAGCTCGAAGTCATTCCGGACGCCAAATACCTGTTCCCCGACCCGAACGGGACGTTGGAAGCTGCTCGCCAGCTGGTGGATGACGGGTTCAAGGTGCTGCCTTATATCCACGCCGACCCGGTTCTGGCCAAGAATCTGGAAGAGGTAGGGTGCGTTACGGTTATGCCCCTGGGTTCGGCGATCGGATCTGGGCAGGGCATCCACACGGTGGAAGAGGTCAGGATTATCTTGGAGAACGCCACGGTCCCAGTGGTCGTGGATGCCGGACTGGCGGTACCATCAGACGCGTCCAAAGCGCTGGAAATGGGCGCCGACGCGGTGCTGGTGAATACGGCCATCGCCCAGGCGGAGAATCCCTCGTTGATGGCGGACGCGTTCAGGAAAGGCGTGGAAGCCGGGCGGCAAGCATACCTGGCGGGACGCATTCCGGTGCGCACGGAAGCGATTGCCAGCAGCCCGCCGACGGATGTTCCCGAACCAGTGGCAGCCAATTAACGGCATAGAAAGGTTGTCGAATTGACCGGCGCAAGACCTGTTTTACCGTACCCTTGCCTCTGCCTAGTAACGGACCCGGCGGTGTGCCCGAGGGAGGAGTTGGCCGGCCGCGTCTCTGCCGCGGTGAGCGGGGGAGTTGATGTGGTCCAACTTCGGGACAAGGAACTGCCCGGCGCAGTACTGCTCGAATTGACTCAGGAGATCCAAACCGTCATCGCGGACAGAGCTTTGCTGCTGGTTAATGAGCGCGTCGACGTTGCAGTGGCAGCGCAAGCGGACGGCGTTCAGCTTGGAGAAGCGGGCTTACCCACCGACATTTCACGCCGTTTGCTAGGAGAAGCGGGGTTAATTGGACGGTCGGTCCATTCGGTCGAGGGAGCCAACGCCGCCGCCCAAAGCGGAGCGGACTTCCTGCTGGTAGGGACGATGTTCGCAACCCGCTCGCATCCCGGCGAGGAACCGGCGGGGCCCGAACTGCTCCACCGCATCAAGGATTCCGGGATGGCAACGCCGATGCTGGGTATTGGCGGTATCACCGAGACCAACGTGCTCCAAGTCATGGCCTCGGGGGCGCGGGGTGCAGCGGTTATAACCGCGGTGCTGGCTGCCGATGATCCGGCCGCAGCGGCCGGGCGGCTCAAATCAGCTATGATCGACGGGTCAATGGGCAGTACGGCAATGAACGAGGCTGAAAGGTTGACGGTCATGCTCAGTCTGACAGGAGGTGTCTCGCCACCATGATCACGCTGCAAGTGAATGGGAAACCGCGTGAAGTAGATGAAGGTCTGGATTTGCAATCCTACCTGGCTACCATAGACGTAAATATGAAATTTATTGCGGTCGGATACAACGGGCAAGTGATCCGGAAAGAGGATTTCGAGACCGTGAAGCTAAATCCCGGAGACGCTCTGGAGATTGTTCGCCCGGTCGGCGGTGGCTAGATCCGTGCCGAACGATAGGGACGAGGCCGACATTGGCCTGGACCAACTGTTGGCGCAAGTGGCGGACGCCCATCCTGACCGGGTAGAGGGCTGGATTCGGAACGAGCCGGGACATTGGGGGTTTTTTGCGGGCCAGGCGGTGTTGGCAGTGCGCGAATTGATCGGCAGGCGTCTGGAAGAACCGGAACGCCGCTTCGTGTGGCACCAAATGTGGCAAGTTCTTCAATATCGGCGCCTGGAATCCATGGGGATGATCGAGGAATAAAAGCCGGCACGAAAGAGACCAATTGCACACCGTAGAGCGTGAAAGCAAAGGCCGGGACGAAAAGACGTCCCGGCCCTTTGTTGGCCTGAGTCCCGGAAATTAGCAGGTTAGCTAGAAACCCGCGATCAGGCATCAACCGATCACGGCGATGGACTCAATCTCCACGACGTAGGCGGGGTTCGCGAGCTCGCTTACTACCAGCAACGTACTGGTGGGCGGGTTGCTGGAGAACAGTTCGTTACGGACCGCGCGAACGGCGGGAGCGTGCTCTATGCCGGTCACGTAGGTGGTGGTTTTTACGATGTCGTCGAGGCTGCCACCGGCGGCCTGTACCGCCACGCCGATGTTGTGCCAAATCTGCCGGGTCTGCGCTTCAGCGTCGCCTTCCCCGACCACGTTGCCGTTCTCATCCTGGGCGACCATGCCCGCGATGTAAACGGTATTGCCGGCTTTCACGACGGCGGTGAATCCTGCGGCATAGGGATCGGCGATACCGCCTGGGTTCATGTAGGTTACGTCTGGCATTGTTGTCCTCCGTAGGTTGGATTGGGGCGATTATACTGCCGAAGGCGCGGGGATGGACGGGTCTGCGGCGTTGGCGCGGGGCGGAAGTTGGGGCGCCTTGGCCAGGAAAATGAGCATCCCAGCGCCGGCGTACATTGCCATCAACACGATGAAGACCACCGAGTAGCTGTGAGTGAAGGTGAGCAGGTAACTGCCGAACAGCGGCCCCACCCCCAATGCCGTGGTTTGCAGCGGCCCCAGCGAACCCATGATTGCTCCGAAGGAACCCCGTCCGAAATATTGGGCCAGCAGCATGTGCTCCAGGGTTCCCACGGTGTTGGAGAAGAACCCCCACAGGATGGCGAACAGGTAGGCGGTCAACACTGAGTTGACTCCGGTGATCAGGAAGATCCCCGTTGCCACGGCACCGGTGATGGTGATTACCATGCAGTAGCGGGGGCCCAGTTTGTCAGCCAGATAGCCCCACACCAGGGTAGTCATCGCCAAGACCGCGCCCAGGCTGCCCACGCCCACCGCTTGAGGATTGGACAGGCCGGGGCCGGATTGGCTTACCAGGTATGGCACCAGGATATAACCCAACCCGGCTGACGCAATTACCGCAAAAACGGCAGTGCCGGCAATACACCAGTAAGCGCGGGTCCGCATTGCCTCCCGGGCGGTCCAGCTGAACTCGGGCTGCAAACCCTGGGCAGCCCTGTCGCGACCAGCGCCGGCCCGCGACGCAGTCGCCGCCGCCCGCGCGGGGCTCGCGCCGTCGGGCAGCATCCCGATTTCCTCGGGTGTGCGGCGCATGGTTACGAACACCGGCACCGCCATGAGCAGGAGGAACACGCCGACGTAGCCATAAGCCGCCCGCCAACTCTGGTTCAGCGCTATCAGCGAGATTATCTGTATGTTGATCGCGCCGCCTACCGGCCTAGCCATCCCAGAGATGGAAATGGTGATATTGCGCCAGCGGCGGAAGAAATTAACGGTGGCAACCCGGGGAACCACTCCGATCAGGAAAGGATTGCTGATGGACCTTGCAATGACGTAGGGAACGATGAACTGCCACAGCGAATTGTTGGAGGTAGTGGATATGACCAGCAAGCAGCAGCCGACGATAACCAGGCCCAAGGTGGTGAGGACGCGGGGGCCATACCGGTCGGCCGCGTACCCCGCTACAGGAGCGAGCAGGCCGGAAACCCAGGTTCCCGCCGTCACCGCGATGGCGATCTTTTCGATGCTCCAACCGGTGTCCTGGGAAATGTAGACCTGGATGGTCCCCATAACCACCTGGGAAACGCTGGAGCCGCCCGCACTGGAAAGGCAACCCATCGCCAGCACCAGCCAACCGTAGAAGAACGGCGTAGGCGGATGCCAGGCCAGTAGCCTTTTGAGCAACGAGTTATTCAGAAAGGTCCCCAAGCGGCGGTGCAACTCATGATTTTAGGCAATGGTCTGTATCACGCAACACCGGGTGCGACGGTAACTATACTCGCATCGGGCCGGTTGGTAAAACCGGATTGAGGGGGTGGAACAGTCATAAAATCAACCGGGACGGTCATTGAGACCGCCCCGGTTGGAATCCCGGATGGGATTTGAGCTACGGATCTAGAAATCCATCGGAGGGGCCGCGGGCATGGCCGGCGTGGGCTCAGGGATCTCGGTGATCATGGACTCGGTGGTGAGCACCATGGCCGCGACGGAGGCGGCGTTCTGCAGGGCAGACCGGGTCACCTTCACGGGGTCGATGATGCCGCGCTCGAGCATGGGGCCGAATTCGCTGACCTCGGCGTCGTAGCCGTAGTCATCGGACTGGTCCTTGACGTCGTGCAGGACGACGGCGCCCTCGCCACCGGCGTTCTCAACGATGATCTTGAGGGGCTGCTCGAGAGAGTGGCGGATGATGTTGAGACCGACCACTTCGTCGCCGGTGAGGCTGGTGACGCTCTCCAAGGCGCGCTGTGCGCGGACCAGAGCGACTCCGCCGCCGGGGACGATGCCCTCTTCAACAGCGGAACGGGTGGCGGACAGGGCGTCCTCCACGCGGGCCTTGCGCTCCTTGAGCTCGATCTCGGTGGCAGCGCCGACCTTGATGACGGCCACGCCGCCGGACAGCTTAGCCATCCGCTCCTGCAGCTTTTCGCGGTCGTACTCGGAGGTGGTGTCTTCGATCTGGGCCTTGATCTGGTTGATGCGGGCCTGGATCGCGTCCTCGGAGCCGTGGCCTTCCACGATGGTGGTGTCGTCCTTGGTGGATGAAACGCGGCGGGCGCGGCCGAAGTCCTCGATGGTGGCGGAGTCCAGCCGGCGGCCGGTCTCTTCGCTGATGACGGTGCCACCGGTCAGGATGGCGATGTCTTCCAGCATGGCCTTGCGGCGGTCGCCGAAGCCGGGAGCCTTGACGGCCAGGACGTTCATGATGCCGCGCAGCTTGTTGACCACCAGGGTGGCCAGAGCCTCACCGTCCACGTCCTCAGCGACGATGACGGCGTTCTTCTGTCCGACCTGGAGGAGCTTCTCGAGGGCGGGGACCAGATCAGCAACGGCAGAGATCTTCTTGTCGGTGATGATCAGGTAGGAGTCCTCAATCGCGGATTCCATGCGGTCGCTGTTGGTGATGAAGTAAGGAGAGATGTAGCCGCGGTCGACCTGCATGCCTTCCACGTACTCGATCTCGTCGGTGAGTCCGCGGGACTCTTCGACGGTGATGACGCCGTCCTTACCGACCTTCTCCATGGCCTCGGCGATGGTCTCGCCGATGGCGTCCTCGTGGGCGGAGAGGGAGGCGACCTGTCCGATGCGCTCGCGGGTCTCCACGGGCTGGGACATGGACTGGAGCTCGGTTACGATTTCGCCGACCGCGCGCTCGATGCCGCGCTTGATGGCCATGGGGTTGGCGCCGGCGGTGACGTTCTTGAAGCCTTCGTTGATGATGGCCTGGGACAGGACGATGCTGGTGGTGGTTCCATCACCGGCGGCGTCGTTGGTCTTGGTGGCGGCTTCCTTGAGCAGCTGGGCGCCCATGTTCTCGAAGGCGTCGGGAAGCTCAATTTCCTTGGCGATGGTGACGCCGTCGGAGCAGACCTGGGGTGGCCCGAACTTCTTGTCCAAGACGACGTTGCGGCCGCGGGGGCCAAGGGTAATTTTTACCGAGTCGGCCAGGGTATCGATGCCGGTTCGCAGCGACTTACGAGCCTCTTCGGAGTATGCCAACTTCTTTGCGGGCATTGCGTTTCTCCTAAATTAGGTGCGTGTGGATGATGAAAAAGGTGGTGGTTAGCCGATCTTGGCGAGAACGTCTGACTCGCGCATGATCAGGTACTCTTCGTCGCCGTCCTCGTACTCGGTGCCGGCATACTTGGAGTAGATGACCTTGTCGCCAATGGTGAGTTCCATGGCGATGCGGCTGCCGTCATCAGCAACGCGGCCCGGGCCCACAGCGATGACCTCGCCCTCCTGGGGCTTTTCCTTCGCGGTGTCGGGCAGCAGGATTCCGCCCCTGGTCTGGGCTTCCTGTTCCATCGGCTTGATGACGATGCGCTCTCCTAGTGGTGTGAACGTGGCCACTTAATGCCTCCTTGCAGTGTGGTGTGTTCTTTGGTCTGGCTAATGCCTTGTACCCGCGTCCTTCGACAAGCTCAGGATGAGCGGGCTGGTTACTTCTTGCGAGCGTAATCGGTGGTGTAAAACCCCGAACCCTTGTAGATGACGGGTACGGCGTGGAATATTCTGCGGGAAATGCCGGAACATTCGGGACACTCACCCTCGGGCGAAGCGCCAAAGCTCTGGCGCTGATCGTATTCGTAGTCGCACGCAGTGCACCGGTAAACGTACCTGGGCATTGCTTCCTCCTTGCCTGGATGCGCGAAAGTGCGCATCCGTAGCTTGCGGACTACATTTTCAACCACCGGAGTCCGTTTTCCAATGGGCTTAATGTTAAAATCGCGTTGAAAATGTACAGCCGGCATGCAGTTGCCGTTTATTCGACTACTTCCCATGGTCAGCAGCAACCTGAGATCAACGCCCACAAATCGGGATGCAGGCGGGGACGGACTCGAGCTTCAGCCCGAACTCGAAAACATCCTCCGCAATGCGGTCCGTGCCTTAGGCGGCAGCGCGGCGGTGGTTGCGACGTGGGATGATGCGGTGCGGAGGTTTGTGGTCACCGGCAGCTACGGGCTGGACCGGCAGCAGATCGCACGGATCAGACCGTTGCTGAATGAGGCTATTCCCGACCTGGCGTTGAGCAGGGAACAGTTCGCCCTATTGTCAGCGTTGTTTCCCCAATCAGCCTTGCCGATTTCGACTACCGGGGAGATGCAAAACCCGGTGATGGCGGTGCCTCTCCAGACTCATGATGAGAACGTCGGGTTGATTTTCGTACTCCGCTCGTCCGATGCGGCAAACTTCTCCCAGTTGGACCCGCCGGTGCTGGCCGCATTCGCCGAGCAAGCGGCCATCGCGGTGCAGTCGGCACGCTTGGCGCACCTGCTTACGCAGGAAAAACAGCGGGTGGAATCAATACTTGAGGGGAGCGCGGACGGCATTTATACGGTGGACGCCGGCCGCCGGATCGTAAGCATCAACCCGGCCATGGAGAGGCTCCTGGGAGTGCCCAGTGAGGCAGTGCTGGGCCTACCCTGCGCGGTGGGGCTGAACTGGCGGGACAGGGAGGGACGCCCCATCTGCCCGGGGCGGTGCCCGATGCTCCATTCGCCAGCGTTCGCCACGGACAATGTGACTGAGCTTAGCGCCACGGTGCGTTCGCGGGACGGTAGGAGTACGGACGTGGCGTTGGTCTATTCCGTGGTACGTTCCCCAGAACTCGCGCCATTGAATGCCGTGGTGAACGTGCGGGATATGACGCGGGTCCGCGAAGTTGAGGACATGCGGTCCACATTCCTGTCCATGTTGGGGCACCAGTTGCAGACGCCCCTGGCCATCATCAAGGGCTATACCAACACGCTGGCGAGGCCGGACGGGCAGTGGGACGGTGAAACGCTACGCCCGATTTTCGAGGCAATCGAAGAAGAGACTGACCACATGAGCCAGTTGATGAACCGTTTGCTGCTGGCGTCGCGGTTGGAGACCGGTGAGCTTCCCATGCAACGGGAACAGGTGGACATGGCAGCGGTGGCCGAGAAAGTTGTAGGTCGGATATCCAGCACCTCCCAGAAGCACCAATTTTGCGTCCGCTTCCCGGAAGATCTGCCCCCGGTTGATGGCGACCCGGGCCTGCTGGAAGAGGTGCTGGTGAACCTGGTAGACAACGCGGTGAAGTATTCGCCGTTTGGTGGGAAGGTTGCGGTAGGCGGATCAGCAGAAAGCCGTGGGGTCGTATCGGTCACGGTGACCGATGCCGGGGTAGGGGTGCCCAGATGGGAAAGTCGCCGCATATTCGAACGGTTCCACCGTTCTGAGAATCCCAATTCATCCCACCCTCGTGGAATGGGTCTCGGCCTTTACATCTGCGACGAGATCATGAAGGCCCACGGGGGCGCCATTTTCGTATCGGAGAATCCGGGCGGCGGGTCGATTTTCACCCTGGTATTTCCAGATCCTGGGCGCGACTTGCCATGACGACGGCGGACAAGCGGACAATCCTCGTGGTTGACGATGAACCGCACATCGTTCAATTCACCGCGATGAATCTGGAGGTGGAAGGCTTCAATGTGGCGACGGCCAGCAACGGCAATGACGCCCTTACGCTGCTCGCCGAAAACGAGAGCATTGACCTGGTGGTGCTGGACGTGATGATGCCCGGAATCGACGGGTTTGAAACGCTGAGCAGGATTCGCGAGCAATCATCCGTACCGGTTATTTTTGTCACCGTGCGCGGCGACGAATCCGACCGGGTCGCCGGGCTGGATTTGGGGGCGGACGATTACCTGACGAAACCATTCAGTCCCAGGGAACTGGTTTCGCGGATACGGGCGTTGTTCCGCCGGATTGAGGCCACCGAACCGCCGCCGCTACAGGAGGTGGTGGTGGATGACTGGCTCAAGATAGATTTTGACCGGAGCCTGGTGTTCGCGGACGGGAAAGAGATGCGCCTGCGACCGACGGAGTATCGCCTGTTGTACCAATTGGTCAACAATGCGGGCCAACTGCTCAGCCACGATACACTGTTGGAGCGGGTTTGGGGTCCGGAATACCGAGGCGAACACCAGTACGTCAGGACTTATGTCACGTACCTGCGGCAGAAACTGGAGCGGGACCCCCGTACGCCGGAGTACATACTGAGCGAGCGGGGGCTGGGTTACCGATTCAAGGAGTTGTAGAGTCCCGGGCCGCGTTGCGGGCCGCGGCGATATCCCGGGCGGTTTCCGTCGGCACCTCCTCGGTGAGGCGGATGGTGTCCACCCATTTGACGCTGGAGTAACAGGCTTGCTCTACCATCACCAAGCGACATGGCCCACCGTGGTCGAGGGCTAAGGGGGCACCGTTCAGACGGGTTGCCAGCAGAACGTGGGACACGTCCGGTTCCAACGGCACCGTAACGGAAAAATCCGCAGCGGATATCGCGGCATACCTAGCGTTGGGCAGGGGGCCGGCACTGTCCAATAGTACGGACAGCGGTACGCCGTCCCAGGTCTGATCGGGCACTGACCAACCTTCCAGGCAACGGAAATCGTCGGTCAGACTACGTTGCGTCATGTCCGCGAGGTCTGTTTCCGTCAGCACCGTTGGGTATTGAACAAGGCCGTCGATTCTCAGGCCAGACCAAACCTCGGGGCGGCCGTGATGGTTGTCAAATACGGGTAGGGAGCTGAGCGTTGTTTCTTGGCCGGAGTTTTGCATTTCACCTCCACTACACGAGTGTTCCCCTGGTCATCGTGACCGCGATCACCACGATCAAAATCATCAGGAGCACGTTGACCCGGGCGATCCACACCACGCATCTCCGCAATGTCGGGAGATATCCCGGAGGGTCTGCGCCGGCTCGCATCTCATCAATGAGACGGCTGGTCAACGGGCCGATGATGAAATCATGGATGACGCTGAGCCAAATGACTATCGCGACAAGGGCGACCTTAACCTGCAAGGTGCCCACGAAGTGCCCGCCGACGCTGAAGAACTCGGCGAAACCGATGCCGTAGCGGGTGGGCAGGATGTACAGGCCGGTCGCCACAAGGAGGACGATGCATACCCACGAAATCCATCGGAACCTTCGGGCGATGGTGCCCAGCATATCTGGAGGCAGCGTGGGATTCGCCGGAGGTTGGCCGGGTGTTGGGGCGTATCTCCGCAGGACGGGGATTAGCACCAACGCCAGAAACAAGGCTCCGCCAATCCAGATCATGGCAGATGCCAGGTGTATGAAAACTGCCGCTTGGTACATGATCAAATCTTGTCGGCGTTTGGCTTACGGCCAGTTCAGGCTTCCATCTGGGGGTTGAGCCTCGGTCGGAATCACCTACACATTTAGCATACACCAGGGCGCACGGCCGGCTGGAGATAGTGGTGGACTTATCGAGCCGCGGGCGGGCAGGCGATGTAAATGTTCAGGGCGACGTACAACTCGACCGTCCGATCATCGTATTCAAAGAAACCCGGGGGCAGAAAGTGCCTGCGAGCGCAATCGGGAGTGGGGCGAGGATTTCCCTGGATACCAGCTTTCGCCGGTATGACGGTTTTGATTTGGGTATGACGGTTTTGATTTGGGATGGTTACCTCAAACCTGAACAGTTACAGGCGTAACCGAAGGTTGAATGGAACGTAGGGAAGGTTTATGCTGGCGTCGTTTGTCGGCTCAAGGATATTCGGATTCAGCTTGACTTGGAGCGGGAGAGAAAGATGCGATTGGAAGGGAAGGTGGCGATAGTCAGCGGTGGCGCTCACGGCATGGGCGCGGTCGAATCGAGGCTATTCGCCAGCGAGAGCGCGAGGGTTGTAATAGCCGATATCCGTGAGGACGACGGGCGCCAGGTGGAAGCGGAGATCAACGAGGCCGGGGGCGAGAGCGTATTCATTCGCACTGACGTTACCAGCGAAGAGGCTTGGGCGAACGTGATGTCCGAGACCGTGTCGCGGTTCGGTCGTCTGGACATCCTGGTCAACAACGCCGGCATCAGCAGCCGAGCGGTTGCCGACGACGACAGCCTGGAAGCGTGGTCGCGAATCATGGACATCAACTCGACGGGCGTGTTCCTGGGCACCAAGCACGCGATTCGCCAGATGCAGCAGAGTGGAGGAGGATCTATAGTCAACATCTCCTCCATCGCCGGCCTGGTGGGGATGCTCAGCGGGCACCCGGCGTACAACGCCTCCAAGGGGTCGGTTCGCATATTCACCAAGGCAATGGCAGTGCGATACGGCAAGGAGAATATTCGGGTCAACTCGGTGCACCCGGGATTCATGCCTCCGATGATGGGCAACATATCGACGGACGAGGTTCGGGCCGGCAGAAGCGAGATGATAGGAGATCAGGTTCCCATGGGTCGGGAAGGCGAGCAGATAGAAGTCGCCAACGCGGTGCTGTTCCTGGCCAGCGACGACGCTTCCTATATCACCGGGGCCGAACTGGTGGTGGACGGTGGGTTTACTGCACGGTGACGGAGAGCAGATATAGGCTTGGCAGGCAATCGGAGGGACGCTGATGCCGATAACGGATGTAACCATATGGAGCCGCTGTTCGCACTGCCGTCAGGTGGTCAGTGAGACGACGGTCAAAAAGGACAACATGCGACTGATGGTCAGCGAACTGGTGTGGTGCGAATCGTGCGGCGCGGAGACGCCGGAGGTACGTGAGGTGGCGGGCCGGCAATCGGCACTGGAGGCGGAGCGCGCCAGTTATCCAGGGAATCCGCCAGTACCGGACCTTTCCGCCGCGGAATATCGCCGCTGGCGGGAAAGTGGTTCGGTTTCCTAACCGTTCGCGCACCGTGGCCTTAACATGAACGCAGACGACGCAATTCTGGAACTGGGCAAGCTGGCCGAATCGCCGGCGGCTGACGAGGTGGGCGGAGACCTCGACCTTGCGCTGGGCGCTCTGTTGATCGCATCCACAGACTCTCCCACCGTGGATATTGACGGCGTTCTGAACAACCTGGACCGAATGGCTGAGGCTGCCCGCAACCGGATCCCCGAGGACGGCAACGAATTGCAGCAGTTGAACGCAGTCACCGATTTGCTGTTCGGCGTGATCGGGTTGTCCGGCAATCGGGACGACTATTACGACCCACGAAACTCTTACATCAACCACGTGCTGGAAAGGCGGATGGGGATTCCCATCACTCTTTCGCTCCTGTGCATAGAGGTGGGAAGGAGAGCCGGCGTGCCGATCCTGGGGATTGGGATGCCCGGTCATTTTCTGATCCGGCACCGGGATGAACCCAATTTCTTCGTGGACTCTTTCAACGGCGGGTTGCTGCTCAGCCAAGACGAGTGCGGCGCGCTAATGCGGGAAGCCGCCGGCGACGCCGTGCGCTTGGAGGCTCATCACCTGAATCCGGTGACTCCCCGTGAAATCCTGGCCCGCATGCTCCGCAATCTCAAGGCGATTTACTGGGACAGAGAGGACTTCGACCAGTGCATTATCACGATAGGGGCGCTGATGGCAGTGCTGCCCGATCATCCCGAGGAACAGAGGGACCGGGGTGTGGTGCACTTGAAAGCCGGCAATCATGATCAATCTGCGGAGGATTTCGCAGCGTATATAGAAGCAGCACCCAACGCCGAGGACATCCAAACTGTGCGGAACGCGTTGTCCAGGTTGAGGGGCGAGCAGACTTCATAACTTCACCACACTCCCCATAACTTCAGGAGCGGTGCGATCATGATTCGTTACGCATTGGTTGGCATAGGCCTATTGGCCATTATCCCCATCGCATGGCTGGCGTGGTGGCTGCTGAGCCCCCTATTCATGACCAACGAGGTTTACGAGGACTTTCCGAACGCAGCCCGTGCCGTTGTGCCCGCGGGCATGTCTAGGGCCGACGTAGAGACCACCATGGCCCTGGCTGCAACCAACGACAACACGGTGGAAGATGCCATGCCGTCCGCCTTGATGGAATCGGCGGCCGAGGCCCGGGACCTGGTGAAAGCGGCGGGGAATTTCCGCGACGCGGACTCGTTCCACAAGGGGTCCGGGAACGCGACCATCTACGAGCTGAGTTCGGGCGAGCGGATTCTCAGGCTGGACGAATTCAGGGTGACCAACGGACCGGACCTGCGGGTGCTGCTGGCGAACGCGCCCAATCCGGAGAGCCACGGCGACCTGGACGACGCCGGGTATCAAGAACTCGGCAAGTTGAAAGGCAACGTTGGCGCGCAAAACTACGACATTCCGGACAGCCTTTCCCTTTCGGATGTGGAAAGCGTGGTCATATACTGCAAGCCCTTCCGGGTAGTGTTCAGCGTGGCTACCCTGGCCAAAGCGGAAGGGTAGTCCAGACAACCGAAAATCACCGCCAAAAACACCAACGGGGCCAAGATCCAACGGGGCTAATATCTAACGGGGCTGCGAGCATGGCGTATCTCCCGATTGAGGACTACGGCATAGTGGGCAACATGCGGACGTGCGCGCTCATCGGCGTGAACGGTTCCGTGGACTGGTTCTGCTGCCCGAGATTCGATTCGCCGAGCGTGTTCGGGGCGATCCTGGACGACAAAAAGGGCGGATACTTCAAGATCGCGCCCGAGCTGGGGGAGTCGTCGGTCCGAAAGCAGGTGTACTGGCCGGCCAGCAACGTGCTGATCACGCGGTTCCTGGCGCAGAGCGGCGTGGCTGAGATCATCGACTACATGCCGGTGTCCACGTCGCTGCACCCCCACGAGCACACGGAACTGATACGGCGGGTGAACTGCGTGCGCGGCGTGGTGCCGTTCATCCTGGAGTGCTATCCAGCCTTCAACTACGCGCGGGACTCGCACCGAACCGAGTTGAACCCGGAAGGGGCAGCGTTCATTTCCAAGGATATGGGCCTGCAGTTGTCCACGCGCATCATGCTCGAAAGGGATGCGGGGGGGGTCATCGGCGCGTTCGCGCTCAGCGCTGGTCAATCCACCACCTTTGCCATTGGAGCGCTGGGGGACGACAGCGAGAGCTACCATCCGCTGACCGACGAAGAAAGCGACGCCCTGTTTGAGGAAACGGTGTCGTACTGGCGTGGTTGGCTGTCGCAGTGCACGTACAAGGGGCGCTGGCGGGAAATGGTGGAGCGGTCGGCGTTGGTGCTGAAACTGCTGACGTACGAGCCGACCGGCGCGATCGTGGCGGCGCCAACGTGCAGCCTGCCGGAAGAGTTGGGCGGTGTGCGCAACTGGGACTACCGATACACGTGGATCCGGGACGCCGCATTCACGCTGTACGCCCTGCTGCGCATCGGTTTCACCAACGAGGCCAGCCAGTTCATGCACTGGCTGGAGGCACAGATCGACCCGTTCGATGACGACTGGCGCAACATACAGATTATGTACGGCATCGACGGGCGACGGAAGCTGGACGAGTTCACGCTGGATCACCTGGACGGGTACCGGGGTTCCAAGCCGGTGCGAATTGGGAACGGGGCCGCCGAGCAACTACAGCTGGACATTTATGGAGAGTTGATGGATTCGGTATATCTGTTCAACAGGTATGGCGAGCCTATTTCGTTTGATTTCTGGACAAAGCTGCGCCAGATGACCAACTGGGTCTGCGACAACTGGCAGCTAGCGGACGAAGGCATCTGGGAAACGCGGGGCGGTCGGCAGCAGTTCGTGTACTCCAAGTTGATGTGCTGGGTGATGATGGATCGGGCCGTGAAAATGGCTGATTTGAGATCATTCCCGTCGGAGCGGTTGAGGTGGATGGCGACGCGGGATGAAATCTACGAGGAGATCCTGACCAAGGGGTGGAGCGAGGAGCGGCAGGCATTCGTGCAGCATTACGGGAGCGACTCCCTGGATGCGTCGAACCTGATCATGCCATTGGTGTTCTTTATGTCGCCCACCGACCCGCGCATGTTGAGCACCCTAGATGCCATCAACCGCACACCGCAGCAGGGCGGGCTGGTGTCGGACAGCCTGGTGTACCGATATAATCCGGAGCAGTTTTCGGACGGCCTAACCGGGCAGGAAGGTACGTTCAACATGTGCACATTCTGGCTGGTGGAGGCGCTCACCCGAGCCAGTTGGGGAGGCGACCAACGACGGTTGGATCAAGCGAGGTTGATGTTTGAGAAGATGCTGGGGTACGCCAACCATTTGGGTTTGTACGCGGAAGAGACCGGCCCCAGCGGAGAAGGCTTAGGCAATTTCCCGCAGGCGTTCACCCACTTGGCGCTGATCAGTTGCGCGTTCAACCTGGACCGCGCGCTGGGAGACCGAGGATAACCAAGGAGGCAACACACATGCCCATCGAGCAAGTATCGCCGGGACTGGAAAGGATTCTGGACCTGGATCAGGAAGTGGAGTGGCTGGCCGGCGGATTCGGAGGAGACGGGTCCGCGTTGGGCGTTCCCTGGTGGCCGGCGGAAGGCCCGGTATGGTGGCAGGAGGGAGGTTATCTGCTGTTCAGTGACATCGGGCAGAATCGCCGGATGCGCTACAACGATGCCGACGGGCTTTCGGTGTTCCAGACCGAGACCAACGAGGCAAACGGGCTCACGAGGGACCCGCAGGGCCGGCTGCTGGCTTGCGAGCACGCAGCGCGCCGCGTCACCCGGCAGGAGGCCGACGGCAGCGTAACGGTGGTGGCCGACCAGTACGAGGGCAAACGCCTGAACCGGCCGAACGACTTAACGGTGAGGTCCGACGGCACAATTTATTTCACCGACCCGTACCGCGACACCTATCCGGGGATGGAACTGGGTTTCGCGGGCGTGTACCGGGTATCGCCCGACCTGAGCGAGATGGAGTTGCTGGTCAACGATTACGTTGGCCCCAACGGACTGTGCTTTTCGCCGGGCGAAAGCATCCTGTACATCAACGATTCACGGGTGGGTCTGATCAAGGCGTGGGACGTACGAGCGGACGGCGGCATCGAAAACGGGCGACTGCTGTGCGTGCTGCAGGACGAGAGGCCCGGCGTGCCGGACGGGATGAAGTGCGACCTTGAGGGGAACATTTACGTGTCCGGGCCGGGCGGAGTGTGGATCCTGGCGGCGGACGGCCGGCACCTGGGCACGATAGCGTTGGGCGACGGCAAGCGGGCAACGAATGTGGGGTTCGGCGGCGGAGATTGGAAGACGCTGTACATCACCACGTTCGAGGAGCTGGGCCGGGTGCAGGTGAACATACCGGGGGTTCCGGTGCCGCGCTAAAACACCGCAGTTGAATCGGATTGAAACAGGGGCGACGCATGCGTCGCCCCTTGTATATTGGAGAGAACCATCAGGCGATCAGGCGCGGCAGACCGTTTCGCCCCCGGGTTCTACAAACCGAATCGTAGCTGGGTCGCCGCGCCGTTTCCTCACAGCAGCCTGTACAGTTGTTTGG
>DAOUJD010000090.1:0-41624 GCA_034423115.1 Dehalococcoidia bacterium | reverse complement strand
TGATTGTGCGCGACCACGGCCTCGGTGGCCTCGGTCATCTCCTCCTTGCTCATGCCCACGTCGATGCGCAGGTAGCGGAGGGAGTTGTACAGGCGGTCGATGTGGCGGTCCAGCCGGAAGGTCTGGCCGCCAAAGGTGCGGGTCGCGTCGAAAACCGCGTCGCCGTACAGGAACCCGCGGTCGTAAATCGACAGCGCGACCTGGCTGGCGGGGATCATTTCACCGTTGAAATAGACGATCATTTCCTCAGCCATCATCAAAACTCCCCAAAAATCCTGTCAATCCTGTGCATCGATTTAAATTTAGCCCTCTTTCCGCCGTACCTGGAACCCGGCCTGCTCTTCCATCGGCAAAACGATGGCCGCGCTGTCCAGGTCTCCCAATCCCTGCTCGACCGCTTCCGACAGCAGCCGGTAGGCCAGGTCGCCGGCTGCGATGGGCGTGTCCAAATCACGGGCCATCTCCTGGATCAGGCCCAGATCCTTGAGGAATACCCGGAGCTGGGTGCGGACGCCCTCGAAGTCACGGTCGAGCATGGCCGGCGCGTTGCGTCCCAGGAGAAAGCTCTGACCCCATCCCGAGTTGACCAGCTCGAAAACCAGCGCCGGGTCCGCGCCGGACTTCGCTCCCAGCAGCATCGCCTCAGCGGCGGCAACCATGTGCACGCCGACCAGCAGTTGGTTCACCAGCTTGGCGGCGGTGCCAGATCCGGTGGGCCCAACGTGGCGCACCACGGCTCCCATAACGTCGAATAGAGGTTGAGCGGCGGCGTAGGCATCGGCCGGGCCGCCGACCATGATGGTCAAGGTGCCGTCGGTCGCCCGCTCCGTGCCGCCGCTGATGGGAGCGTCAAGGAACATTGCCCCACGTTTTTCGGCGGCGGCGGCACAGGTTTTCGAGGTCGCAGCACCGACGGTGCTGTGGTCAACGATGATCTGGCCGGGACGGGCGTTGGGCAGCGCGCCGTCGTCACCCAGGAGCACTGCCTCGCAGGTCGCCACGTCGGGCAGGCAGGCCAGCACGATGTCGCAATTGGCCATGACTTCGGCGGTGGACGCCGCCGCGGTCGCCCCGGCGTCAGCAATCTGGCGCACCTTCTCCTGGCTCCGGTTATGAACCGTCAGGTCGTAGCCCGCGCGCAGCAGGTTGTAAGACATGGGGAGCCCCATGCGCCCCAGGCCAATGAAACCGATTTTTTCAGCCAAGTCGTCAGCTCCTCAAACGGGGTTCGTTGGCTACGGCAAGGAGGCGGACGACAAGGACGTGCATTCGTCGCAGGGAATCCAATAGTTCCTCGTCAGTCAAGTGCCCGTGATAGAAATGGCTATGGCACTCTTCGGCCACGTCGAATTCAGTCATCCAATGCGACTCTCCGGGAACGTTGGTCAATCCCCGGGTTATGTTTTTCATCGCTCCATGGCTGTTGTAAGGGCGGTGTCGTCGTAGTGCAACGGCGATTAGAGCGTGAGCCACAGCGCCCCAGACCATTTCGGCGCCTTTTGCCATTTTGCCAACTGAGAATTCCAGCTCTGCTTCATCCAACAACTCAAGGGCGGCTCGCGCGTGCTCCGGTATCGGCAGCGTGGGCGTAGTCATCGGGATTTATTCCGCTAATTTCCACGCTCTGTCAATGAATTCACGCACCACACGCAGCATACGATGGCTGTCCCCATCTTGCCAGACGAAACGGCCGTAGTGAACTTTGTCCGGATAATGGTATGCCGCCAGATATTCGCCAAGCAGGATATCCCCCTGCTGCTCGTCGCGTTCGGCAAGTTTTTTCACCACCGGGTACAAGTCGTCGCCGTCATAATCCCAGCCCTTTTTGGCGGCGACGGTTTTGAGAGTATGCGTCATTGCCTCCCGTAGCAGTTCCGTAGCAGCCAGCGCGTCCGCGTTCTCAAACTCCCGGTCGGCAGCGTTCAAGTAGTCTTGGGCAGTTTTCAGTTCTTTGTGCGTCTGCATCATGCACCCTTTTGGCAATTTGGTAGTGACCGGCGTAGCGAAGGCTTTCAAACGCGGCAACGTACTTACCAAATCAGTCCTTCCTCCAGCGCTGCTGCCTCCACCAGTTCCCACCCGTCCTCGATTCCGGGGAGCAGACGGTCGCACGCCTCGGCTTTCAGCACCGCCCGCCCCGTTTCATCGCTGTCGTCCACGGATACCAACGCCGCCGTAACCTGCGCTGCCTCGGCGGGATCAACTTCGGGTCGCGCCGTGAAGCAGCAGTGGCTGTAGCCGGGGCTGCTCCAGAACACCTTGAGGTCATCGGGGGCGATGCCGTGCCGATCCGTTAGCGATTCCAGCGTCCGTGCGCTCACGGCTCCAGCGTCGTAGTTCCGTTCCAGCACCTGCATCACCACGTCGATCTGATCGCTGGTGTGCCGCTGATCACGCTGGTCGTAGAAGTCTGCCGCTGCCAGCGAACGGGACGGAGTCATACCCATCTGTTTGAGGAAATAAACGGGCAGCAGTCCCGCTTCCACCGAGTTCCGCGCCGCGAAGGCAAACCGTTTGCCGGGCAGGTCCTCCACCGTGTCTATCCTCGAATCCGCCCGCGCGATGAACTTGGTGGTGAACCCCACGTCGACGTCGCGCAGCGCCAGCACCGGCGCGCCGTCTTCCATCGCCCGCCGCATCTTGACGTGGGACAGCGGCCCGTTCCACGCGAGGTTGATTTCACCGCGTACGAACGCATCGACCATCTCATCGTAGCCGGAGTAGAGCACCCAGTCGAACTCGACTCCCCGTCTGCGGAACACCGTTTCCAAGGCTTTGCACAAGTCCAGATGGGCTATCGAACCCGTCGCTCCCATGCGTATCATATCGCCACCTCCGGCTGTTCCCGAGCCTGTCCCGGCCGATTCAATCCGTCCTCACAATTCCACTCGTCGCCAGTCTATCAGCCGGCCCTTACACTGCCAACCGACGGCGTCCTTGTGCCGCGTTATCAAGATTGGCGTCATTTCAGTGGCAAAACCACGTAGAAACAAAACCTTCGGGGTGTGTGGGTCGTAAAGAGCGACAACTTCGAGAAGGTACGATACCGATATGCCCATTATTTCCCTCAAATTACGACTGCTGGGCCCGGCGCTGGTCGGATTATTTCTCCTTTGGGTTGCCGTAGTAGCCTGCTCCTCCGGCCCGCCCGCGGCCTCCCCCGTCGCGGGGGTGACAGGCCCGGCCTCACAGTCCGCGGTCGCACTCACTCAACCGCCGGCTCCCACACCGGCGCACACGCAACCACCCACCGTAGCATCCCCCACAGTTGTGCCCACCGCAACTCAGGGGACGCCGGCCCTGCAGGCCACCGTTGCCGCTCGCACCGAAACTCCCACTGCCGTTCCGCAGTCTGTTCCCACGCATGAGCCGCAGCCTTCGGAAGAAAACGCAGTCATTTTTGGCGACCTGCCTTTGCTGGAGGAAAAGGCTTTCGGCTATCTGAGCGAACTGTCCGAGGACGTGGGCGTGAGGACCAGCGGCACCGACCTGGAACACGCCGCCGCCGATTTCCTCGCGACCCATTTGGAGGATTTGGGCTATAGGCCCGAGGTGCAGGAGTTTGCCTGGGAGTCGCCCGTAGCCAGATTGCGCGTCGGCGGAATAAATCCCGACAGGCTAGACGCCAACATCCTTACCGGCACCGCCGACGGCGAGGTCACGGGGAGGTTAGTGGCGGTCGGATTGGCGAAACCCGAGGACGTTCCTGCGGATGGCCTGGAAGGCAAAATCGCCCTGATCGAGCGAGGTGAAATCACGTTCAGCAGCAAGGTAGCCCGGGTGAATGACGCCGGCGCGGTGGCCGCCATCATCTACAACAACGAGCAGGGCAACTTCCGTGGCACTCTGCGCGGCAGGAGCCAAATACCCGCCATTTCTCTCTCCAGGGCAGATGGACAGATGCTCATGGACTCAATTGACCAAGGTGAGCCTGTGGAGGCAACCGTTGCCGTCCAGGACAACGCTGTGCCATCGCGGAACGTGATCGCCGAGTTGCCCGGCGCCGGAGACGGCGTCATTGTGGTCGGAGCCCACTATGACACTGTGCCCGACTCCGTGGGCGCTTCCGACAACTCCTCTGGCGTGGCCGCTCTGCTGGCGGTGGCAGAACGGCTGCGGGGCCGCTCATTCCCATTCACCGTGCGGTTCGTGGCTTTCGGTTCCGAGGAAACGGGCCTGCACGGTAGCGAACACTACGTGGATAGCCTGTCGCCGGAGGAACTGGAAAAGGTCCGCCTGATGATAAACCTGGATTCGATCGGTTCCGGCGACCGACTGATAGTTGCCGGCGACCGCTGGGCGACCCGCCACGTCAACGAGGTCGCGACCAGGGAAGGCATCGCGTTGGGGGTTAGCGCACGGGGAGCATCCGGCAGCGATCACGCCAATTTTCGGGAGGCTTGGGTGCCGGTGATCTTTTTCCGGTCCGACGACCTGTCTCGCATCAACTCGCCCGCCGACACCATGGAACACATCAATCCACGGTTGTTGGGCGATGCGACGGCCTTGACGTTGGACCTGCTGGTAAACGCGCATACCCTAACCGGCTACGGGCGGTAAATCCTGCAAGTTGCCGCTGCCATCGCCGTAGGTTAGTCTATCCCGCGTTGATTGGACGCACCGCAGGAGGAACAGGCCATGGCGACGGTAATGGAACGCAGGATTAGGGGCAGGGAGCGACAGGATATCGCCGACGAACTGAGCCGCCGCGTGGACGGCGAGGTGCGGTTCGACCCCCATTCACGCTTGCTCTACAGCACCGACGCCAGCATCTACCAGATGGAACCCGTGGGCGTCGTGATCCCGCGCAACGCCGCGGATGTCCAGGCCGTCGTGGAGTTCGGCGCGCGCGAGGGCATCCCCGTCCTGCCCCGTTCCGGCGGCACCAGCTTGGCCGGCCAGACCGTCAACCACGCCATCGTCCTCGACTTCAGCAAGTACCTCAACAACGTCCTTGAGGTCAATGCCGAAGAACAGTGGGCGCGCGTCCAGCCCGGCATCATCCTCGAACAGCTCACCCGTCAGGTGTCCTCCCACGGCCTCCAGTACGCGCCAGACCCGACCACCGCCAACCGCGCCTGCGTCGGCGGTGGCATCGGCAACAACACCTGCGGCGCCCACTCCGTCATCTACGGCAAGACCCTCGACCACATCAGGGAGCTTGACGTAATCCTGTCCGACGGTTCCACCGCTCACCTGGGCGAACTGACGCCGGCTGAGCTGGAATCCCGGCTCAGCGCCACCGGGCTGGAGGGCGAGATTTATCGCGGCGTCCTCCGCATTGCCCGAGAGCAGAAGGACGAGATCGACCGCACCTACGCCAAGATCCAGCGTCGCGTCAGCGGCTACAACCTGGACGAGTTCATCCTGGACGACGGGCACGGCCATCCCGTCAACCTCGCCCGCATGGTCGTCGGCTCAGAGGGCACCTTGTGCGTCGTTACCGAGGCCAAGGTCAACCTGGTCCCGCGCCCCACCATGACCTCCCTGTCCATCCTGCACTTCCGCACCATTTTCGACGCCAGCGAGGCCACCACCCGCGTCCTCACCCACGATCCGTCATCCATCGAACTCATCGACAAGATGGTGCTGGACCGTGGGCGTGAGGCTCTCGGCTCGTCCCGCAACCTATCGTTCATCGAGGGCGACCCGGGAGCCATGCTGGTCGTCGAGTTTTACGGCGAGTCTGAGGACGAACTGACCGCCCGTATGAACGCCCTCAAAGCCGATATCGGTCTGGCCTACGCCTGCGTCAACATCCTCGACCGGGCCGGCCAGGCCGCCGTCTGGAATGTCCGCAAGGGCGGCCTCGGCCTGCTCATGAGCACCCGGGGCGACGCCAAGCCTATCCCGTTTGTTGAGGACCCCGCCGTGGACCCGTCGGTGATGGGCGAGTTTGTCCGTCGCTTCGACGAGATCGTCACCGCGCACGGCACCACCGCCGGCTACTACGGCCACGCCTCCGTGGGCTGCCTCCACATCCGTCCTCTGATCAGCCTCAAGAACGAGGAGGGCATCAACAAGATGGTGTCCATCGGCGACGCCGTATCCGACCTCATCAAGGAGTTTGGCGGCTCCATGAGCGGCGAGCACGGCGACGGTATCGTGCGCGGTGTCTGGACTCGCAAGATGTTCGGCGACCAGATCTACAACGCCTTCCGCGAGCTAAAGCAAACCTGGGACCCCCGGGGCATCATGAATCCGGGCAAGATCATCGACACGCCGCCCATGACCGAAAACCTGCGCTACGGGATGACCTACCAGGCAACCGATCTGCCGACCTCACTGGATTTCTCGGCGGACTTCGGATATGCCGGCGCAGTGGAGATGTGCAACGGCATGGGAGCCTGCCGCAAGCTGGATGGCTCCATGTGCCCGTCTTTCATGGCCACCCGCGATGAGGAGCACTCCACCCGCGGCCGCGCCAACCTGCTACGCGCTGCCCTGTCCGGCCGCATGCCCGACGGTGCCGAGAGTTCCATCACCGACCACCGACTTCACCAGTCGTTGGATCTGTGCCTGGAATGCAAGGCGTGCAAGGCCGAATGCGAGTCCGGCGTGGACATGGCGAAGCTCAAGTACGAGTTCCTGGATCATTACCACAAGGAGCACGGCGTCCCATTGCGTTCGCGGCTGTTCGCCAACATCAACGCGCTGAACCGCCTGGGTAGCCGGTACGCGCCCCTCAGCAACTGGCTGGCCGGCACCGGGTTGGGCAAGTCCCTGGCCTCCACCTTTCTGGGCATCGCGCCCCAGCGCCAACAGCCGGCGTTCGCGTCCCAGTCGTTGCCCCAGTGGTTCGCTCAGCGCGGACGGAATGGACACGGCGCAAAGTACGGCACCGTCGCCCTCTACAACGACACCTTCATGAACTACAACTACCCCGAGATCGGCATAGCGGCGGTGGAGGTTCTGGAGGCCGCAGGTTACTCGGTGGAGTTGGTCAACGGTGGTTGCTGCGGCCGGCCCATGATATCCAAGGGTCTGTTGGATCAGGCGCGGGAACAGGCCAACGCTAACATAGACGCCCTGTATGCCTACGCCGAGCGCGGCATACCCATTGTCGGCTGTGAACCCAGCTGTCTGCTCACCCTGCGCGACGAGTACCCCGAATTTGTGGCCGACGAGCGGGCGCAAACCGTCGCCGAAAACTCATTCCTCATCGACGAATTCCTGTCCCAAGCCCACTCCGCCGGCAAACTCGACCTGGAATTTTCCGATCTCAGCAAGCAGGTGATGTTCCACGGCCATTGCCACCAGAAGGCGATATCCGGCACCGGCGACTCCATGTTCGTGCTCAACATGCCGCCCGGCTACGAGACGGAACTCATCAACGCCGGGTGCTGCGGCATGGCCGGCTCGTTCGGTTTCGAGAAGGAGCACTACGACATTTCCATGCAGATCGGCGGCTTGTCGCTGTTCCCCGCGATTGAAGCCAAACCCGACTGCGAGGTTGCCGTAATGGGTGTGTCCTGCCGCCAACAGGTGGAACACGGCTCCGGCCGCTGCGCCCGCCATCTGGTGGAAGTGCTGCGCGACGCCGTGATTACGGCGGCCCACTAGCGGACCAAAGCCCAGACTCCGGGGCACTGCTCCCCACCGGATCGTGATCCCATGGCCACGTACTGATTCTGGGCGCACTGGAACGGCGACGGCGCGAAACTATCGTCTCGCGCTGATGTCCCCGATGTGGTTTGGGTCGGCGTTTCCGTTGCGCGCGAAACTTCTGGGTTCTCGAAAACTGGCGCGAACTGGGCCGTCATCGTTGCTGCGGGATCGGGGCCGAACACCGCGATTTCTATCGCAGATACGCCGGGCGTTTTGATTCGTGCCGGGGAATTCGGCGCTGAACGTTGCGGTCCTTTGTAATCCTCTGGAAACCCCAGCGTTATATCCCGGTTGGTTAGGATCTCTGTCGGCACCACATCAGATTGATTATTGGAGGTGTCGATATCGTTTTCGGCCTCCGCTTCCACCTTCAGCCGGTGTTCGCCAAGTTCGTACCTCAACGTCTTCCAAGTGAATTCCACCACGTCCGATTCGCCGGCTTTCAGACTGATGCTGTCCTCATACATCAGCCGATGGTGGATCATGTCCCACAAACTGATCGTGGCTCTGCCTTCATATTTTCCTTTGTTCCGCACCAACGCAGCCACCTCTACCCAATCCCCTTTCACGATGGGGTATGCCGGATTCGGGGCATGGATTTCCACCACTTCAAAGTCCACCGTTGGCGGCACCAATGCGATGTGGAATGTTTCGTTGACGTTTCTGGTTTCGATACGGAACGAATGGTTCCCCGGTGGATACCTGCTGGTTCGCCAGGTGAAGGTGGCCGTGGCAGTTTCACCTCCGCCAATGCGCGGCCGGCGAGTTTCCGGCTGCTTGTCTTCGGAGGGAAAGTGCAGGGTAATGGGCACGCTGATTACGCTCGTTCCGTGGTTGGCAATTGCCACCTGGATTGATACGGCGTCTCCTACCACTGGTTCCTCCGGAGTCCACGATATTGATTTGATTGAGAAGTTGGGGGCGGAGGGCAAATCGGGTTGCGCAAGCCGTCCGAGGAACTGCGTATCGGGCGAACTCCCGCCGTAACCGATGGTGATGTCTCGGTCATCCACAATGGTGGCGAAGCCGAGATCGGAAACATCGTTGCCTCGGTTGGTATCGTTGGCGGCGTCGACCGCTATCTGCAAGCGATAGGTACCCAAATCGTAGCGCGATGTCTTCCAGGTAAAGTCGACGACTTCGGACTCGCGGGCCTCCAGGGCGATGTTTTCGCTATACATCACGCGGTCGCGCTGGGCGTCTCGCAAGAGCACGGTGGCTCGGCCTCCCTGCGGCCCGGCGTTGGTGATCAGAGCGGATATATCCACCGAATCTCCTTGGACGATCGGCACATCCGGGCTCGGTCCGTGAGTTTCCACCACTTCAAAGTCCACCGTTGGCGGTAGCAAGTCTATGCTGAAAGTTTCGGTGCCGCCCGCATTTTCGACGCGGAAAGAATGGGTTCCTGGTTCATACCTGCTGGTACGCCAGGTGAAGGTGGCCGTGGCAGTGTCGCCTCCGCCGATGCGCGGCCGGCGAGTTTCCGGCTGCTTGTCTTCGGAGGGAAAGTACAGGGTAATGGGCACGCTGATGGAGCTCGTTCCGTGGTTGGCAATCTCTACGGTGATGGATACGGCGTCTCCTACCACCGGTTCTTTCGGAGTCCATGTAATCGCTTGGATTGAGAAGTTGGGCGCAGCGGGCAATTCAGGTTTCGTGAGCCGTCCGAGGAACTGCGCATCGGGCAAACTCCCACGGTAACCGATGGTGATGTCGCGGTCATCCACGATGGTGGCGGCTCCCAATTCGGAAACGTCGTTGCCACGGTTGGTATCGTTGGCGGCATCGACCGTTATCTGCAAGCGATAGGTACCCAAATCGTAGCGCGATGTCTTCCAGGTAAAGTCGACGACTTCGGACTCGCGGGCCTCCAGAGCGACGGTGTCGCTATACATCACGCGGTCGCGCTGGGCGTCCCGCAAGAGCACGGTAGCCCGGCCTTCCTGCGGGCCGGCGTTCCTTACCAACGCGGATACGTCAATCGAATCGCCCTGAACGATCGGCTCGTCCGGGCTCGGACCGTGAACTTCGACAACGCGGAAGTCCACGGTTGGCGGCAGCAAGTCTATGCTGAATGTTTGGTTGCCATTGGCGGTTTCGATACGGAACGAATGGTTCCCCGGTGGATACCTGCTGGTACGCCAGGTGAAATTGACCGTGGCAGTGTCGCCTCCGCCGATGCGCGGCCGGCGAGTTTCCGGCTGCTTGTCTTCGGAGGGAAAGTGCAGGGTAATGGGCACGCTGATTGCGCTCGTGCCGTGATTGACAATCTCTACCCCGATTGATACGGCGTCTCCTACCACCGGTTCCTCCGGAGTCCACGATATTGATTTGATTGAGAAGTTGGGGGCGGAGGGCAAATCGGGTTGCGCGAGCCGTCCGAGGAACTGCGCATCGGGCGAACTCCCGCCGTAACCGATGGTGATGTCTCGGTCATCCACGATGGTGGCGACTCCTAAATCGGAAACATCGTTGCCACGGTTGGTATCGTTTGGGGCGTCGACCATTATCTGCAAGCGGTAGGTTCCCAAATCGTAGCGCGAGGTCTTCCAGGTAAAATCGACCACTTGCGACTCGTGGGGTTGCAGTGCAACGCTTTCGCTCTGAATCACGCGGTCGCGCTGGGCGTCTCGCAAGAGCACGGTGGCGCGTCCGTCCTGTGGGCCGGCGTTCCTTACCAACGCAGATACGTCAATCGAATCGCCCTGCATGATCGGCACGTCCGAGCTCGATCCGTAAACTTCAACCACGCGGAAGTCTACCTTTGGAGCAGCAAGATTCACGGTAAACGTCCGTTCGGCGCCCGGCGCTTCCACCCGAAACTCATGGTTGCCCGGTTGGTAATTGCCGGTCCGCCATGTGAAGTTGGCGTATACGGTTTCGCCGGGTTCGGCGTGGGGCCTGCGAGTCTCAGGCTGCTTGTTATTTGATGGAAAATGCAGCGTGACCGGAATATTTGCCGGCAGGATACCCTCGTTCCTCACCACCACGGATACCAAAACAGGTTCGCCCACCACAGCAAGTTCGGGATCGTTAGTGATACCTGCGATGGATGCCGAGATGGTCGGCGCCAACAATCTCACTGTTATCGCCGATTCCGTAAGACCTGTCGTCACGTTGTTCTCCAGCAGCAACTCGGCCCGTAGGGTATGTGCGCCAACGTCGTAGTGGCGGGTTTTCCAGGTGAAATTCGCGGTGGCGGTCTGGTTGGCTAGTACGCGTAGGGTGACGGTCTCGGGTTGCTTGTCCGGCGATGGGAACGACAGCTTGACCGGCACGCCAACTTCTGCGTTTCCGTTGTTTTGGACCCTCACAGATATTTCGACCCACTGGCCCTGTATCGCAGTGGACGACGGATCACTGGAGATGCCGGATATTTCTGCGTCGGTATGGGGTGGCGGAGTGACGGTGGGCGTTGGCGTCGGCGTAGGTGTTGCCGTTGCCGTCGGGGTCGCGGTGGGGGTAGTCGTTGGTGTTGCGGTGGGAGTGGGCGTGGAACTGGGGGTTGGTGTCGCCGTCGCCGGATATACGGGCGGGGTTACGATGGAGGGTTTGGAAACCAGGCCAACGACGTTCCCTCGGGTTGCCGACGCGCTGCCGACCAGTACGAACACTGCCTCGGTCGATACCAACACGACGTCGAACGCCGCCGTGTCCAGGGTGTCTGCCAGGTCGGGCGTCAGTACGGACAAGAACAATGGGTGGACGCCGACCTCGTAGCCGGACGTATTCCATTCCAAATCCACGTCGGTGCTCGCGTTGGGTGCAATGGATACGTCTGATGCCTCGTCCAGCAAATCAAACGTGCCGCCACCCAGATAGTGCAACTGGAGCGTTGCAGTACGAACCTCGTCATCAAGGCTGTTGATACCCACCTTGACTGCCACGGGTTCTCCCGCCACCCCAACAATTGAGGCAAGCCGGGAAATCTCCAACTCTACCTGCGGCGACTGCGCTGGCGTTGGTGTAAGAGTAGGGGTAGTAGTGGGGGTGAGCGTCGGAGTATTAGTAGCGGGAAGCGGCGTAGGCGTGGGAGTGGCGGTTGGAGTAGGCGTATGGGTGTTGGTGGCCGGCGGCGTGGGCGTAGGAGTGGCGGTTGGAGTAGGCGTATGGGTGTTAGTGGCTGGCGGCGTGGGCGTAGGAGTGGCGGTTGGAGTAGGCGTGTGGGTGTTGGTGGCCGGCGGCGTGGGCGTAGGAGTAGCAGTGGGAGTCGGCGTATGGGTGTTGGTAGCCGGAGGCGTGGGCGTGGCGGTAGGCGTGGGAGTGGCCGTGGGTGTAGGAGTATAGGTATTCGTGGCCGGTGGGGTAGACGTGGGAGTGGCGGTAGGGGTAGGCGTGTGGGTGCTGGTAGCCGGAGGTGTCGGTGTCGGAGTGGCAGTCGGGGTAGGCGTATGGGTGTTGGTGGCCGGCGGAGTCGGAGTGGGAGTGGCGGTGGGAGTAGGCGTATGGGTGTTGGTGGCCGGTGGGGTAGGCGTGGAAGTGGCGGTAGGGGTAGGCGTGTCGGTGCTGGTAGCCGGAGGTGTCGGAGTGGGAGTGGCGGTGGGAGTAGGCGTATGAGTGTTGGTGGCCGGCGGAGTCGGAGTGGGAGTGGCGGTGGGAGTAGGCGTATGAGTGTTGGTGGCCGGCGGAGTCGGAGTCGGAGTAGCGGTAGGAGTAGGCGTTTGGGTGCTGGTGGCCGGAGGCATGGGAGTGGGAGTAGCGGTAGGAGTAGGCGTGTGGGTGTTGGTGGCTGGCGGCGTGGGCGTAGGAGTGGCGGTCGGAGTAGGTGTGTGGGTGTTAGTGGCGGGAGGCGTGGGCGTGGAGGTAGCGGTCGGGGTAGGAGTGGTGGTGGGAGTGGCAGTAGCGGTTGGCGTGGGCGTGGGAGTAGGCGTGGCCGTTGCGCTCTCGGGGTTTACTATGTTTATCCAGGCTGCGGACGTGTGCGTATTGTTCGACTGGGTTTGGTCCACGAAACCGTCCGGCCCGGTGATCGTGATGGTACCGACCACGTACTCCCGCTGAGTGTTGGGGTGGCGCCCCAAATCCCATCCCACGTTGCCGTAGAAAATTCCCTCCGCAGAAATTGTGCATCCTTCAAGGCATGCGTTGGTGTCGTCGGGATCTCGGTTGTGGATCGTGGCTTCGCTCACAGACCCAACTAACTCCACCTCGAGATCCACCGCTTGACAACTGGAATTGGTGACCTGGAAGAAAATCCCCAGGTCGTCATCCGCGGTGTAATCCGGCGGGTCTTTGAATGAATAATCGACCCTGTCGAATAACCCCTGAATCTCAATGCTCACGTCGTCGGCGCAGGTCTGTTGCGCCGTTCCCGACTCCGGCGATTGGCCCACATCCGGCCCGTGTCCCGCCGCCGGCGCGGAGGAGGAAATCGCCGCCAGAGTCGCCAACGCGGCCACGACCCCAGCCGGGATCGCGATTAAAGCCCACTTCAGGGCAGGGGACACGGCTCTCCCTGGCGCGTCCGCCGGATTAGGGCCGGTCGTACACCAACAATATCGCGCCGACGGAAACGTTGTCCGGTGGACTGTCGATCACCACTCGATGCAAGCTGGTATTGTCGACATCCCGGTCGAGGTTGAAACTCGCTGAATTCAGTGGATTATCTGCATCGGCGGTAGCGATGACCTTCCCATCCACAGACACATTAGCCGTAGGGTTGTCGCCAACATCTATCTGCTCAGTCATGACCACGGCTGCCGACGCCCGAACGAGGGAGATCGTGTACGGGACGACGAATTTGATCCCATCGGGCGTTCCGCCCCTGGAAACACCGCTGAATAGCACGAACGCATCGCATTGCGGACATGTCCAGTCGTAGTAGGTTACCTCGGATGGATTGACGTCTGCCGTACCCGGATCGTGAGCCGTCATGACTTCATTGATCGCGATCACCAGCAAGTTTCGTTCCAGGTCTTCGTCAGCTTTCGCATCATCCGTGGTCGCGCCGTCCGCGGATCCGTGTTTCCAGAGGGCCGCGGCCGGACGGTTATGCGGCAGATACGCAACTATCCAACCTTCGTCGTCGAAATATACGGTCACGTTTTCGACGGGGGCGGGACTGATCACGGCGGCGGTCATAGGGAGTTCAACAATCCCGAAATTGGCCCCCCAATCAACCAGCTTGCCCGCACCTCGGATGGAAGCATCGTCCGGGAGCGAGGTTAGAATGTCGACAATCGACTTGACGTTGAGACGCGTCTGGGATCCGCCGCCCGGTTGTGCGCTCACCCTCAAATACGCCGAAATCCCCGCGTCCTCCTCGCGAAACGCGGTCTCGGCGTCGGGTTCCGCAGCGACGACCCCTGATGGGGACGACAATGGGTGCACCGCGACGCGCTCGGGGTTGGCGCTCTTACCGTCAACTACTGAACCATACCCAAGGCATAGCGCTGCTAAAAGTACGACAACTAGCGCCCCTAGACGAACTGTGCATTTATAATCGATCACTAATAGATTTAACATAATGACAGGAACTATATGCCCATCAGCGAGTTATGTCAATAGTTGATGTTATGAGAAATTGCGCTAGTCGAAGACGGTTCAACCGGCGACGAATACAATACAGATCAGTGACGTAAATCGTCGCAATTAGTTTTGCCCGCTTTTCTAGTGGGGCCTTTCATCAGCTCTGGCGGACGGCGTCCACCATAGCCCGAAGTCGGTCGACCGCTTGCGGTATCTCATTGGCGATGAGCAGTCTTTCCAGTGGCGGGTGCTCATGGGCGTAGACGGCTGCCCCGCCGAACTCGGTCAGGTACCGGTGGTTTTCACCCGGTGCGAGTTCGTTCGCGGCTATGATGCGATTTTCGCTGAAAAGATCCGTCAGGATACGAAGGTTGTGGCCGTCGCGTCCGCTGACGGGGTATTCGCATCCGTGGGCTGCCAGGACGGCTTTGTACGCGAATTCGAGGGCGTTTTGAGCCACGCGTCCAAACTGGAGGTCGTCGCCCACGTCGATGATTCCGGCGTCTCGTATGGCGTTGATCCAGGTGGCGGCTCCGCTTGCGTCCGTGATCTTCTTGTCCACGTCGTCCCAGTCGATCCGTTCGCCTTCGTGATCGGCTCCGTTGCCAAGGCGTTCATCGGGCATGGTGGGGCATCCTTCCTTGGTGACGGTGTTCGCCATGTGGTTTCTGAGGCCACGCCCTTTGGTGAATTCGGATTCCGTCATATAGATGATGTCGATGCCGGAAGCCTCAGGCATCTGGGTTTTCTGCACGTTGCGAGCGTGCCGTCGCAGGTCTTCCAGCCAAGAATCCGACTGGGGTTCTTCTTTGACCACCAGCACGTCGATGTCGGAGTCCTGGCGGTGGTCCCCGCGGGCCCGTGAGCCGAACAGAAACGTCTGTTTTGCGTGGGCTATTTCGTGGATCTGGCGGGCAATGCCAATTGCCCGAACGTCGCGTCTCGGCGTGTTGAGGGTTTGCATGGCGCTTCTTCCGGGTTTGGCGCGTCTTACTCCCAATGATACTGGAAAGTTTGGTTGCGGGTGCCTGCCGATGGCGTGGATCATCGACCGTGAGCGACGAAGATGCGTAAGGCTGTAGTGAGGGATAGAACGCTCTTTTGCCACCGCTAAAGAGATGGAACGAGATTCGTCGATAAGGTGACGGGTTTCAGCCACCGATCGGTCAAATCTCGAGTAGGGAAATTGTCTCGATGTTGAAGTCGCTCGAATGCATTTGAACAAGATGATAAAGGGCTGCGCGTTATTTCCCACCAGCAATCATGTTATAGTGCATATATACTAGTATAAATACACTAGTATTCCACATTGGAACAAACTGTGCGGTCTCCGAGGCAATCGGTCTCCCTTCCGTTGATCCCGCTAACGGCAGAAAAGCAAAAAGGGAGCCACCATAGATTCCCTTCTGATGACGCAATGATCTCAGCTGATGTTCACGGGCCGCCGGGCGGCGGCAGCGGACCGTGCCCGCGCCCGTTGCCGTTACCGTTGCCGCCGTATGAATCGTAGTCGGTATCGCTGAACACCCGGATCTCCGTGCCCTGGAACACGTGGTACATGTGCGCGTCCCGCTCGGTGCCTATCGTGTTCAGCATGTCGGCGTCCACGTCGGAAATGATCTCCTCGATCTGTTCCGGCGTGAGCCGCTGGTCCACCGCGATGGCTACGTGGGCGATGCCCGGCACGAAGTGCGTGTCGATTCGACCCACCGGCGTATCGCCGTCCAAGATCAGGTACGCCTCGGATTGCGGCGTGCGCACTTCCCGTTCGTAGTCGTAGGGCATCAGGTCGCCATCACTCACGCACTTGTCCGGTTCCCCGGACGATCCACTTGTAAGTTGTCAACTCGCGCAATCCGAGCGGGCCCCGGGCGTGGAATTTTTGAGTGCTGATTCCGACCTCCGCTCCCAGGCCAAACTGGGCGCCGTCGGTGAATCGGGTGCTGGTGTTGTGGTACACGGCCGCAGCATCCACTTCGTTCAGGAATCGCTGCGCCGCCGTTTCGTCTTGCGTGACGATGGCCTCGGAGTGACCGGAGCCGTAGGTCTCGATGTGCTCCAGCGCGTCGTCCAGGCTGTCAACCACGCGCACCGAAGCAATCAGCGCCAGAAACTCTTGGCCGAAGTCTTCTTCCTGGGCCGGCACCAGGTTCAAGTCCGCCTCCGGCCCCAGGATGCTCAACGCCCGGTGGTCGCAGCGCATCTCTACCCCCGCGTCGTTCAGTTGCGCGGCGATCTCGGGCAGACAGCGCGCCGCCGCCTCCGAGTGCACCAGCACCGTATCCATGGCGTTGCACACCGTGGGCCGTTGCACCTTGGCGTTGTACACGATATTGGCGGCCATTTCGGTGTCCGCTGCCCGGTCAACGTAGGTGTGGCACACGCCCACGCCGCCCGTCACCACGGGCATCTCGGCGCGCTCTGCCACGAAGTTGATGAGTCCCGTCCCGCCCCGGGGCACCAGCAGGTTGATGTGCTGCTTCATGCCCAGAATGACGTCCACCAGGGCACGGTCGGTGTCGTCCACGAACTGCACGGCGTCGGTGGGCAGGCCGGCCTCGCCGATGGCCCGGTGGATCAGGGACACCAGCGCCGTGTTCGAGCGCAACGTTTCCTTGCCGCCGCGCAGGAAGCACGCGTTTCCCGATTTCAAAGCCAGGGAAACTATGTCCGTCGTTACGTTCGGCCGGCTTTCGTAGATGCTGGCAATCACTCCCAGCGGGGTACGCCGCTTTTCGACCTCCAACCCGTTGGCCAGCACGAAGGACTCGATGAGTTCTCCCACCGGATCGGGCAGGCCGGCCACGCCGCGAACGTCCGCCGCCATCCCGTTGAGCCGGTCCGAGTTCAGGAGCAAGCGGTCCAGGAACGCGGCGTCGATGCCGGCGGCCTCGGCGTCCTGGTAGTCGGCCGCATTGGCCTCCAGCACCGGACCCTGCTCGGTCTCCAAAGCGCGGGCGATGTTTTCCAGCGCATGGTTCCGTACGTCGGTTGACGTGCGGCCCAGCTGGGCCGACGCTCGTTGGGCGGCCTCACCCTGTTCATATAGTCGTTCGGCGGCGGTATTCACGACGTCCCCCAATCAAAGCAGTACCAAGTTGTTCCGGTGCACCACTTCATCTCCGTAGTGGTAGCCCAGGGTCTCCACGATGCGGTCCGAGCGTATGCCGCGGATCCGGTCCACGGCGCTGTGCGGGTAGTTGGCTATTCCGCAGGCAACGTGATAGCCCGTTGAGTCGCAGATGTATATGATGTCCCCACGTTCAAAGGCGCCCACCACGCTGCGAACGCCGGCCGGCAACAGGCTGACGCCGTTTCTGCGCAATGCGGCCACCGCGCCGTCGTCGACCACCACCTGGCCCCAATTGCTGTCTCCGACGCAGCTCAGCATCCAACGCTTGCGGGCCTCCAGTTTGCTGCTGGCCGGCCGGAAGAAAGTTCCCACCGGTTCGCCTTTCGCCACTCGCACCACCACGTCCGGGTCTCGCCCCCGGCAGATGCTCATGGCGATGCCGGATGTGGTGACCAATCGGGCCGCGTCGAGTTTGGTGGGCATCCCGCCCCGTGCCCAGGCGTTGCGGTGTTCTCCCGCCATGGCGATCACTCGGTCGTCCACAAAATCGACCGTGTCGATCCGCGTCGCAGTGGGGTCGGATTTGGGGTCGGCGGTGTAGAGGCCGTCCACGTCGGAGAGGATGACCAGCAGGTCTGCGTCGATCAGCGTGGCGATCAGCGACGACAGCCGGTCGTTGTCCCCGAATACCTCGCCGATCTCATCAGCCGCGACCACGTCGTTCTCGTTCAGGATGGGAATGATCCCTAAGTCCAGCAGGGACAGCAGCGTATTGCGGATGTTCAGGTACGCCTGCCGTTGCGCCAGGTCCTTGATGGTGAGCAGGACCTGGGATACGACCACGCCGTGCCGCTCGAACATTCCGGTGTAGGCGGACATCAGCCGGCTCTGGCCCAGCGCCGCCAGCACCTGCCGGGTGGGGATGTCCGGAACTGCGGGCACCGCAACTCTCTCGGCGAGAGCTTGGCGTCCTGCGGCGATGGCGCCCGAGGTCACCAACAGCACCTGGATTCCATCGGCGTTCGCCAGCCGGGAAATCTGGTCGACCAGGCTCGCCATCACCTCCGTGTCCACCCCGCCCCGCGAACTGCCGCCCGACAGTACGTTGGTGCCGGCTTTCACCACGATGCGACGGTAGCCAGGCTCCCCGTTCTGATGGGAATTACGGCCGGCAACGGCGTGCGATGTCAGGTGTTCGGGCGAATTTTGCGTTCCGGCCATGGGACGAATCCGACCCCCGGGAATATATGTGAATTATATCACGCACCTGTTGAACCCCTGGTGGTGGGACCATCGTGTTAGCCCGTACCAACCCCTCAGGGCATTTCGATCGTCGGTGTAAACCGGGTTGAGGGCATGGCTAACGCGCCGGGGCGGGTAGGTCCCAGCGGAGGAATTTGTGGTAGCGGTCGCCGTCAATCCAGGGAAGCAGGTTGATGACGATGTCTTCAGGGTGAGGGACGTCCCCCTGGCGTCGGGCACGGTCCAGGCAGTGGCGAAGATTACCGAAGGTGGGGAGGCGGCAGCCGGCTTTGACGAAGCGCTCGATGACTTCGGCGGGTTCAGGGGGTTGCTCGGGGTCCCAGTGGTCGGCGACGGCTTCGGCGATGCGTCGGAGCTTGATGATGGTGAGTTCGAGGGCGAACCTGCGCTTGAGGACGTTGATACGGCGGCGGATTTGGGAAATGGTCATGGGATTACCTCGGACGGGAGAGTATTTGCATGGATGTACAGGATGTAAAGGATTGGGTATATGGGTGGGATGGTGGAGATTTTTCGGAAATCCCGCTCATTTCTGCTCATTTCCGTTCATTTGAACAGGGCGTTGGGGTGGGTTGTGGGGGTAAATGGTGGCGGTTTGGGGGTTTTGGGGGTGATATTGGTGGTTTTGGCGGGCGTTTGAGAGGATTTGGGGAGGGGCGTTTGGGATTTCGGTGTTTGGACGTAGGCATTGGGATGGCTGGCGGGATGGCGGCGGGACAGATTTGAAGCGCTAGTTACTATGGTAAAGATGGGCGAAGGATTGGGGCAAGGGGGAAGTGTCATTGGCAGAGGGAAAGGGCAGAGAGAGGATTTCCTGGAGAATCGAACATCCCTGACCAACGTCTCAGGGCCATTCCAAAGTTACGTGATCTTCTTGCATCCGCTCGTCCTGAGCCTGTCGAAGGACGCGCCCGTGGTTCGACGGGCTCCCGCCGGAGGCGGGCGTTCCGCACCATGAGCGGGAGGCATGGAGACTTTGAAAAGGCTCTGCCAACGTCTCAAGGGTCATTCGGTTATCCCAACCGGAGGCAACGAATAACGCCAGAACGCTTGTTGAATAACCGTCCGCTCATCCTGAGCCTGTCGAAGGACGAGCGGACTATCCACTCGACGAGCGATAATCGAATGGCCCTACAACGTCTCCGCTCGTGTTGAATGTCCGCGCGAACGTAGCGTAGAATCATTGCACGGGGCTGTTCGATGGACAGTCCCGTCTCGGCGTGTACCTCTGGTCGCGTCGGCGAATCTCGCGAATGGAATATATATGGCATTAACTGGGTTGCTCTCCCTACTCGGCTCTCAACCGTGGCTGCAAAGGCACCTGCGGAATCTGGACTCTCCTGGCGCCCGGGCGTCGCTCACTCTCAATCCCGACCATAATCCCCTGTACCTGGCCGCCATCTGTCAGTTACAGCAACGGCCGGTGGTCGTGATCTCCCCGCGGTTGGACGACGCCCGCCGACTCTACGACCAACTGCAAGCCTATCTGGGCGATGACGCGCCCGTGTTCCTCTTGCCCGAGCCGGAGGTGCTGCCATTCGAGCGGCTGGCCGTGGACGCCCGCACCAACAACCAACGGCTGTCCGCCCTGTCCGCCCTGGCCGCCGTGGGCGAAAACACCGACGACACGCCGCCGCCCCTGGTGGTAGCGACGGTTTCCTCCGCCCTCCGCCTCACCATCGCCCCCAGCTTGACCCTGGGTTATCACCCTGACGTAGACGGGCTGCGCACGCTCGTCAAAGGCCAGCGTGTGCCATCCATAGACGCCATGCTGACGGCATGGGTCGAATTGGGTTACCGTCGGGAACCGCAGGTGGAATCCCCCGGCAGCTTCAGTTTGCGCGGTGGCATCCTGGACGTTTTTCCCCCCAACGCGGACGTGCCCTATCGCATTGAGTTCTGGGACGACGAGATCGACACCATCCGTCAATTCGACCCTGAAACTCAGCGCTCCGTCGGCAAAGCCGATGCAGCACACATCATCGCCGCCGCGGAGCAATTGACCGACCTGTGCGACCCCGCGCTGTTCGACGAACGCCGCAGTCGCATCGACCTCTCCTCGTGCTCAGCCACGACCATTTCCCGATTCCAGGAAGAATTGAGCGAGCTGCTCACCGCGCCCAACCCGGAAGTTGTGTCGTTCTACAACGGCCTGCTCAATTCCCACACGCTGGCCGACTTTATCCCCGATAACGCGGTCCTGGTCATGGATCGTCCAGCACGACTGGCCGGCGAGGCCGAGGAGCAGGAGGCCCGCTACGAACAGCAGCGCGCCAACCGGCAGCAGCGAGGCGAATTGCCCTACGGATTCCCCTCTCCCGCCGCTGACTGGCAGACCGTCCACGGAAAGTTGGAGCGGTCAGGCGCGTCCATGGTGGAAATCCTGCGCTGGGGCTCCGACGAGGATTCCCGCCTGGTTGAAACCCTGCCCGACACGCTGGCCGGTCTGTCCGCGTTCACCGAGGATGTCGCGACCCGTGTCGCCGATGGCGGCGCGGTCGTCGCGGTCAGCCAGCACGCCGGACGCTTGAGCGAGCTGCTGCAAGAGTCCAACATATCCGCCAGCGTGGTCGAAACCCTGCCCACGCGCCCAAGGGCCGGCCGCGTGTACGTGATCCAGGGAGCCTTGCGCAAGGGCTGGCAGACCGACGGCAGCGCCAGCGGCCCGGTCGTGGCGGTGTACAGCGACGCCGAACTGTTCGGCACCGTGAAGCAGCGCAGTTTTCGCCCCTCAACGACGCGGCGCGACCTGGGCGACGCGGTATCCCTCAACGATCTCACCCCCGGCAGCTACGTCGTGCACATCGACCACGGCGTCGCCCGGTTCGTCGGCACGACCCACCTGGAGTCCAGCGGCGAAGACCGGGAGTACCTCGTGCTGGAATACGCGGACGACGACAAACTTTACGTGCCCACCGAGCAACTCGATCGTCTTGGCGCTTACATCGCGTCCACCGACCAGTCCCCTACCCTCACCCGCCTGGGCGGCAGCGAGTGGCAGCGCATCAAGGACCGCGCCAAGGGCGCCGCCCGTGAAATCGCCGCCGAATTGCTGCGCCTGTACGCCACCCGCGAAACCGTGACCGGCCACCGCTTCGACCCCGATGCGCCGTGGCAGCGCGACCTCGAGGACTCGTTCCCCTACGTGGAAACTCCCGACCAACTCCGTGCTGCGGACGAAGTGAAAGCCGACATGGAGACCTCCAAGCCCATGGACCGCCTGATTTGCGGCGACGTGGGCTACGGGAAGACCGAGGTCGCCCTTCGCGCGGCGTTCAAGGCCGTCAATGAGGGTATGCAGGTTGCCGTCCTTGTCCCTACTACAGTCCTGGCGCAGCAGCACTACGCCACCTTCGCCGAAAGGCTGGCTCCCTACCCCGTCAAGGTAGAGGTGTTGAGCCGTTTCCGCACCCATCAGGAGCAGGTCGAGGTCGTCGATGCGGCCAAATCCGGCGCGGTTGACATCGTCATCGGCACCCATCGGATCCTGCAGAAGGACGTCGGATTCAACAACCTCGGATTGGTCATCGTCGACGAAGAACACCGCTTCGGCGTCGCCCACAAGGAACGCCTCAAGCAGATGCGCGCTGAGGTGGACGTGCTTACCCTGACCGCCACGCCCATCCCGCGTACCCTGCACATGGCGTTGGCCGGCGTCCGGGACATGAGTGTGATCCACACGCCGCCGGAGGCCCGCCTGCCCGTCAAGACCTTCGTGTCCGAGGACAGCGGCGACCTCGTTCGCGAGGCCATCCTCCGTGAGATGGAACGGGACGGCCAGGTTTTCTTCCTGCACAACCGCGTCCGCACCATCCAGCAGACCACCGAGGAACTGCAAAAACTGGTGCCGGAAGCCCGTTTCATCATCGGCCACGGCCAGATGCCCGAATCCGAACTCGAGGACGTGATGGTTGCTTTCGCCAACCGCGATGCCGACGTGCTGGTGTGCACCACCATCATCGAGTCCGGCCTGGACATGCCCAACGTCAACACCATCATCATCGACCGCGCCGACCGGTTCGGCCTCGCCCAACTCTACCAACTGCGCGGACGCGTGGGTCGCGGCGACCACCGTGCCTACGCCTACCTGCTGCTGCCCGACAACCAGGAGATCACCGACACCGCCAGCCAACGCATCCACGCCATCCTCGAAGCGAACGAGCTGGGCTCCGGTTTCCGCATCGCCATGCGCGACCTGGAAATCCGCGGCGCCGGCAACCTGCTGGGCGCGGACCAGAGCGGCCAGATCCACGCCGTGGGACTCAACCTGTACTCCGAGTTGCTGGCCCAGGCCGTGCAGGAACTGGACGAAGAGGGCTCCGGAACGCCGTCCAGCGGCGTTGCCCCTCCGCCACGCATTGACCTGCCCGTGCCGGCGGTGATCCCCACCGATTACATCGCCCACCTGCCGGCGCGCCTGGCGTTCTACCAGCGGCTCTCCAACATCGCCGACCGCGACCTCATCCCGGCGGTTCGCGCTGACATGCAAGACCGGTTCGGCCCTCTGCCTCCGGTGGTGGAAAACCTCCTGTCCGTGACCGACCTGCGATGCCTGGGCTCGTCTGCCGGCGTGGAGTCCATCGCTGGCGCGGGGGACGGCATCGTGACGGTGGTGTTCCGCCAGCCCGTGGGCGACGCCCGGCTCGCCCTGCAAAACAAGATGGGTCCCGGCGTGCGCGTTGGCCGCCGCGATATGGAGATCCGCACCGCCGGTGACGCTGATCACGGGATGGCGCGGATCGCTCGCGCCCTACGCCGCGTGGTGGCCTTCGTCAACGAGATGCAGGAAGCCCTGTCCGCCGCCTCGACTCCCGACCAACCTGCGGAGTCGGCCCCGATTGACCAAGCGCCCAACGAAAGGCTCAACGGGGCCGACTCACCAGCCAATACAAATGGCGAAGGCAAGCCCGGGCGTGTCCGGAGACGGCGACGGCGGCCATCCAAACAGCCGGTGGGCGCTGACTAGAAAGTTTCGGGGCAATCGCGATGATTGCCCCGTTTCGCCTTACTCCGTCTCAAGTTGCAGGTCAGCCACGGCGTCAGTTTCTGCCCGTCTCCGACGGCGTCGCGACATCACCGCCGCCGCCGCCACGCTGGCCGCTATCGCGGCGACGCCTCCCACAATGACAACGATGTACAGCCACACCATGTCATCACTGTCGGTGTACACGGATACGGTCAGCCGCGAGTTGGGAGCCGCGTCTTCCGGACCCTGGCCCACGGAATGGAACTCCCAGTTCTCCGCTTCGCCCAGCGTCGTCCCGAAGTCCATGATCTCCCGCAGGTCCGAAGCCCTCACCACCAGTTCCATGTGCACGTTTTCCCGCTTGCCTTCGTCCCACCGCGACTCGGTCCAGCTCTCCACGTAACCGCCCATCGATTCCGCCCGGGCGCGAATGTTGCCCGCCGCCACGATGGGTTCAGACGCGGCCAGCGACAATGACGCGGCCGAGTCCACGTTGGAACGGATCAGCAAGGATAGTCGAGCGTTGGGCACATCCCCGGCCGGGGCCGGCCCGACCGAGTTCAGCCTGCGGTCCGACGGCTCTCCTAGGCTCGCAGCGTAGTCCATCAATGCCGGCAGATCCGTGGGCTTGACGTACGCGGTTATTTCCACCACCTGCCCACGCCCTTCCTCGTATTCGCGTTGACCGCCCACGTATCCGCCCAAGGATTCGACACGCCCGCCGACGGATACGGCAGCGCCCTTGGGATCGCCGACCGCCAGCTTGAGCGCGCCGTTGGGAGGGTCGCTAGCGAACCTACCGGGCAGATGCAGATGGACCCTGATCAACGACGCGGCTACGCGATTTTCCAGGTTCCGCTGTGTCGCCGCCACGCGCTCGATGTCCTCCCGCACCTCGGCGATTCGCCGCTCGATGTCAATCACGTCCTCCACCGTGGACGCGTTTTCCAGCAGCACGATCAGCCGTTCCTCCTGCACGCGCCACGCGCCCAGTCTCGCCTCCACGTCGATCAGTTGGTCGGTCACGTCGGTGGAAGACACCCCTTCGTCGGTCACGCGGCCCAGCCCTCGCAGGGTCTGCATCGCGTCGTCGAAACGCTCCGCCGGCACTCTCACGTTGATGTTCGCTGTGCGATAGCCGGCCTCTCCGACGACGTCCGCCGACTCGATCCACCCGCCCCTTTGAGTCGCCACTGCTTCCACCTGCCGGACGATTGCGTCGATTTCGTGTACCTCCAAGCTGACCCACGCCTCGACGATCAACTGACGCCCGCTCTGGGCTTGCATTGAGCTGGCGCCACCGTCGTCGGTCCCTTCGCCCCGATAGGCGAGCAGCGTTCCCTGGTTCCCTGATGAATCGGACGCGGGGACGGGCGCGCCGGGCGGCGCTTGCGGCTGTGCCGGGGCTGATTCTTTTTGAACTCTGGCCTCGCTGGCCGCTTGAGGCGCCGCCGTTGCTGCCGCCGCTGGCATTTGCGCCCTGGATTGGTCGAAATCCGCCTGGTTTTCCACCGAGATTCCGGAGGCCGGGGCCGGTGCCTCCTCTGCTGCGCCGCCGCAGCTCAGAGCCATCGCCATCAAACCGGCAATTAGCGCGACCACCGGCAATATCTGTCGCAATCTCGCGATACTCATTATCAATGCTCCAAATTATGGTTGCCGTAGGTACGGATCGGGAAGTCGCTCGGATTCAAATGTTTGGCGTAGATGATAGTAGAGCGAGGATACTATTGTCGTGCGGATTCGACACGGATGCGTTCTGACGAGTGTGAAGCATCCGAAATGATCCGGGCATTTTCCAAGCATCAAACTTGCTGCTGGGGGCGCGGTCAGCCACGAGCCCGCGTAGGGAAAATCCGGGGCCGTATGCTATAATTCAACCATAGTCGGGGTGTAGCGCAGTGGCTAGCGCGCCACGTTCGGGACGTGGAGGTCGGTGGTTCGAATCCACTCACCCCGACCATTGCTATGCCCACACGGAGGGATAGCATGACGCGTCGCAGTTTCTGGGCCTGGGGCAACGAGGATCGGGAGCCGACTTCGGCGGACTACGCCGCCATGGCCCAAAGAATCCACCAACGCTACGGCGTCTTGCTGGATCCGCCCCGACCGCCCACCGACGCTGATCTGAACCTGCGCGCGCCGCGCATCCTGCCTCACCCGCTGGTGGCCGAGTTCTGCTCCACCGACGAACACGACCGGGCCGCGCATACCTACGGCCGCAGCTTCCGGGACCGTATCCGGGCGTTCAACTGCCAGTTCCCCAACCCGCCGGACGTCATCGCCTACCCGCGCACGGAAACCGAGTTGACCACCGTGCTGGACTGGTGTACCAACTCCAACATCGTCGCCATACCGTACGGCGGAGGCAGCACCGTCGTTGCCGGCATCGAACCGCCCCAAGCCGATGCGGTGGTGACCATCGACCTCACCCGGCTCGACCAGGTGCTCGAGATCGACGACACCTCCCGCGCCGCTCGTATCCAGGCCGGCGTGTTGGGTCCGGCTTTGGAGGCCCAACTGCGTCCCCACGGCTACACCCTGCGTCACTTCCCCCAGAGCTTCGAGTTCTCCACCCTGGGCGGCTGGATCGCCACGCGCAGCGGCGGCCACTACGCCACCAACCACACCCATATCGACGACTTCGTCGAATCCGTCCGCATGGTCACCCCATCCGGCGTGTGGGAGTCCCGCCGCCTCCCGGGCAGCGGCGCCGGCCCGTCGCCCGACCGCATGGTCATCGGCAGCGAGGGGATTCTGGGCGTCATCACGGAAGCCTGGATGCGCATTCAAGCGCGCCCACGGTTCCGCGCATCCGCCGGCGTCGTCTTCGATGGTATGGCAGCCGCGTCGGAGGGCGCGCGCCTCATCGCCCAGGCCAAGCAGTGGCCGGCCAACCTGCGTATGCTTGACGAGGGCGAGGCCCAGGACTTCGCCGGGCTGGATGGACAACAGGCCCTGCTGATCATCGGGTTCGAGTCCGCCGAACTGCCCCAGGGCGAGAACATCCGCCAGGCCGTTGCCATCGCCCGCGACGCCGGCGGGACCATAGACGAGGAGAATATCGTGATCGCCGATGCTGCAGAGCGCTCCGACGCCACGGCGGGACGCCAGGGCGCCGTCGGAAGTTGGCGCAACTCTTTTATAAACGCGCCCTACGAGCGCAACGCCACCATCGGCTTCGGGATCGTGGCAGAAACCCTGGAAACGTCCATAACCTGGGAACGCTGGCCGGCCATGGACGAGATGGTCCGCTCTGCCCTGCAGGATGCACTGCGGCGCACCTGCGGCGGTGGCCGCGTTTCGTGCCGGTTCACCCACGTCTATCCCGACGGGCCGGCCCCTTACTACACCTTCGAGGGCTTGGGACAAGTCGGCGGCGAACTGGAAGCCCACGCCGAGATCAAGCAGGCCGCCTCGGACGCTGTGATGGCCGCCGGCGGCACAATCACCCACCACCACGCCGTGGGCCGCGCCCACCGCCCCTGGTACGACGGTCAGCGTCCCGATCCGTTCGCCGAGGGTCTCCGCGCCGTCAAACGCACCCTGGATCCCAACGGCATCCTGAACCCGGGCGTCCTGATTGACCCATAGCCCTGCAACGAGCGCTAACGCCGTGTCGTATGATTGGGTGCAAGGAGTGAGCAAGTCATGGTAAGCAAGCCCGTCGCAACCGGCTCGGACCCTCCGGCGGAAATCGAAGACCCCAACATCCACTACCCGGATACGGACGGTGAGCCGTTGGCCGAAACTGATTTCCAGTTCAACCCACTGACTGAAATGGTTCACGCCCTGCGGGTTCGTTACCAGGACCGCTCTGATGTGTACGTCGCCGGCGATATGTTCGTTTATTACCGGATGAACGACCCCGGCGCGGTCGTTGCGCCCGATGTGTTCGTGGTCTTCGGCGTGGACAACCATACCCGCCGTTCTTACTTCACATGGCGGGATGGCAAAGCGCCGGACTTTGTGATGGAAATCGCGTCAGCGGGTTCCTACGACCGGGACATCGGACACAAGCGGGACGTTTACACCGCCATCGGGGTAACGGAATACTGGCGGTTCGACCCCCTGCGGGAATGCTTCGACCCGCCGTTGGCCGGGGAGCGGCTGGTGAATGGCGTTTACCAGCCCATCCCAGTATTCGAAGATGTGGACGGCATACTGCGGGGATACAGCGAGTTGCTGGGGCTGGACATCTGCGTTCGGGATGATCTGCTGAAGATTTACGATCCGATCAACCGGGACTGGCTGCTCAATCTGTCCGAGTCGGAGGCCGCGCGAGTCGAGGCGGAAGCGGCCCGGGCCCAGGCGGAAGCGGCCCGGGCCCAGGCGGAAGCGGAACGGGCAGAGAAGGCAGCGGCTTTGCGGGCTGCGGCGGAGCGCAACCGGGAACTGGAAGCCCTGCTGCGACAGCACGGCATTTCTCCGGACTCCGGATAGGGTCATGCGTCAGCTTCGAACTGGAGGGAACCGATATGCGAGGCGTAGTTTTCACCGGCGACCGCGAGGTCGAAATCCGCACTCTGCCTGACCCACACCCAGGGACGGGCGAAGTAGTGATCCAGATGAAGGCGTCCGGGTTGTGCGGCAGCGACCTGCGCCACTACCGCGCTGCCAAGGCCGACCGCGGCGACCCGGCCAACCTGAAGGTAGCTGGCCACGAGCCCTGCGGCGTCATTACCGAAGTCGGCTCACGCGTAACCGAGGTGGCCGTCGGCGACCGCGTCATGATGCACCACTACACGGGGTGCCGGGCCTGCACCATGTGCCGGATTGGCTACACCCAGATGTGCCTGAACGGTTCAACAGTGTACGGCACTGGCGCAAACGGCGGACACGAGGACTACCTGATCTGTCCCGCGTACACGTGCGTGAAGATGCCGGATGGTCTGGACTTCGATGAAGGTTCTGCCTGCGCTTGCGGCACGGGAACGGCGTTCCACGCGCTGAAGCGCCTCAACCTGGCTGGGGACGACACCATCGCCATCTTCGGGCAGGGTCCCGTGGGCGCCAGCGGCACCATGTTCGCCAAGGCCATGGGCGCCCGCGTGATTGCGGTTGACGTGGACGGGGAGCGGCTGGACCTGGCCCAGCGGCTGGGCGCGGATGTCTGCATCGACGCCAACAATCAGAATCCGGTGGAGGCCATCCGCGAACTGACCCACGGTGAGGGGACGCCGGCGGCATTGGACTGCACCGGCCGCCCCGAGGCTCGCATCAACGCCGTGGATTCAGCGATGCTGTGGGGCAGAGTCTGTTTCGTTGGCGAGGGCAACACCACCACGTTCGACGTCAGCCCCCAGATCATCCACAAGCAACTGACCATCGTGGGCTCGTGGACGTTCAGCCTGAATGGTTTGGAAGAAGTAGCCCGCTTCGTGGTGGACCGGCAGGTGCCCCTCAAGGAGCTTTTCACCCACCGGTTCACGTTAGACGAGGCCGACGCCGCCTACAAGTTGTTCGATGCCGGCGGCACCGGCAAGGTCTGTTTCACGTGGGATTAGAACGGCGCGGCAACCGGACGTCAGGAGAGACGCTATGCGCAAACTGACCTGCTACGCCTGGGGCAAGCCTGGGGATTGGGAAGCCCTCTGCGTAGACCTAGACATCGCCGCGCAGGGCGCGAGTTTCGAGGAAGTACGTGAAGACCTTCAACTGGCAGTCGAGGATTTTCTGGACTACGCGGCTGAGTTGCCGGAGATCGAACGCCGAGCAGTCCTGAGCGTCAAAGCCCCATGGCCACTGCGCGCGCGGCTGTGGTTCTTGAACAAGAGCTTCATAATCCCGTCTGCATTCAACCCGTTACCTAAAGGAAATAACATCGAGCGGACCGCTTTTGAGGTCCGGCTCGCCTGATGAACTATAGAGATGTTGACCGGATATTGCGTGAAAATGGTTTCGAGATGATCAGGCGTCGCGGCAAAGGTTCACATCGGATGTACCGCTATGGCAGTGGTGCGGAACTTCGTACCGTGTCAGTCCCGTTTCATGGAACAAATGCAGACATCAAGCCCGGGACTCTGCGCTCAATCATTCACCGCTCCGGGCTTGACCCGGATCTGTTTCGCTAGTTGGTCAGCCTGGGCAGCACCTTCTTGTTGAACAACCTGAGCGATGCGGTCTGCATTTCGTCCGGCATCAGGTTGCCGTAGTTGATTTCGTAGATGAGTTGGTCCAGGCCCAACGTCTCTTCCAGTTCGGTGAGGCGCTCGGTGACCGCGTCGGGCGTGCCGTATACCACCTTGTCCCGCAGCCAGTCGTCGTAGTCCATGCCCAGGATGATGCGACTCTGCTCGCCCCAGTCGCCGGTGGTTCCGGCCCGACCAGCGTAGGAGCCGACGCGCTCGCCAAGGCGGGTTATGGAGTTCATGGCCGATTCCATGGGGTTGCGGTACGCGGCCTCCGCGTCTTCGTTGACGTAAATCGGCACGCGCAGCCCCAGCCTGCCCTTCCCGGGATGGCCGGCGGCTTTCCACGCGGCGCGGTACGCCTCCATCGGCCCTTTGAGTTGTTCCAGCGTGAATACCCGCGACGGGTTGACGATCAGCGGGTAACCCATCGCGCCGATGATGGGGAAGCTTTCCGCTGAGGTTACGCCCACGGTGATGGGCGGGTGCGGCTGCTGATACGGACGGGGCGTAACCGTAAGGTCATCGCAAGAATAGTGCTCACCGTGGAATGAAAAGGATTCCTCAGTCCAGGCCGTCTTGACGATCTCCAGGAACTCGTCGAAACGGCTCCGGCTTTCCTCGAAGGTTACGTTGAACCCCTCGTGGACGTTGGGGAAGGTACCTCTACCGACACCCAGTTCCACGCGGCCGTCGCTGATGTGGTCCAGGGTGGCCATTTCCTCGGCTACGCGAATGGGATGGCCCAGAGGCAGGCAGTACACGGCGGTGCCGATGCGCATGGTGTGGGTCTTGGCGGCGATGGCCGTGGCGATCATCACCGGCGACGCCAGCACCCGCTCCATGTTGAAGTGGTACTCGGCCAGCCAGACCGAGGCCACGCCCAAGTCCTCGGCTTCCTGCACCAGGCGGAACGATTGGGTGAAAGCGTCGTGATGGTCGCCCTCGATCGGGCGGGGAAATTCAAGGAACAATCCGAATTCCATACCTGTTCTCCTCTGTCGGACCCTGTGCGGCGGCGGGCGATTGGCCCGGCGGCCTATACCTGCGAACCCTGGATGCGGCGCTCCTGGCCTTCCCATTCCTTATCGCGCAGGATGTACTTCTGGATCTTGCCGGTAGCGGTCTTGGGGAGATCGCCGAACTCCACGCTCTTGGGGGCCTTGAAGTGGGCGATGCGGTCGCGAGTGAAATTGATGATGTCGTCGGCGCTCACCGAACCGCCGTCCCGGGGCACGACGAATGCCTTGGGGACCTCGCCCCACCGGTCATCCGGCACGCCCACCACGCATACCTCCAGCACGGCGGGGTGCTCCATGATGACCTTCTCGACCTCCTGGCTGGAGATGTTTTCACCGCCGGAGATGATGATGTCCTTGGAGCGGTCCTGAAGTTCGATGTATCCGTCAGGATGCCAGACGGCGAGGTCGCCGGAGTGGAACCAACCGCCGCGGAATGCCTCGGCGGTGGCGTCGGGATCGTTGTAGTAGCCCTTCATCACGGCGTCGCCCTGCATCACGACCTCGCCCATGGATTCAACATCCTTGGGGACGTCGTCCATGGATTCGTCGACCACGCGCAGGCCCGTCCCATACACCATGAAGGGGACGCCCTGGCGGGCCTTTACCCGTGCGAGGTCATCGGAGGGCAACGTGTCCCATTCCGGTTGGGGTGCGGCCACCGTACATGGGCCGTAGGTCTCGGTCAGGCCGTACACGTGAATGATCTCAGCCCCCATGCCCTCGATGGTGCGGATCACTTGGGGAGCCGGCGGCGCGCCAGCGGTCATGATGGTGAGGCTGGACAGGTCGGCGGAAGCGGCCTCCGGCGCTGCGTACAAACCGGTCAGGACGGTGGGAGCGGCGCAGAGGTGGGACACCGATTCTTCGCGGATCAGGCGATAGACCTCGGCGGGGTCCACGCGGCGCAGGCAGACGTGGGTGCCGCCCACGGCGGTCACGGCCCAGGGGAAACACCAGCCGTTGGCGTGGAACATGGGCAGCGTCCACAGGTAGATGCTGCGCCAGTTCATGCCCATTTCCATGGCCTCGCCCAGGGCGTTCAGGTATGCGCCGCGCGGCGTGTATTCCACGCCCTTGGGCATGCCGGTGGTGCCGGAGGTGTAGTTGATGGTGAGGGTGTCGGTCTCGGATGCCGTCCCGGGAAGGGAGGATAGGGGCTCGACGTTGCCCAGCCACTGCTCGAACTCGATGCTGGGTATGTCGGTAGCCAATGGGACGGTGTCGCGGACCTGGACGTAGGTTTCAACACCGGGGCAGTCATCGCGCAACTGCCGCACGGTGTCGGCAAGTTCGGAATCAAACACCAGGACCTTCGCGCCGGAGTGGTTGAGGATGTACGCAATCTCTCGCGCCGACAGGCGAATATTGAGAGCGACCAACACCGCTCCGATGCCCATGGGGGCAAAGTTGGCCTCCAGCATGGACGGCAGGTTGGGTATCAGGTACGCGACGCGGTCGCCGGCCTGAACGCCGACACTTTGCAGCGCGGCAGCGTGGCGGCGGACCCTATCGTAAAACTGGGCGTAGGTGGTAACTCCGCCGTTGTATATGCAGGCGGCCTTGTCGGGATAGACGGCCGCGCTGCGCTCCAAAAACAGCAATGGCGTGAGATTGGCGGATGTTGCGCTGGATGTCATGCTACGGACTCCGATTTGTAGCGGGTTTGCAGAATATTATTGCGTCATTCTGTACCGTTGTACTCAAAATGTCCAGAACAACAGCGTCGGAACGGCATGGTATGATGCCGAAAACACTGACGAGGTAGCGAGATGGCAACGCATGTAGCTACGGTTCCCGACGTAGGGCGCGTTACTTATTTGGACCCGACCGGGTTCGTGCACCAGGTCGAAAGGCAATTGACCGGTCGGCTGGATTCCGTGGCGGGCAAGGTGGCCGGACTGCTGGACAACGGCAACGACACCTCCAGCTATTTCTTCCACAGTTTGGCCGAGGCGCTGGAGCAGGAGTATGGCGTCGCGAAAGTTGTCTTGAAAACCAAGTTCACCTCGACGCGTCCGGCGGAGCCGGGCATCATCGACCAGATGGGAGCGGAGGCCGATTTCCTGATCTCGGGCGTGGCGCTTTGAGGGTCCTGCACGTCGGGCAGTATGCTCGACGCAGTGAATTTTGAGGACCACGGGAAGCCGGCGGCGGTGGTGGCGACGACCAACTTCGTCCGGTTGGCGAGTTCGATTGCCCGGGCGAATCACCTGGACGAGTTGCCGTTGGTGACGATACCGCATCCGCTGGGCAACTCCACCGAGGCGGCGGAGAGGGCCAGGGTTGTGGCTGCGGAAGTGGTGGCGGCAATCACGTCCGACCAGACCTGATCCGAGCCGGAGCCGAACATGCTGAACCAGGAGCGGGCAGGGAGGCTGACCGGACTGGATACGGTCCAGGGCGCGCTGGACACCATCGAAACCTACTTCGAGAACGGCTGGACCGACGGTCTGCCGGTGGTGCCGCCCACGGAAAACGCGGTGGCCGATTTCGTAGCGGCATCGGGCAGGGATGGCTCGGAAGTCCTGGGTTTGATGCCGCCCCGCATGGGCGTCGTTACGGTGGAAGCGGCGGCAACCAACGCGGTGATGGCGGGTTGCCTGCCTGAGTACATGCCGGTGGTGCTGGCGGCGGTGGAGGCGGCACTGGACCCGGTGCTGGACATACGTGGCCTGCAAGCGACCAGCGATCCAGCTGCTCCCTTGATAATCGTTAGCGGCCCCATCGTGGAGGAGGTCGGGATCAACCACGGTGTCGGCCTGTTCGGGCACGGCAGTCGAGCCAACGCCACGATCGGGCGGGCGCTACGCCTGATGATGATCAATCTGGGAGATGGTCGACCCGACACCGGGGACAAATCGACAATGGGTTCTCCGTCGAAGTACTCCTACTGCATGGGAGCGGACGCGGACACACCGTGGGCTCCGATACACGCCGATTTCGGATTCGATGCGGGAGAGAGTTGCGTAACCGTGTTCGCGGCGGACGGGCCACGGGGTAACAATCCGGCGGGTTCAGGGAGTATGGAGTTCGCCTTGTGGCTACTAGCGGATTCGCTGCGCAACCTGAATCCCAACATGATCCACGGCGGGCACACCCTGGTGGTGATCAGTCCGCTGATCGCCCACGGGCTGCACGCGGAAGGCTGGACGAAACGGGACGCGCAGCTTTACCTGTACGAAAAGGCACGCGTTCCCATCGAGCGGGTGCGCCGGTACAAGGAGCTGCGCTACGGGCGCAACGTGGAGGCGGGTGAGCCGTATTTCTGGCCCAAGTGGCTGGATGTCGAGGACCCCACCGAACCGGAGCCGATGATCCCAATTGTGCGGGACCCGGACAACATCATGATCGTGGTGGCCGGAGATCCCGCCAGATCGAGGTCGGCGTTCTGCCCGGCGCGGCCGTACAACCGGCCGGTGACGAAGGCGGTGCGGATGGCGGGGTAGGGCTTGTCGCCGCCGAGACGAACGGCTGAAGGCGAATTCCTGTATCCTAAATTGAACGTTATTTCCCCAAAGGAGGCGAGGATAATGGCCGCCGAACCGATGCCCGCATCAGCAGAATCGCCGGAGTGCCTGCCGATGGTAGCCGTGTTGACGGGTGATAATCAGCTCACGATTATCGATGGCGTACTCGGCGAATTTCAATCTGGGGACTACTTTGAGGTCGTTATTGATGACTGCCGAATTGTGCTGACGCCTATAGAGCCGGCCCCGATCGAAGCCGTGTGGGCAAAGATAGCGGCATTGGGGATAACTGAGGGCGATGTGGCGGACGCTGTGGAATGGGCACGAGGGCATTAGATATGGCTCACGACACATTGCTGGCCCATATCGTACCTATGTATGGGAAGACCGAGTTGGTTGCTACAGAGGCTCTGCGATACATCCTTGAGCAGTCCGAGGCGGCGCGAGCATCCCTCGAAAGTATGCTGCGCACCGCTGGAGTGGAAGTAGATTCTTTGACCCGGTTTCGAACTGAGGCAAGCGGTGAGGAAGGGGAACGGGTTGACCTAGTTTGTTATGACGAGAATGGAACGGAGCGGGTGCTGATTGAAGCGAAGTTCTGGGCAGGGCTTACGGACAATCAGCCGAACACTTACCTGGCGCGGCTGCCTAAAGAAGGACATTCAGTATTGCTGTTTGTCGCGCCCGCGCAAAGAGCGGAAACGCTGTGGCCTGAACTGTGCGAACGAGCACTGAAAGACAATCAATATGAACTGATCGGGTTGACAGACTCTGGCGATATCCGCTGCGCTACCATCTCTGGTAGCGAACAAAAAATGATGCTGACAAGCTGGCGCGCGGTGTTGGAACGAATGCAATCGCAAGCTGGCATGATGGGCGAGGGGGCGACTGCCAAGGACATTGAGCAGTTGCAAGGGCTGACGGAGCGAATGGACAGAGGTGCTTTCTTGCCCATTCACTCGGATGAACTCGGACAGGAGCTTCCGCGTCGAATGCTCAACTTAGTAGATCTGGTAGATGCCGCGACGCAAAGGGTAGTCGCTTACGATTGGGCGGATATCGATGGGTTGCGAGTCTCCCCACAATGGTATGGTTTTGGCCGATATGTGCGCATTAGCGGCGTCGTAGTTTGGTTTGGCATCGACTTCAGGTATTGGGCAGGACAAGGCCAATCCCCGATGTGGGTCCATACACAAGATAGTAATTGGAGTGATCCGATTATTCTGCAAACGGGTGTTGAGCATTCGGATGTATTGGATTCCGTAGTGGATCAATTAGAGACACTGGGACACAATTACAAAGAGATATACGGTGAACAATAATGGATTTGGAACGGGATTTTGTTGGGTATGGGGCGGAGCCGCCGGTGATTGAGTGGCCGGGGCGCGCGCGGATTGCGGTGTCGGTGGTGGTGAACTATGAGGAGGGGAGCGAGGCATCCTTGCTGGACGGGGATGGGGCGCACGAGTCCAACAACGAGGTGCCATCGCCGGTGCCGGCGGGGCAACGGGATTTGTTCAATGAGTCGTTTTTTGAGTATGGCAGCCGGGTCGGTGTTTGGCGGATCCTGAACCTGCTGGACAAGTACAACGTCAAGAGCACGTTTTTCTGCTGCGCCGTGGCGTTCGAGCGCAACCTGGAGGTGGCGAGAGCGGTGGTGGAACGGGGGCACGAAGTGTGCGGGCACGGCTACCGGTGGGAGGAATATCACAACAAGACGCGTGAGGAGGAAGAGGAAGCGATTCGGAAGACGGTGGAATCTCTGACCGAGACGACGGGCGTGCGGCCGGTGGGATGGTTCACGCGGTACGGCCCTAGCGTGAACACGCGGGACCTGGTGGTGGCCGAAGGCGGGTTCATATACGACAGTGGGGTTTTCAACGACGACCTGCCGTATTACATGGAGGTCGCCGGCAAGCCGTGGCCGGTGCTGCCGTACAGCTTCGAGACTAACGATGCGCGGTTCTGGCGGGGCGGCCTGAACAGCGTGGGGGATTTCTACGAATACCTGAAGGACACGTTCGACGTGCTTTACGAGGAAGGCAGGACTCATCCGAAGATGATGTCGGTGGGGTTGCACTGCCGAATCGCCGGGCGGCCGGCGCGTTCTCGGGCGTTGGATAGATTTTTGAGGTACGCCAAGAGCCATCCGGGAGTTTGGTTTGCGCGGCGGGATGAGATTGCGCGGTGGTGGTTGGAGAAGTATCCGCCGGGGGCGCTGGGAACGTAGAGGGGGGCGATTGCAGGAACCGCTCATGGTGAGCGTGTGGAACCATAAAGGTTGTCCTTCGACCCTCCGGAGGCGGACCTGCGGCAGGCTCAGGACGAGCGGGTGAGACGACGTTGCAACCATCCTAGCGTCCCTACCCCGGCAGTGCCCCGGGGTTCTCCCCCTCACCCTAACCCTCTCCCGCCAGAGGCGGACGTGCCGCCCATCAAGGGAGAGGGGGATTGTGGGTTTCAGGGGGTGGTTACCACGCGTTGAGCTTGATGATGGAGAAGACCGCGCCTTCGGGGTCAAACAGGACGGAGAACCGGGCGAAATCGGGAATGTCGCGGGGTTCGACACAAACTTTGCCGCCGAGTTCCTGGGCCTTGGCTACTGTGGCGTCCACATCATCAACGCCGACGTAGATGCCCCAGTTTGGGGGAACCGGGCCCCAATCCTCGCCGATCTGCAGGATGCCAGCGGCGGGATTGCCGGCGACTTTGACCAGGGTGTACTCGAAGGGAGTGTCCGGGTCGCGGACGGTTTCCACGCCCAGGACCTCGGAATAGAAAGCCTTGGCGGAATCAACGTCGGTGGTGGCGAGTTCGAACCAGCAGATGGCGCCGGGTTCGCCGAGCTTGCCGGCGCCGGTGTGCTTGAGGGGGTACCAGAGACGGAGGTATGCCCCCTCGCGGTCCTGGATGATGGCCATGCGTCCGACGTCCAGAACGTCGCATGGGTCGAAGATTACCTTGCCACCGGCGGCCTTGGCGCGCTCCACGGCCGCCTCGAGGTCGTCGACGGTTACGTAAACGCTCCAGTGGGCGGGGAGGTTCTGCTGCATGGGGCCGGCTTCAGCGGTGGCGCAGACGGGGGCGCCGTTGTGGGAGAACATGGTGTACACCATGCCATCACCCACGGGGTGGTCGTCGTAGGTCCAGCCGAAGAGTTTGGTGTAGAAGTCCTTGGCGACCTGCCCGTCGTGGGCCAGGTGGTCGGCCCAGGAAGGTGAGCCGGGTGGGTATTCGGTGATCTCGGGCATGAAAAGCCTCCGTGGTGAATTTGCAAATTAAGGATAGCAGGGGGTATCGGAAATCGTCGTAGAGCGAATGTCATTATTTTTGCGATTGGCTGCGGATGTAGTCCTACCAACGGTGGGATGGAAAACGTAAGGGGCGAATCCGCCTCAGGCAGACTCGCCCCTTGTGGGAGAAGATACCCCTCACCCCAGCCCTCTCCCTCAAGGGGCGAGGGGGTTATTTGGTACGACGTTTAGTTGTCGGCGGGGACGGAGACCTCGACCTTGGTGTCCTTGAAGGCGGGCATGACCTCCTCGGCGAACCACTGGAGTTGCTCAAGCATCATGGCCTGGGGGGTGCCGACGGGCTGTCCGACCTGGATGCGCTGGAGGCCGGGGTAGCGCTCCTCGACGCCCTTGAGCTGCTCGATGATGCGTTCGGGCGGGCCGGCGAGAACGCTGCCGTTTTCGATGGCGTCCTCGATGGTGGGCAGGCCGGCGTTCGGGGCAATTTCGGGGTTGCTGATGTCGCGGATCTGCTGCTCGGTGAGGCCGCGGGTGAGGCGCAGGGGGCCGAACATCTTGAGGTTTTCTTCGTAGTACTGGGCGCCGATACGGGCGGATTCTTCGACGCTGGGCGAGATGAAGAAGTGGAAACCGACGGCGAGGTCCTCGCCGAGTTCAGCGTCGGGCTTGCCGTTGCGGCGCAGGGCGTCGCGGTAGCCGTGCATGATGCCGTCCATGGCGCCGCCCTCGGAGGAGCCGCCGCCGATGACGCCCTTGATGCCCATCTTGGCCATGAACTCGAGGGCGCGGCCGGTGCCGCCCTGGATGGGCTGCCAGCACTCGACGGGCAGGGTCCGGGGCCGGGGGACCAGGGTGAGGTCTTCGAGGTCATAGCCCCGGTAGGGTGCCTTGGGCGGGAAGTCGTAGTGCTTGCCGTGGTGGGAGAAAGAACGCTCGTGGAAGGCCTTGAAGATGACCTCGACCTGCTCTTCGAAGAGTTCGCGGTTGGCGGGCTGGTCCATCAAGGGGGAGCCGAAGGACTCGACCTCGCGGGTGTGGTAGCCGCGGCCGACGCCAAAGATGACGCGGCCCCTGGTCATCCAGTCGGCCATGGCGAAGTCCTCGGCGAGACGCAGGGGGTGCCACATGGGGGCGATGTTGAAGCCGCAGCCGAACTTGAGGCGTTCGGTGACGTGGGCCAAGTGGACGATGAACATCAGGAGGTTGGGGATGCACTCGTAGCCCTCGGGCTGGAAGTGGTGCTCGGCCATCCAGAAGGTATCGTAGCCATTCTTGTCGAGGGTCTGGGCGATGGCGACGCCCTTATCGAAAGCGGTGGCGAGGTATTCGTCGGAGAAGGTGCGGTCGTTGACGGCGGTGCCGCCGTAGCCCACGTTGTCCATATCGACGTGGCCGGCATAAAGGCTGTCAAAAATGGTGATCATCGGTGTGCCTCCGGGCGTGGGGCGGCGGGACGCGCCAGAAACGGGGACGCCTGCGCCGCAAATCGTGAAGGCATTTTAGGGTATGCGGGGCGTCCATTCAACCTTGGGGGATGGCGGCGTAGGCAATGGCGTCTTTGTCGGCGCCGTCATTGGAATTGGCAGTAACGGGCGGTGAATTTACAGGGATAAACTGGATGAACAGGATGGACGGGATATTTTTGTCAGGAAGGTTTGGGGTTATGGACCGGTTTCGGGCTCTTCCAGGCGCCGCGATGTGTGCGCATTATCGCCAACCGGGATGCAACCCAGCCTCCGGCATCGATCGATTTGACGACATGATTGCCCCGGGATGCCGGCGCGGGACGGGCAAGTTTCAAACCTGCCCCTACATTTGAGCAAACGGTCACGACAGATCAGATGGACGGGTAGGGCGCGCGATGGTAACGACCGGTGCGGCAGCCGTGGCAGTCGATGGGATGGCTGCGGTATCTGGTGTCGACGTACTCGCCCAAGGCGTCCTTCAGCTCCCCGATGGTGGTGACCTGGGGCGATGGATCCGGATCGGGCAGCAGGGTGGGATCGGCCAGGAACTGCTCGAGAGTAGGCACGCAAGGCTCGCCGGCGATTGCAGCCGCGATGACTGCGATCAAACGGGACACGCGTCGACGCATGCGACCGACCGCCTGACGGGCCCGTTGCGGCGTTGCGTCAGCCACCTGTTCAAGCAGCCGATAGACGTCGCGGAAGGTGCTCAAGTGGGCGTAGGCGATGCGGCCGCTGAACACCAGATCGGTGAGCACCGTGGTTAAACGCCGTCGGCTATGATGACGGTGATGCCAGCGCACGGCGGCGGCGGTTACGGCGTGGCTGGCCGAGCGGGCCAATGCCTTTGCTCCACGGGCGAAATCGCCAGCGGCGATGTTTCCCGGGACAAAGTCCAGATAGCGCCGGCTGCGGTCCAGGTGATGATTTGGATTCAACAGGCGTTGGCTCCTTGTGGTTTCGAGTGGGACGGTTGCTATTGTCTATGGGCTATCGGCTCCTTTTGTGCTGGTTGGGACGTCTGCTGATTTTGATTGGGGTGTCTGCCAGAGGTGAGATTGGAGGTCGTTGTCAGCCCCACGGCCGGGGGTTTTACGCAAGGGTTTCTTGACCACTGGAAATTGGCAGACAGCGCGTGGGTTGGAGGTATTCCCTCCGCTCCGGTCCTCTCACAGAAAGGCGGGAGAGGCGCGTGCGCGGTACGCCCAGCGTGTGGATTGACGCTGGCCCCGTTGCAACCACACCGGGTAAGAATTGTTCGGCGCTGATCCTGGCGGAGACGGTTTTGCGATTTGGTTTCTGACGGGTTGGCCGTGTGCGACCGGGTTGGATCACCTCTGGCGAGACTGGATAGGATGTTCTTACTCGAGTGGATCGATTATGGCTCATGTGTTCGGGTTTGTCAAGGGGCGGAAATTTGGCAGGTAGGGTTCCGTTTTAGGTGGTTTGATTTCGGTAAACGCCGCAAGCGGGGGAGTAGGGGCGATTAATTATTCGCCCCTACTGTGAGAAACCACCTAAATTGCAACGCTACCAAATTTGGCATGGATGGGCAGGATGGACGGGATATTGGCGGCGGGGGCTACGTGGGTGTTCCAGATGTTGCGCGGTTGATGATCGGCGCCGAGAGCGTTTTGACCGGGTTGGCGGGAACATTGGTCAGATTTCGATCAGATCACGAGTTTGGCACCCCGGTTCAGCGGGTTAGAATGGAACTCCCAGCAGCCGGTTAATGCGTGGAAACGAAGCCCAACATGACTCCGCAACAAACCAAACCTCACGTCGACCACCGGGCAGTCGCCGTAGCGCGGTCGGCCATCAACAGGTCGGACGCCGAACTGGCGATACTTTTCGGGTCCCGCGCGCGGGGGGATTACCGCGAGGCCACTTCCGACATCGACGTGATGCTGGTGCAAGAGCAGGTAGCCGACGCCAATCACAAGAAAGAGGTTGCCGATGCAGTCGCGACGGCCGCGGCGCAAGCCTACGGTTACCCGGTGAGCGTCGATATCGTATGGTGCACCATGAACGAGTTCCGCCTGAACCGACACTACATCAACAGCGTAGAGACCAACGCAGTACGGGACGGGATAGTAATGCCACGGGACCCGGAGAACTACAGCCCCCACGACTACGAGGACGAAGAGAACGAGTACGCGTACGATTGGACGAACTACAACGAACGCCTGCGGCATGCAGAGACACACTTGAACGAGTTCATCTTCCTGGCGGAAAACGGACGCAGCGATCTGGTGATCGGGCAACAAGCGCAAAACGCGCTGGAGCATGGGATGAAGGCGTTAATCTCGGCGGCCGGCGGACAGTACAGCAATGCTCACGATATTGGAACGCTGCTCTGTAATGTCCGCCACTTCGACCGGCAGATGCGGGACTTCACATTAGATATCCCGCCGGATGTGTACACCGAGTACGAAGGGCAAGCGGAGTACCGGCAAAGGCAGCAACCGGAGCTGACGCAATTCCCCGATTTCGTGGAGCAGACTCAGGCCGACGCCAACACGATCATCGAGCAAGCCAAAGCGCTCCGGGATCAGGCGGACTGATACGGCAGAATCCGAGCGGCGAAGTTTTCTAATACATCGATGGACAGCTGGACTTTACGCAAAATTTAGAAAAGATATAAAAGCAAGGTAAGCTGACCGCCCCAACTTTCCACGGAAGGCGCAGTCATGCTCACCCTGCCCGATGCCATTGTAGCCGTACTCATGCCCTTCGCAACGCTGTTCAGCAAACCAACCTGGCGCAAGGCCCAGTTGCTGCTGGTGGGAGCCGTCCTGACCACGGGCCAGCGCACCGTGGCCCAGAGCCTGCGGGTCATGGGCCGCAGCCATCACCAGGACTATGCTCGGTACCACGAGGTGCTCAACCGAGCGGTGTGGTCGCCC
>DAOUJD010000089.1:0-21499 GCA_034423115.1 Dehalococcoidia bacterium | reverse complement strand
ATGAAGCTGGTACGGCCGACCCTGGACAGTGTGGTGATGGCGCGTCCTGAGCCCACTCTGGAGCAACCCCAGGGCATGTGCCTGGACAAGGGCTACGACTTCGACGAGGTGCGCCGCACCTTGGACGAGTTCGGCTTCACCGCCCACATCCGCAGTCGCGGCGAAGAGGCGAAGGCAATCGAGCAGGAGGCCGGTTTCAAAGCTCGCCGCTGGGTAGTGGAACGCACGCATAGTTGGCTGAACCGTTTCCGACGCATCTTGGTGCGCTGGGACAAGTCCCCCGAGAACTATATCGCCTTCCTGCATTTCGCCTGCGCTCTCATCGCTTTCAGAGCCTCCGGGTTATTAGGATAGGCTCTAAGTGACTCGACCGTTCCACCTCTTGTCATAGTTGACTCGGTCAGAAAACCGGAACAGATTGATGCAGTTCGGAACGTTTATGGCTCGACGGTTACGCACATTCACTTGACTGCCGCAATAGATGTTTTGGCAATCCGACACGCTAACCGCCAAAACCCAGGGGATTTGCAATACGAAGAGATTAGGAAAAACCAGACCGAGAATGAGATTGAGCGACTTGCGCGTTTAGCTGACGTGGTAATCGATACGAGTCGAACCACCGTAGATGATGTGCTTGTCCGCGCTGCGTCTTCCCTCAGATTATTTGGAGCCGACCATAGCGGATATGTTGATGTAATCGTAGGCGGCCAATATGGCAGTGAGGGGAAAGGGAACATAGCTTCATTCCTCGCCAACGATTATGACCTCCTGGTCCGTGTCGGTGGTCCCAACGCTGGCCACAAGGTTTTTGAGGTGCCGGAACCTTACACGCACCACCAACTTCCTTCTGGCTGGAACTAGGAACGCCCCTGGGGCCAACCTCCTGATAGGGGCAGGAGCCGTCCTCAACGTTACAAAACTCCTAGCCGAGATAGCCGAGTGCAAGATCGAAGACGGGAGGCTTCACATCGACGGAAACGCCACGATTATCGCGGATGACGATTTAGCGGCAGAGCGAGATTTGGTCAGTACCATAGGGTCCACCGGCCAAGGCGTAGGTTCTGCCACGGCCCGCAGGATCATGAACCGTGGCAGTGGAACAAAGCTCGCTCTCCATGTGCCTGAACTGAAGCCATTTATCTGTAGCGGTTTCGAGGTTTTGGACGGGGTATTTGCCCGGAACGGGAAAGTTTGTCTAGAGGGAACTCAGGGTACCGGATTGAGCCTTTTCCACGGAAACTACCCGTACGTTACCTCTAGAGATACAACTGCGGCAGGATGTATCGCTGAAGCTGGCATACCGCCAGGGAAGGTGAGGCGGGTCATAATGGTGTGTCGAACTCACCCCATCAGAGTCGAGAGTCCCGTAGGCGGCACGTCAGGTCCAATCTCTCAGGAAATATCGTTTGAGGCTATATCTGAGCGATCAGGTATTCCTCTCGAAGTTCTCCAACACACTGAGCGAACATCGACGACCGCTCGTAAACGACGGGTCGGAGAATTCGATTGGGGTCTCCTGCGCAAAGCGGCAATTTTGAATCAACCAACCGATATAGCGCTCACGTTTGCTGACTACTTGAATCAGAAGAACCAGGCTGCGAAACGACTCGAACAACTCGATCCTGACACCATCAATTTCATCCATGAAGTGGAGCGGGTTTCTAAGGCTCCAGTTTCCCTGATTTCGACCGGATTTGGCCCGCAACACATTATTGACAAACGTACTTGGTAAGGACGTATGAGTAATACCGAACGATTCATATTCCGGTACCCTGAACTCTATCACATGGCCGAATCTGGTTCCTGGCGCAGCATTCAACAGCGCGGGTTGCTCAGTACCACAGCGTTGCTTGACCTGTTCGAAATTGACGGGCCAAAGCGCGTCGCGATCGAATCAGAGTGGCGAGAGACCAGCATACCCATTCACCACCCTGTGCACGGCACGGCCGTGATCCGGGACCAATTGCCAATGCGCCCTGAGTGGTTGACGAGAGTATTGGTGGATACTACCCACCAACAGTGGTATGAACTCCTTAATCGGAAAACTTTCTTTTTTTCGACTCGAGATAGGTTGAATAGGCTCCTGAAAGCTCCCCCGTACCAGAATAGACCACATGATGTAATAACAGTGGATACTCGCGCTCTCGTGGAACAGCATTCGGAGTGCATCACGCTTTCACATATCAACTCGGGTTTCGCTCGCTTCGGCCGAGGCCGGCGTTGCTTAGGTACATTCCGCAGCATAGACGAGTACGCTCGGGTGCATGGGCAACGAGAAGTTGCGGAACTCGCGGTGGAATATCACGTGCCAGACATAGCTGACATAGCCATATCCGTAACCAGCTGCCAAAGAGGTAGGATTCTACACACGGTCTGGGAGCGCTGATACGCCTCTGCAAAGCGGTTCGGACGAAGTAAATATGCGACACTGGAGAGTTGGCGAAATGATATCTCCGCCCATAAACAAAGGATAGTGGTAGCCGCCGCCAAAGAGCAGGCCATGCGCATTGCCTAAAATAAATGTCACTGAACTCCGGTCGCACGAGTCTCCCAGCGGATCCACGCGCGAAATTAGAGAACTGGACACCGTCGTCGCAAAGACCCACGGCAACGCATCGGCGAACCTATTCTGGGAATTCTTCCGGCGTCCTTCGCCTCATTGATACCCACCATGGTTCGCCAAAGGGCTATTACGTGAACTGACCGTTCGAGCACTTGCGTTCACCATTGCCGCAACTCTCGTCCAATCCTATTCCCGGTAGCGGGCGAAAATGGTCCTGATCTCCGCCGTCGTGTCCTACCTCCGCTCCAGTTGAGCATGCAACCGCTCCTCAATCGCCCCGGTGCTCAACGGACCCGACCGCGTTGGACACGGTCCGCCTATGAAGGGTGGTGCGGGAGATGCTGCCCCAGGAGCGGCTGGGGCCTGGGGAACTGCTGCTGTGGTTGGCAGGGATCCAGCTGCGCAACCAGCGTGCCAGCCGCTCTCACGCCAAGCGCCGCGCCGCCCGACAGGCCACACTCAAACCACCTTCATAAACCCGTCATTGTAATACTAGCGCCCCCTCAGCCTTGGGTCAAAAACGTCGCGCAGGGCATCTCCCAAGAGGTTGAATCCCAGCACTACTATAAAAATGGCCAGACCGGGGAATATAGCAACCCAGGGAGCCGTTTTGACGTGCTCTTGGGCCGCCCGGGTCAACATCCCACCCCAACTGGGCACATCCGGGGGGGCTCCCACGCCCAGGAAACTCAACGAGGCTTCTATTATGATGGCGAATCCCAGATAATAGGTAGCCAGAATAAGGTAGATGGCGAAACAATTAGGTACAATGTGCCGAAAAATCAGGCGGAACGGGGATGCGCCCACCGCTCGACCTGCGGTTATGTAGTCCAGCTCTTTTATTGACAGCACCTGGGAGCGGACGGTACGCACCACCGGGGCTATCATCCCAATTACGATGGCGATGATCACGTTGTTCAACGAAGAGCCCAGAACGGCGATAATTGCCAGGGCTATGATGAGGCCCGGCAGGGCCATCAGGGCATCCACCACGCGCTGAACCGACAGGTCAATTGGCCCACCGCCGTAAGTGCTTGTCACTCCCACGACGAAAGCCGCCGTTATGCCGATCAAGACGCTGCCCAAGCCCACGTAGAGGGAGATGCGGGCACCGTGCATCAGCCGGCTCAGCACATCACGCCCCACATGGTCGGTCCCCAAGAGGAATGCCCGCTGTGGAGGAGCATGTACGAACTCCCCATGAGTCTCTCGGGGTGGGGAAGGGGAAATGACCGGAGCCAGCAAGGCCACCAATATGAGGATGAGGGTTATACCTCCCCCAATCGCCCCCAAGGGCTTCCGCCGGCAGAATTGGCCCACTGCTTGAGCAACGCCAAGCCCTGGGACCGAGGCCCGGGCCCTTGCCAGGGAAGGAGATTGTGCCTCGGCGTTCTCACGTTCTATCATGGTTCCCTCCTCTAGCTGACTTTCCCTACTGGAAGCGGATCCTGGGATCGAGAACGCCGTAGAATAGGTCGATTACCAAGTTCAAGAACAGGACTACGGCTGCGGTAAGCAGTACCACCCCCTGAAGCACCACGAAATCCCTGTGGATGATGGAGTCTATCAGGAAGGACCCTACGCCTGGCACCACAAAGATAGATTCGATGATGATTACCCCGCCCAAGAGGCGGCCGAACTGATAGCCGGACACAGTAATCACTGGTAGGAGGGCGTTCTTTAGGGCATGTCGCCCAATTACCGCCCGTTCCCGAAGGCCCTTGGATCGTGCGGTCCTCACGTAGTCCTCTCGCATCACCTCCAGCATGGAAGAGCGGGTAACTCTGGCGGTGAAAGCCAAGTCATGAAACGCCAGAGCCAAGGCGGGAAATACCAATTGCTGCAGGTTGGTCAGAGGGTCTTCCCATAGGCTGGCGTAGCCTAACGGGGGCAACCAGTTGAAGAAGTAGGCCAATCCATAAACCATCAGGATGCCAATCCAGAAGGTGGGCATGGCAATGCCGATTAGGGCAAAAATCCGGCTGACATAGTCCACCTTGGTGTCCTGCTTGACCGCTGAGATGACTCCCAGTGGCACCGCCGCGACAAAGGCCATCAAGATGGCCATCACCGCCAGTTCCATGGAGACGAGGAACCGGTCTCTCAACTCATCCATAACCGGGATTCGGTACCAGATGGACGTTCCCAAGTCCCCCTTCAGCAAATTAAAGACCCACTCCCCGTACTGCACGTGAATGGGCCGGTCCAAGCCCAGCTCTTTCCGTAATTGTTCAAGGTCCTCAGTATTGACCCGGCCGCCCTCACCTTCTTCCCCAGTCAGGATCATCATGGCGGCGTCGCCAGGAACGATCCAAAACAAAGCGAATACCATCACGGTGGCCAGGATCATGGTAGGTATGAAGAGGAGCAGCCTTCTTACAATGTACTGTGTCACGATCCCTCCTGGAATAAGGGTGCACCAATGTGAGGCACCCCCGGCACGGATTTAGTAATCTCCCACTACGAACCGCGAATTTATCTCTAGATATTTTTGGCATCCGCCAGTTGGGCACCAGAATGGAAGGGAAGTACCTCCTATCCAATAAGGGAGAGGCGTTCCGTACCGCTACGGGATATAGCCAGTGCCCGCTGGTATCTTGGCGTCAGGGTCGAACCAGATATGTTCCATCTTGTTAACAAGCTGAACGGTTTGAGGCGCATGGCGGTTTCGTATCCGGTAGTCCAGGACCTGCGTCGCAGTCCTCCAGAGATAGGGCACAACGTGGCCCTCTCCCTGCCGCAAGATGTCCACTATATCCTCGAATATCTCTTGCCGCTTGGCCGGGTCCAACTCCCTGCCCTGGGCCTCTATCAGCTTGGTGAGCTCGGGGTCGGTCCAGTTATGGGGGTTCCGTAACACGTCTACCTCGTAATTCTGGTTGATTAGGTCCGAGGGGTCGAAGAGAATGATCCCGGTGCCCACATTGCTTACGGTATGGGTACCATCTCTCAGCTCCACATAGAAGGTAGCCGTATCCTTGGTGGTCAGAGTCAGGTCTATGTTAAAGTCCCGTCTCAACTGCTCGGACAACACCTCCGCGTTAACTACGGTCGTCGGCGAGGTTGAAGTGTTAATAGTGCCCTTGAAACCATCAGCGTAACCCGCTTCCGACAGAAGCTGTCTGGCCTCTGCCAGGTCTCTGGGGTCTTTCTTGCCCTCTGGGGTGTATCGATAGCCGGGCACTTGGGCTATATCGTCCACATCTTCCACAACCCCCGGCTGGAAGAAGGTGCCCACACTGCCAAAGCCCTTGGTGGCGACTCTTACACCTTCCTGGCGGTCAACACCCAGGTACAGGGCACGCCTCACCTTCGGATTATCAAAAGGTGGCTCGGTGATATTCAAATACCACCCGTATATCACCGAGTTGGGTATGGAAACAACTCGCATCTTGCCACCGGTATCCTTTTCCAGTTCCGTCACTAGTTCGGGCTTATAGGTGGGTAGGGCCCCATAGGTGCCCATGACCTGTCCCACTTGTAAGGCCGATATGGCCCTGGAGGTATCCTGGATAAGGAATACTTCGAATCCGTCGAAGAAAGGGCGCCCCTCCTTGAAGTAATTGGGATTTTTCTCGTACTCGTAACCCTCCTGGCGCTGCCAGTCCTTGAATATCCAGGGGCCGGAGCCAATGAGGTTCTCCGGGCAGCAGTTAAGGTCCTCTTGGCTTTGCCCCTCTATTCTGTGCTTGGGGTACATCTTGAAATAGTCCGAGGCCATATTAAGTAGGAATGTCGCCGCAGGAAACTTGATCGGCACCCTCACCGTCCTCTCGTCTATCACTTCGGCGGTACCCTGTTCGTAGAACTGTTTGAGGGAGCCGGTCCTAGCCCGGATTGCTCCTGGCTCCACTATCCGGTCCAGAGAAAACACAATGTCTTCGGCATGTACCGGTTTGCCATCGCTCCACTGAGCGTCGTGTATCCGGAAAGTGTAGACAGTGCCGTCATTGCTGACCTCCCAGCTTTCCGCTAGGTCGCCGATTATTTCGTCGGTCTTGACCGGGTTGTACTCCACCAATTGGTTAAACCGGGGGGCAGAAGGCATAAGGCTGGTGGTCAGGCTACCTCCGTAGTGGACATCCCAAAACCCCGGGTTGTTCCGCCACACCCAAGGAATGATGCCGTTGTAATGTTTCCCTTGTCCGATGCTCACCCATTCCGGTACTGCCGGGAGTGCTTGAGGTGCAGCGGTGGGGACGGCGGTAGGTTTCATGGCAGAGACCGCAGCGGTCGCCTTCGTGGGTTCTACAGCAGCGGCAGCCGGTGTAGCAACAGCCGCCGGCGCGGTGGTTGCAGTGGGCGGCACCGGCGTATCCTGCGCGGTCGCCCCGCAGGCGACGGCGAACAACAAGAGCAGCATTAAGGGCGCAGTTATCATTGCTTTAGCTTTCTTGGACCACTGGTGCATGATGACTTACCTCCAGCCTTTGCGTTCAGCCCTAAGGGTCATGTAAGGCGGTGTATGTCCCCCTAATTGCTAGCTGCCAGGTAGCTTGGCGTCGGGATCGAACCAGATATGCTCCAGTTTCATCGCCTGCTGATAGGCCGGGGGCACATGGTAGTTCTTTATCCGGTGGTCCAGCACTCCTCCCAGACTGCCCCAGGTATTCGGAATCAAATGGCTTTCGCCTTGGCGAAGAATCTCTACCATTTCCTTGAACAGCTCTTTACGCTGGACGGGGTCTAACTCCCGCGATTGGGCTTCCATCAACTCGGTCAGCCTAGGGTCGCTCCAGTTATGGGGGTTTCGCAGCGTGTCCAGGGCATAGAACTGGTCGATAACGTTTTCGGGGTCCGGGACGGGCATAGCGGTCCCGCCCAAACTGGCGGCGAAGGTTCCATCGCCCAGCTCCACATACCATTGAGCTATCGGGTTAACCGTAATCTTGAAATCTATGCCAAGTTCCCGCCGCAACAGGTCGGCAGCCGCCTCAGCCTCGGGTACGAAGGCCAGAACGTTGACCACGTTGAGGCCAGCATCAAAACCATCCGGGTAACCGGCCTCTGCCATCAGCTTTTTCGCCTCGGCCAGATCGTCATCCTTGGGAAACCGGTAGCCCGCAACTTGGGCCAGTTCATCCGGGTCTTCCACGAACCCTGGTGGGAAGAAGGTGCCCACGTTGGCAAAGCCACGATAAGGTCCCTTTACCAGTTCCTGTCTGTTAATGGCCAGGAACAGGGCTCGCCTCACCCTAGGGTCATCGAAGGGTGGCTCAGTGATTCTGAGGTAAAATTGGCTCATCCGTACATTTTCCTTGATGTAGGCCTTAACCCTGCCACCAGTCTCCCTCTCCAATAATTCGGCCTCTTGGGGTTCAAGGAGCCCGATGGGTCCCAAGCTCCCCAAGGTCTGCCCTACTTGCAAGGAAGCTATAACTCTGGCTTTATCCTTGACGACAAACACCTTGAAACCGTCAAAGAAGGGACGACCCTCCTTGAAGTAGTTGGGGTTCTTCTCATACTCGAAAGAGTCCCCGCGTTGCCAGTCCTTGAACAGCCAGGGGCCGGACCCTATCATCTTCTCCGGACAGCAGTTCATGTCGTCCTGGGACAACTCCCCGGCGACATGCTCTGGGTACATCTTCATGTAGCCCATGCCCAGATTTACCAGGAAAGTCGCCCCGGGGAACTTTATCGGCATCCTAACCGTTCTCTCGTCGATGACCTCGGCAGTTTGATGCTCGTAGAACCGCCGCAGAGGTGCGGACCTACCCCTAGTCGCTCCCGGCTGCACAATCCGATCCAGGCTGAACACGATGTCTTTGGCAGTGACGGGCTGGCCGTCGCTCCACTGGGCGTTGTGGAGGCGAAAGGTGTAGGTCTGGCCGTCATCGCTCACCTCCCAGCTTTCCGACAGGTCGCCAATGATATCCTCGGTTTCCTTCACCGGGTTTTGCTCCACCAATTGGTTGTAACGAGGTCCGGAGGGTGCGAGCGTAGTGCGCCGGCTGCTGCCGAAGTGAAGGTCCCAGAATCCTGGGTCACCCCTGTGCACAAAGGGGACGATACTGCCGTACTTCCCCTGGCTCACCCACTCCTGCACAGCCGGAGCCGGCTCGACAGCGGCGGTGGGCACCAGCGTCGGTTTAACGGCAGCGACCATTGCTGTAGGTTCCATGGATGCAGTCGTCGGCGCAGGCTCCGCTGCCGGCGCAGTAGTTGCGGCAGGGGGCACAGGGGTATCCTCGGCCGCCGTACCACAGGCGACGGCGAACAAAAGGAAAAACATAAAGAGCGTTGTTGCGATTGCTTTAGGCTTCTTTGAACTCCGGAATGACATCATCGATACCTCCAGCCTTTTCCCTCAGTCCGGGTTACAAACGCATCCACCTATTCCTCAATAGCTATTGGTCCGGCACTTTGGCGTCGGGGTCCCACCATAGGTGCTCCAGCTTGGTTACGTTTTGGGAGAATGAAGGTACGTGAAAGTTCTGTATCCGGTAGTCGTACACTCCCGACAGGGGAAACCAGATAATGGGCACGTAATGGGCCTCCCCTTGGTGCAGAATTTCGGCAATCTCATCGAACATAGCCAGACGCGTTGCTGGGTCGAATTCTCCTTCCTGGACCGCCATCAACTCATCAATCCTGGGATGGCTCCAGTTGTAAGGGTTCCGGAGCGCGGGACGTTGGAAGAATTGGGTAAGAGTTTCTGAGGGATCCCGGACCGGGTAACCCGTGCCTCCAAGGCTGAGGGGATGCGTGCCATCTCTCAGTTGGACGTAGTAGGTAGCCAGGTCCACGGGGTTCAACTCGGCATCTATGCTCAGGTTCTTCCGCAACATGTCGGTGAGCAATTCCCCGTGAGACAAGATGGATGCCGATGTGTTAAGTATGTTAAGGCTGGTCTTAAAGCCATCCGGGTACCCGGCCTCGGCCAAGAGCTTTTTGGCCTCGGCTATATCCTGGTCCTTGGGATGCCGGTAGCCGGGGATCTGGGCCAGTTCGGCCTGGTCCTCCACCATCCCCAAGGGGAAGAAGCTGCCCGGTTTGGCGAAGCCCTTCCAAACGACGTCGGAAATCTCTTGACGGTCAATGGCCAGGTATATCGCCCGCCGCACTCTCGGGTCGTCGAAGGGTGGCTCGTCCCACTTCATGTATAACTCGCGCGATGAATCCAGTATGACCCACGGCCTTAACTTTCCATCTGTTTCGTCTGCTAGGACTGCCAGGTCGCCGGGTTGGATGCTGGAACTCAAGAAAGAGTAGCTCATGGAGAGCTGTCCGATTTTGAAGGCCGACAGCAGTCTGGCCTTATCCTTGATGAAGAAAGCCTTGAATCCATCGAAGAAAGGACGGCCTTCCTTGAAGTAGTTGGGGTTTCTCTCATATTCGTAGGACTCCCCGCGGGTCCATTCCTTGAACATCCAAGGCCCTGACCCGATCAGGTTCTCCGGACAGCAGTTCAGATCATCCTGTGATTGCCCCTCTACAAAGTGCTTGGGGTATATTTTGATGTAGTCCGAAGCCATGTTAAGCATGAAAGTCACGGCGCGAATCTTGGTAGGCACCCGCACCGTCCTAGTGTCGATTACTTCGGCAGTCCCAGGTTCGTAGAACCTACGGAGCGCCGCCGTTCTGGCGCGGATTGCATCCGGCTCCACTATCCGTTCCAGTGTGAACACAACGTCCTCAGCAGTGACCGGTTGGCCATCGCTCCACTGTGCCTCATGGATTTGGAAAGTGTAGACCTTGCCGTCGTCGCTGATCTTCCAGCTTTCCGCTAAGTCGCCTTGTATCTCATCTGGCTGTACGGGGTTCCACTCCAGCAGCCCGTTGAACCGAGGCTGGGATGGCCTGAGGGTGCTGCACGAACTGCCGCCGTAGTGGACATCCCAGAACCCTGGTTTGGAACAGGTCGCTATGGGAAGGACGCCGTTGTAGTGTTTGTTCTGGGCGACTCTTACCCAGTCTGCCACAGGAGGGGCCGACGCTTTTGGCGCGGCGGTGGGGATGGCAGTGGGTTTCATCGCGACAGAGGGCGCCTTGGGCGGTTCCATAGCGGTGGTTATCTTCGTGGGTTCGGTAGATTGGGTGGAGGCAGCGGCGGGTGCGGGACCAGCCGCAGTAGTAGCGACAGGCTGAGGTGCCGCCGTTGGTGCTTGGGGTGCCGCTGTTGGTGCTTCAGAAGCGGCTCCACCGCAAGCAATTAGGAAGACCAGAGCCAATAACCCAGGAATGAGAGCTAGTTTCCGTCTAGTAAACCAACGGTACGCCATGGGTAGAACCTCCAAATCTTGAAGTACCGGCAGACCGGGTCATAGAGCGTGAGTGGCTACCGACGATTAATCGTAATTTACAGACCTATCTGTAGCGATTTCTTTCTTATATTACCTAAATTTGGCATGGATTCCTTCTTTTTGGTCAGAATAACTACGATAAACGATATTGTCAAGCGATGCCACGATTTTGTAACAGATCAGAGTTGATGAGATGAATTTGCCGAAGGCCGCTGTCCTGATGAAAACACTGGCGGTTGGGGCGCAGAGGTGGCATAAAAGGACAATAGGACCGGAATTGGACCTGAAGCAGGCGAGCCGGGAAACCCTGCTGGCGGTTATCGCGGAACAGCAGGACACCATTGCCCAAATGGGGAAGCGGGTAGAGGGCCTGGAAGCCTAGCTGTCCGGCGGTGGCCCGGAGGCCAGGATGCCGGGCCACACGCCGGCCGCCAGGCGCAAGAAGCCGGCGGAACAGGAGAAGAAGCCGCGCAAAAAGCGTCCCCATGGCTTTGCCCGGCCGTGGATGGAACCCACGCGGCGGGTGGTCCACGCCCCGGAGTCCTGCCCCGAATGCCACACCACCCTGAGCGGGGGATGGGTGCAGCGGACCCGGGAGGTCATCGAGATTCCGGCGGCCCCGGTGGAGGTCACGGAGCACGTCTTCATGGCTCGGACGTGTCCGTTATGCCGGAAACGGGGCTGCCCCGGGAACCGCTACAGGGCGTTGCCGTGGGCCGGCAGCAGCTTGGGGTCATCTGGTCAGTCCGATCATCACCCTGCGGGAAGAGAGGCGGTTGCCGGTAAGGACAATCCAATGGTATCTGCGAACGATACACCAGTTGAAACTGAGCGTTGGGGCCATCGTCCGGACCATCCACCAGGCAGCCCAACAGGCCGGACCGGCTGTCGATGAAGTCTTGGAGCGTATCCGCCGCAGTCCGGTAGTGCACGCTGATGAGACCGGCTGGCGTGAGAACGGGGTCAATGGCTACGTTTGGACTTGCAGCACGCCCACGGAGCGGCACTTCCTGCGGCGGTGCCGGGGCGGGGAAGTGGTGGACGAGGCGTTGCGAAAGGCCTTTGGCGGGATATTGGTGAGCGACTTCTACGTTGCATACCACTATTACCCCGACTTGAAGCAGTCCGCCGCTGGCGGACTGGCCCCACCTGCTGCGGGACATCCACAAGCTGAAAGTGTTGTACCCGGAAGACCAGGACTTGGCCAAGTGGGCCCGTGGAGTGCAGCGGCTCTACACCAAGGGCGTGAGTTGGGCGGCGGCCGGGGGCTGTTCCTCACGGGGGCAGTTGGCCCTGGAAAAGCGGTTGCTCAAGCTGTGCCGGCCTTTCCTGGAGGACCCATCGGCAGTCCAGGAAAAACTGTGCCGGCGGATTGAGCGGCATATCAAGGAGTTGTTCGTCTTTGTTTACCATCCGGGGACTCCCCCGGATAACAATGCGGCGGAGCGGAGCCTGCGCCACCTGGTGATCAGCCGTAAAATCAGCGGCGGCACCCGTTCGGGAGCGGGCAGCGGCAGCAAGATGACCCTGGCATCGCTCTTCGGGACCTGGCGGGCCAAGGGCCTAAACACCTTCCTGCAATGCCGACGGCTGCTCATTTCCCCTCAAGTCTGAACAGTTACGGATCGACGACTGCTGGACGCCGTCTTCTCCCTGGAGTTTCTGGACAAGCACGAGCACGCGCTCCTGGTCGGACCCGCCGGCGTGGGCAAGACCCATCTCGCCATCGCCCTGGCCCTCAAAGCCATCGAGCACGGCCACGGCGCTTACTTCGTCCGTGCCTACGACCTGATGGAGGACCTCCGGAAGGCCAAGCCGAGCACAACCTGAACCGGCGGATGCGGGTGTACCAGGCCCCCCAAGGTGCTCGTCGTGGACGAATTCGGTATCTGGCCCTATGACCGCGAGTCGGCCACCGCCTTCTTCACCCTGGTCTCAGCGCGGTACGAGCTGGTTAGCATCATCCTGACTTCCAACAAGGGCTTCGGAGAGTGGGGCGAACTGCTCGGCGACAGCATGATCGCCTCGGCGGTGCTGGACCGACTGCTGCACCACAGCCACGTGCTGAACATCCGGGGTGAGAGCTACCGGCTCAGAGAGAAACGCCAGGCTGGGCTATTCCCCTCGCAGCAGCAACTGGGCGCGATGCCGGAGGAGGCCGGCGACAACTACCGCATTGCCTCACCCAAAACGTTACCCAACGAAGGTGGTTGCCTCAAATGAAATGTTACCGAAAATGCGGAGGCAGCCACGTGGGTGGAGGCGTAAGCAGGATGGCAAAGCAAGAATTATAGGTCACGCTGAGAGAGTGCTACCAGAACTCCTCCAAAAAGGACAAGAGCCGGATCCTCAACGAGTTCATCGCGGTGACCGGACACCATCGCAAACATGGCATCAGGTTGCTCGCGTTGCAATGCCGGCAAACCGGACGCCAATCACGCCCCAGACCCATAGGGAAGGAGCGGTGGCGCTAATCGCCAGACGCCCCCGGCTGCTTTAGCATGGCGGAGCAACCCCGTTCGTCCACCAGGCGGTTCACCGACACCCGACCGTGGCCGTCGTAGCCGGTGGTGTAGGAGAACTCCACCTCGGCGCCCCAGGGCACCCGGCCGCCGACGCGGATGGTCCCATCGCCGACCTTGCCGTCCGTCCGGGGCCCGCCGGCGCCCTTGATCACCATCCCGTTGCGCCCGCCTTTCTTCCACCCCAGCACTTTCAGTTCCACCGGCATGACCCGTTCCTGGGGCGACGGCGTGAACAGCGCCCCGTGCAGCCGCCGCGGCACGCCGCCCGACGGGGTGCGCTTGCCGGCAATGATGTCCGACAGGTACCCCTTGCTGATGCCGGCCCGCCGGGCGACCTCGTTCTGACTGATGCCGTGAGCATCCATGCGGTCCCACAGGGCGCGGCAGTCAACGCTGGGCTTGCGTGCCGGCGCGGCCTGGGCCGGGGCCTGCAACAACGCCTCCACCCGCTGCTGCACCTTCACCCCCATGTTGCTGCGTCCCCGGGACACGTCGGACAGATGGCGGCTGGACACTCCGGCCTGCTCCGCCAGTTCGTTCATGCTCAGGCCCATCTCCCGGGCCCGTTCCCGGATGTAGGTGCTCTCGCCGCTGACGTAGCCACGCTGGCGGTAGACCACGCCCTGCCCCGGGACCTCTCCCAGGATGGTCATGACCTTCTCCCGCATGGCCGGGGACCAGGACACTTTCCCGGTGGAGATCATGGACAGGTGGCAGTAGGACACTCCCATCTGCTCCGCCAGTTCCCGCATGGTGAGGCCGTGGCGGCGGGCGGCGGCGCGGAGTTGGCTTTCGGGCTGGCCCGTGGCCTTCCTGGATGGCGTCGTGGTCTTGGCGGTGGGATTCTGGGTAGTGGTCGGGTTGTTGGTGTTGGCCGTCATGTCGCTTCCTCCGAAAGGCAGAAAGCGGGGCCGCCCGAAGACGACCCCGCTTGATCTGGTGGGTGTAGTTGAGGTCGTCCGGGCGGCCCTGGGCCGCTGGCGCCCGCTTGGGGCAAAAGGGAAGGGCCGCTCCCTCGGAGGAGAGCGGCCCTATTGGCTTGGTATGGTGTTGCGAGGCCCGGAGGCCCCAAGGTCAGCGTGAGGCATTCCCCACCGCACGCTAGGGCGGGGAGCGCCAAGGCGGCAGCGCGCCGACGCCCTGACCGGCAACCGCGATGCAAGCCGGCTGGCGTTGCTTGATAACGCCGTCGATCTTCACCGCGACGGCGTGGGGTTGGGTGAATCGTTCCTCAATGGGCATAGGTATCTCCTTGTTTTCGTGAATGGGGTTGGGATGGGTAACGGGCAATACGGCCCCGCGCCGGACGCACTGCGCCCAAGGCAGGGCAACAACGGGAAACGCCGGAGTGGGGTGGCGAAAGGCGCAGCCAGGCTGAGACAATGTGCACCGCATCGATTCGGACGCCGGAGGAGCAGGGCTCAACTCCGGTTCCGCATCACGCAGCGGGCGGGCGCTTATCCTCGTGAACCGCCGCAGGGAGAGCAGGGCTCGATCCCTGGACAACGGTCCGGGTCGGGGATGGACCCTCCAGTTTTCTGGGCCGGAAACACTGGAAAAAGCCAGACAACGCATTCAATTATTCACGCCCAGCGCCGTTCTGGGAACCCCGAAACCCGCCCTTTTGAGCCTTCCCATCCCAATCGTTCGCTACAACCGAATGGCTGTTCGTATCACGCTCTCGTCGGCAAACCCGCCGTCCTATTTCCGCCACAAACCGAAGGTGAGGAAGCGGCGCAGCCTGAGCATCTTGCGGTCCACGATCACCTCGTCCAGGGCCTCGTTGCGCCGCCGCACCTCCTGGCGCCGGTCGCCCCAGTCCCAGGGATACGTGGTCGGGGGCAGGGTCAACTTGTGCTCTTCAATCAACTCGATCTCCAGCTCCAGCCATCGCTGCCGGGCGTTCAGCCGGTCCAGGGCGTCTTTGGTCTTTCCCACCGCGTCCCTGGCCTCCCGCCATTGAACAATCACCGCCGTGGCCGCATCGCCGTACACCAGATCCTCGCCGGGTTCAGAATCAGCCGTAACCACGTCGTAGTAGGTCCGCCGGGGCCGTTCAACCACGGGCCTTGCCTCCGGAACCGAATTGCCCGGTGCGGAGGCTGTGGACCGGGTTACGCCCGGCGCCGCGCTTCCCGCCTGCCCGCCACCCGCTGCGCTTGAACCCACCCCCGGCGCCGCCGTCTCCAGCGCCGCCACCTCCAACGCCGCCAGCCGCTTGTCTGCCTGCTCCTGCCAGCGTGCCTGCTCCTTCCCAAGTTCCGTCAGCCCTTCCACCAGCGTCTGCTCCACCCTAGCCACCCGTTCCGTCAACTCTGCCACCTGTCGCCGCTGCTGCGCCGCCGCCGTCCCGCCCCCCTGGACCAGGTGGCTTTCCAAGACATCGGCCAGGCGCGGCGTCAACCGACCCGTATCCTCGGCCCGCGACAGGGTGCGGAAGCTCACCCCCAGGGTCTGCGCCGCCTTGACCTTCCCGTGTTCCGCCACCACGTCCCGCAGCAACGCCAGCAGACGCACCTCCCGCAGGTTTGCCACGCTCCGGCTGCTGGACGGGTATTGCTCATCTCCCCTCATGCTCTCGACCTCCACGATTGCCTTTCTGCAACTCTCCAACGGCCGCCATCAACCCGCTCCCGATTTCACCGATTGCAATTCTGCAATTGCCACGCACGGGACTGTCCGCCGGCGTTGGAAGCTGCCCTGGAACCAAAGTGTTCGCTGCCACCGTCCGATAGGGGTTTTTCGCTCCGATTCCCCGTTTGACCGGACGCCGATTGACTTTTTGCAATCAGCATCCAATCCCTGTACACGGGTATGACACCACACCAGCCCGCCCAAATCCCACGCCCTATATGGGGTGACGCGCGCGTTACCCCATATAGGGCATCCGCGCCGCCAGCAGCATTGACGAGAGGCGCACGCCACCGTCCGGCCAACTGCCGCCCAGCGGACCATCCCGCCCACCGCAGCCCATGGATACCTGATCTTCGTCGCTGAACTCGCCCATCGCGTCAACTGCGTCCTGGCCGGGCAGATCGAGGCTGTCGTCGCCGGTCCCACCGTAAGCCCGGAACGCCACCGGCGCATGGCGGTTCACGCCGAGTCCCCCACCGGAGGCCACCCGGTCCGCCAACTCACCCATCTGCCGCCGCCCCTGCCCTTCCCTGGCCCCCGTCACCCACCTGCCGCCCGCACGATAACCGACCATCACCCGGTTCCCATCCACTTGCAGTTTTGCAATTCCCAGTACTTGGGATGGCAATTGCAGTTCGGGACACCGGCTAAACCCAACTGTTCGCTGCGACCGTCCGGTAGGGGGCCGGAGCAACGGAAATCCCGCAGGAAAAAGCCGCCGATTGTATTTTCGCAATTTCCCTTTTCCCTGTACTACGCCGCCGCAGGGGGTGGGTCGGGAAATGGCCTTGACCTGGGAACCGGCGCAACAGGGTGCGCGACGACCCCGACGGCGGCGCGATTGGTGACAGTTGGCCCTTGTCCCAATCCGGCGGTCTCGCGGAAACTGGAAACGGCAACCGCCAGCAAACCAGACCAGGGCGCCGCGGGCGCGATCGGCCGGTCGCCGGGGAGGACGACATTACGAACAGCAGGGACCGGGACGTGCGGCTTTTGAGGTTGCTTGGGGCCATGCCCTTCCTGGACCGCATCGAGCTGTCCCAGGTGGCCGGGGAGGCCAACCAGCGGGTGTACGAGGAGATCGCGGACCTGGAGGAGTTGGGCGTGGTGGCCTGGGTGAAACACGGCAGCTCGCTCCTGGCGCCGACGCGGCGGTACCACTTGACCCGCAAGGGAGTGGAGTGGCTGGCCGCCAATGTGGCGATAGCCGCCGGCGGGTTGGCCGGCATGGATTGGTACCGGAGCCGGGCTTTGGACGCGGCCCTGCGCCTGCCGGGAGACCGGACGGTGGGCATCCTGCGCCAGGGGGCCACGACGGAGCGCACCGGGTTCTCCAAACGGACCTGGCGGCTGCGGGAGGAAGGTGGGCCCCAGACTGTGCTTACGCTGGCGCCCGACGAGGTGCGTGCTCGCCACACCCGGCGGCTGATGGCCGAGTTTCCCGGTTTGGCCTTGGTGGCGCTGGAGTCCGACACGGTCCAGGCCGCGCCTGAAGACCCCATCTGGCTGGCGCCGCCGGGCGCGGCGTGGCTGGGACTGCCGGACGTGCTGAAGCGCGGCGTCTGGCGGGGCGGGACGCCGGTGGAGCCGCCGCTGGCGGAGATCAGGTATCCCGAAGGCATCGAGGTGCCCGAGACCGGGCTGTGGGGGCCGGATCATCTGCTGCCGGCGATGCTGAGGCCCGGAGAGGCGGGTGATGGACCTGCTGGCCGACTGGCCCTGGATCACGGCCGGGGAGTTGCAGGGTCTGCTGGGGTATCGAAGATGCGGGTGTCCCAGCTGTTGGCCCGCCTGGTGGACGGCCGGCTGGTGGAGCGCATCGTGGTGGGTCGCCGTCGACGCCTGGGATTGTCGGATTGGGGGTTGGCGGCGCTGGCCCGCCGGGATCGAACCTCGGTGGGCCGGATGCGACGGCAGTGGAGCGTGGCGGCAACGGATGATGCGGATGATGCGGGTGATGCGGGTGATGCGGGCGAGCCGGAGTGGTGGCGTGGGGTGTCGGGGGGGAGGAGCCGTCTGCTGGCTCGGAACATGGAGCACACCGATGCGGTGCACCGGTTCCTGGCCCGGTTGTCCAGCCAAGCCGGGCAGCGAGGCTACCGGGCGTTGCAGTACGACCCGCCGCACCGGGCGCCCCGGCACTTTCGGCACCGGGACCGGCTGAGGTCCATCCACCCCGACGCCTTCGGGATGTTGAGTAGAGAGGACGAGAAGGCGCCCTTCTTCCTAGAGTGAGAGAGAAGGGCGGTGCGGCCCGGGACGATGGCGGCGCGGCTGGCGCCGTACCTGCGCTACTGTTCCTCGCAGCGTCCCGTGCATGATCATGGGGCGTGGCCGCTGGTGTTGATCGTGTTCGACGACGAGCTGGCGGAGGCCAACTTCCTGGGGGTGGCGCGGCGGGAGATGGAGCGAACGCGGGTGGAGGTTCCGCTGTGGGTGTCCCATCGGGAGATGGTGGAAGAGACGGGACCGCTAGGCAGGGCCTGGCGCAACCCGGACGTACTGGAACCTGACTATGCTTTCGCATGACGGTAACCCTTGGCGCCCGGACACACTTGGCGATATTGCGCAACTTGCCGGAGAAAGCAACGGCGACCCACCGGAGCGATGACATGCCCACAGTCCATTACCCGAAACCGGGTTTCAGCCACGAGGAGACCGCCCGCCAGCCTGGATGCGGTGCTGGCCGCGCCTTGACGAACCGGTCGGGAGTGCTGATAATAATGGTAAGACAATCTATTAGTATAGCAGGCAAAAAAAGAGACGATGCCGCCACGACGCAAATCCAGGACCATCACGTTCTCGCTGCCTCCGGATATGTTCGAAGAGGTGCAGCGGGTAAAGGATGCGGAGGGCCGGGACATGAGCGAACTGGTGCGCGAGGCTCTGCGGCTCTACATGGAAGACCGTGAACTGCGCCGTGAGCAACGCCTGGAACGGCTGCGCTCCCGCCACAGGTCCCAGCAAGGAGACGGAACAAATGAGTAACTTGACCGAAATGACACCGGCGGCCCTTTACGCCCGCGTCTCCAGCGACCGCCAGGACATGGACCTCTCCGTGGCCGCCCAACTGCGGGCTTTGCGAGATTACGCCCCAGCGCAACGGTTACTTGGTGGCTCGCGAATACATCGACGAGGCCGAGAGCGGGCGCGTCGCCGACCGCCCACAGTTCCGCAAGATGCTGGACGAGGCATCCAAGACCGAAGCCCCTTTCCGTGAGATTCTTGTCTGGAAATTCTCACGCTTCACCCGCAAGCGCGAGCACGCCGTCGCCTTCAAGTCCATGCTGCGGCGCAAGGGAATCCGGGTCGTCTCCATCACCGAGCACGCCGACGACTCACCCACCGGCAAGCTCATGGAGGCCATCATAGAGAGCGTGGACGAATTCTACTCGGAGAACTTGGCCCAGGAGGTGACGCGGGGGATGCGCGAAGCCGCCTCCCGGGGCTTCTGGATGACCACCAACGCCCCCTACGGCTACCAGCGGGTCTACGTTCAGGACGGGGCCAAGAAACGTCCCAGGCTGGAACTCAACCCACCCCGCGACGCCGTGGTCAGGCGCATCTTCAACCTCGCCCTCCAGGGGAAGACCTCCCTGGACATCCCCAAGACCCTGAACGCCGAGGGCATCCCCTCCTCCAGCGGAAAGCGGTGGAGCAAGACCACCGTCCACAAGCTCCTCACCAACGAAGCCTACACCGGCACTTTGGTTTGGGGAACCAATGCCAAGGACGGCCAGGAGCCGGTGCGGGTGGAGAACGCCTTCCCCGCTATAGTCTCATACCAAGAGTTCCAACGAGTAAGGAAGCTCCTGGAAGCCCGCGCCCCGTCCATCACCCACCCCCGCCGCGCCGCCAGTCCCTACCTGCTCAGCGACCTTGCCAAGTGCGAGACCTGCGGCAAGGCCCTCACCCCCTCCGAAGCCAAGGGCGGCAGGTACACCTACTACGTCTGCCAGTCCATCCTCAAACTCGGCAGCGGGACCTGCCACACCCCCAGGCTCAACGCCAGATCATTCGAGGACACCATCATCTCCAACATCAGGGAGAACATTCTCACCGAGTCTAACATCCGTGACCTGGTGAAGCTGCTGGACGAGGAGATGGACGGCGTGGCCCGCCAGCAGCGGCAGAACCTGGAAACCATCGAGGCCGAGCTTGAAGAGGTGAAACGGAAGCTGGACCGCGTCTGGCACTTCGTGGAGAGCACCGATCTGGACATGGCCGACGCCTCCGAGCGCATCCTGGAACACCGCCACCGCCGGGACCAACTGGAAGCCGCCGCCGAGGATGCCAGGGCCGTGCTGGCGGAGAGAAGGGAACTGCTGGACAGCGCCGACGTAATCGCCGCCTTTGCCCAGGACATGAGCGAGTTTCTCAAGACCAGCGAACTCACCGAGACCAAAGCCTTCGTGCGTTCCTTCGTCAAGGAGGTGCTGGTCCGGCCCGGCGGGGCGACGATCATCTACACCATTCCCACGCCGGAGGACAGCCCCATAGGGGGAGCGGAAACCGCTGAAATCGCCTTGAACGGCGGAGTTCGCAGTATTGGATATGGTGGTACCCCTGGAGGGACTCGAACCCCCGACGCGCGACTTAGGACGCCGCCGCTCTGTCCAACTGAGCTACAGGGGCAGGCCAAATACATTGGTGGAGATAGCGGGGCTCGAACCCGCAACCTCGGCATTGCGAACGCCGCGCTCTCCCAGTTGAGCTATATCCCCACTCGCCCTTGAACCCAACCCATGTGGCGAGTTCTAGGTACCTAAATCGTAGCCAACTGTCACGGTGAATGTCAAGGAGACCGCCGTCGAGGTATTCTTAACGTGCGGGGATATTGAATTTTGCCCAGCGTCGCCAGCACGCTAACGCCAGTGAATACACCAGCATCTCAATGCTCTTGGTGTACCCCTTGGTCCGACGCATCAACCGCCGCAACTGGCCCCGCCACACCGAATGCAGCCCTTCGTTCCAGTTCACCGCTGTGCCCTTGCCCACCACGTGCCGGTCCGGCGGAAACCACCCCAGATACACCGCATAGGCGTCGCTCCGGTACAGCCCCGCCTCGGGCAGCCGGGCGTACAACCGTAGAAAGGGAACCTCGCTGCGGTCTCCCACCTCAAAGTCCACCCACCGACTGCCGTCGGCCTCCGCCGTTACCGCCGTCCAGATCCACCAGTCCTCACGTTTAGCACCGTGCCGGGCTCCTCGGTAAGTCCACATCTCATCACAGGACACCACCACCGCCGGCTGATGACCAGCGCGCCCAGCGGTACGCTCCTCACCTCGCTCCCGCAAACGGTTCAGGGCTTGCCGTCCCTTTTTTTGACCCACCCTTGCACCGCGGGCACGCTGTACCCCAACACCCGACCAATGCCACTCAGGGTATTGCCCTCCAAGTACAACTCGATCCCTCGCTCTTTCACCGCCGATCCAGGACGTCGATACGCCCCGTCCGGCACGTAGCGTCGCCGGCAGTCCCCGCAACTGTAAGCTTGCTTGCCATTGGAAAAGCCGTCCTTGCGTCCGCCTAC
>DAOUJD010000088.1:0-5849 GCA_034423115.1 Dehalococcoidia bacterium | reverse complement strand
ACCTCCTGATGGGTCAGGCATCATCCTCACCGGCCTGGCCTTGCTCATACGGGGTCGAGCCCCAAACAACTGTACAGGCTGCTGTGAGGAAACGGCGCGGCGACCCAGCTACGCATCGGTTTCTGGAACCCGGGGGCGAAACAGTCTGCCGCGCCTGATCGCCTGATGGTTCTCTCCAATATACAAGGGGGCGGGAACCCCCTGGAAATCGACGTGGCGCCTGACCTGCCGCTGGTCATGGCGGACCGGGGGCGCATCGTCCAGGTCCTGGTCAACCTGCTGACCAACGCGGCTCGCCACTCCCTGCCGGGCTCGGTCATCAGGGTGAGCGCAGTACGGGAGGACGTGCACGTGGCGGTGGCCGTATCCGACGCGGGCAGAGGCATTCCGGCGGAGCAACTGCCCCACCTGTTCCGCAAGTTCTCCGGGGGCCGGCCCGGGGAACAGTCCGGGGAGCCGGGTGGGGACACCGGCCTGGGTCTGGCCATCTGCAAAGGGATCGTGGAGGCTCACGGGGGCCGCATCCGCGCCGAGAGCGACGGCCCGGGCCTGGGCGCCCGCTTCACCTTCACCATGCCCACGGTCGGGGAGACCGGCAGCGGCGAGACGGCCCCGGCGTTGACCCGTTCATCGCGGCGGCAACGCGGGGAAACGGCGGAAACTGTGCGGGTGCTGGCGGTGGACGACGACCCCCAGGCACTGCGCTACGTCCGCGATGCTCTGGCCGGGGCGGGTTATCAACCGGTGGTGACCGGGGACCCGGAGGAGGCCCTGCGCCTCATGGAGGAGGAGCGGCCCCGGCTGGTCCTGCTGGACCTGATGCTGCCCGACGGCGATGGCATTGAGCTGATGCAGGCCATCCTGGAAATAGAGGACGTGCCGGTGATCTTCATCTCCGCCTACGGGCGGGAGGACCTCATCGCCAGGGCTTTCGACCACGGGGCCGCGGACTACGTGGTCAAGACCTTCTCGCCCACGGAGATCACGGCCCGGATTCGGGCAGCCCTGCGCCGGCGAGAGGTGTCCACGCCGTTGGAACCCTATGTGTATGGAGACTTGACCGTTGACTTTGCCCAGCGACGGGTGACCCTGGGCGGACAGCCGGCGCCCCTGGTTTCCCTGGAGTACCGGCTGCTGGCCGAGCTGGCGGCCAATGCCGGGCAGGTGTTGACCTACGAGCGCCTGCTGGAACGGGTCTGGGACAAGAAGAGCGGCGGCGACCTGCGGCCCATGCGCGCCGTTGTGGTCAGGCTGCGCCGCCGGCTGGGCGACGACGCCGAACACCCCACCTACGTCTTCAACGAGCCCCGGTTGGGCTATTGGGTGCCCAGGGGCGAGACGGCGGAAGCGGCGGAGTGATGGCTCGGACCCCTTGGCGTCTTCACATCGCTTCAGCGTCTACCGGGACAATCGGCGGATGGACACAATAAGAAAGCCTTTGACAGACGGCCAGGGGTTTGATGATGGTTCTTTCACCTTTTGGAATACCTTGCCCTCGTTCGCGGCGAGGATCCCCAGACGGAGGGAAACGGTAGCGGTATAATAGAGCCACTGCCAATAGGATCAATTCTATAACCGGGCATACAGTGATGTTCAGCGGCACTGTACTTTGGCTGCGCCAGTTTTGGGATCATGGCACAGTGGAAGGGCATACTATCCATTAACGGCGGGCCTGAACCGCATGGCCTGGCGCATGGCCAGTCTGGAGGACCTGTCCGACTTCTATAACAACCTGAAGGAAAAGAACTGGCCCATCCAACGGGTGTCGAACCATGGCCTGTCGCTGGGCATATACATCAAGGACCCGGATGGCAACGGCACCGAGGTCTACTACGAGAAGCCGCGAGAGGAGTGGCACCGGCAGGAAAACCTGTTCATGAGCGGGGGCCGGCCGCAGAGCAACTTCCCCGGCCCGTGGGAAGCCGATCTGGTGCCGGGCGGCGTGGCCGCAGCGCAGAGCCGCTACGCCTCGGAGACACTCGTCAACTGAAGCGGCGCGCACGGCTGTGCGCCGCCACACTATTACCGTGGCTCCCGATAGCGCTTGGATTAAGGTCGTTAGCACCGGGGGGCTGGTTTGAAACCTGCCCCTGCGTTTCGGTCGCGAGCCGGGCTACTGGACGACGGCAATCGCTTCGATTTCAATAAGCATGTCGGGGTCGACGAGGCGGCTGATCTCGACCAAAGTGCTGGCCGGGTAGTCCGATTTGAAGAACTCGGCGCGCACCTCGTGAATGGCGGAGAAGTGCTCCGTAATGTTGGTCACAAACACGGTCACCTTCACCACGTCGTCCAGCGTGGCGCCAGCCTCGGCCAGCACCGCCTGCGTATTCTCCAGGACCTTGCGGGTCTGGGCGCGGATGTCGCCGCGGCCCACAAGCTGGCCGTCAACTCCGCGGGCCACCTGCCCGGAGGCGAACACCATCCGGCCGGCCGGGACGGCTACTCCCTGGGACATGATGCCGGCGGGAGTCGCGACTTCGCTGCTCTGCAGAATCGTTTTAGCCATTCTCACCCTCATCCTAACCCTCTCTCTGGGGGAAAGGGGATATTAATTAACGGGTCCTCTCCCAGGGGGATAGGGAGCAAAAGTTACTTCCACTCGGCGTCAGTGGGCCAGACGTTGGTACTGCCCCGGGCCGCGCCCTGCAGCACCGGGTCGGCCCGCATGGGGCCCATGGTCTCGATCGCCTTGAGATAGTGTTCGGACGCCTGGTGGGCCTTGAAAGCGTCCTCGTCGACGTAGATTTCGTAGACCCAGAGCCGGTTGGGGTCACCGGCGTCCTGAATCACGTCGAAGCGCAGGCAGCCAGGTTCGGTGTTGGCGGCCGCTTGAGCGTTGGGCAGCAACGCCTTGACGAATTCGTCCTTGCAGCCTTCCTTGATCTGAATGGGGGCGATGATGACGTACATGGCACTTCTCCTACTTCCACTCGGCGTCGGTTGGCCAGACGTTGGTGCTGCCGCGGGCCGCACCCTGGATGCCCTCGACGCGGATGTCGGCGGTGGCGTCGCGGAACTTGATGAAGTGGGGCGCCTGGGTGTGGGCTTGGAAGGCCGCCTCGTCGTCGTAGACTTCATAGAGCCAGATGCGGTTCTCGTCGCCGGCGTCCTGGATGACGTCGAAGCGTCGGCACCCGGGCTCATCGTTCACCGAACCGATGGCATCTGGGATAATGGCGTCCATGAACTGCTGCTTGCAGCCCGGCTTGATCTGAATGGGCGCGATGATCACATACATCTTTCGTACTCCTTCGACATGTTCAGAATAAAATGGTGAGACTGTCGCAACACGGCCGAATCGTATCATAGTCTGAACCGTGATTTCTGTGATTGAATGATTGCCCTGAATTCCACCCCGCGAGTCGCTGCAATGCCCTTTCCTTCGACAAGCTCAGGATGAATTCGACAGGCTCGCGATGAAATGGTGAGCCTGTGGAACCGGCAGACAATGACGCCCCAAGAACAGCGTGATTCCATTCCGGAAACCACAAGGCAGACAGACACAGGAGTCGTGCCATGCCAGCCAGAACCGGGGCGGAGTACATCGCCAACCTGAGGGAGAACGGTCCGGAGGTCTGAGGTGGACCCGGATTTCGTACAGGTAGCTAAGTGAGAATCACATTGAAAACGGTTTATCATTTCGGCGGATGCTGACTAGAAAGCTTGAAAGATGGATAAAGGCATGAACGCAGTGCAACGGCAGGCGCCATTTGAAATCTTTTCCCTGGTTTCCCTGATTGGCCGTCCGGTTGAGCCGGAATGGAAAAGTAGCAACTGTGGTTACGCTCTAAGGAAACCTGGCTCAAATTATTTTGGCTATGTGCGATTCAACCAATCCGGCATGTTTAACGTTCAAGCCCATCAACCTTTTTCCGACCCCAAGCAGTTGTTCAAAGAAATAAATGGAGGAAAGGAAAGGCTGGTGCTATGTAGACCCCAACGATACCGGTGCCGTCGGTTACGTCGTATCAGTGCTCGAATCCGCATGGGATGGTCGGCCATATTCAAAGAGGAGCCCGGCTGAAACCTGATTCACTGAGGGGAATACTGCGCCTTTGCTTGCTGCTGGCTGGTCTCTTGATATTGGCATGTGCTTTGACGGATGCACCCGCGCCACCCCCCTCCGAGTTCACGCCGACGCCCGAACCCGAAATCATCGAACTCGGTCCAAGGTTGCAACGTATTGACCCCAATTTGTGGGGCCTCATATTTCAACATTCGGCGGGAAAAGAACTCCCGGAAGGCGTAGCCATTAGGATTGGGGTCTATCCTGACATCGAGACCGACCTGACGCTGGACGACTGGTTGGAGAAGATTGATTTCTGGGAGACGGAAGATGCTTTGTGTGTTCCGACCCAGTATTTGGCGGCTTTGGCGCAACGGCCCGATATTCTTGCCATCGAAGAGGCTTACGGCCCATCTGATAGCGGCCTCGGCGGAGGCTTGGAGAGCAAGACCGTCTGCGACCCTCGCAAAGAAGGGGCGTCATCGCCATCGGTTCGTTAGCCTCAGCCAAGAGTTTTGCCCAACCCTCGCTTCCGCCAAGGTTGGACGCCTGGGTTGGGTTGCGTTAAAATCGGCGGTGCGACTGGACGGTCCCTCAAAATGCTACCTCCCACCGGAAAGTTCGCAATACGGTACACTTAGGGGTACCAAAATCTTTGGGTTTGAGTATTCCATCCGGCCTTATTGGCCGGATTTGTCACTTGTGGCAGTTCACGGTCTCGGTCGCTTTGTACGACATGACCGTGCCCACATCCGCAAACTTGATGCTGCCGGATAAGTTCCGAGCGCGGTTTGCATATCGCCGGCTGCGGTAGACGTTCATGGCGTTTCGATTGACGCCGAGATTCCGGCCTCCTGGTGGTGAGCCTTTGATTGGTGTGCGCGTTGGGAGCCGCGGATTTCGGTCCCGCAATGATTCGGCGCCCGCAGAGTGCTCTGGAACACGGCTGCACGCCGCTTACCTGAATGCCAAATTGCCGGCGATTCGGCAACTGTCAAGTGCGCAGCCAAAAAGATGTCCAGTCTCTTGGGGACTGGAAAGCGTGCGGCGCGGGCCCGGCACGGCAGTATGCGCCGTTGGCGGTCGGTGACCTCCATTTCGGCGAAGCGGAGCAGGTAGTCTACGGCGCGAGCGGCCCGTACACTGACCCGAGCCGGTGGGGATAGAACTATACCGAGATGGGGCGGGTGCCCTCTATGCGGTACAGCAGCGGGTGCTTGGCGGCGTCAAAGCAGGCCGCGTCCAGAACACAGATAGACTCGCGGGTTGTGGACCTCCCGTTGGGAGAAATCCTGCGTGAGCCGGAGCATCCGCATGAATTCATGCCGGCCCAACCGGGCGTCAAGTCACCAACGCAGTTTCGCGGAACGTGGCGAGATCGGTTCCGGGCGGAGGCGAATACCTCTACACCTGCAACCTGGAGCGGTGGGCGCAGTTGGAGCCGAAAGTGTTGTGAGCCGAGGCATGGATATGGCCCCAAACCCGCTGACAACGCGTCCTGGCCGGGAACGGCCCCCGCAGCCGGATCAATCGGTTCGCCGCTCTCCGAACCCGACGCCCCGGGCTCGACCAGCCCTCACCATGTAGCCCTTGTCGCTCCCTGCGGCGGTGCCCGCCAACAGCCCGATAGGAAAGCTCAGGAAATTTCGATGCCGACGGGGCAGTGATCGGATCCCATCACATCGGGCAGTATGAAGCCGTCGGTCAGGTTGGAGGCGAAATCGTCGTCGGTGAAGAAGTAGTCGATGCGCCAGCCCACGTTCCGTTCCCGCGCCCGAGTCATCTGGTCCCAATAGCTGTAGTTGTTCGGTTCCTGGTTGAACCGGCGAAAGGTGTCAAC